>CAKQWA010000001.1 GCA_934277945.1 uncultured Alphaproteobacteria bacterium
TCCTTTCACTCCGACCAACAAAAAAACCGCTCACTAGAGCGGTTTTTTTGTTGAGGGGTAAAAGTCAAGGATTTGAACCGACAGGGGCGCTACGCAAAAAAGTTGCCATACGGCAAGTTTTTTGTCTGCAAGCCCGCCGTTTTGTTGACAAGCGAGAGCGGGCGACCGCTCGAAGCGCGTCCTAAAAAACGGCGCGACAAGGCGTGTAACGCCGTAATCCTTTCACTCCGACTAATTAAAAACTAAAAAACTTGCCTTGAATGGCAAGTTTTTGTTTTTAATCAATGAGCCTTAACAAACCAAGCCGGCAGGCGCGGGTGCGTTTAGGCGGAATTGCAAAAGAAACCGCTCACAAGAGCGCTTTTTTTTGTTGAGGGGTAAAAGTCAAGGATTTGAACCGACGGGGGCGCTACGCAAAAAAGTTGCCGCGATGCAAATTTTGTCCGCGCTCTCCCCTAAAACGTTAAAAAATTACGCACAGCGCACGCTTTACGGCATTTTTCGCGCTTGTTTGATGAAAACGAATCGCCTATAAAAGAAAAGTCCGGTGTTTGCACCACCGGACATCTTCCTAACTGGAAGGAGCTAACTGCCTAACTCCATCTATGTTCAGGATATGAAAACGGATTGGCTTTGTCAATCTGTTTTCAGTTGGCTCCTTCCCAACGCGGTCATGTTTCCGCAAAGGAGAGAGCAAAATGATTAAGATTTTAACAATGTTAAAACTTATCATCGAAGTCCTGATCGTCATTTTCGGCTGACAGGCGAAAGGCGGGTGTCGAACCCGCCTTTTTCATTCAATCAGAAGTGCCATTTCAGCGTTATCATGCCCGTGTGCGAACGGGTGTTGTCGGAAAAGCGGTTGTCCGCCCAGACGTTCAGCGAAAATCCGTCCGTAAAGCGAATGTCGAAGCCGCCGCCCAGCACGAAAAAGTCCTTGTCGCCCCATTCGCCCGTCGATGTGAACGCCGTGCGGGTCACGTCGGATGCGAAATAGGCGGACACTTGCGGCGCGTCGCCTTTCAGCAGATGCTGGTACGCCGCGTCAAGCGTGAATTCAAAGCGGGGACCGCCGAAGCCGATCATCACGCCCGTTTGACCCGTGACGGACGTGTCCGTCGCATCGCCGATATGCAAGGCGAAAGCGTCGTCGCCCGTTTCCGTGAACGCGCCCTGATGCTTGCGCGCGTAGTTCGCCGCGACGTACGGACGCATGTGCAGGTAGCGCGATTTGGCGCGCGGATTACCGTTTGCGTACAAATCGACGCCCAGATTCAAGCCGCCCTCCGCCGACCATCCGTCGTATTTTTGGTGCAAATCCGTATCGTTGGAAACGCCGCCCCTGCGCACGCCCTTATAATCCTGATATCCGCCCAAAGCGATGCCGTTCAGCGAGAACATACCGCGTTTGGCGGAAAAATACACGCCGCCGCGCCAATCCTGAATGTTCATTTTGTCGTCTTCCTGACGGCTTTTGCTCTTGGCGTACCCCGCCGTGAAGCCGAAAACAAGATTTTTGTCCGCTTCAAAATCAAAGCCTATCATGCCGCCGAACAACGTCGATTCGATTTTGGCGGTTCCCGTTTTTTTGTTGGCGTCGACCTGCGATTTGCCGCCGATGCCCTGCACCCAGACCTTGTTTGTCAGAGTCGTCGCGCCCGCCGACCGTCCGCGATAAGCCGCCGGACGATACCCGCCGCCGCGGTGCTTCGCCGCGCTGGGAGTCGTGAAGCCGCGCGCCAGATTGAACAGGCGGGAGTTCACGTTGTCGTTGATTCTGTTTGCCAGCGGCATATTTTCAATCGACACGGACTGCACCTGACTGCGCATTTTGTGAATTTTGTTTTTAATTCCTTCTTCATTTTCCAAATAATAGGCTTTGAAAGCGTCATTGCCGTTTTGCATCTGCCTGTCTAAAGCGGCGGCGACCGCTTTGTCCCCGTCCGACAGCGGCGTTTCATACGGTTCGTCGTCGTCCAGATGATACCGGTTGATTTTCACGTTCAACTGCCCGATGCCGCCGTCTGTGGCGTAATTATAAGCAAAATCGTAAAAAATGATGTCGTCGTACGTCGGCAGTTCCAAATTTCCCGTAATCGCTCCCGCTTCCGATTCAATCAGCGTGAACGTTCCGCTTTCCAAATTATCCGTGTTAAAGGCAAGCGCCGCGTCTTTAAACTCGTAGCCGGAGGTAAGGACAAATAAATCCGACGGCTTGTTGAAATAAATCTTGCCGTGCATATCGATTATTATCTGTTTTGCGGTCACGGAAGACATGATTGTTCCGCCGTTGTTGTAAACCGCGGAGCCGCCGACAGACCCCGTCCCCGCCAAAACGCCGTTTTGAGAGATATACACGTTCTTGACCAGATTTCCGGTTTGCGTCAGATAAAGCGTGCCCGCATCAATGACGGTGTCGCCTTTCCAGTTTTGCGTGCCGGCGAATTGCAGTTCCCCGCTTCCCGTTTTGCGCAAGCCGACGTGAGCGTCCATATGCGATTTTTTATGCTTTGTTTCCGAAATGTCGTGCCGGAAAGGCAAGCCTTCCTCTCCGGCGTCGACGTTGATTGTGTAATACCATTGATTTTTGTCCGAATCGTAATCCGACGCGCTCAAACGGTTCGCGTCGAACGTTTTTAATCCTTTGACGGACGAATCCAAATCCAAAAGCCCGTTGCCGAACACGCTTTCGTACGACAGATAATTGCCGTCGAAACTTGCGAACGTCAGATTGCCGTTTTCGTCATATTGACTGACAAGCTGGTTGTTGTAGAACACCTGAACGTCCTCGCACACCGCGCACAACGTTTTCAAACTGTTGACGCGTGCCGCGCGTTCCGCTTCGCTCGGACCCGAACCGGACATAATCACATAGCGGACGACGGGAATTAAAATCTCGCTTGTTCCGCCCTGCCCGTCCTTAACCGTCGACGACAAAATGTTGTATTGCTCGTAGTATTTCGCCGCGTTGGACGAATCGAGTTTATACGCGTTCGACAAAAGCGTGTCAGCCAACTGCTTGCCGTTCAGAAACGGAAAAGCGGACGACACGACCGCCGCCGCGCCCGCCACCATCGGCGACGCCATGGACGTGCCTTGATACACGTCGTAATAACCGTAGTCGTCCGTCGGGTTCGCAACCGTGGAATAGATGTTCATGCCGGGGGCGGCGATCGACCAGTCTTCCGCCTTGTACGCCAAGTTTGAAAAATACGCCAGAAAATCCTTGTCCGTCGGCTTTTTGGTCGGGTCGTACGCCACGACGCTGACAATGTTGTTTCTGACCGAAGAATCGTAATACGGCAAGCCCGCGACCGCGACGTTCGGCGACAGCATCGTATCGTTCGACGCCGCCGCGACGATCAGTTTGTTTTCGGCGGCAAGTTTTTGAGCGTCGCCCCGCGTCGCATTGACGAGGGCTGGCGTGACTTTTTTGCTTCCGGCGTACAGTTCCCAATCCGCCCAGCCCCAAGAATTGTTGTTGATTTTCACGTCGTCGAACGCACTTGTTGCCAGAGCCTGCCACGCGCCGTCCGTGCCGACGCACGCGATCGAGCCGCAACCGACGGCGGAAAATCCCAAAAGAGAGGCGCCATACGCGACTCCGTGCATTTCGCTGCCGTCTTTCGCCGCGCCGATAATACCGGCGACGTGCGTGCCGTGGTCGCCCCAAACGGGATTCAGCGCGACGCCGTTGTACGACGATCCCTGCAAGCCCGATATTTTGCCCGAAAATTCCGGATGTGTTAAAAGAATCCCCGAATCGACGACGGCGACGGTTACGCCCTGCCCCGCGGTTTTGCCGTATTCCGCCAGCGTTTTATACGCCAAATCCGCGCCGATTTGCGCCAGTCCTTTCATTTTTTTAAATTCGTCGTTGCAGAAAGTTCCCGCACAGTCCGACCGGTACGCGCTGAAAGCGAACGCGTCGCCCGCGATGAAAACGCAGGACAGGATTAACAGGAACTTTTTCATGGCAAGCCTCGCAGAAAACGGTTTGATTTAGCATAAAGACTAGATAATAAAGGTAAAGAAAACGGTAATTTCGCATAAAGGAATCCGTTTTTTCGCGCGATTTGAAAAAGGTGTTGAAATTTCGCGGATATCGGGATACATAAGAGATGTGTGCGGCCTCGTAGCTCAGCCGGATAGAGCAACAGCCTTCTAAGCTGTGGGTCGAGCGTTCGAATCGCTCCGAGGTCACCACTTTTAAAAAGCCCCTCGTCAACGGGGCTTTAAGTTTTACGGGTTTTCAAAATTCAAAAAATACCGCGTATGCCGAAATTCTCCCGTTTTGAACAAAGCGCCCTTGTCGACCAAATCCGCCAAATCGCGCGTCGCCGTCGCGGGACTGGCTCCTGTGATTTTCATATAGTTGTCCGCGCTTAAACCGCCTTTAAATCCGGCCGTTCCCTCTTGAAACATTCTTTGAACGGCTTTCTCCTGACGCGGATTTAGCAAACCGCGAATCCTGTCGTACAGTTTCGTTTTTTGAATGACGAAATCTATTTTTTTCAGCGTGTTTTTCTGCGCGGATAACGCAACATCCGCAAAATAGGTCAGCCAGTTTGTAATGTTTAAAGAATTTGCCCGTTCCAAAGCGGCATAATAATCTTTCCTGCCGGCGTTAATCGCTTCGGCAAGCCCCGTCAGCGCGGGCTGTCCGAGCGACTGCGACAATGCCTTTTCCGCCAAAGCGCGCGCCAAGCGCCCGTTCCCGTCATCAAAAGGATGTATCAAAACGAAATGCAGATGCGCCATGCCCGCCCGTTCCAAAGCGTTCATATCTTTTGACCCGTTAAACCATTGAATGAAGCGGCGCATTTCCCGTTCAATCCGGCTGCTCGGCGGTGCTTCGTAATAAACCCGCCTGTCGTAACAGTTCCCGGCGACAATCTGCATCGGCTCCTCTCCCGTGCGGTAAACGCCAAAGGCAAACCGTCCCGTCTTTGCGCTCATCAGTTTTTCGTGCCAGCGAAAAAGCGTTTCATCGCTCAACGGTTTATCAAACGATTCATACAAATCCGTCATCATCGCCGCGATTCCGTGTTCTGCGGACGAAACGCGTTCATTCGCAACGGGCAGCCCCATTTGCTTTCTTATTGAGGAGCGGACGCCGGCGCGGTTGAGCATTTGCCCCTCAATTTCGGACGTTTTTGTCGCTTCATCGGTCATCAATTCCGCTTTCAGTGTTTTTTGCTCGTCATCCGAAATGCATTTAAACGCCCCTGTTCCCTGTCCCGATTGAAACAGCCACAACTTTTCCGCCGCCGACAAAGCCGCTTTGTCGTAAGAGAAATGAGGCCAATTTTTATTTTCCCAAATCCACATGAGCCGTTGCCCTTTCTTTTATCGCTCATAATAACATTATTTTTGATTGATAGAAAGCGTTTCCACTCCTCACGTTCAAGTCAAGGCAAAAAAATGACTTCGACATATCGTTGTATATCGAAGTCATTGATCGGTAAGAAGATGCGCCGGAAGTTAAATCAGATTCAATTCCATCGCCTTCAACACGGCAGCGGTACGGTTTTTGACGCCCAAGCGAAAAAACAAACCCGACATGTGCAGTTTGATGGTCGCTTCCGACACTTTCATCTCATAAGCGATTTGTTTGTTTTGCAGACCGCGCGCCAGTTTCTTGATGACTTCCGTCTGTTTGGGGGTTAATTTGTATTTTACCATGCTCTCTCTCCATTGATTTGCATTTTTTGTCTTACACCCTTTTTTATATAGCGGATTTTAAGGCTTGTACACCCGTCGATTTTATCGATGCGATATATAAAAGCAGGCACATCCTTTCGGTTTTATCCCTGTGGTTATAACAAAATAAAAATGTGTGCATTTACGGATAAATTATTCTAAACTGTATAAGGATTTAACGCAAACAACCGAAAGTTTTACATGTCCGTCAAATATCAAACAGCCTTGTTAAAAGAATTGCTTGCCTTAAAAGAAGCCGTCGACGCGGGACAAATTCACCGCGCGGCTGAAAAGAACGGCTTTCGCCAGACGAATTTTTCAAAATTGTTAAAAGATTTGGAATCAAGGTTCGGCATCGCTTTGTTTCAGCGCACCTCGACGGGATTGATTCCGACAAACGCCGCGCGCACGCTGTATCCCGAAATTCAGGCGATCGACACCGCGTTGAACAAAATCGAAGCCGCCCATGTCAAAGAGGAAAACCTGACGGGCAACCTGACGATTTGGATGGACGAAGAATTTTCCGAAAACCCCATTTTGAAGCCTTTGTCTCTGTTTTACGCGTGTTATCCGAAAATCAGTCTGCATCTTTTGACCGATAAAAAAACGGATTTGCGTTCGGTTGACGTTGTCGTCATTGACAAAAGCGCGCACGCGGTGCCGCCGCACAGCACGCCGTTGTTCGAATGCAAAACCCACGCGCATTTCTACACCAGCCGCGATTATCTGGAAAAGCACGGGCATCCGAAAAACTTGTCGGATTTTCTTGAAAATTACGACATTTGCCTGCGCCAGTTCTATTTAAATATGCCGGAATGTTACTTCCTGTTGAAACAGGCGCAACACCTGAACACGATTTCGGATTCCGGCACGGTCATTATGCGTTTGGTGCGCGACGGGGACGGCGTCGCACTGCTACCGGATTGGTGCAAAAACATCTATCAGGATCTGGTGCGGCTGGAAAACGTCGATTTCGCGCTGGTTCAGCATTTTATCGCGTATACGCCGCGCACGGAACAGCCCGCGAAACTGCAACTGTTCACGAACTTCATGCGCGAAGCCGCTCTCGACCACCGACTTCCCGTGTCGTTTTTCGATTAAGGCTATTTGTAGTTTTCTTCTTCGGACAAGCGCATCGCGTTGACGAAACCCGCCAATCCGACTTGGCGGTTGCGCTTGATGCGTTCGGCGAAAATGATGGATTCGACGTTTTTCACGCTGTCTTCAAAATTTTCGTTGATGATAACGTAATCGTATTCGTTCCAATGGCTCATTTCGGCGGCGGCGATGCTCATGCGCTTGCGCACGGTTTCCTCGGAGTCCTGCGCGCGCGAAAACAGGCGGCGTTCCAACTCTTTCATGGACGGCGGCAGAATGAAAACGGTGACCAGATCTTCGCGGGCGTTTTCGGCAATCTGTTGCGTGCCCTGCCATTCGATGTCGAACAGGATGTCCTTGCCGTCCTCCAAAGCGCGACGGACGGGTTCGCGCGGCGTGCCGTAGGAATTGCCGCAAAAGCGCGCGTGTTCCAAAAATTCGTTGCGCTGCACCATGCCCTCGAACGTCGGTTCGTCGACAAACCAGTAGTCGCGTCCGTTGATTTCTCCGGGGCGGGCTTTGCGCGTCGTGACGGAAATGGACAGGGAAATGTCTTTCTGCGTGTTTAAAATATGGCGGGAAATGGCTGTTTTTCCTGCGCCCGACGGCGACGAAAGCACCAACATAAATCCGCGGCGCTTGATGTGAGAGGAAACTGCGTTTTGATTGTCCTGTGTCATTTGCTTACTCGATATTTTGCACTTGTTCTCTGAATTGGTCGATGACGCTTTTCAGCGCAAGCCCCGTCTGCGTCAGCGCGATGTCCGCCGATTTGGAACACATCGTGTTCGTTTCGCGGTTCAATTCCTGACACAAAAAGTCCAGTTTTTTGCCGCACGGCTCTTTCGATTGCAGCAAATCGCGTCCCGTTTTGACGTGGACTTTCAGCCGGTCGATTTCCTCGCGCACGTCGCTTTTAATCAGCAAAAGCGCGACTTCCTGCGCCAAACGGTCTTCGGACACGCCCGCCGTTTCCTTGACGGCGGCGATTTGCGCTTTCAGCCGCTCGGACAGAATGTCGGGCGTCGACTCGGCTATTTCCTGCGCTTTTTGAGCCAAAGCCGCCATTTCGTCCAACTGCGATTGCAGACACACGGCGATTTTTTGCCCCTCGGCGACGCGCGACGCTTTTAAATCCGCCGCCAGTGTTTCCAGTCCGCGCGTTAAAGCGGCTTCGTCGGGCAAAGCGGCGTCCGCGCTTTTTTCGACAACGCCCGTAACACCCAACAAGCCGTCCAGCGAAACGGTCAGATACGGATAGCGTTCGGCGTAGCGGCTTGCGCAAACGCAAAGCGAATCCAGCAAATTTTCGTTGATGCGGACGTTTGCCGCCGTTTCGCCCGTTTGAGAAATTTCCAAAGAAACGGCGAACGAGCCGCGCGCGAAATTCTTTTTAAACACCTCGCGCGCCGTGTTTTCCAAACCGTCGCATCCCGCGGGCAGACGACAGCGCAAATCGAACGATTTGCCGTTGACGCACCGCGCCGTGAAAACAAAAGATATGCCGTCCGATTCGCCTTGAACGACGGCGACTCCCGTCATGCTTTCCATGCAAAGAACCTCATCAGTAACTGACGTTGTTAAGCATCCAATACACGTCCGTTTTGTAAACGTGCGGATTTTCTTTCGTGTATTCCAGCGCGATGTTTCCCGTCTTGTCGCGGATTTTCGCGTCCGCGCCGGCTTTCAGCAAAGCCTCGATGACTTTCGGATTCGGGTTGCTCTGCGCCGCCGCCATCAAGGGCGTGCGTCCGTACGAATCGATTTCGTCCTTGTTCGCGCCTTTTTCAATCAGCAGGGAAACGACCCTTTCGTCCTTGTTGTGCGCCGCCGCGCAAATAATCGCGGGAAGTCCGTTTTTGTCGCGCTCGTTGACGTCCGCGCCGTTTTCAATGGCGGATTCGATTTCCTTGTACGACCCTTTCTGCATCAGCAAAACGAAATTGTCTTCCGCCAGCGACAAACGCCAGTACGCGTCCGTTTCTTTCAGCGCGTCGTTTTTCGCGGCGTATTCGGCGGCGGTCGTTTTGGCTTTGTCCGTCATTTTCTTGTCCGCGCCCTGCGCCAAAAGCGCTTCGACGACAGCAGGATTTTTAGTCGAAACGGCGGCGGCAATCAGCGGCGTTTTGCCCATGGAATCCTGTTCGTTGACGTTCGCGCCCGCTTCAACCAAAGCGTCGACGACTTCGGGCGTCGGATTGAACGCGGCGGCGATCATCAAAGCGGAACCGTCGCGGTTGCGGTCGTTGATGTCCGCGCCTTTTTCAAGAAGCAGACGCGTCATGTCCGCGTTGGGATTTTTCGCGGCGGCGAGAAGCGGGGACGCACCCAGTTCGTCGCGGTCGCCGATGTTCGCGCCCTTTTCAATCAGGACGGCGGCGACTTTCGCGTTCGTGTTCGCGCGGGCGGCGGCAATCAGCGGCGTCACGCCCTTTTCGTTGCGTTCGTTGACTTGCGCGCCGTTGTCAATCAGCAAAGCGATGACTTTTTCGTCCGGATTGTACGTCACGGCGACCATCAGCGGCGACACGCCGTTCGCGTTTTTCTGCGTGGCGCTCGCGCCGTTGTCGATGGCGCGGCGGACTTTTTCGTACGGGGCTTTGCGAATCAATTTCATGAAATCCTTTTCCTCGTAAGCGGAAATCAATTCGTCGTACGCGTTTGTTTTGAAGATTTTTTCGTTGTTTTTGCAGTACACGAGAGCGGTGTTTTTGATATTGTCCTGCATTTCGATATCGGCTTTGTATTTCAAAAGCAAAGACACGACGCGGGGGTTCGTCGCGAAGCGTCCCGCCAGAATCAGCGGCGTCGCGCCCTCGTTGTCCTGCGCGTTGACGTCGGAATGGCGGCGCAAAAGCAATTCGACGACATCGACGTGCGGATTGTGGATGATCGCCATCATCAGCGGGGTGCGCCCGTCGCCGTTTTTGACGTGCAGGACGGGAAATTTGATTTTTTTCAGTTCCTCGTCGATTTCCTTGGCGGCGCCCTTTTGCACCAAAGCAAAGAATTTCGCCTCTTTAAACGCGCGGATTTTGCTTTTAAAGAATTTTAAAATCATCGTGTCCTCGGGATTCACAAAAAACTGTCATACATAGTATTAGTTTTCAAGGGAATTACAATCAAAAAAATAATGACGGCACTTGAAAAAAGGCGTATCGTTCCGACTGTTTTTCACAGTTTGAAAAGGTGCGCCATGAGTTTGAATTCCACTCCCTCCGCCGACCGTGTGCATATCGGGCTGTTCGGTCGCCGCAACGCCGGAAAATCCAGCCTGATCAACGCCTTGACGAATCAAAGCATCGCGGTCGTGTCCGACGTCAAAGGCACGACGACGGATCCCGTTTACAAGGCGATGGAACTTCTGCCGCTGGGGCCCGTCATGATTATCGACACGCCGGGGCTGGACGACGAGGGCGGCTTGGGCGCCTTGCGCGTTCAAAAGGCGAAGCAGGTGCTGAATAAAACGGACATCGCCCTGCTGGTCGTCGATTCCGCCGAAGGCATGAGTACTGCGGACAATGAAATTTTAGCGAAAATCAAAGAAAAAAACATTCCGTATCTGATCGTGTGCAACAAATGCGATTTAAAGCGCGCAAACATCGCCGATGAAAACGCCGTTTACGTCAGCGCAACGACGAAAGAGGGCGTGCGCGAACTCAAAGAGCGGATTGCGGCAAGCGTTCCGGCGGACGACCCGTCGCGCCGTCTTGTCGGCGATTTGCTTTCCGCCGGCGACGTCGCCGTTCTGGTCGTGCCGATTGACAAAGCCGCGCCGAAAGGCAGGCTGATTCTGCCGCAGCAGCAGGTTATCAGGGACGTTTTGGAATCGGACGCGTCGGCTGTCGTCGTCAAAGAAACCGGATTGCGCGACACTTTGCAAAATCTGAACAAAAAACCGAAACTGGTCGTTACGGATTCGCAGGCGTTCGCCAAAGCCGCCGCCGACACGCCCGACGACATTCTGCTGACGTCGTTTTCCATTTTGTTCGCGCGTTTCAAAGGCGATTTGGAAAATCAAATCAAAGGCGCGCTGGCGCTGGACACGCTGCAAGACGGCGATTGCGTGCTGATCAGCGAGGGCTGTACGCACCACCGTCAGTGCGACGATATCGGATCGGTCAAAATTCCGCGCTGGATCAAGGAATACACGGGTAAGAACATCACGATCGACCTGTCAAGCGGCACGGAATTTCCCGAAGATTTGTCGAAATACAAAATGATCGTGCATTGCGGCGGATGCATGCTGAACCCGCGCGAAATGAAATACCGCCTGAAATGCGCGCAGGACGCGAACGTGCCGATGACGAACTACGGCGTTTTAATCGCGTACATCCACGGCGTTTTAAAGCGAAGCGTGCAGGCGTTTCCCGACATCGCCGCATTGTTTGACAAAGACTGACGCCGCTTGTTATGCTTGCGGGCGTGAAATTCAATCCGGACGGCACAGATGAAAAATCCTGAAACCATACTGATAACGGGCGCGTCGAGCGGCATCGGCGCGGCATTGGCGGCGCGGTACGCGGCGGCGGGCAAAACGCTGTTTTTGTGCGCGCGCAACACAAAGCGGCTGAATGCGGTGAAGAAAACGTGCGAAGAAAAAGGCGCGCGGGTTTTCGCCGAAAAAATCGACGTCACCGACGCGAAAAGCGTTAAAAACTGGATTAAACGCTGCCACAAAATCGCGCCCGTCGATTTGACGGTCGCCAACGCGGGCGTGTCCGTCGGCAATGGCGGGGAGATTGAAAGCGAAGACGACGCGCGGGCTTTGTTCGCGGTCAACATCGACGGCGTCGTCAACACGGTTTTGCCGTCCGTCGATTTGTGCCTGAAACGCGGCGCGGGGCAAATCGCCCTGCTGTCCAGTCTGGCGGGATATCGCGGCTTGCCGGGGGCGGCATCCTATTCCGCTTCCAAAAATTTCGTGCGCGCGTGGGGGGAGGCTCTGCGCGGCAGTTTGAAAAAGCGCAACGTTGAAATCAACGTCATCTGCCCCGGATTCGTCAAATCGGGCATTACGGCGAAAAACAAATTCCGTATGCCGTTTTTAATGGAAGCGGACAAGGCGGCGGCGGTCATCGCGAAAAATCTGGCAAAAAACAAAGGGCGCATCACGTTTCCGAAGCCTTTGGCGTTCGCCGTGTGGCTGTTGTCGTGCCTGCCCGCGCGTCTTGCCGAAATCGTTTACAATTTCATTCCCAGCAAAAACAAACCGGAGTAATTTCATGAAATCGACGGCAACGGGCGTCAAGCGCATTTTCAAAGCATTCGGCTATTCGTTCGCGGGATTTTGCGCGGCGTTTAAAAGCGAAGCGGCTTTCCGGCAGGATTTGGCGGTGTTCGTCGCCGGCACGGCGGCGGCGGTCTATTTCGACTTCACGCTGACGCAAAAAGCCCTGCTGATTTCCGCTTTGCTTCTGATTTTACTGATGGAACTGACGAATA
Source organism: uncultured Alphaproteobacteria bacterium (assembly GCA_934277945.1). Taxonomy (GTDB): domain Bacteria; phylum Pseudomonadota; class Alphaproteobacteria; order CAAGCB01; family CAG-977; genus CAKQWA01. The sequence continues at coordinate 12,247 of CAKQWA010000001.1, forward strand.
CGGCGATCGAATACGTCGTCGATCGCATTTCCGACGACTATCACGAATTGTCGAAAAAAGCGAAAGACACGGGTTCCCTTTTGGTGCTGATTGCGTTCGTCAACGCGATTCTGATTTGGGGCGCGGTTGTTTATTCGGCGTTTTTCTCCTGATTTTCCGACGCTTTGCGTTTGAACCGCAAGGCTTTTTCGACCAAGCCCTGCGTCGTGGCGGCGCGCGCTTTCTTTTTCGCGGCGGCACGGGGGATTTCCACACGCTTTTCAAACGTGTCGACTTTGAACAAAGCGGCGTCGTAGCGCGCTTGAATTTCCTGCGGCGACGGCTTGATGAAAAAATCGCGAAGACGCGCGAAAAGGCTTTTGCGCACGGCTGACACTCCCTGTGCGCTTTACTGTAAAGAAAAGCGGCGCAAAAAGCAAATCCCGCGTCGTTTTTTTCATTTTTTTAAGAATTCTCGCTTACGCTTTATCAAAAAGCCCTTTTTTGCAAAGGATACCGCCGTGAAAAAATTACTTGTCCTGCTGTGCCTGATTTTCCCCGCAACCGCGCACGCCCAGCGTCAAACCGTCATGAACGAAGCCGAACAACTGGGGCTTTTGGCGGGACTGGCAAGCGCGTGCGGCGCGGACGCGCACGTTTTGCACGATTACGAGGAAATCGCCAGCCGCATCATCGCGAACAAAGCGCCGTCGCAGTCGGTCGAAGATATGCTGGTCAAAGATTACGCGACCGCCAAAGCGCGCTTTTACCTGAACCAGATTAAAAGCCCCGAAGTGTCGTGCGGCGAAGTCCTTGCGCATTTCACGCAAATGCCCGTCTTTTCGTTCAAACTGTACGACGACGGCACGCTCATCACAAACGAGGGGAAATATCTGTATCCGCGCGGGCAGAACGGGCTGAAAAAAGGCGCAACGCCCGTCTATCCCGCGTCCGACGCGCCGGTGAAAAAAGCGGCGGCGAAACCATCGGCGGCGCAGACGCAAAACCAATCGCGCGCGGTTAAGCCCGCTTCAAACTTTCAAAAAAACGCGCCTGTTCAAAAACAGCAGAAACGCTTTACACCCGCGTACAAATAATCAGTCGCCGTCCTGCGCGGCGTTGACCAAATCCGCCGTCTGCAAAAACGTTAAAGGCGGATAAAGCGACAATTCTTTCGCCGCTTTCATGTTGACGACGGGCAGGAATCTTTGCGGCGCCGTGACGGGAATGTCATAAGGCGCAATGCCGTCTTTCAAAACGCGCACCGCCTTTTTGCCCGCCTCCCAGCCGACCGTGTAATAGCGGTTGGAAAACGACATCAGCGCGCCGCCGTTGCGCACCGCGCCTTCGTACGCCGCCAAAACGGGCAGATTGTACGCGGACGCGGCGTCGAAATACGCCTGTTTGTGCGCGTTCAAAAACGAATCCGCCCCCAAGTAAAGCAAATCGACCTTGTTTTCCGCCATTTCAGCCATCAATTTCGGCAAAGCCGACGCGTCCGGCTTGCCGTTTTCATCCGTCGGCACGACGCGCTCGACCAACTCGAAATTCAGCATCGGCGCGTAAGTTTTCAGCCGCTTGGCGTACAGCGACGCGTTCGTTTCCGCCGCGTTGTAAACAATGCCCAGCCGCTTGAACGGAAAATACAGCCGCGCCGATTGCAGTTGCTCGGACAAAGCCGTCGTCTGCGTCACGCCCGTGACAGACCTGCCCTGCGAAATCATGGAGGACACCAGCCCGCTTTCGACGGGGTGCGACACGACCATGAACACGGCGGGGATGCCGGACACATACCGCGCGGAATTCATGTCGCGCTCGGTTCCCAGCATTTCCAAAGACACCTGCGTCCCCCACGTCGCCAGCAAATCGGGCGCGGTTTCTTTGGCTTCCTTGACGAATTTGGCGATTTTCGCCTTGTCGCCCGCGGCGTCGCGCAACACGATGTCGGCGTTCAGGCGCGCGTCCGCCACCGCGTCGAAAAATCCCTGACACGCTTCTTCGCATCCGTTCCACACGACGAAATAAATCTTGCGCGGCGAAACGGTCTGCGCGGCGAAAGCCTTTGAAGCCAGACACAACAGGCAAAAAGCGGTCAAAAACAGTTTTTTCATAACGCCTCCGCCTTTGTTTTCACGCCGATTTGAAGCCATCCCGCCGTCGTTTTTTGCGCCCGCAACGCTTCGGCGGTGTTCAAATAGCCGTCGCGCAAACGCACGCGCCCCGTCTTGCCGTCCGTTTCAAACGCTTCGGCGGGCGACCCGCTTTCATACAGCACGCGCCCCGATTCGTCGGTGATTAAAATAAACGCGATTTCCCTGTGCGCGCGGCGCATCGCGTCCAGAAAAGCGTCCGCCTGCACAAAGGAACGCAACGGCACGCCCGCTTGCAAAGCCTTTTCCAGCCCGTCGCGCAAAATCTTCGCCACGGTCTTCGATTTCGCGGCGATTTCCGGCTTGACGGATTCCTGAAAATCGAGCTCAACGCCCCTGAATCCGCCGATCGTCAAAACGGCGGCGCAAAGAACGGCAACGCACGCGCCCGCCTTTTTCAGCCGCGCGCGGCGCAAATCCGGCATCACGCACAAGCGCGCCAGAACGAACAAAAGCGATAAAAGCAAAATCCCCGACAGCGACAGGCACGCCACGGCGCGCACGCTCTGCGTCGTCATTTTCTGACGGACAGCGGTCGCGGCGTTCGACGCGTATTCAAGCGCGACGCATCCCGCCACGGCGTTGGAACTGTCCAAAACGGGCAAAGCGATCGCCTTGCCTGCCGCCGTTTCGCTCCGGATGAACGAGTCCGCCGCCGCACAGCGTTTGACGCGCTCGGCGGACACTTTTTCGCCCGCCTGCGACGCTTTGGACGAAAACAGGATTTTACCGCTCGGCACGGCAAACACGAAAATGTCGGAAATATCCCCGTCGGCAAGGGCGAAGCGCGATAAAACGGCGGTCGCGCCGCGCAAACGGGGCAACGACGCGCCCATGTCCGTTTGCGTTTGCAAAATCTGTTTAATATGGGACAGGACGGCTTCGCGCCGCGTTTCGCTCAACGACGCGTGAAACCGCTCGTACGCGCCGAACGAATTGCCGACGGACAAAAAAACGCCGATGCACCAGAACAACGCCGCGAACGCAACGTGCGACAATTTCAGTTTGCTTAAAACGGTCTTCATGCCCACCCTTTTTATTTTTTGCGTATTCTGACCGCTTTTTATAAAAAGGTCAAACGATTATCAAACCGGATACAGCGGCGGCACGACTTCCTCGCCGTCCTGCGCGGCTGACAGCGGGATTTCGTCCTTGACGTCGTTGAACGCGGCGAACAGGGATTCGCCGTTCCACACGTCCGCGTCGTGACCGTACAGCACTTCGTTCAAAGCGTCGATTTCATCGCTGAATTCCGCCGAACCGACGCGCGACGCCATTTCCGTCAGGGAAAATTCGCGCTTGTCGGGCCAATAAAACGCCGCCAAAGCCTTCAACGCGTCCCGCGCGGCGTGCGGATCGCTTTTCAGACAGGCGTTCTTCAAATCGTTCGTCAAACGGCGCAAAGTCAGCACGCTTTTCTTGATTTTTTCGTCCTCGCCGACCCGCGCGCGCAACCGCGCGACCAGCCAGACGATTGCGACAAGCGCGCCGCCGATTAAAATGCCCGCGCCGAAAAGCAAAGCGTTCGTTTTGGCGGACGCGGCGGGTTCGGATACGGGCAAAGCCTCCGTTTTCGCAACGGCGGAAGCGGCAAACGGCGCGGCGGATTCGTCCTGCAAAACGGGATTTTCGGACGCGGATTGCGGCTGAACGGACGCGCTTGATTGCTGTGCGGCGGCTTGCGGCGCGATTGATTGCGGCGCGGCGGGGGAAAGAGCCGTTCCCGCGACCGTCAGCGTGCGTTCGGGCAAAGATGCGTATTTAACCGATTTGGAAACCGTGTCGTACCAAGGCACTTGCAACGCGGGCAGAACGACTTTCCCCGCTTTCGACAAAACGAAAACGGTTTGGCGCGTCTGCTTGGCAACGGGCAGATCGCCCTGAAACACGGTCTTGCTTTCCGGCTTTTCGGGATATTGCTTATACCCGTCGGCATCGGGAAAAACAATGTCGGGCAGAGAGGAATCCGTCGTTCCCGCCGCCGCCAGCGTCACCGTGCGGGTGATTGCGTCGCCGACGGACGCGTTTTGAACGTCGGGAGAGTACGTTTCGCTCAACACGACCTTTTGCGCGGGCAGGAAATCGCCCTGAACGCCGGCGGGACGCGGCGAAGCGTTCAAAACCAGCGCGGGAGAATTGACGGAAACGGCGCGCCCCGTCAGCATGGACGGCAGGCGCATCGGGCGCATTAAAAACGCGTCCGTGTCAAAGAAATCGCCGTTCATCATCTTGTCGAACGGGTCGCTTTCGGCGACAGTCCCCGTAAACGAAGCGGCGGGCACGTCGATTTTCCCTGAACGCAGCGGCGTCAGCGAAAATTTGTATTCCGTCACGCGATACGGCACATCGTTCACTTTCGTTTCATAGGAACGTTCGTCGCCGATTTTGCGCAAATCGAATTCCTTTGACTGCGGCGCGGCGACGTTGCCGTTGACGACGTCCGGCGACATGAAAAGGCTCAACGTGTAGACGACCGGCGTTTTTTCAATCGGATTTTCGTTTGACAAAGCGGCGCGCAAAAAGACTTTCGGCGCGTCGATTTTTTGCGTTCCGGCGGATTGTTCGCCGTTTTCCGATTGCGAAGTCCCCGCCGCCGCCAAAGATTCCTCCGCGCTCAAAACGGTGATTTCGACGGGCGCGGAAGATTCCTTGCCCGCGCTTAAAGCGGGAACGGTCAGTTTTCCGGTTGTTTTCGGCGCGACCGTCAGCACGATTTCCGACGATTGCGTCGTTTTGCCGTTGATGAACTGCGTTTGAAAACTTTTGCGCTGACCGACGACGTTAAAATCTTTGTAAAGCGGCGAAAAATCGACGTTTCCGGCGTTTTGCGGCGCGCGAATGTAAATCTGGAACGTTTCGCCCTCCGGCACGACGGAGCGGCTGACAGACATATCCAGCGCGGCGTTCGCCGCCGGCGCGATTAAAACCGTCCAAAAGAAAAAAGCATAAAACAAATATCTCATCTTCCGCCTCCCCGACGCCTGTAATTTTCCTGTTTTTGCATCAATTTTTGCTGAATCCGCGCGCGAAGCAGCCCCGACGGGTCGTCTTCGACGTCACTCATCCATTCGCGGCGCGGCGGCTGTTTTTCGCCGTCCCCGTTCTTATCCTCTTTGCCGGCGGCGGATTCCGATTCCGGCTTGCCGTCCTGCCGTTTTTCCTGCTTTCCGGCGGATTTTCCGGATTTTTCGTTATCCATGCCGTCCCGTTCGCCGCCCTTTTGACGCGATTCGTCCTTTTGCGCGTCCGCCCGCCGCCCGTCCTGATTTCCGGACGCGCTTTGCGGCTGATTTCGCCCGTTTTGCATTTGATTTTGCGCTTGGCTTTGCTCTTGCCCCCGTTGCGCTTGATTCTGCGCGCCGTTTTGATTTTGCCCGTCCCGCGCTTGATTCTGCGCGCTTTGTCCGCCGCCCCGCGACTGATTTTGCCGTTGTTGATTTTGTCCCGATTGGTTTTGCCGTTGATTCTGCTGTTGCTGTTTCAGTTTGTCTTCCAGATATTTTTTATTGAACGCGGCGTCCGCGTGATCGGGATTTTCGTTCAAAACGTCCTTGTACGCGGCGATCGCCTCCTCGTATTTGCCCGCCTGCGCCAGCGCGTTGCCCAGATTGTACCTGTCGTCCGGCGCGTTCGCCGCCGACAAAGCGTTGACGGCGGTTTCGTAATCGCCCGCCTTGTACGCCGCCGCGCCGCGCCAAGAGTCGTCTTTGAACACGTCCGGCGAAACCGTTTTTCCCGCTTTCAAATCGCGCGCCGCCGACACGTCCCTGCGCACGAACAAATCGCGCAATTCAAACGCTTGCGACGGTGACGAAAGGAATATCATCGCCACAAAAACCGCCAGCCAGCCCCGTCGGAAGCACAGCGCGGCGACGGGCAAAATGCCCCACACCAGCCGGTAGCCGACGTCTTTGTACACGTCCGCCTTTTGATTTTCCAAAAACCGCGACGGATCGACCGCGCCGTTCGCGTTTTTCGCGTTCAGAAAGGCTTTGAAATCCGAATCGTCCGCGCTCAATTTCGCGTAAGAGCCGCCGCCCGCCCGCGCCAACGCCTCGAACGCCTTTTGCGACACGCCCGACAGCACGGGCTTGCCGCCGATTTTCAAAAACGAGCCGTCGGGAAGCACCACGGGCGCGCCCGCCGTGTCGCCGACGCCGATGACGAACAATTTATGCCCCGCGTTTTTCAAATCCCGCGCCGCGCGCAAAGCGTCGCCTAAATCCGCGTCGTCCAGATACGCGCCCAGCATCACGACATTGCCGTTTTTCACGCCCGCGTGCGCGAACATTTGCGCCGCCTTGTCAATCGCTTTGGCGGGTTTCGGCGCTTGACCGCCCATCATGCCCGCCTCGATCGTCGGCAATATGCTTTTGATGACTTTCGCGTCGCTTGTCAGCGGCGTGGCGACGAATTCCTCATTGTCGTACAAAATCAGCGCGTTCTGCCCGTCGCGCGTCTGTTTCAGCATATCCGACAGTTTGAAAGCCGCGCGGCGCATACGGGACGGCTTGACGTCGCCGACGGTCATGAAAACGGAAATGTCAGTCAGAAAAACCGTGTCCGCCCCCTGCTTCAACACGGGTTGAGGCAATTTTTCAAAAGCGGGACCCGCCAGCGCGAAAATCGCGGCGATTTGGCACGCTCCCAGCAAAACGACGGGAAAGACGATTTTTTTCACCCGCACGGGCACCAGTTGCGCCTGCAACAAAGACCAATCCGCCGCCGCGCGCCACGCGCCGCCCGAACGCCGCCGCGTATAAACCAGAAAAGGCAGGAAAATCAACGCCGCCGCCGCGTAAAACCATTCGGGTCTTAAAAATTGCAATTCCGCCATGTCAACGCTCCCCGACATGCGACAGGAGCGTCAAAAGCGCGCCCGCAACGCTGACGGCAAACGCCGCCGCCAGCGGATAATAATACAATTCCTTGACGGGACGCACGAACATTTCGTCGTTTTTCACGGGTTCCAAAGCGTCGATTGTCTCGTAAACGGATTGCAGAGCGTTGTAATCCGCCGCGCGAAAATACGCGCCGCCCGTCTTGCGCGCCATGTCTTGCAGAGATTTTTCGTCAATTTCCGCCCCGCCCGCCAGCGCGCCGAAAAAGCCGCCGAACGCGCGCGGTTCGCTCCCCGCGCCGACGGTGTAGACCTTGACTTTTTCCTTAACCGCGATATCCGCCGCCTGATCGGGAGTCAGCGCGCCCGCGTTCGCCACGCCGTCCGACAGCAAAATGACGATTTTCGAGCGTTCGGGTTCGTCCGCCATCTGTTTCAACGCCAGCGCAAGCCCGTCGCCGACCGCCGTTTGCGTGCCCGCCAGCCCCACGCCCGCCTCGTCGAGCATTTGCGCCGCCGTGTTCAAATCCGGCGTCAAGGGCAGGAATTGATACGCCCGCGACCCGAACAGCACGACGCCGACGCGGTCGCCTTTGCGCTTTTGAATGAATTGCTGCGCCACGCGTTTGACGGCTTCCCAGCGGCTGATGTAAAAGCGGCCGTCTTCAAAATCCTTTTCGGACATCGACCCCGACACGTCCAGCACCAAGAAAATGTTGCGTCCCTCGGTTTTCAGCGCAAGCGGCTCTCCCGTCCATTGCGGGCGCGCCGCCGCCAAAACCAGAAAAATCCACATCAGCGCGCCCAAAACGCGCCGCATCCCCGCGCCGCCGACGCTTGTCAGACGGTTCCGGCTCGGCATATTTTCAAGCGCGGCGAAAAACGGGATTTTCAGCGCGTCCTGATTCTTCGCCCCCGCGCGCTTTAAAAAAAGCGGCATGACGAAAGGTAAAACCGTCAAAATCAACACATAAGGATACACAAAACGCGTCATAGCACCCTCTTTAACCAAAGGCGGATTTCCGTTTTGAACGCGGCGACGTCGTGCGCGCTTTCGTCCCCGCCCGACACGGCGTAAGCCCGATCCGTCAAAAAATACCGCGAGCGTTCCGTCAGCCGCGCGCCCGTGTCTTCCAGAAAATCCAGCCACACGTCAGCCATCAGCGGCGCGGGAGCCTGATTTTTAAAAACGGTCAGCACGACGCGGCGCATCAAAACGGACGTGTCTGCGCACAAAGCGGTAACGTCGCCGTTTTTTTCATACGCTTTGCAAATATCGTTGAACAGGCGCAGCACGCGGCGTTTGCGGCGGCACGGCGTTGAAAAATAGCGACACAAAAAAGCGGTCAGAACGAACAAAACAACCCCGATGACGATTTTCCAGCCCGCAGGCAGCGGAAAAACGCCTATGTGCGTCAAGGGGCGGACATACGCCAAAAGAGCGGCATCCGACACGTTTTGCGGAACGAAACTCAAACGACCTCCTTACTTTAAGAAGAATTTTAGTTTAAAAACATGAAAAATCAAGTCGCGCCCCGATTGTTTTTATGGACAAAACCCGTTTTTTGTTCAAAAATATCGTACAGGAAACACAGCGGAGAAAAAAGATGGAAGAATTGTTGCCCGCCTCGCGCGTCGAACATCCCGCACAGGCACAGGCGAGATACGCCTCGATCAACAAACCCGAAGACGCGCCGAAACGCTATCGGGAACATCCGTCTTTCAACGATTTGGTCAAAGATCCCGCGCACCACAACAAACCGAACGGCAAGACCGTGCGCGAAGCCATGAGCATCATCGAATCGGAACTTTCGCACGCCGTCACGGGTCCCGTGCGCCGTCCCGAAGCCGACAATCCCTACATTGATTTTTACGACGGCGAAGGGCATCCGTTCGACGTGAAAACGCCCGTATCGACTTCTTACGACCAGAACCGCGGACCTTTCATGCCGTGGGTCGTCAGCAATTCGGTGACGTCGCAACTGACGAAAACCTGCCGCAACGCGCTGACGGGCGAACAGGAACCCGTTTGCGTCCTGCTTGACACGTCGTATTTGAATCAGGAGGATTACGAAGCGATGTGGCGGCAGTTGCGCATGGACACGAAAGACAATCCCGAACTGCTGGCGCGCGTGTACGAAGTCAACGTCCAACTGGACGACAACACGCCCGTCAAACAGCGCCGCAGTCTGAACCCCGCGCGGCTGGCGCAAACGGCGGCGGCGATGCGCGCGGAATCTGCGGAAAAGACGCAACAGCCCGCCGAACCCGTCAAAGTGCCTTTAATGCAAACGCTGTTGAACAGATTGCGGGGAAGATAAGTGAAAAAAGCGCTTTTCGCCGTTTTTTTAAGCGTTTTCTGCGCTTCGTGCGCCCTGCTGACGATTCGCGACGCGGATGAGGATTCCGATTTCACGAAAGGCGTCAACGCGTTCAACGCGGCGAATTTCCCGCTTGCCGAAAAATATCTGGAACCCGACGCGCGAAACGGGAACGCGGACGCGCAGTATTTAATCGGGCTGATGACGCTGAACGCTTCCGGCGAAATCAACGTTTACAAGGCGGAGGAAAATCTGGAAAAAGCCGCCGAGCAGGGACACGTCCCCGCGCAGATGCTGCTGGCGAAAATGTACAAAGATCCGCGCTATCCGCTGTACAATCCGGCGCAGGCGTATTTCTGGTTCGCCGCCGCGTCGCAGGATTCGTCCGGCTATCAGGCGCAGATAAACAATTTGAATTGGACGCTGACGCCCGAACAGAAAAAGCGTCTGCGCAAAATCAAACCCCGCGCGCACTCCCTGAACTACAACCACCTGTATCCGATGCGCTGATATGAAAAAAGCCCTGTCAAACCCTTATGTTCAAGCCGTTTTATTCATGCTGGCGGGCGGCGTCGTTTCCGCGCTTTTGCAATACGAGGTTTTGTGGGATTACGCGAATTACCATTATTACAACGGCTTTGCGTTTTTGAACGGCAGGCTGACGCGCGATATCGCCCCCGCGACGATTCTGACGTATTTCAATCCGCTGGCGGATGCGGCGCTGTTTTGGCTGGGCGAACGGCTGGATTCGTTTCCGGCGATTTACCATTTCGTCACGGGATTGCCGTACGGCGCGCTGATGTACGTCGTGTTTTTGTTGACAAAGCCGCTGTCCGAATCGCTTTTATGCCGTTTGATCGCCGTTGCCGTCGCAGGCACGGGCGCCGCCGTTTTTTCGCAAATCGGTACGGCGTCGCACGAAATTTTCGTCGCCCTGCTCGTGTTGAGCGCCGTTTTGCTTTTAATGAACGAAATGTTCGTCAATCCGCGCCAAAGAGGGCTTCCGTTCTTTTGGGCGGGATTGCTGACGGGCGCGGCGGCGGGCTTTAAAATCACGGCGGGAATGTATTGCGTGTCGTCGACGCTGTGTTTGCTCGCGTTTTACAAAAACATGACGAAAAAACAATTTTTGTTTTTCGCGCTCGGCGGCGGTGCGGGATTTTTCGCCGTCAACGGCTTTTGGATGCTGACCCTGTGGCAGACGTTCGGCAATCCGGTGTTTCCGCTGTTCAACGGAATTTTCAAATCGCCGTATTTTCCGCCGGTCAATTACCGCGAAACGATTTATCTGGAAAACCGCACCGCGCTTCAAACGCTTTTGCTGCCGTTCATTTTAATGATTCATTTCAGCGAGAATTTCGTTGGCGATTTTTCGTTTTCGGACGCGCGCTTCGCGTTCGGCTTCATCGCCTTGATCGCCGCGCTGTCGGCGGGAAAATTGAAAAGCGTCGATAAACCGTTTATGTTTTTAATTGTCTGGGCGCTGATTTCCTATCTTTTCTGGCTTTTCACGTCAAGCGTCATCCGCTATGCCGCCGCCGTTGAAATCGTGTGCGGAATCTGCGTCGTCAAGGCTCTTTTCACCGCGTTCGTCCGCCCGCTCTCGCCGTCATATATAGCCGACTCTTTGCGTTTGTCAACGCTTGTTTTCGGTTTGATGATTTTATGCGCGACGCCGTTTCTGACAACGTCGTGGGGAACGCGTCGGGGCGGCAATTTCGTGTCGGAATTCGACGCGCCCGCCCTGCCCGAAAACACGCTTGTCGCGCTGTACGGCAATCCGGCTTCCGTGTTTTTGGCGAAAGCCGCGCAGAAACAGCCGTCGGTGCAGGGCATCGCCTTTGTGCAAAGATACGACAACACGCCGACGAACAGATATTGGGATTTCGCGGACAAAACGCTGTTCGGCAAAAAGCGCGCGGAAATTCTGAAAACGCACAAAGGACCGCGAGTCGCCTATATCGAACACAAGCGGTTTTATATGGAGCATCCGCAAAAGTTCGTGTCCGAAATGACGTGCGCGGACATTTTGCGCAAAACGGCGGGCGATAAAAAGCCGCCCGTGTTTCCCGTCGCGTTCGTTTGCTGGTCGAAAGAATTGGACGCGCTGTTTCCGAAAGGAGAACCGTTCGCCGATTATGTGCGAAAACGCGCGGAACGCTTCGGGTTTTAATCGAAAATCAGCGCCGTTTTTTCCAGCCGTTTGATTTCGTCGCGGATTTTGGCGGCTTCTTCAAATTCAAGATTTTCCGCCGCTTTCAGCATTTTCTTTTTCAGTTTTTCAATGTCGGATTTCGTCTTGGCGGCGGTTTTCGCGTCGAATTTGTCCGTCACGTCGACGTAATCTTTCGCGCACAACTCGCTCAACACGTCGGACACTTCGCGCTTGATCGTCTGCGGCGTGATGTGGTGTTCCTCGTTGTATTTTTCCTGCTTTTCGCGGCGGCGGTTCGTTTCCCCGACCGCCTTTTCAATGGATTTCGTCATCACGTCGGCATACAGGATGACGCGTCCGCCGGCGTTGCGCGCCGCGCGCCCGATTGTCTGAATCAGCGAACGTTCGGAACGCAAAAAGCCTTCCTTGTCCGCGTCCAGAATCGCGACCAAAGCGCACTCCGGAATGTCCAGCCCCTCGCGCAGCAGGTTGATGCCGACCAGAACGTCGAACACGCCCAAACGCAAATCGCGAATGATTTCAATGCGTTCCAGCGTGTCGATGTCGGAGTGCAGATACCGCACTTTCAAGCCGTTTTCCGCCAGATAATCGACCAAATCCTCCGCCATGCGCTTTGTCAAAGTCGTGACCAGCACGCGCTGACCGTTCTGCGCGCATTGACGGCATTCCGCCATTAAATCGTCCACCTGATGCGCAACGGGGCGAATGTCGCAAACGGGGTCGAGCAGTCCCGTCGGACGAATGACCTGTTCGGCGACGACGCCGTGCGTTCTGCCCAATTCCCAATCCCCCGGAGTCGCGGACACGAAAATCGTCTGCGGGCGCATCCTGTCCCATTCGTCGAATTTCAAGGGGCGGTTGTCCAGACAACTCGGCAGGCGGAAGCCGTATTCCGCCAGCGTGCTTTTGCGGTTGAAGTCGCCTTTGTACATCGCGGACAACTGAGGCACGGACACATGGCTTTCGTCCACGAACAGCACCGCGTCTTTCGGCAGATACTCGAACAGCGTCGGCGGCGGCTCACCGGCGGCTCTGCCCGTCAGATGCCGCGAATAGTTTTCAATGCCTTTGCAATGCCCCGTCGCTTCCATCATTTCCAGATCGAACCGCGTGCGCTGCGCCAGCCGTTCGGCTTCCAGCGGCTGATGATGATCCTCGTAAAACGCCAGCCGTTCTTTGAGTTCGGCGCGAATCGTCTTCATCGCCTGACTCATCGCGGGGCGCGGCGTCACATAGTGGTTCGCGGGGTAGACCGTGATTTCTTTGAGTTCAAGTTTTTTTTCGCCCGTGAGAGGATCGAATTCGTAAATGCCGTCGATTTCGTCGCCGAAAAACGCGACGCGCCACGCCAAATCTTCATAGTGACTGGGAAAAATGTCCAGCGTGTCGCCTTTAATGCGGAACGTCGAGCGGTGAAAATCCATGTCGTTGCGCTGATATTGCAGGGAAACCAACTGCTTGGCGACTTCGCGGATGTCGACGCTCTGTCCTTTTTCAAGCGAAAAGACCATGTTGGAATACGACTCGACGCTTCCCAGACCGTAGATGCACGACACGGAAGCGACGATAATGCTGTCGCGGCGTTCCAGAATGTTGCGGGTCGCGCCGTGCCGCATACGGTCGATTTGCTCGTTGATGGCGGAATCTTTTTCAATGTAGGTGTCCGTGCGCGGAATGTACGCTTCGGGCTGGTAATAATCGTAATAGGAGACGAAATACTCAACGGCGTTGTGCGGGAAAAAACTTTTCATTTCGCCGTACAACTGCGCCGCCAGAATTTTGTTCGGGGCAAGCACCAAGGCGGGACGCTTCATCTGCGCGATGACGTACGCCATGGTGAACGTCTTGCCGGAACCCGTCACGCCCAGCAAAACCTGATCGCGCGCGCCGCGGTGCAAGCCGTCGATCAACTGCGCGACGGCTTCGGGCTGGTCGCCCGACAGTTGAAACGTCGTGTTAAGCTGAAAATCCGCATCGCCCGTCAATTCGGGTCGGCGGTACATCGGAAAAACGTTTTCTGCCATGCCTGTTTTCTTTTTACCGGTTTACTCCGCTTCATAATTTAGGTACTGTCATAGACGAAAAGCAAGGATAAACACATGAAACATCGCAATATCGCCGTTTTCGCCGCCTGTCTGCTGACGGGCGTCGGGTTAAGCGTCGCTTTTAAATACGAAATCCTGTGGGATTTTATGAATTACCACTATTACAACGGATACGCGCTGACGGCGGGACGGCTGGGGTACGACATCGCCCCCGCCTCGCTCAATACATATTTCAATCCCCTGCTGGACGTGCTGACCTTTTGGCTCGTCAACGCCCTCAACGATTACCCCGATCTCTATTACACCGTCACCGGCGTCCCGTTCGGACTGCTCCTGTTCGCCTGTTTTAAAATCAACTCTCTGTTTCTTAAAGACTTCCGCTTGAACATCGCCGCTTTGATTATCGGCGCGACAGGATTTGCTACGTGGTTTCAAATCGGCTCCTCGACAAACGAGATCCCCGCCGCCCTGCTTGTCATGACGGGACTGTATCTGCTGTTAAAGTCGCTGTTCGTCAAGTTCGACCCTGTCGCCTTTTGCGCCGCCGCTTTCATTACCGGAGCCGCCGCGGGTTTGAAAGCGACCGCCGTCATTTACTGTTTCGCCTGCGGGTGCGCCCTTATCTGTTTTTATAAGCATCTCGACAAACCCGTTTATCGCGTCGTTTCGTTCGCCTTGTCCGGTTTGGCGGGCTTTCTCGCCGTCAACGGTTTTTGGATGTACAAACTTTACGTTTTGTTTCAAAATCCCGTCTTTCCATTTCTCAACAAAGTCTTCAAATCCCCGTTCTTTGACGACGTCAACTATTCGTACCGTCTTATTTTCATCGAAAGGTCGTGGGGCGACGCTTTGACCCTGCCCTTTTCGTTCGCCGCGCATTTCACCCCGTCTTACGCCGCGAACACCGTCTTTTCCGACTGCCGCGTGCCGTTTTTAATTATTCTGTTTTTCTGCTCTTTGCCGTTTTACAAGCGGGTTTTGAATGACAAGCCCCTCTCTTTCCTTATTCTTTGGGGGGCTGCCGCTTTTATTTTATGGCTCTATTTCTTTTCCGTTGCGCGTTATCTTATTCCCGTCGAGATGCTGGCGGGTTTGTTCGCCGTGCTTGCCGCACGTTTTCTTCTCTCCCGTTTCTCCGGATTTTTCGCGCGCGCCGCAATCGCCTCCCTCTTTATTTTCTGCGCAGGCGTCTTCCTTTCAACTCCTCTCCTTTCTAACTCTTGGGGCGACAGAAAAAATTGGACAAAAGTGTTCGAGATGCCGGACATCCGCCTGCCCGAAAACACGGTTCTCATTACGAAAAAGGAGCAGAACGCTTCCATCGCCGCGCTGATGGCTCAAAAGGCTCCGTTGCGGATTTTGCATCAGGTACTGATTTTGACCGCCGAAGACAGATATAAAAATTTCACGTCGCGCGGGGAATTTTTCCGGAAAATGCAGGATATTTTAAAGGAAACGCCGGCAAAAAACACCGCCGTGCTGATTACGTCGCCGCCGTTCCCCCTGCCGAAGCCCGAAGGCACGAAATGCCGCTTGTTTTCAGAACTTTCAAACAAAACGTTCGCCGCCGAAGACGTCACGCAGGTTTCGATTTCCCTGCTCTATCAGTTGACCTATTCGCATCTGCTGTGCGTGCCGCCGGAAGCGTATCAAGCCGTTTTTGAACATTCGCTTTAAAAAAAAGTTGCCCGATTCGCACGGATTCGCTAATCTGCAAGCGATTTAAACCAATTTGAACGAGGTTTTTCATGTCTGGTATTATTGCAAACCGCTTGTCAGCGGTCAAACCCTCTCCGACACTCGCCGTCACGCAAAGAGCGAAAGAATTGAAAGCGGCAGGCGTTGACGTTATCGGGCTGGGCATCGGCGAACCCGATTTCCAAACCCCCGCGCACATTGTCGAAGCCGCCAAAAAAGCACTGGACAACGGCGAAACGAAATACACCGCCGTCGCGGGCACGGTCGAATTCCGCAAAGCCATTTGCGGCAAACTGAAACGCGAAAACAATCTGGATTACACGCCCGATCAGATTACGGTCGGCGCGGGCGGCAAAGGCGTGCTGTACAACGCTTTCACCGCGACAATCAACGACGGCGACGAAGTGATCATCCCCGCGCCGTACTGGGTGTCGTATCCCGCCATGGTCGCCCTGAACGGCGGCAAGAGCGTTTTTGTCGAAACGAAAGAGGAAAACGGCTTCAAACTGACGGCTGACGAACTGGAAGCCGCCATTACGCCTAAAACGAAGTGGCTGGTGCTGAATTCGCCGTCAAACCCGTCGGGCGCGGCGTACACGAAAGAAGAACTGCTGCCGCTGGTCGCCGTTTTGAAAAAGCATCCGCACGTCTGGGTCATGAGCGACGAAATTTACGAGCACATCGTGTACGACGGCTTTAAAGCGGTCAGCATCGCGTCGCTGGACGACGAAATCAAAGCGCGCACGCTGACGGTCAACGGCTTGGCGAAAGCGTTTTCCATGACGGGCTGGCGCGTCGGATACGCGGCGGGCGACGAAACGGTCATCAAAGCGATGAACAAAATCCAGTCGCAAAGCACGTCGCACGTCACGACGTTCTGTCAGTCGGCGGGCGTTGTCGCGCTGAATTCGTCCATGGACTTTTTGAAAGAGCGCAACGACATTTTCAAACGCCGTCGCGATATGGTCGTCGCGCGTTTGAACGCGTGCAAAGGCATCACCTGCCGCACGCCCGAAGGCGCGTTTTATCTGTATCCGTCCGTGGCGGGATGCATCGGCAAAAAGACGAAAACCGGCAAAACAATCGCCACGGACACGGATTTCGTGACCGCGCTTTTGGAAGAATCGGGCGTCGCCGTCGTTCAGGGCGAAGCGTTCGGTCTGTCGCCGTATTTCCGTTTGTCCTACGCGACGGACGACGAATCCTTGCGCAAGGCGTGCGACCGCATCGAAGCGTTCTGCGCCGCCTTGACCGATTAAGCGACATTCATCCGGCATCAAGCCTCGATTCTTCGGGGCTTGATTTTTAAGGAAAAGAAATGCGGGCGAAAAATCTGTGTTTGAGCGCGGGGTTTATCCTATTCGGCGCGCTTGTCAGCGTTCTGATGAAATTCGAGTTGGTGTGGGATTTTATGAATTACCACTATTACAACGGATACGCGCTGACGGCGGGACGGCTGGGGTACGACATCGCCCCCGCCTCGCTCAATACATATTTCAATCCCCTGCTGGACGTGCTGACCTTTTGGCTCGTCAACGCCCTCAACGATTACCCCGATCTCTATTACACCGTCACCGGCGTCCCGTTCGGACTGCTCCTGTTCGCCTGTTTTAAAATCAACTCTCTGTTTCTTAAAGACTTCCGCTTGAACATCGCCGCTTTGATTATCGGCGCGACAGGATTTGCTACGTGGTTTCAAATCGGCTCCTCGACAAACGAGATCCCCGCCGCCCTGCTTGTCATGACGGGACTGTATCTGCTGTTAAAGTCGCTGTTCGTCAAGTTCGACCCTGTCGCCTTTTGCGCCGCCGCTTTCATTACCGGAGCCGCCGCGGGTTTGAAAGCGACCGCCGTCATTTACTGTTTCGCCTGCGGGTGCGCCCTTATCTGTTTTTATAAGCATCTCGACAAACCCGTTTATCGCGTCGTTTCGTTCGCCTTGTCCGGTTTGGCGGGCTTTCTCGCCGTCAACGGTTTTTGGATGTACAAACTTTACGTTTTGTTTCAAAATCCCGTCTTTCCATTTCTCAACAAAGTCTTCAAATCCCCGTTCTTTGACGACGTCAACTATTCGTACCGTCTTATTTTCATCGAAAGGTCGTGGGGCGACGCTTTGACCCTGCCCTTTTCGTTCGCCGCGCATTTCACCCCGTCTTACGCCGCGAACACCGTCTTTTCCGACTGCCGCGTGCCGTTTTTAATTATTCTGTTTTTCTGCTCTTTGCCGTTTTACAAGCGGGTTTTGAATGACAAGCCCCTCTCTTTCCTTATTCTTTGGGGGGCTGCCGCTTTTATTTTATGGCTCTATTTCTTTTCCGTTGCGCGTTATCTTATTCCCGTCGAGATGCTGGCGGGTTTGTTCGCCGTGCTTGCCGCACGTTTTCTTCTCTCCCGTTTCTCCGGATTTTTCGCGCGCGCCGCAATCGCCTCCCTCTTTATTTTCTGCGCAGGCGTCTTCCTTTCAACTCCTCTCCTTTCTAACTCTTGGGGCGACAGAAAAAATTGGACAAAAGTGTTCGATTCGATAAATTTGACCGTCCCCGCAGGCACGGTGTTTTTCACGCAAAACGCCCCAAACAGCGCGTATCTGGCGCGTTTGGCGCAGAAAACGCCGATTCGCATCGTCAATCAATCGACTTTTCACAACAATGAAACTTACGGCTGGGATTTTGCGGCGCGGGGCGCGTTCGCCGGAAAAATCAGGCAAATCGAACGTCAAAACGGCGGCGTCAAAGCGTTGTGGCATTCGACCGTGCCGTTTGAAAAGCCTTTCGACGCGCGCGGCTTGAAGTGCCGCCGCTGGATTACCGCCGCGCCGGACGCTTACAACCTGTTCGGCGGCAACGACCATTACATCTGCTTTTCGGACGGTTTGTTCGACGCGGCGTTTAAAAACGCGCTTTAAATTTCATCAAAAAAGACGTACCCTGTCCGTAACGACCGCTTTTAAAACGGAGAAATCAAATGAAAATTTTTGCGATTTTGTTCTTTGCCCTGTTCGCTTTGCGCGCGAACGCTTCCGAACTGATTGAAATCAAGGTCGAGGGCATGAACGACGAAAAAACCGAAGAACTGGTGCGCAACACGTTTCAAAGCCTGCCCGTCGTCGACATCGCCGAAGCGGACAGAGGCACGTCGCGCGTCGTCGTTTCCTTGAAAGAGGGCGAAGACATCCCGACGGATATGCTGACGGACGCGCTGGTGCAAATGAAACTGAAAGTCGTTTCGGTCAGCCGCACGGGAAACAACTGAGTCAGATTTTCGCGGGCCGCCAATGAAAAGACGCTTCCCGCACGGGCGGCGCTTTGCGGCGCAGAACGAAATTGACGAACCGCCGCCACAAAGACGGCTGGGCGCGCAGTTGTTCGATGTACATCAAAATCACTTCCTCCAACTGCGAAAAAGCGATGACGTCGCTTTCAAAATTGCCCGTGATGCATCCCGCCGTAAAGCGATGGCAGTTGTTGAACAGAACGTTGTAGTGCGTTTTGTCGTTGATTTTCTTTCCGGCGTTGGCGGCGACGTGCTTGGCGCACAAAACCTCGTCGGTTTCGCCGTAGCACGCGACGTAGATGTTGTGCGATTTCGGATCCGTCCCCGGCGGAAAGAACGATTGCGGCGTTTCGACTTTAATCATGCCGTGGCGGTTCAGGCTGACGATTTTGCCGTGTCCGATGTAAACGCCCGTATGTTCCAAAAGCACGCCCAGATCGCACTTTAAAATGCACCCTTTTTTCAAAGGTACGGCGCGGTCGTCGTAGGTTTTCAATCTTCTTTTCGTCAAGCCCTTTTTCAAAGCCTTGAAAAAACGGCGCGTACGGCTCATTGATTTTGTCATCCCGTCAAAACTTTATCCACTTGATAGAAATATAAACTCTTTTAAAGTTTAACGAAACATAAAAAACTGTTTTGAAACGTGATTTTCTGTATTATAAAGAACCTTTAACCGCGCTTGCGACATAAGGAGTTTTGGCTGATGGAAAAAAATGCGCCGCCGTTGCTGGAATTGAAAAACCTGACAAAGTTTTTCGGTTCAAACAAGGTGCTGGACGATATTGACCTGACGGTTGAAGACGGCGAATTCATGACGCTTCTGGGACCGTCGGGATGCGGCAAAACGACGCTTTTGCGCTTAATCGGCGGATTCGAGCGCGCGACCAGCGGACGCATTTTGATGAACGGCAAGGATATTTCGCATCTGGCGCCGAATCGCCGCGCGGTCAACACCGTTTTTCAGGATTACGCCCTTTTTCCGCACATGACCGTGTTTGAAAACGTCGCGTTCGGTCTGCACATGAAAGGCTATTCCAAGCGCGAAATCGAAACGGAAGTGTTTTCCGCGCTTGAAAAAGTCAAAATGAACACGTTTTACACGCGCAAGCCGTCGGAACTGTCCGGCGGGCAGCAGCAGCGCGTCGCCATCGCCCGCGCGTTTATCAACAATCCGAAACTGCTTTTGCTGGACGAACCGCTGTCCGCGTTGGATTACAAACTGCGGCAGGAAATGCAGATCGAACTTAAAGAACTGCAAAAGGATTTGGGCATCACGTTCATCTACGTCACGCACAATCAGGAAGAAGCGTTGTCCATGTCCGACCGCGTGACCGTTTTGAACGAGGGCATCATCGAGCAGACCGGCACGCCGTCCGAAATTTACGAAGAGCCGTCCAATATGTTCGTGGCGAAATTCGTCGGGGAAATCAACGCGTTCGACGGCATGGTCGTCAAAGAGGACGAAAACGGTTTCGACACCGTCGTCGAAGGAATGTTCTACACTTTGCGCAAGCCCAAAACGTTCGACGTGCGGCGCGGACAGAAAATCAAAGTCCTTCTGCGCCCCGAAGACATGGTCGTGTCCAAGGCGGGCGACGACGAGGCGGAAGCCCCCGAAAACGCTCTGCGCGGCGTCATCAGTTTCTTGGTTTACAAGGGCATGACGATTGATTTGTGGATTAAAACCGCCGGCGACAACATGATTATGGCGACGCAGTTCTTCAACGAGGACGACCCCGAAATCGACTATGCGGTCGGCGACGTCGTCAACGTCAGCTGGATTAAGGATTGGGAGGTCATTCTGCCCGATGTTTAAATCGTCCGACAGGTTCTGGCGTTCCGCCGTTTTGTACGCGCTGTTCATCTGGCTGGGGATTATGGTGTTTTTCCCCAATATGCTGGTTCTTCTCGCCAGTTTTTTGTCGCCGGACGAGGAATACTTTTTAAGCCTGCCGCTGAACGTGCGCAATTACGAACTGCTGAAAGACCCCGTTTTACTGAAAATCATCTTGAAATCGGTTGAAATCGCGGCGGCGACGACTTTTTTCTGCCTGATTGCCGGCTATCCGTTCGCCTACTGCATCGCCAAAGCGCCGCAGTCGTTCCGCCCGTTCCTGTTAATGCTGGTCGTCGTGCCGTTCTGGACGAACTCACTGATTCGCAACTACGCGCTGATCGCCTTGTTGAGCGCGAACGGTATGCTCAATTCGTTTTTAATGAAAATCGGGCTGATTGACGCGCCTTTGCAAATTCTGTACACCGACTGGGCGGTGCTGATCGGCATGGCGTACACCCTGCTTCCGTTCATGATTCTGCCCGTTTTCGCGTCCTTGGAAAAAATCGACAAGGCTTTGATCGAAGCGGCGCGCGACTTGGGCGCGGGGTCGGCGGCGACGTTCTTCCGCATCGTCGTGCCGTTGAGTTTTCCGGGGATTATCGCGGGGTGCATCATGGTTTTACTGCCCGCGTTGAGCCTGTTTTACGTTTCCGACATTCTGGGCGGCGCGAACTCCGTCGTCGTCGGCAGCATCATCCGCAACAAATTCATGATTGCGCGCGACTGGCCCGTCGGTTCCGCCATCAGCGTCGCGCTGACCGTCGTCATGCTGATTTTGCTCAAAGCGTATTATAAAAGCGGCAATCCGTCGGACGAGGAGCAGACGCTATGGTGAAACTGCTCAAATCGCTGTATGTGACGGTCGTTTTCACGTTTTTGTACGCGCCTTTGCTGATTACCGTTTTCTTTTCGTTCAACGATTCGCGGTACAGCGTCGTCTGGCACGGCTTTACACTGAAATGGTATCGGAAAATGGCGGAAAACACGGGGCTGTGGAACGCGGCGGCGAATTCGCTTCTGCTGGCGGCGGCGGCGGCGACGGCGGCGACCGTCATCGGCACGATTACGGCGGTCGCTTTGCACAGATACCGCTTCATCGGGCAGAAAGTCATCTACGGATCGCTGTCCGTGCTGATGATGTCGCCCGAAATCATCATGGCGATTTCGCTGATTATGATGTTTGTCATTTTAAGCGTGCCGCTGGGCTTCACGACGCTTCTTTTGTCGCACACGCTGTTGTGCTTTCCGTACGTCGCCATGACCGTTCTGGCGCGCATGAAAGGCGTGAACAGGCATCTGGTCGAAGCGGCGTCCGATTTGGGCGCGGGCGAAGTCGATATCGTGCGCTATGTGCTGATTCCCCTGATGATGCCCGCGATTCTGGCGGGCTGGCTGATGAGTTTCACGCTGTCGCTTGACGACGTGATCATCAGTTTCTTCGTCAGCGGACCGGGGTACGAAATTCTGCCGCTGAAAATCTATTCCATGGTGCGCACGGGGGTCAAACCCGACATCAACGCCTTGTGCGCCGTGCTGTTTTTCGTCACGTTTTTTGTCGTCATGCTGGCGTACCGTCTTGTCACAAGGAAAAAAGCATGAAAAAAACATCCCTTTTCGCTTTCGTTTTGACGCTTTTCCTGTCGTTTCGCGCGGCGGCTTCCGACGATTTGTACATGTACATCTGGGCGGAGTACATTCCGAACGGCGTGTTAAAGGAATTCACCAAGGAAACGGGCATCAAGGTTCACGCGTCGACGTTCGACAACCTCGACGATATGTATGCCAAAATCAAAATCACGAACGGTAGAGGGTACGATCTGGTGATGGCGTCCATCGAATACATTTCGCTGATGAAACGGCAGAATATGCTGGAAAAACTGGATAAATCCGCCTTGCCCGAATTGAAGAACATCGACGGTCAGTATTTGAACCTGCCCTACGACCCCGACAACGCGTACACGGTGCCGTTCACGCTCGGCACAAGCACGTTCGCCGTCAACGCGGATAAGGTCGATGTGTCGAAACTGAAAAAATTGGAGGATTTGGGGCGTCCCGAATTCAAGCGCAGACTGATTTTGCTGAACGATATGCGCGCCGTGCTGGGCATGGGATTGCGCATGAACGGCTTTTCGGTCAACGACAAAAACGAAAAGCACTTGCAGCAGGCTTTTGAATCGCTGAAAGAAAAAATCCTGCCGAACGTCAAGGCTTACGACACCGAAGCGACGGTGCAGGCTCTGCTGAACGGCGAAGCGGACATCGTCATGACGTGGAACGGGCTGGCGTACGCGGCGATGCGCGAAAATCCGCACATTGTCGAAGTGCGCTTCAAAGAGGGGACGAATTTCTGGATTGACAGTTTCGCCATGCTGAAAAACGCGCAGAACAAGCAAAACGCCCTGAAATTCCTGAATTTCATCATGCGTCCGGACATTGCGAAAAAAATCTACAAGGAACACGCGTACACGTCGCCCAGCCGCGCCGTCCGCGACGCTTTGCCGCCGCAGGTGCGCGACAACAAAACGCTGTACCCGCCCGCGTCGACGTATCAGGACATCCTGTTTGAAAACGACATCAGCGAAGTGTTGCCTTTGTACGAAAAATACTGGCTGAAATTAAAATCGTTCCATTACGAATAATCAAAGCGGCTTCATGACGAAATCCGCCGCGAGACACGGTTCGTCCGACAGAACGGCGCAGGGTACGACGAACAAATCCGCCCACCACGACGCGAGTCCGGCGGCGTTTTCGCCCGCAAACGCGACATAATCCGCGCCTTTTTCGCCCGCAATCATCGCTTCGTGCCGCGTCGCGCAAGTCACGCCCAGCGACAAATCGCCGCATTTCTTGCGCAATGCCGACAAATCCTTTGAAAACGAAACGTGCAGACCGTCGCACCCTTTCAGCAGGGAAGCGTTGTCGCGCAGAATGAACGCGACGCCCTTGTCTTGAAAATACGGACGGACGGCGTTCAAAAACTCTTTTTTGGCGGCGGCGGACATTTCTTCGGGAAAGCGGCACAAAACGGCTTCGGGCGCGTCCGCGTCAACCGCTTTGCGCGCTTTTTCCAAAACGGATTGCGCCGTTTGCGCGCCGTCAATCACCCAATACACACTCTGCTTCATCGTTCCCCCTCATCCGAAGAATATAATCGCGGCACGCGGATTGCCAATGCGCGCGGGCGTTCAAATCCAACGCCTCAAACGGTTCGTTTTCAATGTGAACGCCGTTTTTGCGCGCCGCGTCGCTCAACATATCGTACACGCCGCCGGTTAACGCGGTGTAAACGCCGACGCGCTTCAAGGCGATCGCCGCCAGCGCCGCTCCGACGCTTTGCCCGCAATCAATCACAAGCGCGCACGCGTCGTTTTGCGTTTCCTTTTGCGCTTCCAGCATCATTTTCGCAGCAATGCGCACTCCCGCGAAAGCGGCGGTTTGCGGCGCGCAGACCAGCACGGCGCGGACGTTTTCGCCCTTGGCGGCAAGAAGCGCGGCGCGGGCGTGTTCGTAATGATGAACCAGAAAACGAATCGGAATCATAAAAAAAAGTTAAAGAAATGTTGCACAAAAAATCACGGGAATTTATCTTAAAGCATCTTCGTTGAAAAAGGAACAAGTTCGTGAGTTTGGATACCTATTTGCAAAACGCGCTGTTGCGTTTGGAAGAACAAACGGCGCTGTTGGAACAAAAAACGGCGGAATACATGAAAAAAGCGGCGTCGGGAGAAGATTCGTCCGCCGCGCAAATCAGCGCGCTGAAAGCCCTTTTGAACCGTCAGGGCGAAGAAAAAAGCAATCTTTTGGAAGAAAACGAACGGCTGAACGCGCAAAAAAAGCAATGGGAAGCCGAACGCGGCGCGCTTTTGACGGATAAGGACAATCTGTCCGCCGATTGCGTGCGTCTGACCGCCGAACGCGACGATATGCGCGCGCAAAAAGACGAAATCGGGCGGGAAAAGGACGCGTTCGCCGCCGAAATCCGCCGCCGTTACGACGAGGAAATCGCCAAATTGACGGCAATGAACGCCGAAGCGCAGGAAAAACTGGCGAAATACGACGGCAAAGACGCGATTTATCTGCGCCAAAACGAAAAAACGGAACAGTTGCGGGCGCAGTTGGAATCCGTCACCGCCGAACGCGACGCGCTGTCCATCGAATCGGACGGACTGCGGCGCGCTTACGAAGAATTGAAAGCGGCGGCGGCGCAGGTTTCGGCGCGGCTTGACGCCACCGTCGAAGAACTTAAAGCGTTGAAAGAGGGGGAATAATCATGGCGGTCGTACAGTTGCGCATCGGCGGACAGGTCTACGCGCTGTCCTGCGGCGACGGACAGGAAAAAAATCTGGAAGCGCTGGCGGCGAAAGTCGATGAAAAGGTCAAAGCCGTGAAATCGCACGGATTCGTGCCGGAAAACCTCGCGCTTGTCATGGCGGCGATTTTCCTTGCCGACGAAGCGTCAAGACAGCCTCCCGCGCCCGCCGCGCAGAAAGAATCCGCCGAAAACGTCGATGCGGGACGCGTGCGCAACGCCGCCGACCGTATGGAAAAAGTGATACAGCGCATTTGTGCTGTTGCCCAATCGTTTGAAAACGCGTAAAATGATTTTCGGCAAGGCTTCCTTGTGCGTCAGAATACCGCAAGAACCCGGGGCTACAAATGATATATATAGGGAGCCGTCCCTACCCCTTCCCCTTGGGAATCGGCACCATGGCGCCCACCTTAACACAGCGGCCCACGTTACGCGTGAGAGATTCAACGGCTATGGAGGCTTTGCCGCCCTTTTATGACCGATAAATCCGAAATCCGTCAAAAAATGTTGCTTTCGCGCGATTCTTTAAACATCGAAACGCGCGAAAAAGCCGTGCGCGCGTTCACGCGAAACGCCCTTTTACTGCCCGAATTGCGCTTTGCCCGCGCCGCCGCGCTTTACTTTCCCGTCAAATCGGAAATGGACGTCCTGCCGCTCGGAAAAGCGTTGCGCGAACGCGGCGTGAAAACGCTTCTGCCCGTCGTCGAACAAAAGGACGCGCCGCTCGTTTTCAAAGAATTTTCAGACGCTTTCGCCCTTGAAAAAGGCGCGTTCGGCATCCCCGTCCCGCCCGCAAACGCGCCCGTAGCGCGTCCCGACGTCATCATCGCCCCGTTGAGCGCGTTCGACCGCAAAGGCGGCAGAACCGGCTACGGCGGCGGATTTTACGATCGCACGCTGGCGGCGTTTGAAACAAAGCCTTTTTACGTCGGCGCGGCGTTCGGCGCGCAGGAATGTGATGAAATTCCTTGCGAAAAAACCGATTTTACGCTTGACTGCATTGTAACCGAAAAAGAAATCATACGGATCCGCTCATGAAGATATTGTTTTTAGGCGACGTCGTCGGACGCGCGGCACGAAAGAAAATCATTGAAATCCTGCCGGAATTCAGAAAACGTCACCGCATTGATTTCGTTGTTTTGAACGCGGACAATTCGGCGCACGGCTTCGGCGTGACGGAAACGATGTGCCGCCAGTTCTACGCGGCGGGCGTCGACGTTCTGACAAGCGGCAATCACATTTGGGATCAGCGGGACGTCATTCCGTTTCTGGAAAAGGAAAACCGCCTGATTCGCCCCGCGAACTACCCCGAAGGAACCCCCGGCAAAGGATGCGGCGTCTACACGCTTGACGACGGGCGCAAAGTCGCCGTCATGCACGTTCAGGGGCGCGTCTACATGGGCGGGTCGACGGACGATTTCTTCCGCATTGCAGACCGTTGGAGCAAGCAAATCCGTCTGGGCGATTTCGTACAGGCGGCGCTGATCGACATCCACGGCGAAGCGACAAGCGAAAAAATGGCGTTCGGGATGTACATGGACGGCAAAGTCAGTTTTGTCGTCGGCACGCACACCCACATTCCGACGGCGGACGCGCAGATTCTGCCGCAAGGCACGGCGTATTTGACCGACGCGGGTATGTGCGGGTGCTACCATTCCGTCATCGGCATGGATAAAAACGAGCCGATCAACCGCTTTTTGACGGGCATCAAGTACGACAAATACGTTCCCGCCGCCGACGCGGAGCCGACTTTGTGCGGCGCGCTGGTCGAAACGGACGACAAAACGGGTCGGGCGCAAAAAATTCACATGATTCGCATCGGCGGATTGCTACAAGAATCTTTACCGCCGCTTTAAAAAGTGCTAAAAAAAGATGATTGTATCGTCAAACGGCGACGCGACGTTGTTGTGTGCGCGCCGTTTCAACTTGCTAAACATAAGGATTAACCATGTCAGGTCATTCTCAATTTAAAAACATCATGCACCGCAAAGGCGCGCAGGATAAAATTCGCGCGCGCACGTTCTCCAAACTGGGCCGCGAAATCACGGTGGCGGCGAAATCCGGTCTGCCCGACCCCGCCTACAACCCGCGTTTGCGCGCCGCCATCCAAGCCGCCCGCGCGGAAAATATGCCCAAGGACAACATCAAGCGCGCCATTGAAAAAGGCGCCGGCGGGGACGATACGAACTACGAGGAAATCCGTTACGAAGGCTTCGGACCGGGCAACGTCGCCGTCATCGTCGAAGCGTTGACCGACAATCCCAAGCGCACCGCGCCGATCGTGCGTTCCATTTTCAACAAAGCCGGCTGCGTCATGGGCGAAACGGGCTCCGTCGCGTTCAATTTCCAGCGCATCGGTCTGATTGAATACCCCGTCGCCGCCGCGGACGCGGACACGATGTTTGAAGCGGCTTTGGAAGCGGGCGCGGACGACGTTGAATCCGACGAGGAAACGCACCGCATCATTTGCGTGCCCGATGATCTGGGCGCCGTGCGCGAGGCTCTGGAAGACAAATTCGGTACGCCGAACGTCTGCCGTTTCGACTGGAAACCTTTGGTGGAAGCCGAATTGACCGACGTTGAAATCGCCAAGAAATTCTTTGATTTCGTTGAAACGTTAAACGACGAGGAAGACGTCCAGCGCGTCGCCTCCAACGTTTCCGTTTCCGACGAAATCATGGCGAAACTGGAAGACTGACCGGTGGAAAAAGCCGTCAGAATCATCGGAATCGACCCCGGCCTGTTGCACACGGGCTGGGGTATCGTCGATTTTGCAAACGGAAAAAATCATTTCGTCGGCGCGGGCGTCATCAATCCGAACCCGAAAGCCCCGTTTGAAAAAAGACTGTTGGAACTGCACGAACGCCTGCGCGCCGTCATCACGGAATTCAAGCCGCAGGAAGCCTCCGTTGAAAAAATCTTCGTCAACGTGAACGCGGTTTCGACGCTGAAACTGGTGCAGGCGCGCGCCATCGCCCTTTTGTCCGCGGCGCAGTCGGACGTGCCGGTGACGGAATACGGCGCAAACCAGATTAAAAAAGCGGTGACGGGCGTCGGACACGCGACAAAGGATCAAATCGCCATGATGATCCGCGTGATGTTTCCCGCGCTGGAAAAATTGAAAGCGGACGCGAACGACGCGCTGGCAATGGCGGTGTGCCACTCGTATATGCGCGTCACGGCGGAACGCATGAAACGCCTGACGGGAGAAGCGGTATGATAGCGAAATTGCGCGGCATTTTGGACATGATCGGCGACGGATTCGTCGTTCTGGACGTGAACGGGGTCGGCTACCGCGTTTTTTGTTCCTCGAAAACAATCGGAAAACTGAAAGTCGGGCAGGAAGCGTCCCTGCAAATCGAAATGCAGGTGCGCGAAGACCACATCCACCTGTTCGGATTTGCGGATTTGGCGGAAAAGAAATGGTTTTCCCTGCTGACGACCGTGCAGGGCGTCGGGGCGAAAGTCGGCTTGGCGATTTTGTCGGCGCTGTCGACGGACGAACTGGCGATGGCGGTGTACGCGGCGGATTCCAAAGCGTTTACAAAAGCGGGCGGCGTGGGTCCCAAACTGGCGGTGCGCATTGTCACCGAATTGAAAGGCAAGGCGGTCACGAATCCGGATTCCGACACGATTCCGGACGAAAGTGCGGGAATCGCCGTTTCCTCCAACACCGCCGAAGACGCGATATCGGCGCTGACAAACTTCGGATTTCAGCGCATGGACGCGGCTTCCGCCGTCAACAAGGCTTTAAAAAAACTGGGCAAAGACGCCGACGTGTCGGATATCGTGCGTGAGGCGCTGAAAGGGTTTGCATCGTGAGCGAAGAAAGAATCGTCAGTCCGCAACTGCATGACGGCGACGAAGAACTGATGTCGCTGCGTCCGAAATCCCTGTCGGATTTCATCGGACAGAAAGCCGTTTGCGACAATTTGAAAGTGTTTGTCGGCGCGGCGAAAGCGCGCGGCGAGGCGCTTGACCACGTTTTGTTTTCCGGTCCCCCCGGATTAGGCAAAACCACGCTGGCGCAGATTGTCGCGCACGAACTGGACGTCGGTTTCCGCGCCACTTCCGCCCCCATGATTTTGAAATCGGGCGATTTGGCGGCGATTTTGACGAATCTGGAAGAAAACGACGTTCTGTTCATCGACGAAATCCACCGTTTGAATCCCGCCATTGAGGAAATTCTGTATTCCGCCATGGAGGATTTCAAACTCGACATGATTATCGGCACGGGTCCCGCCGCGCGCTCCATGCGCATCGACTTGAAGCCGTTCACGCTGGTCGGGGCGACGACGCGCGCGGGCTTGCTGACCCAGCCGTTGCGCGACCGCTTCGGCATCCCGTTAAGACTGGATTTCTACACGCCGGACGATTTGACGAAAATCGTCATGCGCGGCGCGGGAAAACTCGGCATTGAAATCACGCCCGACGGCGCGCGGGAAATCGCCAAAAGATCGCGCGGAACGCCGCGCGTGGCGGGCCGTCTGCTCAAACGCGTGCGCGACTTCGCCGCCTACGAAGACAGGGACGTCATCGACGAATCGCTGGCGGATCTGGCTTTGCGCCGGCTGGACGTCGACAAAAAAGGCTTGGACATGATGGACAGACGCTATCTGACCTGCATCGCGCAGAAGTACAACGGCGGTCCCGTCGGCGCGGACACGCTTGCCGCCGCCCTGTCCGAAGAACGCGACACGATCGAGGAAGTTATCGAGCCGTATTTGTTGCAGCAGGGCTATGTGCAGCGCACGGCGCGCGGACGCGTGCTGTCGTCCTTGGGCTACGAACATTTGAAATTACAGCCGCCGCCGGCTTTGACGAACGATTTGTTCGGGGAAAACACATAATGAAACCGTTTGTTTTTGAATTTGACGTTTATTACGACGACACGGACGCGGGCGGCGTGATGTACCATGCGAATTATTTGAAATACGCGGAGCACGCGCGCACGGCGTTCTTAAAAAATCTCGGATTTTCAAACACTTATTTCTTAAAATCCGAAAAACCGGTCGGCTTTGTCGTGCGCAGCGCGTCGCTGACGTATCTGCGTCCGGCGAAACTGGAAGACCGCGTGCGCGTGGAAACAAGCGTCGAGGAAACGACGGGCGCGACGATTTTGTTCAATCAGGTGTTCAAGGCGGGCGACGCGGTTTTGGTCGAAGCGCGGATTTTGGTCGCGTGCGTCAACGCGGGCATCCGTCCGACGCGCCTGCCCGACGAACTGCGCCGCGCGATTTCCGGCTTTCAAGCGTAATGTTATTTTAAACAATCGGCTTTAATGTAACGCAGAGTCGATTCATCTGTTTTAAAGAGGCGTAAATGAATTCAGTACAAGCTGCCGCAGGACAGTTTTCTTTGCTGTCGCTGTTTTGGGAAACCGATTTCGTCATCAAAGCGGACATTTTGGCGATGATTTTCATGTCCGTGTGGTCGTGGATGATCATTTTTGAAAAAGTGTTTCTTCTGCACACCGTCAAGGACGCCGCCAAGCGTTTTCAGGCGCAGTTCTGGTCGGGCGTGTCGCTTGACGAAATATATGACAAACTGGAAGCCAAGCCGTTCCGCTTGGATCCGATGTCCGCGATTTTCGTCGCCGCCATGCGCGAATGGCGCCGCTCGTCGAAAAATCTGGGCGCGGGGATTCACGGCACAAGTTTGCAACAGCGCATCGAACGCGTCATGCAGATTTGTCTGGATCGCGAAATGGACCGCATTGAAAAGCGCATGACGTTTTTGGCGTCGACGGGGTCTGTCGCGCCGTTTTTGGGACTGTTCGGCACGGTGTGGGGCATCATCAACAGTTTTTCCGCCATTTCCGCTTCCTCAGCCGCCAGTCTGAACGTTATGGCGCGCGGCATTTCCGAAGCGTTGTTCACGACGGCTTTGGGCTTGATGGCGGCAATTCCCGCCGTGCTGGCGTACAACAAATTTTCCAGCGACATCAACCGCTACGCGCAGGGACTGGAAAACTTTTCGGGCGAATTCGGCACCATTTTGTCGCGCCTGATTGACGACAAGGCAAACCGCGCGGAAAAACGGAGCGCGTCATGAGCCGCAACAGCCGATACGCGCGCCGCCAGCAAAAGCAGTCTTTCGGAGAAATCAACGTCACGCCGATGATCGACCTGATGTCGCTGCTGCTGATTTGCGTCATGGCGACCGCGCCGATGATGACGACGGGCATTTCGCTTGAACTGCCCAAAGGCGACGGCAAAGCGATGGCGGACGCCGACAAATCGGTCGATATCAACGTCGACGGATTCGGCAAAATCTATCTCGGCGAACAAATCGTGCGCCCGAAAGATCTGGTCAAAAAACTCAAAGCGATGCTGAAAATCAACCCGTCGCTGCAAGTGACCGTCGGCGGCGACAAAAACGCGTCTTACGGGCAGGTCATCGAACTGATGTCGTATCTGCGCACGGCGGGCATTGTCAGAGTCGGCTTGAAAACAAGCGAACTGGCGGAACTCGCCGATTTGGAAAAGCCTGCAAAAAGGAAATAAAAAGCGGTGAATATCGGTCGCGCCCTGCTGTTTCGATTGCGTCATTCGCGGATATTGTTCGCCGCGGTGAAGTTGTTCGCCGCGCACGCGCCGTTTTTCCTGTCCCTGTTTCTGCACGCTTTCGTCGTGCTGGTCTGCGTCGTCGACGTGTCGTGGTTTTCCGAAAAACCGAAAGAAAACATCGTGTCCGTCCCCGTCATGACCGTCGATTTGTCGAACATCCCCGTCACGTCGATAACAAATCTGCCGCCGGAATTGCGATTGTCGAAGAAAAAAGCGGGCGAACCGGCGAAAAAATCGGTCAGAACGTCGGCGTATTCCCGCCCGAACGCCGCGCCCAAACCGTCCGCTCCCGTTCAAAAAACGACGGGAACGGCGGACGCCGCGCTGACCGTGAAAAAACTGAATTCCGTTTTGGACAACGTTTTGAACAAATCCGCGTCCGAACAGAAAAAAACGCCCGCCAAAGCCAAGCAAAACGACGGCTTCAAAACTTTGCTCGCGTCCGTCGACGGTCTGCGCGCCCCCGCCTCCGACGCGTCCGCCTATCCTGATTATCTGGAAGACGAAGCGCTTGAAAATCAAGGAATCAAGGGCGGACAGGGCGGCAGTTACGCGCGCGAACTGTCCGTGTCGCAAAAGGATCTGCTGGGCATGAAACTGCGCGCCTGCTGGAACATCGACGCGGGC
Source organism: uncultured Alphaproteobacteria bacterium (assembly GCA_934277945.1). Taxonomy (GTDB): domain Bacteria; phylum Pseudomonadota; class Alphaproteobacteria; order CAAGCB01; family CAG-977; genus CAKQWA01. Next base: position 44,071 of record CAKQWA010000001.1, read on the forward strand.
GTGCGCGGCGTGCAAAATATGCTGGTTGAAATCCGCGCGTATCTGAACAAAGACGGTTCCGTGTCGGACGTGAAAATCCTGAACGCCAAACGCTACAAAAAGGACGCGGCGTTCCGCTCCGTCGCCGAAAGCGCGCGCCGCGCCGTTTACATCTGCGCGGAAAAAGAGGACTCGCCGTTCCTTTTGTTCCCGCAGCATTACGCCGAAGACTACGAAAACTGGAAAACGCTTTTACTGCGCTTCAACCCCGTCGACAAAGAGGTTTTATAATGAAAAAAACGCTCCGCCTTTTGATTGTCCTGTCGATTCTTCTGCCGTGCTTTTCCGTAAAAGCGCGCGCCGAACTGTCCATCGACGTCACGGGGGCGGTGTCCGAACCTTTGCCCATCGCGCTGGCGCCGTTCGCGACGAACAATTACAAAGCGTCGGGGCTGGCGGGCAAAATCACGCAGGTCATCGCGGCGGATTTGGAAAGTTCCGGACTGTTTCAGCCTTTGGACGCCGACGCGTTCGGGCAGACGTTCAAAAGCGTGAACGATGCGCCGCAGTTCAATTTGTGGAAAGCCGTGAACGCGCAGGCTTTGCTTCAAGGCGAAATCAAATACGAAGACAAAAAGGCGATTTTGGTATCCTTTCGCCTGTGGGACGTGTATTCCGCGCAGGATATGATTTCCGGCACGCTTGAAATCGACAACAAGGGCTGGCGGCGGGTCGCGCATCTGATTGCCGACGCGGTGTACAAGCGCATTACGGGCGAAGACGGCTATTTCGACACGCGCATCGTCTACATCGCGGAATCGGGTCCCGCGTTAAAGCGCGTCAAACGCTTGGCGATCATGGATCAGGACGGCGAAAACCATCAATTTTTGACCAGCGGCAAAAACCTTGTCCTGACGCCGCGCTTTTCGCCGAATATGCAGCAAATCACCTATATGTCGTATTACAAAAACACGCCGCGCGTCTATTTGTTCGACATTGAAACCGGCAAACAGCAGATTGTCGGGCATTTCCCCGGCATGACGTTCGCGCCGCGTTTTTCACCCGACGGGCAGAAACTTGTGATGTCCATGGCGAAAAACGGCAACACCGAAATTTTTGAAATGAATTTGCGCACCAAAGCCGTGCGCCAGCTGACGCGGCATCCCGCCATTGACACGTCGCCGAGTTATTCGCCCGACGGCAAGCGGATTGTCTTCAATTCCGACCGCGCCGGCACACAGCAGTTGTACATTATGAACGCGGACGGCTCGAACGTGCGCCGCATCACGTTTTCGGCGGGCAGATACGCGACGCCCGTGTGGTCGCCCCGCGGCGATTACATCGCTTTTACGAAAATGCTCGGCGGCAAGTTCTACATCGGCGTGATGTTCCCCGACGGCACGGGTGAAAGATTGCTGGCGAACGGCTGGCTGGTCGAAGCGCCGACATGGTCGCCGAACGGACGCATTTTAATGTATTTCCGTCAGGAAAAGCCGGACGCGAAGGGCAACTCGTCCACACAAATCTACGCCGTCGACATTACGGGCTACAACGAACGCCGGCTGCTCACCCCCGTCGACGCGTCCGATCCCGCTTGGTCGCCGCTTTTGTCGAACCGGTAAAAACATACCCTTTATGCGTGCCCGTAATTATTTTAGTTGCAAAAAAAAGGGAATTTATTTAAATTCGGAGTATCGCTTTTTTGAAAATTTAGGAGAATTGAAACATGAAAATCCGTTTTGTTGCAGCAGCCGCCGCTTTGGCGTTGTTGTCCGCTTGCGCCTCCTCCGGAAGTGAAGAATCCGATTTTTCGAGCGTCACGGCAGCGAACGCCGCCGCTCAGGAAAAAACGATTGACGGCGAAGCCAAAGACCGCGTTTTCTTCGCGTTCGACAAAGCCAATCTGTCGCAGGAATCCATTGACGTTTTGAAAGCGCAGGCGCGCTATTTGAAAGAAAACGCCGATAAAACGGTCGTGATTCAGGGTCACACGGACGACCGCGGCACGCGCGAATACAACATCGGTCTGGGTGAACGCCGCGCGAACGCCGTGCGCCGCTACCTGATTACGCAGGGCGTCGCCGCCGAACGCATCGAAGTCATTTCTTTCGGCAAGGAACAGCCCGCCGTCGTCGGCGCCAATGAAGACGCTTGGGCGCAGAACCGCCGTGCCGTCACGGTCATCAACGCAGACTAATCTTTGATTTTTTCTAAAAATCGGATAGAGTGTTCTTTGACATGAAGAACACTCTGTTTTTTTAAGGAAAATCCCATGAAAAAAGCCGTCTGCCTTTTCTTTCTGGCTTTAACCGCCGCGTCGCCCGCGTTCGCCCGCCCCCTGTCCGCGCGCATTGAAAAAATCGAAAGCACACTGGCGGATATGCAGGCAAAACTGGCGGATGCGCACACAAGCGGCGCCGACGAACTGATTTTGCAGTTGCAGGATATGCAGACGCGCTTTGAAGCGCTGACGGCGGACACGGAAATCATCCGGCACGATTTGTCGGCTTTGAAAGAGGAAATCAAGCGCGTCAACGACGACAACGCTCTGCATTTCAAGGATTTGGAAGACAAGCAGACGAAAACGCTGGAACGCGTCGCCGCGCTGGAAAACGTCATCAACAAAGCGCGCGAAGAACAGGAAAAAGCCGAAAAACAGCGCGCTCTGGAAGCCAAAAAGGAACAAGAGAAAAAAGCCGCCGCGCAACTGGCGGAAAAAAAGCGCAAGGAAAAAGTCAAAACGACGTTCGGCGCGAAAAAGCCCAAAGCCCTGTACGACGAGGCTCTGGACGCCCTGAACAAGAAAGATTACAAAAAAGCGCAAGAACGGCTCGCCGCGTTTTTGGAACTGCATCCGAACAACGCGCTGGCGGGCAACGCGCAATACTGGCTGGGCGAAGCGTATTACGCGCAGGGCAACTACGACAAAGCCGCCGTCGCGTTCGCCGACGGGCTGAAAAACAATCCCGCAAGCGCGAAAGCCCCCGATTTGCTGTTCAAACTGGGCATGACGCTGTCCCGCTTGAAGAAAAAACAGGACGCCTGCGTCGCGTTCGACACCTTTAAAAAACAGTATCCGAAAGTGTCGGAAGCCATGAAAAAGCAACTGGCGGCGGAAACCAAAAAACTGTCATGCAAGTAACCGGACGCGTCGACGAACGCTTTGCGCGGTTTATGGACGGGTTCGCGCCCTTTGCCGACAAAACGACTTTCGCCGTCGCCCTGTCCGGCGGTGCGGACAGCACGGCTTTATGCCTGACGGCGAAAAAATACGCGGACAAAAACGGATTGAACGTTCTGGCGCTGATTGTCGATCACCGCTTGCGTCCGGCTTCAACGCAGGAAGCGCGAAACGCCGCCGCGCAATGCCGCAATATCGGCGTGCCGTGCGAAATTTTAACGATTGAAAACCCGCCCCGCGCGCGCATTGAGGAAACCGCCCGCAAACTGCGCTACGAACTGCTTTTCGACGCCTGCAAACGCCGCAAGTGCTTTTATCTGCTGACGGGGCATCACGCGCAAGATCAGGCGGAAACGTTCCTGATGCGCCAAAGCCGCAAAAGCGCGGCGCGCGGACTGGCGGGCATCGGCGCGTGCGACAGTTTCGACTTCGGGCTGTTACTGCGCCCCCTGCTCGACTGCTTTCCGGCGGAACTTAAAGCGTACAATACTGAAAACGGCTTGTCTTGGGCGCAAGATGAAACGAACGAATCCGACGCTTTCGAGCGGTCGCGTCTGCGCAAATCCCTGACAAAAGCGCAAATTTCAAACGCTTTGCAAGCCGTGCGCCTGTACGCCGGCGAACGCGCGCAATCGGAAGACGAAGAAACGGATTTTCTCGCCCGTCACGCTTTTTTCGACAAGTCCGGCGTTGTGTTTTTGAACAAAGCGGCGGCGCAGAGCGGCTTGCGCGCGGCGTGGCTGGGCGATTTGTTGCGCTTTGCCGGACAGAAGCCTTACGCGCCGTCCCCCGAATCGCTTCAAAATCTGACGGATCGCTTGCGCCGCGCGGATTTCAGAGGCGCGTCGCTCGGCGGATGCTTTATCAGCCCGTGCGGGCAAGACAGGCTGTACGTCTGCCGCGAAGCCGCAAGTATGCCCGAAATTCATTACGAAAACGCGCGCACTCTGCGTTACGAACAATTCACATTCGCGTTAAGCGCGGCGTTCACAGGCGAAATACGTCCTTTGGGCGAGGCGAAATTGCCTGAAAAGGTGGATTCCCGCCTGCCGAAGCGGTGTTTTCGCTCCCTGCCCGCTTTTTTTGACAAACAAGGGCTTTTTCTTGTCCCGCATTTGCGGTATAAACGAGAAAGCGTTGCTTGCGAAACGGCGTTCACGCCGCTCCGTTCTGCCGGACGGGACTTTCGCTGGACATTTAACAAGGCGGTGAAAAGTGAGTAAAAACTTTTTAATTTGGGCTGTCATAGCCATCATTGCGTTTACGGTCGTCGATACGCTGACCAAGACAAGCGCGATGAAAAACGTTGCGAATCTGCCGTTTTCAGAATTTACGCAGAACGTTCAGAACGGAAAAGTGCAGGAAGTCGTCCTGCAAGGCGACAAAATCGCGGGCGTGCTGACCGACGGACGCAAATTCGCCCTGTACGCGCCGAAAGACGCGGGATTGGTGCCGATGCTTCTGGAAAAGAACGTGCGCATTACCGCCGTTCCCGAAGAAACGGGCGACGCTTCTTTTTGGAGCGGCATTTTCTATTGGCTTCCGTTCGTGTTTTTCATCGGCGTGTGGATTTTCTTCATGCGGCAGATGCAGGCGGGCAACGGCAAGGCGATGAGTTTCGGCAAATCGCGCGCCAAAATGCTGAATGAAGGGTCGACAAAGGTCACGTTCGCCGACGTCGCGGGCATTGACGAAGCCAAAGAGGACTTGGTCGAAATCGTCGATTTTCTGAAAGATCCCCCGCGTTTTCAGCGTTTGGGCGGCAAAATTCCCCGCGGCGTGCTGCTGGTTGGACCTCCCGGCACGGGCAAAACCTTGCTGGCGAAAGCGATTGCGGGCGAGGCGAACGTGCCGTTCTTTACCATTTCGGGTTCCGATTTCGTCGAAATGTTCGTCGGCGTCGGCGCGTCGCGCGTGCGCGATATGTTCGAGCAGGCGAAAAAACATTCGCCCTGCTTGGTTTTCATTGACGAAATCGACGCGGTGGGTCGTCATCGCGGCGCGGGCTTGGGCGGCGGCAACGACGAACGCGAACAGACGCTCAACCAGTTGCTTGTCGAAATGGACGGCTTTGACACGACGGACACGGTGATTCTGATCGCCGCGACCAACCGCCCCGACGTGCTGGATCCCGCTTTGATGCGCCCCGGCAGATTTGACAGGCAGGTCGTCGTGCCGAATCCCGACATTACGGGCCGCGAAAAAATTTTGCAGGTTCACATGAAAAAAGTCCCCGTCGGTCCCGACGTTGACGTGTCCGTCATTGCGCGCGGCACCCCCGGATTTTCGGGCGCGGATTTGGCGAATCTGGTCAACGAGGCGGCTTTGCTGGCGGCGCGCCGCAACAAACGCGTCGTGACAATGGCGGAATTCGAGTACGCCAAAGACAAGGTGATGATGGGCGCGGAACGGCGTTCCATGGTCATGAGCGAAGACGAAAAGAAGATGACCGCGTATCACGAAGCCGGTCACGCGATTTGCACGCTTCACTGCGAACACGCCGACCCGATTCACAAAGCGACGATTATCCCGCGCGGGCGGGCTCTGGGTATGGTGATGCAGTTGCCCGAACGCGACAACATTTCGTACTCCAAGGCGAAATTGAAAGACCGTTTGGTCACGGCGTTCGGCGGCAGAGTGTCCGAAGGCTTGATTTTCGGCGAAGAAAACGTGTCGACGGGCGCGGAATCCGACATCCGCATGGCAACGCAAATCGCCAGACGCATGGTCACCGAGTGGGGCATGAGCGACGCGGTCGGACCCGTGGCGGTGGAAGAACCCGACGGCGAAGTGTTCTTGGGCTATTCCATGAGCAAGCGCAAAGCGGTTTCCGAAGAAACGGCGGCGAAAATCGACCGTGAAATCCGCGCCGTTTTGGACGACGCGTACAGCCGCAGCGTTCAAATTTTGACGGATTACCGCGAAGAACTGGAAACGCTGGCGAAGGCGCTTTTGGAATACGAAACGCTGACGGGCGACGAAATCAACGCGCTTTTGCGCGGCGAAAAAATCGTGCGGGAGCAGGCGCACGCGACCATTGCGGCGCGCACGACCGTTCCCGTTTCGGAAAGCGCGGACATTGTCCCGCCCGCCGACGAAAACAACGAAAACAAGGAGATTTGATTGATGGCTGAAAGAAAACTGTTCGGCACGGACGGCGTGCGCGGCAAGGCGAACCAGTATCCCGTAACCGCCGAAATCGCGCAGAAACTGGGAAGCGCGGCGGGATCTTTGTTCATGAAGAAAACGGGCCGCTCCCAAGTCGTCATCGGCAAGGACACGCGCTTGTCCGGCTATATGCTTGAAAACGCTCTGGTGTCGGGCTTTACGGGCGTCGGCATGGACGTCGTTCTGGTCGGTCCCATGCCCACCCCCGCCGTCGCCATGCTGACCCGTTCGATGCGCGCCGATTTGGGCGTCGTCATTTCCGCGTCGCACAACAAATACGAAGACAACGGCATTAAATTTTTCGCGCCGGACGGCTACAAACTGCCCGATGAAACGGAAATTGAAATCGAACGCCGCATTTTCGAGGGCATTGACAAATATCTCGCCCCCGCGTCGCAGATCGGTCAGGCGAAACGCCTTGACAGCGCGCAGGGACGCTATATCGAATACGTCAAAAACACGTTCCCGCGCGGCGTGCGTCTGGACGGCATGAAAATCGTTCTGGACTGCGCGAACGGCGCGTCCTACAAGGTCGCTCCGACGGTTTTGCAGGAACTGGGCGCGCAAGTCGTCACAATCGGCGTGAAGCCCGACGGACGCAACATCAACGCGGGCGTGGGCGCGACGGCGACGGATCTAATGTGCGAAACGGTCGTGAGAGAAAGCGCCGATTTGGGCATCGCTTTGGACGGCGACGCGGACAGGGTCATCATCTGCGACGAAAAAGGACAAATTGTCGACGGCGACCAGATTATCGCCATGGTCGCGCGCGAATGGCAGGCGCAGGGCATTTTGAAAGGCGACGGCATCGTCACGACCGTCATGTCGAACTTGGGGCTGGAACGCTATTTGGAAACCATCGGTCTGCGTCTGATCCGCACCGCCGTGGGCGACCGCTACGTCGTCGAGAAAATGCGCGCCGACGGCTACAATCTGGGCGGCGAACAGTCCGGTCATCTGATTTTGGGCGAACATTCGACGACGGGCGACGGCTTGGTCGCCGGATTGCAGGTTTGCGCCGCGCTTGTCAAGGAAAAACGCCCCGCCAGCCAGACGATGCATCTGTTCAACCCGTTGCCCCAACTGCTGAAAAACGTGCGTCTGAACGACAAATCGCAGGCGGCGGCGGTATTGGAATCCGATTCGTTCAAAAAAATGTGCGCCGACGTCGAGCGCAAGCTCAAAGGAACGGGGCGTTTGCTGATTCGCGTTTCCGGCACCGAGCCGCTGATTCGCATCATGCTGGAAGGCGCAGATAAAAAACAAATTCAAGACCTCGCGCAAACGCTTGCCGACGCCGTTGAAAAAGAAGTCACCGCTTAATTTTACAAAGGCTTATGAAATGATTGAAAAACCCGTAATTAAACCCGATTGCCCGAATTTTTCTTCGGGTCCGTGCGCAAAACGCCCGAATTGGAAAGCCGAAAATCTGTTCACGGCGGATTTGGGACGCTCGCACCGCTCCGTTTTGGGTCACGAACGCCTGAAACGCGCCATTGACCTGATGCGCGACGTGTTGCAAGTCCCCGACGATTACCGCATCGGCATCCTGCCCGCTTCCGACACGGGCGCGGTCGAGTGCGCGCTGTGGTCGATGATCGGCGCGCGCGGCGTTGATATGTTCGGGTGGGAAACGTTCGGCAAAAGTTGGATCAACGACGTGAAAAACCAGTTGAAAATCAAAGACTTGCGCACGTTTGAAGCGCCTTACGGTCAACTGCCCGACCTGTCCGCCGCCGATTTCGACCGCGACGTCGTTTTCGCGTGGAACGGCACGACTTCGGGCGTGCGCGTCCCTGACGGCGACTGGATTAAAGCCGACCGCAAGGGCTTGACGATTTGCGACGCGACGTCCGCCGTGTTCGCCATGGAAATGCCGTGGGACAAACTGGACGTGACGACGTTTTCGTGGCAGAAGGCTCTGGGCGGCGAAGGCGCGCACGGCGTCATGATTATTTCCCCGCGCGCCGTGGAGCGTTTGGAAAGTTACGAACCCGCGTGGCCCATGCCCAAAATCTTCCGCCTGACGAACAAAGGCAAACTGATTGACGGCATTTGGGTCGGCGACACAATCAACACGCCGTCCATGTTGTGCGTGGAAGACATTATAGACGCGCTGGAATGGGCGCAAAGCATCGGCGGCAAGGATGAACTTATCAAACGCTCCATGCGCTCTCTGGGCGTTTTAGAGGCGTTTGCGGCGAAATCCGATTGGCTGGACTTTTTGGCGGCGGACAAAGCCGTCCGTTCCAACACGTCCGTGTGCTTCATCATCAAAGATCCGTGGTTCACGGCGAAATCCGACGAAGACCAGCGCGCGACCGCCAAAAAAATCGTGAAACTGCTCGGCGACGAGGGCGCGGCGTTCGATTGCGGGTCTTACCGCGACGCGCCGGCTGGCTTGCGCATCTGGTGCGGCTCGACGGTCGAAACGTCCGACGTCGAAAAACTCTGCCCGTGGCTTGACTGGGCTTACAAAACGGTTAAAGCGCAAGGCTGAAAAAACGCCGCTTAAAACAAAAACGCCCGATGTCAAAATCGGGCGTTTTTCATATCGGCAGGCAAACGATGTCGGAATCGCCGCTTGCCGTCGCGCCCGCGCAGTCGCGGAAATATATCCGGCTCATGTTGCCGTAGACGTCCAAGCGCGACTCCGCGTATTCAAAGCCGTAACGTTCGTAAAATCCGATTTCGTCTGTCGCCAGATACACTCTGTCCGCGCCGGATTCGGCGGCTTTGGCGACGGCGCGGTTCAACAGCCTGCCCGCATAGCCGCGATTGCGGTACGCCGGATATGTGTACACGAAGCCGATCCACAGCGGCAGGGACGGGTCGTTGATGCAATCCTGCCTTGAAAGCGTCAAAAAAGCGCGCATTTCACCGTTTTTGCAAATATAGAACAAGCGCGCGCCCTCGCCCAGCATCTGCGCCGTCTTGCCGTTTTTAATCAGGGAGTGCAGAAGTCTTCCCGCCGACCAGTCGCACGTTTTCAACGCCGCCGAAACGCTTTCCAAAGCGGCGGATGCGTCACGCGTCAATCAGGGAACCCCATTTGAACACGCGTTTCAGTTCGGGAACGGATTTTTGATATTCGGCGGGCGCGGCTTTGCACGCGGCGTCCAGCGCGTCGCCCAAATACGAAAAATCTATGCGGTCTTCGGCTTCAAATTCGTCCAGAAGCGTCATCAGCAGATATTCCGCAAAAACCTGCCCCGCCTGTTTTTCGGGAACGAAACCGAACAATTTGTATTCCGCAAGCAAAAACTGCGTCATATCCTTTTTCATTTCCAAAGACTTCATTTTGGCGGCGAATTCGTTGTCAAGGTCTTTGCGCACCTGCAACGCCGTCATCGCCATCGCGTCGACGCGCATCTGGCGTTCCTCGTCCTTGTTGGCGGGGGAGCGGCTTTCCGTTTCGGCAACCAGATTTTCTTCATACATTTCAACAAATCTTTGACGGACGGGATCGTTATCAGGCATTTGCATCGTTTTACATCCTTATGTCGAAATAATCGTTACCGAAAAGAATAACACCTTATTCAAACGAAAAAAAGTGTTTTATTCCTGCGCGCCGGCAGGCTGGCGGCACAGGCGGTTGACCGCCGAAACCGCATCTTTGAAACCCTTTAAGGAAAACGTGTCGTGCGTGCGCACGCCCTCGATCGACGTGCCTTCGACCGTCACGCGCGTCCCCGTGTCCAGCGCTCTGACAATTTCCGAATCGGTGCGCAGATTGCGCGCCCAAGCCGTGTCGTCGTTGGTGAATAAAGAGGCTTTGTAATCGCCGATTTTAATCTGCGCGTCGGTGCGCGGCATATACATATAGCCCGACACGAGCGTCACGACGTCGAACAGATTTTCATACGGGCGGTGCGACACCATTAAAAACACGTCGCCGCGGCGGGTGTATTCCCCGCGCGAACGCACGGGACGCGTCGAAATGTAGCAGACTTTTTCCTTGGCATCCGTGAAAATAAACGCGCTCCAATCGTCAAACGTGCCGATTTGTTCGACCTTGCGCGATTCAAACGTGTTCGTCTGCGCCGCCGCCGGCGTGCAGAGCAACAATGTCAATAAAGCAAAAAGCGTTTTCATTTCCTTGTCCCGAATTATTTTTTCTTTCCGACAGAATCGTACAATTCTTTCATAAAATCCAGCGTTTTCTTGTAAATCGTGTCCGTCCAGTCCGCCGCCGACGCTCTTAAAGCCTTTACGCCGTCCGCGTCGTTCAGCAAAGCCGCCGCCTGCGCCGCCTGCGCGTCCGCGTCGTCGTCGCTGTCGAAAAAGACGCCGTTCACGCCGTTTTCAATAACGTCCATGTACAACCCTTTGCGCACGGTCAGCACGGGCGTTTTCGCGCGCATGGCGGCAAACAGGGGAACGGGATCCCATGTGAAAGGCTTGAATCCGGCGTAAAAATCGCACACGGTCAGCGCCGCGATCAGCGCGTCCGCCGTTTCAAAATCAGACACGCGCACAACCGCCGTCTTGCGCCCAGACGCTTTTTCAAACGCGCTCGAAAAACCGTCAAGCGATTGTTCCTGCGGCGCGTCCGTCATAATCAGCGCGGCGTCCGGCGCGGCGCGATTTTCTTTTAACAGGCGTTTTTTGGCGCGGCGAATTTCCTCGTCCTTAAAAAAACGCGCGGGCGGCACGAACGGCACGACAAACATCTTGTCGTGAAAACGCCCCGGCGTCGCTTCCTTGATAAACGGACAAGGACACAGCAAAAACGTCGAATCCGAAAGCGTAATGGTTGCGTATTTTGAAAAATTTTCAAGTTTCGACATCGAAACGATATATGGAATCCGCGCCATTTTAAGAGGTCCTGACCAGCACAGCGCGCTCGTCAGGTCGTGAAAAAACGCGGCTTTGAACGGACCAGCCTCCCGCACGAAGCGAAACAGCGGCAGACTGCCCGTCATCAACTTGAACAAAGCCGTCAAATAAAACGTTTGCGGCGTCAGCGTAAACTGCAAAGGCAGAATGAAATACGAAACGTGCGCGGCGTCCAAAGCGTCGCTCAACCGCCCTTTTTGCGTCAGGACGACAACCGCGTCCGGCTGTTTTTTAAGGCGCGCGGCGATCGCTTCGTTCGCAAAACCGTAATCCGACTGCGTGAAAGGATATAAAACTTTGACGTTTTCGACAGGCATCATCCCTCTCCCTTTATCAACCGGCAAGCGTAAAACCCGTCCGCGCCGCCGATATCCGACAGCATATCCGGCAAAACCAGAACGTCGCCGCGCGGCGTCAGAACCTCTTTCGGAAAAGCCGCGTTTTGAACGGGAAAACGCTTCGCCAAGCCTTGTTTTTCAATGCCGTCGACGACCGCTTCGCCCTCTTGCGTCAAAACGGAACACACGGCGTAAACCAATTCTCCGCCCGATTTCAGCGCACCCAGCGCGGCTTTCAGCAAATCGCTCTGCATCAGGCTCAACCGCTCGATATCGTCGCGCGTGCGGTGATACATCACGTCGGGATGACGGCGGAGCGTTCCCGTCGCCGAACACGGCGCGTCCAGCAAAATGCAATCGTAGCGTTTTTCAGAATTGTCCGCCCGCCATTGCAGAAAATCGGCGACGACCGTTTCCGGCGCATACCCCAGCCGCTCCATATTCTCGCGCAAACGCGCCATGCGCGCCGCCGAAACGTCCAGAGCGGTCACGTTCGCCCCGAAAGAGCACAGTTGCGCCGTTTTGCCTCCGGGGGCGGCGCAGACGTCCAAAACGGACTTTCCGGCGACGTTTGAAAACATTTTCGCGGGCAGGGACGCCGAAAAATCCTGCACCCACCAATCGCCACGCGCGTATCCGTCAAGCGTCGGCACGGTCACGGATTGCGCCACGCGCACCGTTCCCGCCGGCAGAACAAAACCGTTCAGGCGTTCCGCCCATTGCGCCGGATTTGCCTTGACCGAAAAATCCGTCGGCGCCTGTTTTAAAAACGCCGAAGCGATTGAACGCGCGCACTCCTTGCCGTAAGATTTTTCCCACGCCCGCCATAAAAACTCCGGAAAATTCAAGCGGCAGTCGTCGTCCGTCAGCGGCTGTTCGGCGCAGATTTTGCGCGACACGGCGTTCACCAAAGGCGCAAAAGCCCCTTTCTTATATTGCTTTGCCAATTCGACGCCCGTCGACACCGCCGCGTGCGCCGGCGTTCCCGTGTATAAAATCTGCAACGCCGTCAAGCGCAGAACATCGGTCACATAAACGTGTTTGGGCGGGATGGGACGCGATAAATGCCGCGCCAGAACAGCGTCGATCTGACCGCGGCGGCGCAACAAATCCATAACAAGCCGGCGGGCGAACGCGCGGTCGCAATCGGGCATCCCCGATTTGTCAATCTGTTCCAACGCGCCGTCCAAAGCCCTCCCCTTGCGGCTGACAGAGTCAAAAGCCGTCAGTGCGGCGCGGCGCGCGGTCGTGTCAATTTTCGTCATCGGGCTTTTTGTCCGCGTTTTTCCGGTTCAGATATTTTTCTTTCAGCAAACCGAACTGTTCTTTGGATTTGGCGAAATCCTCCTTCGCGTCCTTGCGCATTTGCTTGAAAGCGGAAAAGAACGTGTCCGGACGGTTTTCCAAAGACGTCAGACTGCGCGAATAGAAATCCAGCGCGATAATGCATCCCAGCAAAATCGGCTGATACTGTGCTTTTGCGTTCACGGCGAGAATCGCCAGAACGGTGTAAATGCAGTTGCGGCGGAAAACAAACCGCATCACGTCGTGCAAAGGCACGCCTTTGGCGACGAAATCGGCGTAAATGTACGACGGTTCCTTCTTGGTGAACGGCTTGACAAACCAACGGCACGCGTACACGAACACTTCGGACAGCGGATACATGACCAGCAAAGCCGCCGCCGCGTATTTTTCGCGCCCGACCAGATACAAAACGGCGTACGCGTAAATCAGCGACAGCATATTCAGCGCGGGCGCGGTCGGCGAAATGCCGACTTTCGCCCAGAAAAACCAGACGGCGCACAAAAAGATGTTCAAAACCAGCAAAAACATCCGCGCTTGCGGCAAAGCGACGGCGTCAAAGAAAACCGCCGACGCCAGAAAGAAAATCCCCAGCATGAACGACGGCTGTAAAAAGTAGCCGTCCACACGGTTGAACAGGTGAAACAGGCAATAAACGCCCGTCGCAACGAACGCGGACAAAGCCAGCGTGGTGCGCGCGCCGTAGCCGTCAAACAGCGCGACATTCGCGGGAAGCAAGTACGCCACGCCCGCGCAGGCGGCGATTTCAAGCGCGAAACTTAAAATCCGGTACGCTTTATGCGTTTGCGGAACCAGCCCCGCGACGCCGATTGCAATGACAATCATCAGAACGGACGGCATATTGTCCGCTAAAAACGGCTTTTGATCGGGCGACAGGAAGTAAAACGCCGCGCAGGACGCCAGAAAGCACAGCGTCAGGACAAGTCCCGTCTGTTTCAATTTCATTTTGTAAAACGGTTCAAGGACGCTGAAAAACACTTTTTGCTGCGAAAAGAAAAAATAACTTCCCGTTGCCAGAATTCCGCACGCGAAAGCGCCGGCGAACAAAAACAAATAACCCGTCAAACTCATGAAATCGTCCTTTGATAAAGCGGTCGCACCGTCGGAATTATAGCAAAGAAATCGCTCTTTACAAAGGATTATAATGCATAAAAACAGCGTAAAATATGACAGTTTTTTTGTAATCTTTGCAAATACTCCGTGCGTTCGCCCGAAAAGACGAAGCCCGCTTTTTCAAACAGGCGGATTGACGCGGCGTTTTCTTTGCGAATGTCCGCCATCAACCCGAAAACGTTTTTTTGCGCCGCTTCTTGTTTTATCAGGGCAAGCGCGCGCGTGCCGACTCCCCGTCCGCGAAATTCCGGCGCGATGTTAATCATCACTTCGACAATCTTTTGATCCGGATATTCCGGCATTTGCGCCGCGTCGTAGCGCACAAAGCCGGCGTATTGCCGTTTGCAAATGACGAATTGCGGCGGAAAATAGGGATCGTCGAAATAACATTCCGCGTATTCCATGTAAAAGGAATCCCACGTTTTCGGTTCGGGATAGTACGCGGACGCAACGGTGTCCGGATCGTTGCGCCACTCAAAAGCCTGCCATGCGTCGCGTTCCGTATTTTCGCACGGGCGCAGAGAAATCATTTTTTCCTGCCTGTCAGACGGATAAAATCGTTTTTCGACCGTCGACTTTATGCTATACTTTCTAAAAATAACCGGCAAGGAAAAGATGTTCAGATTGATTTTTATTTACGGGCTTCTAGTGTTTCTGCCCGCCGCCGTTTACAAGACGTACCGCGTTCTGTTCGCGCAAAAGGCGGCGCAGCCCGAACCTTACGCGAAACTGTTCTGCATCGGACTTGTTTTAGCCGCCGTCTGCCTTTTTTGCTTTTCCGAGCCGCAAAAATCCCCGCCGCAAGCGCAGTACACGCCGCCGAAATTCAAGGACGGCGTGCTGATTCCCGCGCACATGGACGTCAATGTTTCACGTGAAACGTAAACCGGCTTAAAGTAACGGAACGCTTACGTCTTTTGCTTTGCAAAGCGCCGCATTCTTTGTCTTTCCGGCACCACCATTTTAGTTTGTCCGGATCGCGTATTTTGTTTTCCGCATAGTAAACGGCAAGCCGGAAAACATACAGCACGCATCTATCCGCCGAACAGCCGCGCCGGTTATTTGCCGCCGGATTTAATCAAATTCGCGATTTCCAACAGCCATTCGTTGATGTACGGAATGTTCAGCGCCAGCATATGCTGACAGATTTTGAACAAAACGCCCAAAACAATCGCCGTGCCGACCGTCAAGCCCAACCCCTTGCCGATGCCAGCCAGAAAATTGCGGTAAAACAGTTTCTTGGGAGAATTGACCAGTTCGATGTATTCCAGCAACTGCGATTTGTTCACCGTGTCGATGAATTTCGCCATCAGCACATAGGATTTCTTGGCAAAGTCCAGACGTTCCTTTTCGTCCGCCGGTTTCGACTGCTCGACCGCCTGCGCCTGCTTGACCAGACGCGCCGCCGCTTTTTTAAATTTTGCCGTCAATGCTCGGTCCCCCGTTTATTTCCATTCGATTTCCGCCGATGACGCATCGTCGAAAGATTCGCCAAAAGTGACTTGTTCGACAGGCGCGCCGACGGGCGTTTTTTGCGCTTCGCCGCGTCCGTTCAGACGGCGGATGATGTCGTCCAATTGTTCCAGATTGTCATACGCCAGCATGATCAGCCCGCCTTTCGCCCGCGCCTTAATCGCGACGTTCAAGCCTGTCGAACGGGACAGTTCCTGCGCCAGAGAGTCGTATTCGCGCTGAATGTCGGACGATTTTTTCACTTTCGGTTTAGCGGTTTTCGGCGTTTTTTCGTTTTGCACCAACTGTTCGGTCTGGCGCACGTTCAGCCCTTTGGCGATAATCTGTTGCGCCAGTTCTTCCGGATTTTTCGCCGTCACCAAAGCGCGCGCGTGCCCCGCCGTCAGCGCGCCGGTTTCAATGCATCCCTTGACTTTTTCGGGCAGGGACAGCAGGCGGATGCTGTTCGCGATGTGACTGCGGCTTTTGCCGACGCTGTGCGCCAAATCCTCCTGCGTGTTCTGAAATTCGTCCATCAGACGCTTGTAGCCTTCCGCTTCTTCCAGCGGATTCAAATCCTGACGCTGCAAGTTTTCAATCAGCGCGACTTCCAGAGCCTCCCTGTCCGTGAACGATTTGACGATGACGGGCACGCGCATCAATCCCGCGCGTTTGGCGGCGCGATAGCGGCGTTCCCCGCCGATGATTTCGTACCTGCCCTTGTCGTTGATTTTTTCACGCACGATCAGCGGCTGAATGACGCCTTTCGACGCGACGGATTCGACCAGATCGTTAATCGCTTCCTCGTCGAAATAACGGCGCGGCTGGAAAGAACTGGGCTCCAAGTCGGCAAGCGGCACTTCTTTCACGCCGGCGGCGGCAACGTTTTCCTCGTCGGGTTCGTCGCCCAGCAAAGCGTTCAAACCGCGTCCCAAAGTCTTATTTGCGCTCATTTAAAAATCCTTTCTCGCGTTTCAGCACTTCTTTGGCAAGGCTGATGTAAGCCTGCGCGCCCGTGCTTTTAAAATCGTACAATAAAATCGGTTTGCCGTGGGAGGGGGCTTCGGACACCCGCACGTTGCGCGGAATGACCGTTTGGTAAACCGCGTCTTTAAAGAAATGACGGACATCCTGCGCCACCATGTCGGACAGGCGGTTGCGCGAATCGAACATTGTCAGCACAATGCCTTGAATGGTCAAATCGGGATTGAAGTTTTTGCGCACGCGCTCAATCGTCTTGGTTAAATCGGCAACCCCCTCCAACGCCAGATATTCGCATTGAATGGGAATCAGCACGGCGTCCGCCGCGACCAAAGCGTTGATGGTCAGCATCCCCACGGTCGGCGGGCAGTCGATGATGACATAATCGTAAGACACGCTTTCGCGGGTCAGAGCGTCGCGCAAAAAGAATTGCGGCCGTTCCGCCGAAGACAGTTCGTAATCAACGCCGACAAGTTCCTTGCCCGACGCGACCACCGACAAATTCGGAATTTTCGACCAGATAATCGACGCGGACAGGCGTTCGCCGCCCATCATGACCTGATAGGCGTTTTTCGGCGCGTTTTTGCGTTCAATGCCCAGACTGGTCGTCGCGTTGCCCTGCGGATCCAAATCAATCAGCAAGACTTTCTTTTTCGTCGCCGCCAGCGCCGTTGCCAAATTCACCGCCGTCGTCGTTTTGCCGACGCCGCCTTTTTGATTCGCCACCGCGATCACGCGCGCTTTTTTATACAATTCGCTTTTCGTCATTTTTTACGCACCCGCGATAAAATTAAAATCCGTCCCTCGTCGGACGTGACGCTGACTTTTTGCTCAACGTCAAAGAAAAATTTTTTACGCGCGTCAGCCAGTTCCTCCGGCGATTTCTTGCCTTTCATAAACACGCACCGCGTCCCGCCGCTGATAAAGGGCAGGGCGTAGGCAAGCAATTTATCCAAAGACGCCAGCGCGCGCGCCGTAATGATATCTGTTTGAAAACGTTGTGTTTTTTCAATCCGGTCGTTGATGATTTCAACGTTGTCCAAGCCGTTCGCGTCAATGACAGCCTGCAAAAACGTGCATTTTTTCGTGTCGCTTTCCGTCAAAACAAACGTTTTGTCAGCGTGCAGACACGCCAGAACGAGAGCGGGGAAACCCGCGCCGCTTCCCAAATCCAAAACCGTTTTGTCCGTTCTTGTCAGGCATGACGACAGTTGCGCCGAGTCCCAAATATGCCGCGACCAGACGACCGGCAAGGTCGAATTCGACACCAAATTCATTTTTTGCTGCCATTCGTTCAGCAGAGAAACGTATGTGTCCAGTTTTTGAACCGCTTTCACATCGCAATTCAACTTTTCCAAAACAGATTCGCGCTCGGACAAAATCGTCATTCCTTTTTCAAACGAAAAACTTGCTTTTGTTTTACCAAAAAATCCGTCCGATGCAAACCGATTTTTATGACAATTTAAAAACGGCGCAATGTTTCACGTGAAACATTTACAAAAAATCCACTGTTTTTCGCTGAAAACAAGGGATTGTTTCGCAATCGTTTCTTTTTAGAACAAAACGGGGTTAAAAATGTTTTGCCTGCGAAATGATTATTTTTTCATGTTTTTGACGTAACCCAGCACCGCCGTCACCGCCGCCGGCGTAATGCCGGAAATGCGGGACGCCGCCCCCAGCGTCGCCGGACGCACGCGCTCGAAACGCATGACGACTTCGTTGGAAAGCCCGCCGATCTTTTTGTAATCAATGTCTTCGGGGATTTTCAGGGCCTCGTCTTTGCGAAAAGCCGCAATATCGGCTTCCTGACGCTTTAAATAGCCCTGATATTTCGCCTCGATGCACAGTTGTTCCGCCACGTCCGCGCGCGTTTGCGCCAGATTCGGAAACGCTTTGACAATGTCGTCCCACGTCACGTTCGCAAAGCCCAGAACTTCCATACCCGTGCGGCGTTCGCCCGACAAATTGACCGAAAAGCCCGCCTGCGCCAGTTCTTTGGGCGATTTCGTCACATTATTTAAAAAGGCGCGCGCTTCGTCCAAAGCCGCTTTTTTCGCCGCGAACGCCTCGGCGCGCTTTTTACCGACGCAACCCGCGTCAACGCCTTTTTGCGTCAGGCGCATATCCGCGTTGTCCGAACGCAAAAGCAGACGGTATTCGGCGCGCGACGTAAACATTCTGTACGGTTCGTCAACGCCTTTCGTAATCAGATCGTCAATCATCACGCCCAGATAGCCGTCGGCGCGGTCAAGCGTAAATTCCTTGTCCGCTTCCAACGCTTTCAGCGCCGCGTTGACGCCCGCAAGCAAACCCAAAGCGCCGGCTTCCTCGTATCCCGTCGTGCCGTTCAACTGCCCCGCAAGGAACAAGCCGTCCGCTTTTTTCGTTTCCAGCGTCGCTTTCATTTCCGTCGGATCGACAAAATCGTATTCGATCGCGTATCCGGGGCGGATGATGCGCACGTTTTCCAATCCCTTAATGGAATGGATCATCGCGTCTTGCACGTCGTAGGGCAGAGACGTCGAAATGCCGTTCGGATAAACCGTGTCGTCGTCCAATCCCTCGGGCTCTAAAAAGACGTGATGCGAATCGCGGTCGGCGAATTTGACCAATTTGTCTTCAATGCTGGGGCAATAGCGCGGTCCCACACCGTGAATTTGACCGGAAAACAGCGGCGCGCGGTGCATATTCGCGCGGATGATTTCGTGCGTTTTCGGGTTTGTCGCCGTAATGTAGCACGACACTTGCGGCAAAACGGGCGTATCGGCGAAGAACGAAAACCGTTCGGGATTTTCATCGCCTTTCTGTTCCTGCAATTCAGAATAATCAATCGTCTTGCCGTCCAGACGCGCGGGCGTGCCCGTTTTCAAGCGTCCGACGCGCAAATTCAGCCGTTTCAAATCGTCCGTCAGGTGTTCGCAGGACACGTCGTTGACGCGCCCGCCGATTGTTTTCTGCTCGCCGACGTGCATCAGACCGTGCAGGAACGTCCCCGCCGTCAGCACGACGGATTTTGCCGCATAAGATATTTCCGCTTGCGTAACAACCCCTGTAACTCTGGGCTTTTTTCCGCTTTCGTCGATAATCAGCCCCTCGACCGCGCCTTCTTCGACCGTCAGATTTTCATAGTGCAGAAGTTCGTCCTGCATCGCCTGCCGGTACAATTTGCGGTCGATTTGCGCGCGCAAGCCCTGCACCGCCGCGCCTTTCGACTGGTTCAGCATACGGTATTGAATGGCGGCTTTGTCCGCCATGCGCCCCATGACGCCGTCCAAAGCGTCGATTTCGCGCACCAAATGTCCTTTGCCCAAGCCGCCGATGGCGGGATTGCACGACATTTCGCCGATAGAGGAAATCCGGTGCGTCAGCAGCAGCGTCTTCGCGCCCGTTCTTGCCGCCGCAGCGGCGGCTTCACAGCCGGCGTGTCCGCCGCCGACAACGATTACATCAAAAGTGTTCATCATTTTCCTATGCAAAAATCTTTGAAAATCACATCCAAAAGTTCTTCGACGCCTACCTGCCCCGTGATTTTGCCCAAAGCGCGCGACGCCATGCGCACGTCTTCCGCCGCCAATTCCGTTTCCGGCGCGCTCAAAGCGCGTTCCAGCGCGTCCCGACATTCCGCCAAAGCCTGCCGGTGCCGCAAGCGCGTGAAAGAGGGTTCCTCGCGCACGCTCATCGCGTCTTCGACCGTTTTTCCCAAGCGGTCGAGCAAAGCGTCGATGCCGTCGCCCGTTTTAGCCGACACGGAAACGCAATCTTGCGGCGCGGCGGTCATCTTGTCGATTTTATTGACGACAAGCAGGGTTTTTTCCGGCTCAAACTGCGTCAATTCGTTTGTTTGCGGCGCGAAACCGTCGACGACGTGGATAATCAAATCGGCGTCCTGCGCGGCTTTTAAAGCGCGTTTGATGCCCTCCGCCTCGATTTCCTCCGCCGTTTCGTGCAGACCCGCCGTGTCCGCAATCGTCACGGGATAGCCGTTGATGTCCATGCGCACTTCGATTACGTCGCGCGTCGTCCCCGCCGTTGAAGACACGATTGCCGCCTCTTTGCGCGCCAATTTGTTCATCAGGCTGGATTTGCCCGCGTTGGGCGCGCCGACAATGGCGATTTTATATCCGTCGCGCAGACGTTCGCCGCGCTTGTCCGACAAATGCGCCGTTATTTTGTCTTTCAGCGCGACCATTTTGCCGCGCACGGAAGCCGTCACGGTGTCGGGCAATTCCTCCTCCGGAAAGTCGATATACGCTTCCAGCCACGCCAAAATGCCCGTCATCTCCTTGCGCCAGCCCTCGTACACGTCCGCCAGCGCGCCGTTCATCTGCCGCAAAGCCTGCTTTCTTTGCGCGTCGGTTTCCGCGTCGATCAAATCCGCCAAGCCTTCCGCCGCCGTCAAATCCATTTTGCCGTTTTCGACGGCTCTGCGGGTGAATTCGCCGCGTTCCGCCATGCGACACCCGTCGATTTGCGCCAAAGCCTTCAACAGCGCCGCCGTTACCGCGCGCCCGCCGTGCGTTTGAAATTCGACGACGTCCTCGCCCGTAAAACTGTGCGGATGCGGAAACCAGATGACAATCGCTTCGTCCAACTGCTCGCCGCCGTCCGCGTACACGGGCGTCAGCACGGCTTTGCGCGGGAAAAGCGCGTCCGATTTCGTTATTTTTCGGGCGGCGAGCCCCGCTTTATCGCCCGAAACGCGAATAACGGCGATGCCCGCCTTTCCCGAAGCCGTCGCCGGCGCAAAAATCGTATCCGTCATGAAAAAAAGCCTTTACAAAGCCCCTTTGGTCGAGGGCAGGGCGTCCTGCGCGCGCGGGTCGATCGCCGCCGCCTGACGCACGGCGCGGGCAAACGCCTTAAAGCACGATTCCGCAATGTGATGCGCGTTCAGCCCGTACAGATTTTCAATATGCACGTTCGCGCCCGCCGCGTTTGCAAACGCAATGAAAAATTCGCGCAGCACCTCGACGTCCAAATAGCCGATTTTCTGCGTCGGAAACGTCACGCTGTACACGGTGTAGGGGCGTCCCGAAAAATCAACAACCGCGCGGCTCAACGCGTCGTCCATCGGCACGCACGCCGCCCCGAAGCGCGTGATTCCCCGCTTGTCGCCCAAAGCCTGCGCCACCGCCTTGCCCAGCACGATGCCGCAATCTTCAACCAGATGATGCGCGTCGACCTGCAAATCGCCTTTCGCGTCGATTGCCAAATCAATCAGCCCGTGCTTCGCGATTTGCGCAAGCATATGGTCGAAAAAGCCGCACTCCGTCGATCCCTCGAACTTGCCCGAACCGTCCAAATCCAGCGCGATGCGGATGTCCGTTTCGTTCGTTTTTCTTTCAATAACGCCCTGACGCATGGTTTCATCCTTTACAAAGGTACAAGATTGACCTTTAAGATACGCATTTTACATCCAAAAAACACTCTTTTTTTTCGAGAAAAGACGAGATAATCTGTAACGGTCATTCAACGGAGGATTTTCATGGATACGCAACCTGCTTCATGGCGCGGCACAACCATTCTTTCCCTGCGCAAAAACGGACAGACCGTCATTGCGGGCGACGGTCAGGTCACGTTCGGCAACACGGTCATCAAAAGCAACGCGCGCAAGGTCAGACGCTTGGGCGACGGGTCGATCATCGCGGGATTCGCGGGCGCGACGGCGGACGCTTTCACGCTGTTTGAACGCTTGGAGGGCAAAATTGAAAAACATTCGGGGCAACTGACGCGCGCGTGCGTCGAATTGGCGAAAGACTGGCGCACGGACCGCTATCTGCGCAAACTGGAAGCCATGATGATTGTCGCCGACAAAAACGTGACGCTGGTTCTGACGGGCAACGGCGACGTGCTGGAACCCGAAAACAGCGTCGTCGGCATCGGGTCGGGCGGCGCGTACGCTCTGGCGGCGGCGAAAGCCCTCTTGGACACGGACGCGAGCGCAGAGGAAATCGCCCTGAAAGCCATGAAAATCGCTTCGGAAATCTGCATTTACACCAACCAAAACATTATTATGGAAAAGATATGAGTTCATTTTCTCCGCGTGAAATCGTTTCGGAACTGGACAGGTTCATCGTCGGACAGAACGACGCCAAGCGCGCCGTCGCCGTCGCTTTGCGCAATCGCTGGCGGCGCAGACAACTCCCCGCGTCCTTGCGCGAGGAAGTCGTGCCGAAAAACATCCTGATGATAGGACCGACGGGCGTCGGAAAAACGGAAATCGCCCGCAGGCTCGCGCGTTTGGCGCAAGCACCGTTTATCAAGGTGGAAGCCACGAAATTCACCGAAATCGGCTACGTCGGGCGCGATGTCGAAAGCATCATCCGCGATATGCTGGAAATCGCAATCACCATGACGCGCAAGAAAATGCGCGAAAGCGTGCGCGTGAAAGCCGAAGCGGAAGCGGAAGAACGCGTTTTGGACGCGCTGGTCGGCACGAACGCCGGCGACGAAACCCGTCAAAAATTCCGCAAACTTTTGCGCGAGGGGGCTTTGGCGGACAAGGAAATCAATATCGAAGTGCAGGACAACCCGTCCAATTCCATGCCGACGTTCGACATTCCGGGGATGCCGGGGGCGCAAATGGGCATGATTTCGCTGGGTGATCTGCTCGGCGGCAAAGCGGTGTCCTACAAAAAGCGCAAAATGACCGTCGCGCAATCCTACGACGTGCTGATCGCCGAAGAATCCGACAAGCTCATCGACGACGACGAAGTGGTGAAAAAAGCGATTGAAGCGGTCGAAAACAACGGCATCGTCTTTATCGACGAATTTGACAAGATTTGCGGACGAAGCGACGAACGGCGCGGACCGGACGTGTCGCGCGAGGGCGTTCAGCGCGATTTGCTGCCGCTGATTGAAGGCACGACCGTCACGACAAAGCGCGGCATGGTGAAAACGGATCACATCCTGTTCATCGCGTCGGGAGCGTTTCATCTGTCGAAGCCGTCGGATTTACTGCCCGAACTGCAAGGCAGACTGCCCATTCGCGTCGAATTGAAACCGCTCGGCAAAGAGGATTTCGTGCGCATTTTGACCGAACCCGAAGCGAATTTGATTTTGCAGTACAAGGAATTGCTGAAAACGGAAAATTTCATGCTGGAATTCACAAACGACGCGATTGAGGAAATCGCTTCGCTGGCGGTGAAAATCAATGAAAGCGTAGAGGACATCGGGGCAAGACGCCTGCACACGATCTTGGAAAAATTGCTTGAAGACATCAGTTTTTCGGCGTCGGACAAGCACGGACAAACGGAAACGATCACGGCGCAAACCGTGCGCGACAAGGTCGGCGCGCTCGCTCAATCGTCCGATTTGTCAAAATTCATTCTGTAACGGGACGCGCGGCGGGCGTTATAAAACGTTTTTGCTCTCTATGATTGCGTCAATGTCCAAAACGTCCAGTCTGCCGTCGCCGTTCAAATCGCCCTTGTCCAGCGTTCCCGCGCACTTGTGGCAGCACCACATCAGTTTCAGATATTTCTTTTCCAACAGCGGCGGCACCAAGTCGGAATCGTGCCGCGTGCCGTTCAACTTGTTGAAAAAGGTGTACAATCCCGTGTCGTGTTTCGCGCTGTTGCAATGTTTGCAGGCGTAGACGATGTTGTGAATGCTTTGGATTTTGTCGCACGTCGCGCACCGGTCGTTGATGCGCAGACTTTTGGGAATGATGTGTTCTTTGGTCAGGTTTTCGGTCGCGCCGCAATACACGCACACTTTGTCCGAATCGGCGAATTGCAAATCTTCGCGCAAAATGGCGGACCAAGACTTTTTACCGTCGCGCAGTTCCCGAAAAGTCTTTTTGATAAAGCCGTAGTGCTCCTTTTTCGCCGTTTGATTGTCACCCGTTTTCATCGCGCTCTTGGCAATGATTTTCGCATATTGATAGAAAATCAAATCCTGTATCGTTTTAACGCTTCTGTCGGGCATAAGTTCGCTCCTTTGCAACTTTAATTTGTAGACAGTATACCAAAAACTTACATACTTGCAAAAAAATTTTACAGCCTGTATTCTTCAAACATCTGCTCGGGGCGTCGTGCCTTGCGCAAGCAGTGCCTGTACAGGTGCGGAGCCGTGAGAAAGCTCTTTAATGTTGTTCGGCGCAGAGATGCGTCGTTATCCGATTTGCGTATGGCAAACGGAAACCATCCCCGACCATCTTTACGATGGTTCGGGGAGCTTTTGACGTATGTTCAAAAGCCCCGATTCCATTGACGGCTTCAAAGGTCAAAAGGGTCATTGTAACAACATTATGACTTTCTCAACTCCCCGAACCGCCTGTAAAGGCGGTTTATGGGGATTTATTTATGCCAAACGAGAAACTTCGTCAAGCAAAAGTTGCGAAGAATGATGAATTTTACACGCAATACGCTGACATCCAACGGGAAATGAACGCGTATTTGGATTTTAATTCGGACGTTTTTAAAGACAAAACCGTCCTGTTGCCTTGCGACGATCCCGAATGGAGCAATTTTACAAAGTTTTTTGCGCAGAATTTTGATTCTTTCGGTTTGAAAAAACTCATCAGCACCAGTTTCGCCGTTGAAAGCAAAAAATACGCCGTGCCGTATCAACCGACATTGTTTGAAACGCAAAATCCGCAATTTGATAAAGAAAAAACCCGCATCAAAGGAAAAATTTTCACTTTAACGCGCGGGCAGACGGCAAAAACGGATATTAACGCGCTGAAATGGCGATATATGGACGGCGACGGAGATTTCAGAAGCACGGAAGTCACAAAATTGCGCGATAAAGCGGATATCATCATTACAAACCCGCCATTTTCCCTGTTCAGAGAATTTCTCGCTTGGATTGTGCAGGCGCGAAAGAAATTCATCATCATTGCCAACCAAAACGCGACAACATACAAAGAAGTTTTCCCGCTGATTAAAAATAATGAAATCTGGTTCGGCAAGGGGTTCGCGGGCGCGGCTTCCCATTTCATCAGCAAATATGAAGACTACGCCGTCGCAAGCGACCATAAGGACGGCATGATTCGCGTTTCGGGAATTATTTGGCTGACAAACATTGATCACGGAAAACGTCATCAGCCGCTGGCTTTAATGACGGAGAGCGATAATTTAAAATACAGCAAACACAAAGAAATCAAGCAAAACGGATATCAGAAATACGACAATTACAATGCCGTCGAAGTGCCTTTTACCGACGCAATCCCGTCCGATTACGCGGGCGTCATGGGCGTGCCGATCAGTTTTTTGGACAAGTACAATCCCGACCAATTTGAAATTGTCGGGGCGACGGAAAGCGAAGGCGCCGGATTTTCAAGCGGACTTTGGAAACCTGAAAGCCGCGTCGCGCAACCTTTGGTTAAAAACGCGCGCGTTTACAAACGTATTTTTATCAGACACAGGGAAATGACGAAATGAAAACAAAACTGCACGAAATTTCCGTTTCAGACATCTGCAAAGGCTTTGTTTACAACGAACTGGAAGGCAAAGGGCTGTTCGGGTGGGACGGAAAACTGACCATTCAGCCCGAATATCAGCGCAACTACATTTACGCGGACGGCAAAAAAGACGTCGCCGTCATTGAATCCCTGTTAAAAGGCTATCCGCTCGGACTGATTTATTTTAATCAAACGGGCAACAATGCTTATGAAGTGCTGGACGGACAACAACGCATTACAAGCATCGGGCGTTTTGTGACAAAACGTTTCGCCGTCAAAGACGAACACGGCATGGAACAGTATTTCGACGGACTAAACAAACATCTGCAAGAAAAAATCCTTTCTTCCGTTTTGCTCGTTTACATTTGCGAGGGAACGGAAAACGAAATCAAAGAATGGTTCAAAACCATCAACATCGCGGGCGTGCCGCTAAACAATCAAGAGTTGCTGAACGCCGTGTATTCCGGACCTTTCGTTACGTTGGCAAAGCAGGAATTTTCAAACACGCAAAATACCGCCGTGCAGAAATGGAGGGCATACGTCGCGGGCGCGGTCAATCGCCAAGAGTATTTGGAGCGCGCGCTGGATTGGGTCAGTCGCGGGCGGATTTCGGGCTATATGTCCGCGCACCGTCAAGATGCGGATATCTCGGAACTGAAAACGTATTTTAACAGCGTCATCGACTGGGTCGGCGGAGTGTTTACCGATGTTGAAAGCGAAATGCGCGGACTGGAATGGGGCAGATTGTATGAACAATACCATACAAAACCGTACAGCGCGCAAAAAGTGTCCGAACTCGTGCATCAACTGTACGCCGATCCGTACGTCAAAAACAAAAAAGGGATATTCGAGTATGTTTTGGGCGGATGCGCGGACACAAAACTTCTTAACGTGCGCCTGTTTGACGAGGCGACGAAAAAAATCGCTTACGCCAAGCAAACACTCAATGCCCGACAAAACGGCATATCAAACTGCCCGCTATGCGCGGCGGGCAATAACGTCAACAAAACAAAAATATGGAAAATGACCGAAATGGACGCGGATCATGTCGCCGCTTGGAGCAAAGGCGGCGCGACCGACGCTTCAAACTGCGAAATGCTTTGCATCACGCACAACCGCGCAAAAGGAAACAGGTAAATAAAACGCCGTGTATGTTGTTGAAAAAGGTGTCCAGTTGCAATGCCTCTCGCTATCGGCAAAAAAATTAAGTCATAAATTTATTTTATATTTTTTTCATTTTTTTTAATAAAAATGCACAAATACACCGTGCGTTTCATTTGAGCCAAATAACAAAATTTCGCAATTTTTAAAATTCAGTCCGTTTTTTTCTTGACGTCGTCTTCCTTACAACATAGCATGATAACTATCAACGTAAAGGAGGGTTTCCATGGATGAAGACATATTCGATTTGACAAATTTATCGGGTGTTCCAGATTCTTTGCAGAAAGAGTTATCCCACGATGTTTTTGCCGAAAGGCTTCTTCAACTCTTTAATATAGCAGGGAGAGAGCTTAGTCTTGATGAGTTGGCAGTAGGTTATTATAGAGCATTTTGCCAATCTACGAATGAGGAAATAAAGACAAAGAAGCAAATTATGTCAAAGATGTATAATATGTCTCGCGAAAAAAATGCACCCGTAGAATCCGTTCCTAAACGGAAAGGAATCTACCGCATAAAGAAAAGGGCAGAAAGCGAATGAAGTCTCTTCGATTCCTTTCTGCCCCTCTTGAACAAGTTATGCTCAAGTTACCAACAATAACTTATTACATGATTTGTTCAGAAAATTCAACCCCGAAAACGTTGTGGCATTCACAACCTTTCGACGAAGAGACGCCACATTTGAAAAGGAGTCCATTATGGATTTTTTTCAAAAAAAAGCGCCAAAGGGCTTTAAGTGGATATTCGTAACCGAATATCGACATTATAAAAGTCATAAAATTATTCGTGCGGCGGACTACGGAAAAAAAGCATTTTGCTTTTTAGTGCGTTGCTCTAAATGATTTTTTGATCTTTAAAAAACTTATTTAAAAGGCAAAGGGACTTTCTCAAAAGGAAAGCCCCTTTGTGCTTGTGCAGAGAAAAAAAATCGCTTATGTTATCGCTATCTGCGCGGGGCGTCGTGCCTTGCGCAAGCAGTGCCTGTACAGGTGCGGAGCCGTAGAAAGCTCTTACTGTGAGCGGTGCTTGATATAAGCGCCGTACAATCCGTTTTGCTTATGGCAAGGCGGAATTATATCCCCGATTTCCTTTATGGATCGGGGAGGATTTGACGTATGTTCAGAAGCCCCCGATTTCATCGGTCGGCTTTAAAGGTCAAACGGTCATTCTCACAGTATGATTTTCTAACTCTCCGATCCGCCTGTAAATTCAGGCGGAAAACGGAGATTTTTGTGAGCACAAAAAGCGTTTTTCAACCGATTGAAAGCGGCGGATTCTCATCCGGACGCATCCGGCTGTTTAACGCCGATTGTTTTGCTTTTCTGCCGTCGATACCGCCCGCTTCGGTTGATTTGGTTTTAATAGATCCGCCTTATGAAGTGTCCCGCGACACGAATTTTCAATCAGGAAAAGCCACGGGGAAAAACACCGACCGTTTTCGCGTTTCAATGGATTTCGGCACTTGGGACAACGGTTTCACAGGTTTGGACACGGTCATTCGAGAGGCATACCGAATTTTGAAAAACGGCGGCACGCTCATTTGTTTTTATGACGTGTGGAAAATAACCGTTTTAAAAAGATATTTTGAAAACGCGGGTTTTAAACAGTTGCGTTTGATTGAATGGATAAAAACAAATCCCGTGCCGTTGAACAGTAAAACGAACTATTTGACAAACGCGAGGGAAATCGCCGTTTCCGGCGTTAAAAAGTCGAAGCCTACTTTCAATTCTCTATATGACGACGGCATTTACAAGTACCCGATTTGCCACGATAAAGGCAGATTTCACCCGACGCAAAAGCCTTTGGCTTTGATTGAACGGCTGATTTTAAAACATTCAAACGCCGAAGATACAATCTTGGATTGTTTTTTCGGTTCGGGAACTACCGCCGTTGCCGCCTGCAATACGGGCAGGCGTTTTATCGGATGCGAGATTTCAAAAGAATACTGTCAAAAAGCGGTAAAGCGTCTTCAAGAAACATGCCCGCCGTTTCAAAGGGGGAATAATGCCGACGGATAAAGAAATAAACAAAAAAATTCAAACTATGGTTCTTGAACGGGAAAACATTGATTCCATTATTCGTTTTGTTAAGGGAAACTGCCAAAACATCAATCTGACGCCGATGACGCTGGGCATGCTCTTTGAAGCGTACGCCGATGTGCGTTATGATGAAAACGACCCGACGTCTTGTTTTTCAAAAGAAGTGCCGATTGCGGAATTAAAAAACATCCATCCGTCTTTTGAAAGCACGAACGGCTGTCAATGGGCGCGCTCCGACGGCAGTTATTTGGGAAAAAAGTACAAAATAAAACGCCCGCAAAAAAACGGAAAAGTCGTTGCCGTTCAACTGGACGGTTCAAACCGGAATTCCGTAAAAAAATACAGGGTAATCCGCAAAGACATACGCAATTTCATATTGCCGCAAAGATGCGCCGTTCTGGACATTCATTCAAACATTGAGGTCGACCATAAAAGCGGCAGATATGAAGATCTTTCAAATATTACGCCCGCCGATCAGAAAATCGAGGATTTTCAGCCTCTGTCAAAAGCGGCGAACGATGCCAAGCGACAGCATTGCAGGGAGTGCGTCCGCACGGGCAAAAGATACGATGCCAAACGTCTGGGCTACAAGGAAAGTTTTGTTGTCGGCGACGAAAACACTTCAACCTGCGCGGGTTGTTATTGGTATGATCCGCAAAGGTTTAATCAGTTGATTTCAAAAGATTTCGTCAAGGCGAAATAAAACGCCGTGCAAGTTTTGGCTGCACGGCGCGGCAAGTATTATATTTGCGTTTTATTTACACGGCGTTCATGAACGACAAATCAAGCGCGGTTTGCGATTTGTCGCGGCAGAAGCGCTGATACGCGACGTTTTGTTTCAAGTAATACAGCAATTTTTCCTGCACTTTCGCGTTGACCGTGCCCTGCGGATAGGTGCCGCCGCTTTGTTTTTCGCCCGCCGGAACGCCCGTCAGCAAGGAAATGCCCTCGTCGACCGTTTCCACCGCGTAAATGGCGAATGTGCCGTCCCTGCACGCCTGCACGACGTCCTTGCGCAACATCAGGTTTTTAACGTTCGCCTTGGGAATGACTACCCCCTGTTCGCCGGTCAGACCGCGCATGACGCAAGTGTCGAAAAAGCCTTCGATTTTTTCGTTCACGCCGCCGATCGCCTGAATTTGTCCGAACTGGTTGACCGACCCCGTCACCGCCAAAGACTGCTTAATCGGCAAGCCTGCCAGCGCGGAAAGCATGGCGTACAATTCGGCGGAGGAAGCGGAATCGCCGTCGACCTCGCCGTAAGACTGCTCGAACACCAAGGAGGCGGTCATCGACAGCGGGGCGTTTTGCGAGTATTTCGACGCCAGGAACGACGACAAAATCAGCACGCCTTTCGTGTGAATGGGACCGCCCAGTTCGACTTCGCGCTCGATATCCAGCACGTCGCCCTTGCCGACGCGCGTCAGACAGGTGATGCGGCTGGGACGTCCGAAAGACGCCTGACCGTATTCGTACACCGCCAGCCCGTTGATTTGCCCGACAACCGCGCCGTTCGTGTCAATCATGACTGTGCCGCGGCTGATTTGCTCCATCATGCGCTCCTGCAAGCGATCCGCGCGCTTTTTGCGCCCCTCGATCGCCGCGTCGACGTGCGGGCGGTCGATAACGTCCGCTTTGTCCGACATCGCGCAATAATTCGCCTCGCGCATCACGTCGCTGATGGTCGAAACGTGCGCCGTCAATTTTTCGACGTCCGCCGCCAGACGCGACGCGTATTCAATCAGGCGTTCCACCGCCGCTTTCGACAGCGGGCGCAATCCGTGCTTGCGCGCCAAAGTCGCTATCAGGCGCGCGTAATTGCCCGTCCTGTCGCGCGTTTTTTCCATTGTCGACATGAAATTCGCCTGCACTTTGAACAATTCGGGGAAATCGGGATCGGATTCCACCAGCGAATAGTACAGTTCGGGTTCGCCCATCAGAATGACTTTAATATCCAGCGGAATGGTTTCGGGTTCCAGAATCGCCGTCATCATGCCGTCTTCGGACGGCGGGTCGAGCGTGATTTTCTTTGACCGCAGAGCGCGTTTCAGCGCTTCCCACGCGGTCGGATGACTCAACAAATCTTTCGCGTCCATGACCAGATAGCCGCCGTTCGCGTTGTGCAGCGCGCCCGCCTTAATCATGTTGAAATCGGTAATCAGCGCGCCCAAAACCTGTTGGCGTTCAACGCGTCCGATCAGGTTCTGCGTAATGGGATGTTCCAAAAACACGACGGGAGCGCCCGCTTTTTTGGCGTGTTCGACCAGCACGTTGACTTTGTAGCGGCGCAGAGGACCCTCGGTTTTCTGCTTGTTCATCACGTTGACGGGCTGTTCGTCGCCGTCTTCGGAATTTTGCGGTCGGGAGGAATCCTCGTCGTCGTCCAAAAACACGGACACGTTGTCGATGATGTCCTGATACACATCTTCGAGGTATTCTTTCACACCGTTGGCGGAGCGGTACTTGCGCTTTAAATCGTCAATGAAATGCCCGACGCTCGCCTTTGTAAAGCGTTCGTCCAAATCGCGCATCTGTTCGCGCTGTTCCTTTTCCCACTTCGGCACGTCGCGCACGGCGGCTTCCAGTTCCTCCTGCGCCTGATTGAGTTCCGCCAGCACTTCCTGCTGTTCGGCTTCGGGCAGTTTTTCAAACGCTTCGGGGCTCAACACTTCGCCGTCGCGGGTCGGCGCGACGACCAGCCCCACGGGCATACGCAGCACGGACACGTTTTTGCCCGTCGTGTTTTTTTGAATGGAATCAAAGTATTGCGTTTTCTGGTCGCGGAAAGATTCTTCAATCTGCTTGACCTGCGACACGTACTGTTCGTCTTCGAAAGCGGCGGGAAGCGTGACTTTCAGCGTTTCGATCATTTTTTCCATGTCTTTGGCGAAAGCGCGCGCCCTGCCCGCCGGCAATTTCAAAGCGGTCGGCTTGTGCGGCATTTTGAAATTGTAGACGTAGCACCAATCGGACGGCGCGGGGCGGTTTTTTCGCTCTTTTTCCAAAATCTGCCGCACCAGACTTTCTTTGCCGGTGCCTTCCGCGCCGACGCAAAACAGGTTGTAGCCGTAGGAATTGACGTTGATGCAGAAATCAATCGCCTTAATCGCGCGTTCCTGTCCCAAAGGCGTTGCCAGATCTTCCAGATCCCGCGTCGTTTCAAACGGCAAGAAATCCAAATCGCATTTCGTGTAGAGCATATCCGCGCTTAAAGGGGAAACCGTCATGGAAAAAGCCTTTTCAACTGTTTAAACGATATCAATTTAATTTGACTTGCGGGCAATGAAAAGAAAAAAACGCCGTCTTTGGCAAAATAACTCTTTCATTCGTTTGAAAAGAGCCGATAATATCGCTTAAAGTCGTGTTGTTGTTCGGGTGCTTTCATGTATATTTCAAACGTTTTCCGCCAAGAAATCGGTCAAATCATCGAAAATTACCGCGATATTTGCGCCCGCGAGCGCAAAAATCCTGAAAACTGGCTGATTCTGGGACGCGCGCTGGTCGATGCCGAACGCTACGGCGAAGCGCGCGAAGCGTTGGAAAAAGTGTTTGAAATCGGGCGTTTTTTCAGTTTCAAGCACGGTCTGCCGCGCATCCGCTTTCAAAAATTGTTCAGATACCGCAAAAACCGCCGCCTGTACGCGCGCGCCTACACCGATTTGGCGGCGTGCGAAATGCATGACGGCAATTTCGCGTCCGCGCAACGCCAGTTGTTGCTTGCCATGCGCGAATTTGAAAACGACAAGGCGGATTCCGACTACATCCGCGCGGCTCTTTTGCTCGGCACGCTGTACAGAATCAGCGCGGCGTACGAAAGCGCGGAGGAGTTGTTTCTGACCGTCAGGGACGTCGCCGAAAAAAACGGCTGGAATCTGGAACTGGCGGACGCAATGGGCAATCTGGGCATGGTCTATTTCGCCAAAGAGGAATTTTATCAGGCGATGCTGTATCATCAGGAAGCGTTCACCGTCTATTACAACGAAGAATACTTCCAAGACGCCGCGTGGCAGCGCAGGGCGATGGGCATTTGCCAGATGTATCTGGATAAAAAGGAAAAAACGTTCCGCTTCCTTGAAGAAGCCCTGCACACGTTTGAACTGGAAGACAATCTGCCGTATCAGTCGCGCCTGTACGCAGACATGGCGATGGCGGCGGAGAAATTCGACGGCGAAGCGCAGGCTTTGGGATACGCGAAACAGGCTTTACTGCTTGCCCGCAAAGCCAAAGACGACGGCGAAACGGCGGAATGCCGCCTGCTTGTCGCCCGTTTGAAAATGGCGAGCGGGTGCGAGGACGATTCCGTGCGCCGCCTGCTGTTCGGCGCGCTGAAATACTTTCAATCCGTCGGCAAAAAGGACGATTTGGCAAACACCTGTTCGACTTTGGGGCTGTTTTATCTGCATCAGGGCGGATACGACAAGGCGGAAAGTTTCTTCAAGGATTCCCTGCGCGTTGAAGAACAGCTGAACAGAAGCGGCGGCATGGCGGCGGATTACGGCAATTTGGGGCTGATCGCGATGCACCGAGACGACGCAAACGGCGCAATCGAATGCTTCGACAAGGCGTACCGCATCTTTAAAGCGGACGGCAACGAGGAAATGGCGGCGGATTTCGAACGCCGCATCGACGCTTTGAAAGAGGCGGCTTCCTGACGGCTTTTTACGGCTTCATAAATCAGTTCGCGGCGTTTTGACGCATCAGGATTTCTTCGGAAACCGTCGGCTGCAATTCGTAAAAGCGGACTTCCTTTTTCACGGGTGTCATTTTGACCAGCGCGGAAATCCCCTGCGCACGCAAATCCATGTCCGTCACCGGATAAATGTTTCGCACTTCAATTCCGGGGTGTGCGTAAACCGAAGCGACGGGACGGCGCAGGAAGAACGGATACGTCGCAGGCGTGCCGAAACGCAAAGGCTCTTTCAGCGACAACTTGCCCGTTTCTTTCAAATCATACGTCAGACGGCTCCAATCCGACGCTTTCAAATCGCCGATGAACAGCACGGGTTCGTCGCGCGAACTGACGAAATCGGCAATACGGGTCATTTTGGCGCGCGCCGCGTCGTAATTTTCCGGCTCGAACGGATCGTCCAGCACGCTCAACACGACGGTCAGTTTGCGTTCGCCGATAATGCGCGACACCCACAAAGCGTCGTCGCCGTCCAGCACGCCGCGCGCGGAACTCGGAGAGCGCGCCAGCACCAGCATCATCTTGCCCTCGTCGTTCGCCGTCTGGTTTTGCAGAACGTAGTCGGGGGCGATGTCGTGCAGCAGTTCGTAAACGGACACCGGCACGTTCGTCAGCAAAACTAAATCCGCATCGTTGTTCGCAATCAGAATCTGCAAATCGCCGGCTTTGTCGTCCGCGCCTTTCAAATCCTGATAAAAGAGCGTGAATTGCGGCGCGTCGGGCGGCAAAAGGCTTTCCTGTTCGAAAAAATGATAATGCGACGCTGTTAAAAACAGGTTCATCAGCACGAACAGAAAAAAGCATCCGGCAATGGCGAACAGGCGTTTGTACAGGCAGAACAGGCACAAAAAAACGCTTAAAAACGCGGCGTGCATTTTAAATTCGCCGATGTAGTCCAGCCGTCTGTCCAAGCCGCCCCCCAGCGCGCCCAAAAACGTCAAAAGAGGTATGATCATCAGCAAAAGATACAGCGTAATGCGCTCGCGTTCTTCCAATTTTCTTTTTGCCAAATATCCCATAGCGTCCGCCTGTTTTGTTGTGTCGTAAAAATCAACGTGATATAGTCTATACAACTTTGTTTTAAGTTTAAACAGGAAAATCCGATGGATTTTTTATCCCGTCCGACAGAATTTCAACTGTGCGCCGCCGCCGCTCTCGGAATCGTGCTGATCGCCGTGTGCGTCCTTCGCTCTTACCTTGCGAAAAAAACGGGGCAATCCGGCGGACAGTCCGAAGTTTTCATTTTTAACGAACCGGACGAAGACGGCGCGGATTCGCCCGATTTAAAAGAGCGCGACAAGCAAAAAAGCCGGCAGAACGCCTTTGAAGAACAGCAGAAAAAAGCCG
Organism: uncultured Alphaproteobacteria bacterium; assembly: GCA_934277945.1. Taxonomy (GTDB): domain Bacteria; phylum Pseudomonadota; class Alphaproteobacteria; order CAAGCB01; family CAG-977; genus CAKQWA01. The sequence continues at coordinate 79,082 of CAKQWA010000001.1, forward strand.
CCGAAATTGAAAAAAACAATCTGTCCGCCCTGTTTGAAATGGACGCCGCGCACACCGCCGCCAGACAGCGCGTCGACACGCAACGGGAAACGATGACGCCGGAACTGCTGAAAACAAACGCCGCGCCGCCGCACGAACTGCGCGCCCAACTGGAATTTTTGACCGGCGAAGTGAGCGCGCTGATCGCCAAAGGACTGTCCGACGAACAAACGGCGCAAAATCTGTTGGGACGGATTCAAAACGCGGCTGTCGACGAACTCGCGCCGCTGATTGACGCGATGCTTCTGTTGGTGCGCGCGCGGGGCGTTTCGGAGCAGGCGCGCGCCCTCGGCGTATCCGGAAACATGGAGCAAAAGGCGGCGATGAGCGCGCTGGCGCGGGGCAATCCGTCGCCCGCCGTTGATTTTTTCCAAAACCGCGCCAAAGAGATGCTTCAAAGCGCGAAATCCGCCCGCGGCGCGCCCGAAAAAAATGAATTCATGACGCAGGCGGGCGAATTTTACCGCGCGGGCGCCGCCGTCCTGCGTCCGTTTGATTTAAACAAAAGTTGGGACGGTTTGCGCCGCGCCCGCGAATGTGATCCGCAAAATCCCGTTTCGGCAATGATGGAGGCGCGCGCCCGACACGAAAACGGGCAAGGGGCTAAGGCGCGCGAAATGTTTAAAGACATCGCGCAAAGCGGCTTGGATATGCCCGATTACGTCAAAGAATACGCCGACAAAATGATTCCGCAAATCACCGCCGAGCGCACGTTGAAGCACGCGGCGCGCATCAAGGAAAACTATCTTGTCAAAAGCGGGGAAAAACCCCGTTCAAAAACGGCGGACAGGCGTTTGATTTACGAAAACGACCACGACGCCGACCGCGTTTAAAACGTCAAATCGAAGCCGGCGGCGGACCCGAACGTGTCGCGTTCGTTTTGCGCCGTGTTGTCGTTGACGTACGCCAATTCGCAAAACAGGTCGACGCCGCGCCCCAAGCGGTACCTGACGGTCGTTTGAAGCGCGCTTTGACGCAGATTGCCGGATTTGTTTTCCCCCGTTTGCACAATGTAGTTCACGCCCGCCGCCGCCAAGCCCAAATCGTACACATAGCCGACGCTGACGGTTTGCGTTCTGCCGCCGTGAACCGCGCCGTCCGCTCCGTTGTCCAAATCGCCGTTCAGGGCTTTCATGTACGACGCGCCGATTGTGTGATTGCCTTCCGCGAATTGCGCGCCGACGGAAAGGCTTTTGCCCGCTTTGCCCGTTTTTTGTTCAAAGCGCGCGCCGCTGACGCTGACATTGAAAAAGCCGTGATCCGTTTGCGTTTCGTACAACAGCGTCGCGACCAGCGAGGAATCAAGCCCGCCGGATTTTAAAACCGTCGCGTCGTGTCCGTTCGTGTTGTTCGCGGGCATATAGCCCGCGCCGATCGTAAAGCCGCTGAACGTCGGCGAAATGTATTGAATTTTCGCGCCGACGTCGTCGTAAACCGGAATCGTCGTCAGCGGCGCGGCTCCCGACAGGCGCGTCAACTGCGATTCCTCGACCCCCAGCGCGCTGATTGTCGGCGCGGTGACCGCCATTTGATACGCGACGTTTTTCACGTTGCCTAAAAACAGTCTGCCGGCGGGGGAATCGAACGTCAAGAACACTTCGTCCCACGTCCGCCCCTCTTTCGTATCGGCGTACAGCGCGTATTCGTTCGCAAAGCCGTCGTTGTCGGCGGATTCCGTGCCGCCTTTGAGTTGCGCCGTCAGTCCGACCGCGTAATCCTGCGACAACGCCGCGTATCCGGAAAATTCGATTTGCGCGTCGCCCATAACGTCAAAGCGGTTGTAGGCGGGGGAATTCTGCTTTGAACGGCGGTAAGTCCCCGCCGCGTACCATTTCGCATAACCGCCGATTTCCAAGCGCAGAGGTTCTTCCTGCGCGGCGGCGGCAAAAGGGAAAAGGCAAAGAATCAACGCATATTTCAAATAACGCACGGCGCGCACTCCGGATTGTTTTCAAACGGAGTATAGAGAATTTAAAACACGACGTCAAATCCCGCGGCAGATCCGACGCCTTGCGCCTTTGCACCGGACGCGAAATCGACTTTGGCGTAGGACATATCCAAAAACACGCTGACGCCCGCGCCCAAGCGGTATTTTGTCGCCGCGACAATCAAATCCGACGTGTTTTTGCGCGAATCAAGCGCCGTGTCGCGCGTTTGCGCGCCCGTGTACGTCAGGCTGACGCCGTACAGATTGTTATCGTACGAAACGCCCGCGTCCCACACCCGCCCCTGCGCGTTGGAAAAATTCCCGTCCGCCGAAGCCGTATTGTACGGGGACAATTCGCGCTTGAACGACCCGCCGAACGAAAAATTCTTGTATTCCGCCCTGATTCCCGCCGAAAAATCCCGTATCGGCTTGTGCGTTCCCGCAAAAGAATCGCGCGGTTTGTAATGCGCGTATCCCGCGCTTGCGGTAATCAGCCAATCGTCGTTCAGGCGCTTTTCGTACAATCCGGCGATTGAAAAGCCGTATTGAAACACCGCGTTGCCGACAAGCACGCTGTTGTCGCCGCCGCCCGATTTGTTCGACGGCATCAGGCTCAATCCGACCGTCAGCCCGCTTGCCGTCGGGGAAATGTAATTGAGTTTCGTCGAAATGTCGTCCCACGTCGCGTAAGTCGCCTCCGCGCTTTTGCCGAGCAGTCCGAACAAGCCGAAGCGGTTGTAGGACGATTCCTGCACGCCCATCAGACTGACGGTCGGCGCGGTGACCGCCATTTGATAATTGACGTTTTTAACGTTGCCGATTTGAGCCTGCCCGAAACTTCCTTGCGTGAACAGATAGGATTCGTCGAACGTTTTTTCCTCCGTTCCCGCCTTGATTTGCACCATGACGCCTATTTTCAAGCCGTTTTCCAACGCCGTCGAACCTTGAAAATAAATCTCCGCGTCGCCCATTATGTCGAATTTGTTGACGTTGCCGCTTGCCAGATGCGGCATATCCGTCTTTTTGAAAAAATCCGCAAACGTGCCGTACCAGCGCATATAGCCGTCCAATTCCAGCGTTATCGGCGGCGGATTGTCCTGCGCGGCGGCGGGGCGGCACAGCGTTAAAAGCGTCAGCGCAAGCAAATGTGTCTTTCTCATGGCGGTGTTCCCGAAAAAGTGAAATCAATTCATTTATGCATACAAAAACCCCGCCCGAAAGACGACTTTGGGCGGGGATGACGGTAAATTTTAGTTTTAAGAAGCGGCTTCAACCGAGCGCGTCGCGATTAAATCCGCCCCCGCGCCGTCAATGTCGCGCGCGATGACGTCGCCGATTTTCACGGGCGCTTTGATTTTCATTTTCAGCGCTTTCGCCGCCAGAGCCGCCACGTCCTTTTTGGCGACGGGTCTGTCGGAACGCACGGGACACATGGCGAATTCGCCGTTTTCCACCTGCACCAAAGCGGTCAGCGTGCGCACGGGATTCGTCATTTCGGCTTCGGCGTACGTTTTGCCGCGCGCGCATTTGTTGCCCGTCACGTCGACAACCGCGCCGGAATCGTCCAGCCGTATTTTCAGCGCGCATCCGTTCGGACACACGATGCAGACTAATTCGCGTTCAGGCATAATTTCACTCCGCTGCAAGAAATTTTATCGGCGGGAATTGTCGCCGATTCCATGTGATTGGGCTGTAAAAAGGCGAATTTGCGTGAAAAATCGCCCGCTTCGACAGTCGCGTTCTTAAACGCGCGGCGCACGCGAAACTGCACGCGCACGGGCTTTTCGCCGGACACGCGCGCCGGCACCGCATAGCCGAAATTCGCGTCCGTCGACACGGGAATCGGGCAGGGGGCGAAGCGTTCGCCCGCCGCGTACAAAGCCGCGTTTTTGCCCGCCAGCGCCGATTCTATCGCCAGATTGTCGACCAAATCGTGCACATGAAGCGCGTTGCCGCACCCGAAAACGCCGTCCGCCGTCGTCATCAGATTTTCATCGACGGACAGCCCGTTCGTCGCGGGATTCAGTTCAACGCCCGCGCTTTGAGCGATTTCGTTTTCGGGAATCAGCCCGACGGAAAGCAGAACCGTGTCGCAATCAAGCGTAAATTCCGAATTTTCGACGGGGCGCATCTTGTCGTCGACTTTCGCCACCGTGACGCTTTCGACGCGCTTTGTCCCTTTGATGTCCGTAATCGTGTGCGACAGGTACAGCGGAATGTCAAAATCGTTCAGGCATTGGGCAATGTTGCGCGCCAGACCGCCCGCCGTTTTCATCACTTCGACGACGGCAAGCACTTTCGCGCCCGCCAATGTCAAACGGCGCGCCATAATCAGCCCGATGTCGCCCGATCCCAGAATGACGACGCGCTTGCCGACCAGCACGCCCGCGACGTTGACCAGTTTTTGCGCCAAGCCCGCCGTGTAAACGCCCGCCGGACGCTCTCCGGGGATGTGAATCGCGCCGCGCGGTCTTTCACGGCATCCCGTCGCCAAGACAACGGACGCGGCTTCGATATGCAACACGCCCTTTTCATTGACGACTGTCACGGTTTTGTCGGGCGACAGGCTCAACACCGTCGTGTCCGTCATAAATTCGACACCCGCGTCAGCCGCCGCATCGCCGACCCGCGCCGCGTACTGCGGTCCCGTCAATTCCTCTTTAAACTGCGTCAATCCGAAACCCGCGTGAATGCATTGGTTCAAAATGCCGCCTGTGTGCTTTTCGCGGTCGATGACCAGAACGCGCTTTGCGCCGCCGTCCTTCGCCGCTTTTGCCGCAACAAGACCGGCGGGTCCGCCGCCGATAATGACAACAGGTTTTTCGCTCATTGCTTCAAATCCTTTTCAACCAAGCGGCTGCCCGCGCCTTTTTTCGTTATTTCCGTCAGCGGCAATCCCAATTCTTCGGACATGATTTCCAAAATGCGATAGGTGCAGAATCCGCCCTGACAGCGTCCCATGCCCGCGCGCGTGCGCAGTTTGACGCCGTCCAGCGTTGTCGCGCCTTCGCGAATCGCCTGCCGGATTTCCGCTTCGGACACTTTTTCGCAGCGGCACACGACTTTGCCGTATTGCTTGTTTTGCGCAATCAGCGCCGCCAGTTCGCTTTCGGACAAATCTTTCATTTTGAAGTGGCGCGGCACGCGGGGATTGAAATTTTCTTTCGGCGTCAGCGTCAAGCCTTCTTTTTTCAAAATGTCCGCCATGTATTCGGCAACCGCGGGCGCCGCCGTCAAACCGGGGGACTGGATGCCCGCCGCGTTGATAAACCCTTTGCGCGCCGTCGGTCCGATGATGAAATCGTCGCCCGTCGCCACGGGACGCAGACCGGCGAAGGCGGAAATCAGATTTTTGGCGGAAACGGCGGGAATCATGCTTTGCGTTTTTGCCAGAATATCCTCGAAAATCTCGTTCGTCGTGTTGAATTTTTCCTTTTCGGGCGTGTCTTCGGCGGACGGACCGATCATGACCGTGCCGTCCAGCGTCGGAATGACCAGCACGCCTTTCGAGGTCGGCGTCGGCAGCGGAAAAATGACGTGCCGCGCCAATTCTTTGCATTTGCGGTCAAGCAGGTATTCCTGCCCCTTGCGCGCCTTGATTTCAAATGTTTTCACGCCCGCCAGAGCCGCAACGTCGTCCGCGTGCACGCCCGCCGCGTTGATGATGAATTTCGCTTTGAAATCGCCCGCCGGCGTGTGAACGATGTCGCCGTCAAAGCCCGTCGCTTGCGCGTTCGGATGAAATTCAACGCCGTTCTGCACCGCGTTGTAAAGCAGGCGGTAGGTGAATTCGTACGGATTGACAACGCCCGCGCTTTTCGCGTACAGCGCCGCCGTAATGTCTTTTGACAAGTGCGGTTCCAACGCTTTCAATTCGTCGCCGCACACGATTTTCAAATCGGGAACGCCCAAAGCAATCCCCTGATTCAAATAAAATTCAAGTTTCTTTTCTTCTTCTTCGCCGCGCGCGACCATTAACTCGCCCACGCGCTCGAACGGAATGTCCAATTCGTCTTTTAAAACGCCGTACAGGTAATTGCCGCGCACGCACAGCGCGCTTTTAAGCATGCCGACCGCCGAATGAAACCCCGCGTGGACAATGCCGCTGTTCGCTTTGGACGCGCCGAAAGAGGCTTCCGCCTCCTTGTCAAGCAGAGCCGTTTTAAGATCGTATTTCGACAGTTCGCGGGCGATGGCGCAACCCGTCACGCCTGCGCCGATAATGACAACGTCGTATGCTGAAACCATAAGATGCATTCCTTTTGTTTTCATCTATTAAGAAAGGGCGAAAGGACTCTTGTCAAGACTTAAAACACGAAGTTGTATCTGAATTCCAGCATGCCCGTGTGCGACGTGTAGTCTTTTTTGAATCTGCCGTCGTAGCGCACCGACGCTTCAATCGCGCCGAAATCGACCGTCACGCCCGCCGACGCTTCCACGCCCGAACGGGACAATCCGTCGCCCGTTTCCAAAATCGTGTAAGTGCCGCCGCCGATGTTGACGACGGATTTGTTTTTATCCGGCGTGACAAAGTCGTACGTCGCCAGAACCTGCGCGTAGGGAATGACGAAAACGTCGCTTTCGGATTTCAGCACGGGCGCGTATTTCAAGCCGCCCGCGATTGTCGCAGTCTGCGATTTGTCCGAAGAAACCTTTTGTCCCGCCGCGTCGGTGTAGTCTTCCTGCCAAGCGTGGAAATACCGCGCGCTTAAAAGCGGGGAAAAGCCCCTGTAATCGTATCCGATTGTCGCCTGTGCGCCCGCCGCGTACACGTTGTAATCCGCGTCGACGTTCACGCCGTAAACGTTTTTCGCTTCGGAATACGCGCCGTAAGTGCCCGTCAGCATACCGTCGATAAAGAAATTATTCGGACGGTACGCGCCGTACAAAATGACCGAATGAAGCGACGCGTCCGTTTTGCGTCCCGCCGTTTCGTGCGTTTTCAATTTGGAAAACGCCGCCGCCGCGCCCGCCAAGCCGTATTGCGTGCGCCGGTCGTAGCCGCCCGCCACGCCCGTCAGCGTTGAATCAAAGCCGTTTGTCACGTCGTATTTCGATTTGTTGACCAGTCCCTGCGCCCAAACGCCCTGCGTCAGCATCGGGTTGCCGCCGCTTCTGCCGCGATAACCGTAGCGGCGGTTGAATTCGTTTCTTTTCGCGTTTTGAATGGCGGCGCCGACGCTCATGCGTCCGCTGATGCGCTGGGAAACCGTGTTCATCGCCGTAACGGAAGCGTCCATGCTTTGAATAAGCGCGACGGGAGTCGTCTGCGGCGCCAAAGCCGCCAGCGCGGTCGCGTAATCTTTTTCCATGCCCGCCGTGTTGGACAGGTAATACAAAGCGGAAGAAATTTTACCCTGCACCGTCGTCGAGGTGAACGGCACGTCGTCCCACAAAACAGCGGCGTCCTGCAAATCTTCGTTCGCGCCGCCCTTTTCGGCGATGTCCGCCGCCGAATAATAATAGGTGATCGCGTACAATCCGGCGGTCGACGTTTTTTCGATTTTATAACGCACGCTGTCCGCAACGGTGAAATTATCCGAAAAACCCGTTGCGCCGTCGACCAGTTGCAATTCTTTGGTAACGCCTTTTTCCCAAATGTTGTTTTTGACCGTCAAAACCAGTTTCGCACCGGAATCCGCCGTAATCGTGCCGGCTTTCAGCCGACCGAACTGCCCGTCGTTTGCGCCGTTGACGGTGACGTACAAGGTCGAAGACGAATCAAACAGAATGTCTGACGTGCCGTTGTCGAACGTGTATGTGTTCAAATTCAGTCCGGAACCCGTCACTTCAAGGTAGTTGCCCGCGCTGACGTTTTTAGCCAAGGAAAGCGTGCCGCCGCCCGTCAGTTTTCCGGTCGTGTCGGCGGAGGATTTAAACCGCATTTTCGCGTTTTGGTCGTACGTCACCGTGTATCCGGAAGCGATGTTCAGCTGATAAACGCCCAAACTGTCGGAAACGACGCCGCTCAACGCCGCGTCTTCGTTGATTGTCAATTTTTTCAAATCGCCCGTGCCGGAGATTGTTCCGCCGTCGTGCACGACTTCGCCGTTCAGTTCGCCGGTAATGTCCAGTTTGCCCGCGTTCGTCAGTTTGCCGTCCGGATTCAAACTTAAATCGAAAATCAGGCTGTTGATTGTGGTCGTCGCTTCCGCCTGATTGACGACGTTCCCCGCGACGACGACGTTTTCCAGCGTGTTTTCGCCGCCCTGCAATTCGATGTTCGCCGTCGCCCTGCCTCCTTCAAGCGTCGCGCCGTTCATGGCGACGGTCAGCGTTTCGGACGCGTTGATAATTCTGGATCCGCCCAAATTCAGCGTCGTGCCGTTCAAGCCGAGAAACGTCGTTTTCACATACACGGGTATGTTGTCGCCGGCGGAAAGCGAATAAGTGCCGTTTCCTTGCAAATAATTGAAGAAAATTTCGCTGCCGCCCATTTCGGCGGAATCGGTCAGGTACAAATTCGTCACGAACGGATGCGCCGTCCCCGTAAAAATGTCCGTCATCGCCGCGTTTTTATTCACATACAAATCGCGAATCGTCCCCGCGCCCGAAATTGTGCCGACGGTCGTGCCGTCCGAATAATTCACCCGTCCGTCCAAATACGAATTTTCATTGACGATCAGCGACCCCGTGTTTGTGAAAGCGGTTTCGTCGGCAAGCGTCAACGTCGTTTTCGATTTTCCCGTTGAATCGCCGATTTCAAACGTTCCGGCGTTCGATGCCCCTTGCGTCAGCTTTACGGACGCTTCGCCGTCTTCTTCGGACGCCGCCAATTTCAAAACGCCGCCGCTTTCAACGCCGATTTTGCCGTCCAAAGACACGGAATCGGCTTTCAAAGACAAAACGCCGCCAGATTTTACGTCGAAAGACGTCGCTTTCATGTTTATGACGCCCGAAACGGACGATTCCCCCGTCACGCTGACCGCGCCGGACACTTCCAGATAACTTTTATCCTTAAATTCGACGCCGCTTTTTTGAAGCGTCAAATCGCCCGTAATCGTCAGAAGCGCGGGAATGTCGTATTCTTTGATTGTGCCGGCGGCGACCATTTTCGCATATTCGTCCGGATCGTAATCGTATTTGTCGACAATTTCGTTATTGTTCGTCTTGACGCTTAAAACGGAGCCGATCAGAATGTTTTTCTGCACGTTTGAAGTGCTTGCCGCGTTGTTGAACGTCACGTTTCCCGTAATGGTCGACGCGGAGGGGAGCGCCGCGGAATTGTATTTCGTTTTGCTGAAAAAATACTTGTTCGGATCGTTTGCCGACACGGTGCCGTACAAAGTCGGCGAGCCGCCCGCCGTCAGCGCGCCCTCAATCAGCAGACTTGTCCCCGAAGCCAGCGAAATTTCGCTTTTGTCCCGCAAAATCAGGTACGCTCCCGCGCCGACGCTTGAATTGTTCGCCGTGTCCGTCAGCGTCAGCATCGTGCCGTTTCCGGAAACAAGCAGATATCCTTTATTGACGTTAAAATAATCGTAAGAAGCCGATGTTTTAACCGTTTTATTCGCGTTGACCGTCAAAACCTCGGCGTGCGCGCCGCTTAAAATGAAAGCGTTTGTCAAAACCGTCGTTATCAGCAAAATTTTTTTCATGGCAAACTTCCGCTGTAAAAGGGATATCAAGGAATTTTAAGCCGTTTTTATTGACAAAGCGTAAAAAAAAAACCTCCGCCCGACATAACCGTAAGCGGAGGTTTTCAACCTTTGGCAAAAGATTGTCACGAATTCATCGTGTCGAAAAAGTCGTGATTGTTTTTCGTCAATTTCAGTTTTTCAATCAGGAATTCCATGGAATCCGTCACGCTCATCGGCATTAAGATGCGGCGCAAAATCCACATTTTCGACAAGACGTTCTTTTCGACAAGCAATTCTTCCTTGCGCGTGCCCGATTTCGTCACGTCGATGGCGGGGAAGATGCGCTTGTCAGACACTTTGCGGTCAAGGATGATTTCCGAGTTGCCCGTGCCTTTGAATTCTTCAAAAATGACTTCGTCCATGCGCGACCCCGTGTCAATCAGCGCCGTCGCGATAATCGTCAGCGAGCCGCCCTCCTCAATGTTGCGCGCCGCGCCGAAAAAGCGTTTCGGACGCTGCAAGGCGTTGGCGTCGACGCCGCCCGTCAGCACTTTGCCCGAACTGGGTACGACCGTGTTGTAAGCGCGCGCCAGACGCGTAATCGAGTCCAGCAAAATCACGACGTCGCGCTTTTGTTCGACCAGACGCTTCGCCTTTTCAATGACCATTTCCGCGACCTGCACATGACGCGCGGCGGGTTCGTCGAACGTCGAGCTGATGACTTCGCCTTTGACCGAGCGAATCATGTCCGTGACTTCTTCGGGGCGTTCGTCGATCAGCAAAACGATCAGATAGACTTCCGGATTGTTCTGCGTAATCGCGTGCGCGATGTTTTGAAGCATGACCGTTTTGCCCGTGCGGGGCGGCGCGACGATCAGCCCGCGCTGACCTTTGCCCTGCGGACAAATCAGGTCGATGATGCGCGACGTCATGTCTTTCGATTTCACGTCGCTTTCGTTTTCCATTTTGATTTTTTCGTTCGGATACAGCGGCGTCAGGTTGTCGAAATTGATGCGGAAGCGCAATTTTTCCGGATCTTCAAAGTTGATTTTGGAGATTTTCGACAAAGCGAAATACTTTTCGCCCTCTTTGGGCGCCTGAATTTCCCCCTCGACCGTGTCGCCCGTGCGCAAACCGAACCGGCGGATTTGACCGGGGGAAACGTAAATGTCGTCCGGTCCCGCCAGATAGTTCGATTCGGGCGAACGCAAAAAGCCGAAACCGTCCTGCAACACTTCGATAACGCCTTCGTCCATCAGGACAATTTCGTTTTTCGCCAGTTGCTTGATAATGGAAAACGTCAAATCCTGCGTGCGCATGGTGGACGCGTTTTCAACGCCGAGTTCTTCCGCCATAGTGACAAGTTCGGCGGGGGATTTTTTCTTTAAATCTTTTAAGTGCATGAGAAATTCCGTTGATTTGCAAGGGGAATCATAAAGAGGGTGTGTGTTTTGCATACGTCTTTTTTCAAAGTCCGTCAATCGTTTTCTTCATAACAATAAATTTATAAAAATGCTGTTTTTATTATTAGCCCTGTGGATAACTGGGACGCAATTTCATCCACAGGATATCAACAAAAAGATACACACGGCGAAGCGGGCGCGCGCCTTTTTGTTGAAGCGAAGCGACTCTGCGCAAAAGGTCGGAGTCGCCTTTTTACAGACTTTCGCCTGTGATTTTTTATCAACGTTTTGCCGCATCGGGCACGAAAGATTATCGACAGGTGCATAAACCGACGAACTTTTTTGCATAACGGGGATGAAAAATGCTATACTGGCGCAGTTGTCAGACTTATGCACACAATTCACAGGGAAAATCAATATGCTGGTTCTCGCTTCCGAAAGCAAAAGCAGATATGACATTTTAAACAACGCGGGCTTGACGTTCAAAACGTGTCCCGCGCATATCGACGAGGAATCCGTGCGCGGCGCGCCGCATGAATCGACGTCCGACATTGCTTTGGATTTGGCGGTGCAAAAGGCGAAAACCGTCAGCGCGAAGCATCCGGACGCGTTCGTCATCGGCGCGGATCAGATTTTGGAACTGGACGGCAAACTGTTTTCAAAGCCCGAAAACATGACCGACGCGCGCAAGCAACTCAAAAAAATGCGCGGCAAGACGCACACGCTGATTAACGGCTTGGCGGTCGTGAAAAACGGCGAGGTGCTGTGGTCGATGCACGCCGGCGTGCGTGTGCAAATCCGCGATTTTTCGGACAATTTTTTGGAATTGTATCTGCAAAGGTGCGGCGAATCCCTGCTGAAAACCGTCGGCGCGTACTACATCGAAGGCGAAGGCGCGCAACTGATTGAAAAAATCGAGGGCGATTATTTCGCCGTTCTGGGATTGCCGCTTTTGCCGCTGCTGGACTTTTTGCGCTCGGTCGGAGAAATTGAAAAATGACGGATTTGGCAGGGGTCATAGGCTACCCGATTGAACATTCAAAATCGCCGCTGATTCATAATTACTGGATTAAAAAGCACAATTTAAACGCCGTTTATGTGCCGTTGCGCGTCAAGCCCGACGATTTGACGGACGTGCTGAAATCGCTTTCAAAAGCGGGATTCAAAGGCGTGAATTTGACCGTGCCGCACAAAACGCTCGCGCTGGGAATGATTGATTTTCTGTCGGACGAAGCGCGCAAGGCGGGCGCCGTCAACACCGTCGTTTTCAAAGACGACGGGTCGGTTTACGGACACAACACGGACGGTTTCGGATTTGTGCGCAATTTGCAAAGCGTCAAGCCCGATTTGGACGTTTCTCAAAGCGTTGTCGCCGTTTTCGGCACAGGCGGCGCGGCGCGCGGGATTTGCGCGGCTTTGACGACGCTGAACTGCAAGGAAATCAGGCTGGCGTACCGCACGCTTGAAAAAGCGCGGGCGTTGAAAGAAAGCGTCGGCGGCAATGTCGTTTTGGTGCCGTGGCTCGACAAGGACGACGCTTTGAAAGGCGCGGACGTGATCGCCAACGCGACGACGCTCGGCATGAACGGGTTCGACCCGCTTGAAACGGATTTGTCGCTTGCCGGTCAAAACGCGATTGTGACGGATGCCGTGTACGCCCCGCTTGAAACGGATTTGCTGAAAGCGGCGAAAGCGCGCGGCATGAAAACGGCGGACGGCTTGGGTATGCTGTTGTGGCAGGCGGCGCCGGCTTTCAAGGAATTTTTCGGCGTTTCACCCGAAGTCGACGACGGTTTGCGGCGGGCGGTTTTATGAAAATCATCGGCTTGACGGGAGCGATCGGCGCGGGAAAATCAACGTGCGCGCGCATGATGGAAAAATACGGATGCCGCGTTTTCGACGCGGACTCGCGCGTGCATGATTTAATGGAAAACGACGCGGATTTGATTAAAGCGTTTCAAAGCGCGCATCCGTTTTGCGTTAAAAACGGCAAAATCGACAGGTCTTTGCTGGCAAAAGCGGCGGCGGACGGACAAATCGACGTGCGGGGATTGGAAAAAATCATTTATCCCGTTTTGGAAAAACGCCGCGACGGTTTCATTAAGGAAAACGCCGGCGCGGATTTTGTCGTGCTGGATGCGCCTTTATTGTTCGAGGCGGGCTGGAACGAAATATGCGATTTCGTCATTGCCGCCGCCGCGCCCGCCGCCGTTTTAAAAGAGCGCGTCATGGCGCGCGAGGGAATGACGGCGCGCAAATACGAAAAATTGACAGCGCGGCAACTGGACGCGAAAGAAAAAATCAAAAAGGCGGATTATGTCGTTGACACGTCCGCCGGATTAAGCGAAACCGAAAGCGAATTACGGAAAATTTTGTTAAAGGAGAGCGTTTGATGCGCGAAATCTCTTTGGATACGGAAACGACGGGATTTTATCCCGAAAACGGCGACAGGCTTGTCGAAATCGGCTGTGTCGAACTGATGAACCATATGCCGACGGGCAAAACGTACCACGTTTACATCAATCCCGAACGCGACGTGCCGGAAGACGCGGTCAGAGTGCACGGGCTGACGACGGAAATGCTGAAAGACAAGCCGACGTTCAGGGAAATCGCCGACGAGTTTTTGGAATTTATCGGCGACGATCCGCTTGTCATTCACAACGCGAAATTCGACGTGAAATTTTTAAACGCGGAGTTGAAATGGTGTCACAAACGCCAAATTCCCATGGAATCCGCCATTGACACGCTGATTATCGCGCGCAAGATGTTCCCCGGATCGCGCGTCAGTCTGGACGATTTGTGCCGCCGCTACAACGTCGACAACTCGAAGCGCACGAAGCACGGGGCTTTGCTTGACGCCGAACTGCTTTCCGAAGTGTATCTGGAATTGCTGGGCGGGCGCGAACCGGGGCTGATTTTAGGGGAAAACAACACGTCCGCGTCCACCGTGTTTTTCGATTTGACGCAGGAAGAAAAAAAGCCCCTGAAAGAATCGCGCGTGTTTCCCGTTCCCGAAAACGACGCCGCCAATCATGAGGCTTTTATGAAAAAGATTAAAAATCCGATTTGGGATCTTTAATTGACCGTCTTGTTTTCCTGTTTTTGCTTCGCCGCTTCTTCAAGGCGTTTGTGATACAGTCCGACAAAGTCGATCGGATTGATCATCAGCGGCGGGAATCCGCTGTCGCGCGTCAAATCGGCGATAAGAGCGCGCACGAACGGGAACAGCAAGCGCGGAATTTCAATCAGCAGCACGGGTTCCAGATTTTCCGGCGGCATATGCAGGGTCGCGACGCATCCGTATTCGACTTCGCACAAAAAGGCGGTTTTGTTTTCGGCTTTCGCTTCGGCTTTGATTCTCAACGACACTTCAAACAGGGCGTCCTGCAATTTTTTTGCGTTGACGTCGACGGACACCTGAATTTCCGGCGCGGATTTGATTTGCGTTAAAATTTCCGGCAAATGCGGCGCTTCAAAAGAAACATCCTTGATATATTGCGCATTAAGTGTGATAGAATTAAGGTGTTGATTGTTTTCGGCGGCGTTTTCGGTCATAATGTTCTCCAAAACGGTTGATGTTTCTTTCAATCTATCCGAAAAATAAAGGAAGGCAATAGAAATAATGTTTCAGCAAACTCAATTTTTGGATATCGTTTTTTTGGTGATAATCGCGCTTTTCCTGTTTTCACGCCTGAAAAGCGTTTTGGGGACGCGTCCCGCCCGAAAGGACGATTTAAAGGACAAAGTCGCCGACGCGCTGAAAATCGTCGATATTTCGGAATACCGCACGCTTGACAATATGCCGCAAAACGAGGAAACGCCCGATATCAAGGACGATTTGAGCGTCGTTAAGGAAAGCGCGGACGGCGTTGTCGACGTTTTGGAAAAAATCAGGCAAATCGACCCGCGCTTTACGGTCAAGGGCTTTACCGACAAGGCTTGCAAGGCGTTCGAGTACATCGCCGTCGCGTTTGCTTCGGGCAACAAGGCGGATTTGAAGCCGCTTTTGTCAAAGGAATTGTATGACAAATTCGTTTCCGTTATCGACGAGCGCGAAAGCCGCGGGGAAAAAGTCGAATTTTCGCTGATCGGTTTCGACAGCGTGAGCGTCGTCAAGGCGGAACTGTACGGCTCGATCGCCGAATTGACCGTCGAATTCGTCACGGATCAGACAAGCCTGCTGAAAGACGCGGACGGCAAATTGCTTGAAGGCGACCCGACGTACATCGAAACCGTCGCGGACGTCTGGACTTTGCGCAAAGACGTTAAAAGCCCGAATCCCGTTTGGATACTGACCGCCACGAAGCAAAAATCAGCATGACGCTTTTTGAAAAGACAATTCTGCCGCTTCTTTTCGCGCTGGCGTTCGTCGCATTGCTTCTGCCGGCGAAAGAGGCGTTCAAATCAAAGGAAGTGCCGCCGCAAACGCCGTCTCACGTCATCGAGGTTAAAAAGCGGGCTTTGTTCGCGCCCGTGTCCTTTGACGATTTGAAAGGCTGGCGAAACGACGATGTTCTGCAAGCCCTGCCCGCAATGATCAAATCGTGCAAGGCGGCGCTGGCAAAGCAAAAGCCGTATAAAAAAATCTGCAAAACCCTGACGGAAAAGAAATTCAAATCCGCAAAGCAGTTGCGCGCTTTTTTAATGCAGAACATGATTCCCTACGCCGTGCATCAGGGAAACGAGGGGACGTTTACGGGATATTACGAACCGGAAATTCCGGCTTCTTTGGTCAAGACAAAGAAATTCGCCGCGCCCGTGCACGCCGTGCCGGACGACTTGACGGCGGTGCGGCTGAACCGCTTTTTAAAGGACAAAAAGGGCGGCGTAATATTCGGACAAGCGAAAAACGGCGAATTTCAGCCGTATCTGACGCGCGAAGAAATCAACAATTCCGACATTCCCGCCAAGCCGCTCGCTTATTTGCAGCACAAGGCGGACGTTTTTGTCATGCAGGTGCAGGGCTCCGGCGTTCTCGCCCTGCCGGACGGGTCGCGCATGAGGGTCGGATACGCCGCCGACAACGGTCACGCCTTTACGGGCATCGGCGGCGTCATGCTGAAAAAAGGATTGCTGAAACACGGCGCGGACATGGGCGCCGTGCGCCGCGCTTTGATTGAAAATCCGCACCTTGCAGACGACATTATGAACGTCAACAAACGCTATATTTTCTTTAAAGTCAACAAAACGGACGGCGCGATCGGGTCGCTGGGCGTTTCCTTGACGGCGGGGCGCAGTTTGGCGGTCGACCCGTCGTATATCCCTTTGGGCAGTTTTTTATGGCTTGAAACGAAAAATCCGCAGATGAACCGGCTGGTGTGCGCGCAGGACACGGGCGCGGCGATTAAAGGCGCAATTCGCGGCGATTTCTTTTTCGGCACGGGCGCGAAAGCGTTTGAACGCGCGAAAGGCATGAAATCCGCCGGCGTTTATTATATCCTGCTTCCCAAAGATTTTAACGTAAAGGACATTGAAAAATGATACCCGTTCCGACGCGCGAACAGCAATTCGCATTTTTGGCGCTTCAAAAGGCTTTGACAAACGGCGCGGCGTTCGTGCGCATTGATTTCCGCCGGCTGAACCGTCACAATTCGCCGTTTTTCAATCCATGGGAAAACGTGCTGCCGCTGGTCGCCGTCATGCTGATTTCGTTCGGGCTGATGTTTACGGACAATCTGATTATCGGCGTGTGCGTTCTGGTTTTGCTTGTCGCGCTTTACGTCATCCTCATGCCGTACATTTTAACGCCGGTGATGCGCGCGCGCGTCGTCAAACGCATTGTGCCGCGCATGGAAAAATTTCTGATTGCATGGCGTTACGGCGGCATCGCGCTGGTTTTAAACGCCGATCCGTCCGTAGAATGCCGCGCGCCGCTGGGGAATTGGGAAAAATTCGTCAAAGATTATTTCGCCGATTTGACCGTCGCCGATGAAAAAGAAGAAACCAAATGAAAAAGAAAGCCGCCGCGCCCGAAGCGGACGATAAAATCTGGGAAGCCGTCGCGTCGACCGTCACGCCGCTGAAAAACAGACAGCGCACGATTTTCGCGACGAAAAGCCGCATTTCGCTGGAAAAGAAACTGACGGCGGACGTGCATCATCTGCCGCACGCGCCGGATGTGAAAATCGACGATTTCGAGGAATTGACGAACGGCGACATTCACTTTATGGACAGGAACACGGGCGAAAAGTTCAAAAAGGGCAAAATGCCCATCGACGCCGTTTTGGATTTGCACGGCTATGTTTTGGACAAGGCGTTCGAGCGGCTGAAAAATTTTATTTACGCGCAATCGCAAGCCGGCGCGCGCTGTATTTTGATTGTGACGGGCAGGGGGGAGAACGGCAAGGGCGTCATCCGTTCGGAATTGCCCGCGTGGTTGAATCACGTCGACGTGCGCAGTCTGATCGTGTCTTTTGTGCAGGCAAGACAGAAAGACGGGGGCGACGGCGCGTTTTACGTCCTGCTTAAACGCCGCCGCACGCCTTATTAAAGCGGCTTATCCGCGAAAATAGTCGAACAGCGTCCAGCCGCCGATGACGATGAAGCCGATGCCGGCAATCAGTTTCAGCGGCAGGTTCGCCAGATATTCTTTCGCAAACGTTCCGGCGGCGACGGCGATCAGGCTTGACAGAACCAGCGCGCCCGCCGAAGCGAAAAACACGCCCGTCGGGGAAATTTTGCCGTCGGTGGCGAACAAAAGCGTCGCCAACTGGGTCTTATCGCCCAATTCAGCCAAGAAAACGCTTAAAAAAATCGAAAGGAAGTTCATGTGACGCTCCTGTGATAAATAGGCTATAAACGCGCTCTTATCACACTTCACACGGAAAAACTATGCAAAAAATCGGCGTTTTTTTTCAGCCATTGCTCATGCGTTTTAAAATCGGGGTCAAGCAGGGCGACCGTTTTCCAAAATTTCAGCGAATGGTTCATTTCCCGAATGTGCGACACTTCGTGCGCGGCGACGTAATCGCATACGGCCGCGGGCGCCAAAGCCAGCCGCCACGAAAAAGACAAATCGCCGTTTTTGTTGCAACTGCCCCAGCGCGATTTTGTGTCCCGCACGGTGACGGCGCCGATTTTGACGTTCAGGATTTCCGCCAGTTCGCGCGCTTTTTGGCGCATCCGGCGGCGCAATTCGCCTTTGATGAAATCAAGCACGCGGCGCGGCAGATGTTCGGGCTGACCTGACACCCACAAAACGCCGCCGTCCAGCCAGACGCCGCGCTTTGCCGTCGGTGATTGGCGGATTGTCACGCTTTCGCCGAACAAATCGAACGTCATCATGTCGTCGAATTTGCGTTCTTCGGGCAGATTTTCCAGCCTGATTTTAATCCACGCCGCGTTCTGCATGACAAATTGCAGACCGTTTTTTTCGCTCATGCGGCTGCCCAACACCAGCACGGGCGTTTTGCGCCGGCGGTCGATGCGGATTCTCATGCGTTTGGCTTTGGGATTGCGCGCGATGACAAGCGGAAACGAAAAATCCCCGCAAGTCGCCGTTATCTGTTTTTCGGTTTCCATGCGTTTACAAATCGTCCCAATCAACGATGTAATCCTGCAATTCCTCGGCGGATTTCGGCGGCACGGTGCGGTCTTGGGCGGACATCCCCGCCTGATGCACGGATTGCGGATTTCCCGTTTTCAGCGGATGCCAGTCCGGAAGCGGCTTTTTTTCGGCAAGCAGACGGTACGCGCACGTTTTGGGAAGCCAGTAGTATTCTTCAATGTCGTCGGGGCGCAGTTGAATACATTCGGGGATGTACTTTTGCCGCGTCGCGTAATGGCGGCACCGGCAGGTGTGCGGGTCAAGCAGGGCGCACGCGACGTTTGTGAACGCCAGCGATTCATCGTCTTCAAACACCAGTTTTTCCAAACAGCACTTGCCGCACCCGTCGCACAGGGATTCCCATTCCTCGTTTGTCATTTCGGACAGGGATTTCGTTTCGTAAAAAGGCTTGCTCATTTGTTCAGCGTCCGCAAGACAGCCTGCAAATCGTTTTGCGCCTCGCTTAAATAAAAGCCCAGCGACGACAGGTGATTCGGCGCGAAAAACGAATCCGGCGCGGCGTTGCGGATAATCAGCGGGTCGAACGTCAGCGCGGCTTTCAGCGTTTTCAGGGACTCTTTGTAAAAGCGCATGGCGGCTTCGTTTACGGCGAATTCGGGGAAATCGACCGGCAAATCGCGCAACGTCAGGTAAAACACATAGGATTCGCCTTGAATCCGGTAGAAAACTTCGTCCGCTTCGGCGTTCGCGGGGGAATCGTTGTAAACGGGAAGCGTCTTTTTAATGTCTTCCATCGCGTTTTCAAGCCCCGCGATTTGCGCTTCCAGAATGGCGGCGGGAACGGTCGACGGGATGCCCGCGCCGCTGTTGATTTCCTCAACCGCCTTTTCCAGATAATGCCGCGCCGCCAGATATTGACGGTTGGCGATCGGCTTGTCGGAAAAATACCACACGGTCGGGTCGGCTTGCAGAGCCTCCGCCGCTTTTTGCAGATAGCGGCTGTCCGGCATGGCGTCGGCGAACGCTTTTGCAATGACGCGCAGACCGTCGATGACGCCCGTCTGATACGCCGGCATATTGTCCAGCACGGCGGACGGATAGAAAAACGGCAGGTTCGGCGTGAAAGTGTGTTTGTTGACTTCGCGGTCGATCAGCGCCGCCTGCGTTTCCAGAATCTGCGTTTGATTCTTTTGGTTCGCCGCCGCGTTGAAATCGAAATTCTTGTCAATGTCGTGCGTCATGAACGCGCCGATCGGGTAATACAGGATAAGAAAGACGAACAGCCCCGCCAGCAAAAGATGCCACGACGACACGACCAGCGACACAAGCGAGCGGTCTTTGAACTTTCGGGCGATTGTTTCAAACGTTTTTTTGCAAAAACGCTTCAATCCGCCGCTTTTGAGAAAATCCGCCGCTTTCGCGAGCATGGTTTTGATTTTTAAGATGATGTCCTGCATTTTCCGCGCCTTTGAAAAGGTGTTCCCCGCCTGCTTTATGATAGGATACTTTCGCAAAATATCAAAGAACGATTTTTTTTATAAAAAAATGTCTACAAACGGTTGCAAAGTGAAAAGCGTGCACCTATATAGACCTTCACGGAAAAAACAAACACTTTAATCAAAGGGGTTTCTTATGGGAAAAGTTATTGGTATCGACCTTGGAACGACAAACTCGTGCTTCGCCATTATGGACGGCAAGGACGCCCGCGTGATTGAAAACGCGGAAGGCGCGCGCACGACGCCCTCCATGGTCGCTTTTACGCAGAACGGGGAACGCTTGGTCGGTCAGCCCGCCAAACGTCAGGCGGTGACGAACCCCGAAGGCACGTTCTTCGCCATTAAACGTTTGATCGGACGCCGCTTTACCGACAAACAGGTCGAAAAAGCGAAATCTTTGGTGCCGTATCAGATTATCGCCGGCGAAAACGGCGACGCGTGGGTCGAAGCGTACGGTAAAAAATACGCTCCCTCGCAGGTGTCCGCTTTCGTTTTGCAGAAACTGAAAGAAGACGCGGAAGCCTATTTGGGCGAACCCGTTACGCAGGCGGTCATCACGGTGCCGGCTTATTTTGACGACTCTCAACGTCAGGCGACGAAAGACGCGGGCAAAATCGCGGGCTTGGAAGTCCTGCGCATCATCAACGAACCGACGGCGGCGGCGCTGGCGTACG
Source organism: uncultured Alphaproteobacteria bacterium (assembly GCA_934277945.1). Taxonomy (GTDB): domain Bacteria; phylum Pseudomonadota; class Alphaproteobacteria; order CAAGCB01; family CAG-977; genus CAKQWA01. Next base: position 99,708 of record CAKQWA010000001.1, read on the forward strand.
GTTTGGACAAGAAAAATTCGGGCACGATCGTCGTGTACGACTTGGGCGGCGGCACGTTCGACGTTTCCGTTTTGGAAATCGGCGACGGCGTGTTTGAAGTCAAGGCGACCAACGGCGACACGTTCCTGGGCGGCGAAGACTTCGACGCGCGCATCATCAACTATCTGGCGGACGAATTCAAAAAAGAAAACGGCATCGACCTGCGCAACGACAAACTGGCTTTGCAGCGTTTGAAAGAAGCCGCTGAAAAAGCGAAAATCGAACTGTCCTCCGCACAGCAGACCGACATCAACCTGCCGTTCATTACGGCGGATGCGACGGGTCCGAAACATCTGAACGTCAATCTGACGCGCGCGAAAATGGAATCCATTGTCGAAGATTTGCTGGAACGCACGAAAATCCCGTGCGAAAAAGCGCTGAAAGACGCGGGCGTCAAGGCTTCCGACATTGACGAAGTCATCTTGGTCGGCGGCATGACCCGTATGCCCAAAGTGCAGGAAATCGTCAAAGATTTCTTCGGCCGCGAACCGCACAAGGGCGTCAACCCCGACGAAGTCGTCGCTTTGGGCGCGGCGATTCAGGGCGGCGTTCTGAAAGGCGACGTCAAAGACGTTCTGCTGCTGGACGTGACCCCGCTGTCTTTGGGTATTGAAACGCTGGGCGGCGTGTTTACGCGTCTGATTGACCGCAACACGACCATTCCGACACGCAAATCGCAGGTGTTTTCGACCGCCGAAGACGGACAAACGGCCGTGACGATCCGCGTGTTCCAGGGCGAACGCGAAATGACCGTCGACAACAAACTGCTCGGCCAGTTCGACTTGGTGGGCATTCCCCCCGCGCCGCGCGGCATGCCGCAGATTGAAGTCACGTTCGACATCGACGCGAACGGCATTGTGAACGTGTCCGCGAAAGACAAGGCGACGGGCAAGGAACAGACCATTCGTATTCAGGCGTCGGGCGGATTGAGCGAAGCCGACATTGACAAAATGGTCAAAGACGCCGAATCCCACGCGTCCGAAGACAAGAAGAAAAAGGAAAACGTCGAAGCGAAAAACCGCGCCGAAAGCCTGATTCACGCCACTGAAAAGAATATGAAAGAATTGGGCGACAAAGTCAGTGCTTCCGACAAGGAAAAAGTCGAAGCCGACATCAAAGCGTTGCAGGACGTTTTGGAATCGGGCGACGCGGCGCAAATCAACGCCAAAGCCGAAGCCCTGATGCAGTCGTCGATGAAGATCGGCGAAGCGCTGTACAAACAGCAGCAGGAAACGGCGCAGGCGGCGGGGGCTTCCGCGGGCGAACAGCCGCAGAGCGAAGCGAAACCCGCGGACGACGGCGTTGTCGACGCGGACTTTGAAGAAGTCAAAAAATAATCTTATATATAATACCGTTCGGAAAGACTGCCTTTCCGGACGGTTTTTCTTTTTTTAAAGGCGCGCTATGGCTAAACAGGACTATTACGAACTTTTGGGCGTTCAAAAAACGGCGACGGACATTGAAATCAAAAAGGCTTATCGGTCGTTGGCGATGAAATACCATCCCGATAGAAACCCCGGCAACGCCGAGGCCGAAATGAAATTCAAGGAAGTGACCGAGGCCTACGAAGTTTTAAAAGACGGGCAGAAGCGCGCGGCTTACGACCGCTACGGACACGCCGCTTTCGCGCAGGGCGGCGCGGGTGCGGGCGGATTTTCCGGCTTTAACTTCGATTTCGGCGCGGGCGGCGGCTTCGGCAGCATTTTTGAAGACATCTTCGGCGAATTCATGGGCGGCGGACGGCGCGCGCAATCCGAAGGCAGACGCGGCAACGATATCCGCTACGACTTGGAAATCTCGCTTGAAGAGGCTTTCAGCGGCGTAACGAAAGAAATCGAAATTCAAACGGCGGTCAAATGTCCGGACTGCGACGGCACGGGCGTGGCGGACGGCGGCAAAGCCGAAACGTGCGATATGTGCCGCGGCACGGGACGCATTCGCCGCCAGTCGGGATTCTTCCTTGAAGAACGCGTCTGCCCCAAATGCTCCGGCACGGGCAAAGTCATTAAAAATCCGTGCAAAAAATGCGGCGGCACGGGCAAGACGGCGCAGAAAAAAACGCTGGAAGTCAACATTCCCGCGGGCATTGATTCCGAAAACCGTATGCGCTTGTCCGGACAGGGCGAAGCGGGCGCGAACGGGGGACCGAACGGCGATTTGTACATTTTCGTGCACGTCAAGCCGCACAAACTGTTCCAGCGCGAAGGAGCGAACCTGTACTGCACGTTCCCGCTGCCCATGACGTCGGCGGCTTTGGGATGCGAAATCGAAATCCCGTGCATTGACGGCACGAAAGAAAAAGTGACGCTGGACGCGGGCATTCAGACGGGACACGAAATCCGCCTGCGTAAAAAAGGCATGAGTGTTTTGCAGTCGAAAGGCACGGGCGATATGTTCGTGCGCTTTAAAGTCGAAACGCCGACGAAATTGACCGCGAAGCAAAAGGAACTGCTTAAACAGTTCGCCGAAGAAAGCAAGGAATCCAGCCCCGAAACGACGGGATTTTTCAATCGTGTCAGGGAGTTTTTCGATTCCATGGCGAAAGAAGCGCAGAATCACGCCGAAAAAACGGCTGAAAAATCCGACGAAGACAAGAAAAGCGCATGAAAGCGGCCGTTGTTTTCCACAGCGTTTGCGGCAACGATTATCTGCTGGCGAAAATGTTTGAAAAAGCGTTCGCTTCGGCGGGCGCGGACGTGCGTTTGCGCCGTGTGAAAGACGATGATTTGCAAAACTGGCAAGGAATGTTTCCGAGCGCGGCGCACCACGCGGACGAAATTTTAAGCGCGCCCGTCGCTTCGATTGAAGATCTGACGGACGCGGATATTGTCGTTTTGGGCTGTCCGACGTATTTCGGCGCGGTTTCGGCGGAAATGAAAGCGTTTTTGGATTCGACCGTCGCGATTTTCACGTCTTGCGCGCTGGCGGGCAAAAAAGCCGCTTTTTTCACGTCGCGGGCGATTTCGCCGACGTCCGCCCCGACGAAAACACGCAAAAAGCAATCAACGCCTATGTCGCGTCGCTTGCGGCGTAAGGAAATCCGCCCATGAAATTGCTGAAAGCCCTGAAATACAGATTTTTAAAATCGCTGAAACTTGTTCCCGCCCTTGCGCCGCGCCCGACCTGCACAAAAGAGATTATCCGGAAAGCCCGCTCTTTCCGGACGGTGCAAAACAGCGTTCAAACGCTGGTTTTGGGGTCTTCGCACGGCTTTTGCGGGTATCAGGCGCGACAGGGCGAATTCAACTGGTGCATGGATTCGCAGGATTTGTACTATTCGCGCTCGATTTAAAAAAATACGCGGATTTGCCGTCGTTAAAAAGAGTTATTGCGTTTTATTCCGTTTTTTCGGCGGGACACATCCTTGAATTGACAAAAGAAAAGGATATGTGCGCGGTTTATAAGGTCGTTCTGGACATTCCGTACCGCTTTGCAAGAGATGAAAAGTTAATCGAAAGCGAAAGTATTGTTAAAGAATTTGACGAACTGTTTCCGTTCATCCGCAAAGACAAATTCGGCAACAATATAAAATACAACGTCTTTCCCGTTCCCGTGGAGGAACGCGCGGCGAAACATTTGAAAAACAACCGCAGGGGAAACAATCAAACGGCTTACGTCGCGGAAATGGCGGCGCTGGCAAAGGCGAAAGGACACGAATTTTACGTCGTCGTGCCGCCTTTCCGTTCGGATTACATGGCGTTGATGCCGCCGTTTGAAGAAACGTTCAAAGAACTTCTTGCGCTTGATGGCGTTAAGATTTTGAATTTTTTCAAAGATGAAAACTTTTCCGACGGCGATTTCGGCGATACGGATCACTTGAACAAATCCGGCGCAATGAAATTGACGCGCCTGATTCGCGATAAAATATCCGCCGGCTGAATTTTAAACGCGGCGTTGATTGAACCGAACCGCGCGCCGAACGCTATCGCTATTTTTTCAAACCGGCAAGCATTTTGGCGACGACGGAAAGTTCGTCGTCCGGCAGATTGCGAATGACGGCAACGGATTGCATTTCCATGGACAGCCTGCGCTTGTCTTTGCTTTCTTCGCAAACATCGGCAAGAATTTCGTTCAGCGGACAGTTCAAACGTTCGCAAATGAGAAAAAGATTTTCAAAAGACGGGTAATTCACGCCTCTTTCAATGTTTGAAATGGCTTCAACGGATAAACTGCACGCGTCCGCAATCTGCGCCTGCGTCAGTTTTTTTGTTTTTCGGGCGTTCTGCAACAAAAAGCCGAGCCGTTGTTTCGTATCTTTCATCATAAGTCATAGTTTAACTTATTTTCAACATTGACAAAACGGAGCGAAACTGTATATTTTTTAGTTAAAAACGCTGTAACGCTATGGATAAGAATATGAAAAATTCCATGATTATTCTTTCGGCATTGTTGTTGTCGTCATGCGGATTGTTGACTGGCACGTATCAAAAAATCTTTTTTGACAGCACATACGACGGCGCAAATATTTATTATCGCGGCAAATATCTTTGCACGACGCCGTGCGAGGCAAAAGTGCGAAAAAGTTCGCAAATGCAGACCGTTTCGTGCAAAAAAGACGGATATGTCGGAGAAGTCGTAAAATTGTATCCGCGAAGCAGGGTGTTGACCGATATGGAAAAATATCTTGTCTTGCCGTACATTATTGACGCGGCGGCGGATACGCTTTCAATATACGACCCGAATCAGTTTTGCACGCTTTATTTGCCTGATGAATTTGAAAACGAAAGAAACGGCAAAAATCACAAAAACAAGATAATTATAAACAACTACTGAATAATCAGCCGTTTCACACTTAAAGCGCGTTTGCGATTCAAGCGGTTCACCCCGCGAATTTGCCTTTAAAAAAGTTCGGATTTCCCGTTTTTTCGCGGTCAGGCGGAACAAGACGCATCCGTCGGGACAGACGAAGTCTTTGCAATATTTGCCTGATCCGCCCAGATTTTCCAAATCGCCGCCGCTGCGCTCATTTTGTTTCCCCGATTTTGAATTTTTCCACAAAAAAACCGCCCTTGCGAGCGGATTTTAATTTGGCGACCCCATGGGGATTCGAACCCCAGTTACCGCCGTGAAAGTCCCGCCGAACAGACATTTACAGACGTATAAAAACCCTTTAAGTTATTGTTTTTCTTGAATACTGCTTTTTATCGTCTTATTCTGTTTTTAACGGTTTTGGAACGCTATGCAGACATAACGCAGACACAAAAAAAGGCACTTTTTAATGGCAAGAACGAACAGGGCGAACACACTCGACAACAGAACGGCTAGGCTTAAATTACCGGTTCAAAAAAAGTTTTATGCCGGAATCGGCGGCGGCTTGGCGTTATGTTACAGACGGGACGCGAAAGGCGTTGGCGCTTGGACGGCGCGCATTGGCTTTCACGAATACAAAACCCGACTAATTGGCGAAGCGGACGATTTTAAAGACGCTGACGGCGAAACGGTTTTTTCCTATTTTCAGGCGGCGGAAAAGGCGCGCTTGATTGAAAAGGAATATAAGATTGAAGTGGGGCTGATAACCCAGCCCTTAACTGTTTCCCAAGCGGCTGACGATTATTTGAATTGGTTTAAATTGAACAGGAAAAGCTATAAATCGGTTGCGCTGACAATCCGCGCGCATATTTTGCCCGCTTTCGCGAATTGTCTGGTTAGCGAACTGACGACGCTTAAAATTAAGCAATGGCATGAAAGTTTGGCGACGAAGCCGCGCCGGACAAGGACAAGGCTTTTTGAAACGCAAGCCTATTTGCCGCCGCCGCAAACGGAAGACGAGAAGCGCGCGAGAAAAGCCACGGCAAACCGGATTTTAACCGTGTTCAAAGCGATATTGAACAAAGCCTTTTATGACGGCAAGACGGCGAACGACACCGCTTGGCGACGCGTAAAACCGTTTTCAAAAGTTGAAGAAGCGCGGATTCGTTTTTTGAAGCCGTATGAAGCCGACCTTCTTTTAAACGCCGCAGAACCCGATTTTAAAGATTTGGTGCAGGGCGCGCTATTTACCGGCGCGCGTTACGGCGAATTGGCGGCAATGCGCGTTTACGATTTTATGCCCGACCAGGGATTGATTTTCATACAGCCGGGAAAAAGCGGCAAAGGGCGTTACGTTCCCTTATCGCCGGAAGGACTTGATTTTTTCAAAAGCCTGACTGCCGGAAAGACGGGCGCGGATTTTGTCTTTATTCGCCGGAATGGGCGGCAATGGGCAAAGAACGACCAACAGCGCCCCATGAAAGAAGTTTGTCAAAAAGCGAAAATATCCCCGCCGATAGGTTTTCACGAATTACGGCACACATACGCCAGTATGCTGGCGCAAAGGGGCGTTGACCTTTTGACCATTTCAAAACTTTTAGGACACGCCGACACGCGCATAACGTCGAAACATTACGCGCACCTTTGCGATACGACGTTGCGGGACGCGGTGGCGAAACTGCCCTTTACGAACCGGCGGGAAAACAAGATAGTAGCGATACGATAAAGGAAAGCCATGACGAAAAACGAATTAAAAACGATAACGGCGGCGGACGAACTGACGGACTTTCTGCTTTATTCCGCGCCGGACGGGAAAACGAAAATCGAAGTGTTCTTACACGACGAAACGGTTTGGTTGCCCCAAAAGAAAATAGCGGAGCTTTTCGGCGTCGATAGAAGCGTTGTAACAAAACATATCAAAAACATTTTTGAAGCCGCGGAATTAAAGGAAAATTCAGTATGTGCAAAAATTGCACACACTGCCGCCGACGGAAAAAAATACGAAACGACCTTTTACAATCTGGATATGATTATTTCCGTAGGCTATCGGGTAAATTCCGCAAAAGCCACGCGCTTTCGGATATGGGCGACCGAACGCTTGCGGGAATTTATAATCAAAGGCTTTGTCTTGGACGACGACCGGCTGAAAAACGGGCGGTATTTCGGTAAAGATTACTTTCGGGAACTATTGGAGCGGGTGCGCTCTATCAGGGCAAGCGAGCGGCGCATTTGGCAACAAATAACGGATATTTTCGCGGAGTGCTCCATTGATTACGACAGGGACAGCGATATAACGCGGGATTTTTACGCTACCGTTCAAAACAAATTCCATTACGCGATTACCGGACAGACGGCGGCGGAAATTATTTACAACACCGCGGACGCGGCAAAGCCCCTCATGGGATTAAAAACGTTTAAGAACGCACCGAACGGACGGGTTTTAAAGTCCGATACCGTTATAGCGAAAAACTATCTGACCGAAAACGAGATAAAACGCCTTGAACGTGCGGTAGGCTCTTTTTTTGACTACATAGAACGGATTATAGAAAACAGAAACGCCTTTACAATGGCGCAATTCGCGGACAGCGTGAACAAGTTTCTTTCTTTCAACGAATACCGCGTTTTAAGCGGAAACGGCTCTGTTTCGCACGAAACGGCGGTTAAAAAGGCTTTCTCCGAATATGACGTTTTCAACAAAACGCAAAAGATAGAATCCGATTTTGACAGACAGATAAAAAGGCTTTTCAAAAAGGATTAACACCGCAAAGGAAGAACGCGCGCGGACGCGCAAGAGATTGCAGGGGATAGCCCGACGGGGCGAAAAGCGGACAAGTCCTAATCCGTTTTCCTTGCTTTGTTTAATGGACGAACCGAAAGGACGGGTTGACTATGAATTTAGATTTGAACTATGACGAAGCGATTGATTTTATTATACACCTTGACGAACTGAATTTAAAACACGACGACCCCCAAGCGTTAAAACGCAAGGCGCGGGTGGTTCTTATAAATTTTGTAAACAGCTTAAATTATGTAGATAGCAATCAAGCTTATATAACTGACGAAAATGGATTTTACACTGCAAAAAAGAACGACGACGGAAGCTATTCTATTGTCGATTCTAATTGTTGCCATAATTATGAAGACGTAACGTATTGCAGTGACGTAATTAGAGCCTTTTTAGACGATAAACCTTTGCTCCAACGCTTGCAGGAAGAAAAAGAGAAAGCGGCTGAAAAAGCCTCTATATCTGACAATACGGCAAACAATATTTTCAGCGAAGCGGGACGCGAAGGCGGAAAAGCGAAAAAACGCAACGAACTGCTACAAAACTTCATTGAAACTTTCGTAGAAAAAAATCAATCTACAAATTTTGAAAGTGCTTGGAAAATATGGAAAAATGCCTGTAAAAAGAAACTTTACGTTTTTAAAAACGCGGAAATAAATTTTGAGGAAAACTCTGTTACGATAGACGGAAAAACCCTGAAAAAACAAACGGTTAAGAATTATTTTTATGCCGCGAAAAAAGTTTCGCAGTAAGCCCCTTACTGCTTTCGTAGAAAGCCTATTTGCATAAAACGGTCTGATACGGTTGGAAATGAAAACAGACAATAGAAAGCCTGTTTAGAATTTAACAACTCAAAGGATTAAAATATGCATAACGAACTTTTATCAATCGCTGATTTTTGCAAGGAAGCGGGAATCAGCCGCGCTTTGTATTACACTTTGAAAAACAGGGGAAAAGCCCCCGTTTGTTTCAAGGCGGGCAAACGCACACTTATTTCAAGAAACGCGTTTGAAGCGTGGGTAAGGGAACTGGAAGCCGCCAGCGCAAACGACAACGCCGCCGGCAACGCGGAAAGGGGGCGCAAATGACCGATTTTAACCATACCCGAACCGGAGCGCGTCAAGCGGCGAACGACAACAAAAGCCTAGCCGAACAAAAAGCGCGGGATATTGATTACAGCAAAGGTTTTGAAGTTTCCGATATTGAAATTTTAAAACACTTTTTCCCGACGTTTGCAAAAATTGAAGTCGTCACGGATTCAACGCGGCAATTCGCGGGAATTGATTATCTTGTCACCTATGCGGAAGCGCGCACCGGCGCGCCCATGACGGCGCGGGTGGACGCGAAACGGCGCAAAGCCGGAACTTGCCGCTATTGGCGAAATAAAAACGTTCCCGAGCTGACTTTTGAAGTTCAAAACAACGGCGGGCGGTTTGTTTCCTGTATAACCGACCCGAACGAACAAACGGATTTTTATCTGTTCACCTTTGACGACACCGCCGACGCTTATTTAGTTTCTTTTCAAATGGCGCGGTTTGTCCTATCGCAACCGTTGGCGGCGGCGCGGTGGCGGGCGGCGGCGAACAGCAACGGGAGCGGCGCGCAAAACGTCTTTATTCCCGTTGACGCGTTCTTTCTTGAATTTTTTAAAGCGCAACGTCTTCCCGCGTGGCTATTGCAATGGCTATCCGTCAGTCTTGCGGAATTGGCGGCATTAAAGTCATTGCAAAGCGCGAACGACAACAACGACGGCGAAAGGACTGTTATCAATGGCGCACCGTAAAGGAAGGACGTTTTGCCGCGGCACGTTCTTTGTTGTCCCGCACAACCTTGTGCAAAGCCCGGCTTACGCCGCTTTAAGCGGAAGCGCGGTTAAGCTTTTATGCGCGTTGCTCACTTGTTACAACGGAAGCAATAACGGCTTTATCGCTTTCGGCTATCGCGACGGCGAAAAGTTCGGGCTTTCAATCAATACGACGAAGCGGGCTTTAAACGACCTTGCGGACAAAGGCTTTATCGAAAAGACAAAACAGGGCGTTTATCAGGGCAACCGGAGCGAATGGCTTTTAACGTTCCAGACGGACAACAGAACGGGACACCAAAAAACTGACAAATGGAAAGGATACCCCGCCAGCGAAAGTTGACGGGGTTTATTTTGAAAAACAACCGCCGAAAAATCAAAAACACGTACCTAAAACCGATACTGACCATACCTAAAACCGATACTGGAAGATACTCAAAACGGATACGGCTATACTCAAAACGAACACTGTACGCCCTCTTTTCGCTCCTTTAACCGTACCCAAAAATGATAAACATATATATTTACCATAGGTACTCTGTTTTTTTTATAAATCTTTTTTGAGCGTGAATTATCGGGAAGAATTTAAAGCGGCAAATGTTGAAGCCGAGAAGAAGCAAAGAGGTGCTTCAAGCGCGGGCACAGCACGAAAAGCCGCACAAAATGAAAAACGGGCAAGGGACGGCTTCAATCATATTTTCCCTACCCCTTTTCCCAAAAAGCACAAAGGCGAACACACGGGCTTTAAAACGCGTTTCAGGCGTATGCTGAAAAAACGACTCGGGCTTTCGTTGCAACGACAACGTGTATTTGAAAAACGGGCTTATTCCTTTGAATCGGCTTTTTTCCGTTACACAATGCAGACATAACGCAGACACGGCGGAAATTTAAAAACAAAAAAACCGTTGAAAATCAACGGTTTAATTTGGCGACCCCATGGGGATTCGAACCCCAGTTACCGCCGTGAAAGGGCGATGTCCTAGGCCTCTAGACGATGGGGTCATCATCTGCGGTCGCCCCATATATACATATTTTAAAACGCTCGGTCAACCGTTTTTTTCAAAATATGATATTTTATTTGTACGTGCGCATCAATCCGACCAATTTGCCTTGAATTGTAATGCGTTCGGGGCTGTAAATTTTCGTTTCGTACGCCGGATTCGCCGGTTCCAGCGCCAGCGCGTTGCCTTTTTTGCGGATGCGTTTCAGCGTGACTTCCGCGCCGTCGACCAGCGCGACGACGATTTCGCCGTTCATCGCCGTGTTGCCTTTGCGGATGATGACCGTATCGCCGTTTAAAATGCCCGCGTCGATCATCGAATCGCCCGCGACGGTCAGCGCGTAGTGTTCGCCGGAGCCGAGCATATCGGCGGGAACGGCCGTCGTGTCGTTGCCGCGCAAAGCCTCGATCGGCGTGCCCGCGGCGATTTTGCCGTACAGGTGCAATTCGACGGTGTTCGCCGCCGGCGTTTTCATCAAAGACGAAATGTCGGGCAGGTTCAGACCCGATTTGCGCGGCGTGTCGTTGACGTCCTGCGGCAGGCGCAGCACTTCCAGCGCGCGCGCCTTGTTCGGCAGGCGGCGGATGAATCCGCGTTCTTCCAGCCCCGTAATCAAGCGGTGGATGCCCGATTTCGATTTCAGCGCGACGGCTTCTTTCATTTCTTCAAAAGACGGCGGCACGCCTTTTTCTTTGAGCCTGTCGTGAATGAAAATCAGCAGTTCGTGTTGCTTTTTGGTCAGCATACGTTTCTCTCCCGTTCCGTTTTTATTCCTTATTTTGTTTTACTTTTGTTCTTTTGGCAAGCATTTTTTTATCGCGCGCAAAAAAACGCGGCAAGCAAAGCCGCCGCGTCGTTCGCGTTAAGAAAAATCAGACGGAAACCGCTTTTTTGTGCTTTTTCGCCCAAACCAGTTTCGCATAAGTCTGCATATCGCTGATTTTGTCGGTTTCGTCGATGATTTCCTTGCCCAAAATGGTTTCCAAAATGTCTTCCATGGTCAAAATGCCGACCCAAGTGCCGAGTTCGTCGTACACGACGCCGATGTGATTGTGCGATTTGAGCATTTCCGCGAAAACGTAGTCCGCCGTTGACGAAGAAGCGATTTCCAGAATCGGACGAATCAGTTTGTCGGCGGGCAGGGACGGGTCTTTGCCGATGACGTCGGATTTGTGAATGAAGCCGGTGAAGACTTCCTCATCTTCGTTTTTCATGACGGGAAAGCGCGAAAACGCGTGATGCGTCGCGATTTCGATGAAATCGGAAATCGTGCCGCCCGCCAACACCGTCACGCACACGTTGCGCGGGGTCATCATGTCCTTGACGCGCAAATCGTCCAAATTCAGCGTATTGGAAATCAGGTGGTATTCGTCGTCGTCCAAGAATTTTTCTTCGTGTCCCAATTTCGTCAGCGACTTGATTTCTTCGCGCAAATCGCTTTTTTGAGCGTTTTTCGGCGTAATCAGTTTCGTCAGGAATTCCAGCGCTTTGACGAACGGTTTTAAGAAGAAGATGTAAATCGCCAGCGCGAAGCACAAAAATCCCGTCAGTTTCTGCCAGTAGGTCGATCCGATCGTCTTGGGGATGATTTCCGAGCCCGTCAAAATCAGCACGGTCATAATCGCCGAAGCCAGCGCGACGTACTGCGAGCCGAAAACGGCGGAAACCTGCGCGCCGATGCAGGCCGCGCCCGCCGTGTTCGCAATGGTGTTCAGCGTCAAAATGGCGGACAGGGGCGTGTCGATGTGCGTTTTATATTTGGAGATTTTTTTGTACAGCGAGGGATTTTTGGATTCCAAACTCGCGATATAACTGGGTGTTGTGGACAACAGCGCGGCTTCCATCATGGAACACAAAAAAGAAAGGCCGCACGTCGCAAAAACCAGAATAACAAGAAGAGTCATTGTATTTCCGAAAGGTTTAACAAGAAAGTGCTTATAAAATAACATTAAATTTTTCGCGCGTAAAGAAAGAAAAGGCTCTTGCGTCAAGAGCCTTTCCCCGTTTGCCGTTAAACGCTCAATATGCCCCGCCAGAACAGGAACAGGGCGGCAAGCGAAATCAGAATCATCACCCACGCGCAGACCGATTCGCGCTTTGTGAACGCCGCGCTTTGCGGATCCTGCTGTTTGCGCGCCCACACGAACACCGGAATGCCGAGCGTCAGGAAGATGACCGCCATCAGCAGATAATCCAGTCCCGCCGCGTAAATCAGCCACAAGGCGTACAGGCTGCCCAAAATCGCGCTGATGAGCGATTCCGAACGCGCGATGAGCGCTTTGACGGGATATTCGCCGTCTTCGCAGTATTTCCACAGATACGCCGTCGAGGAAAAATACGCCGGCAGAACCATGACGCCCGTAATCGACAGCATGGTGTTCCACGCGTTGTTTGAAAAATACACCAGCAGAATCGCCAACTGCATCAGCGCGCTGGTCACCCACAGCGACACGGACGGCGAATGATGCGCGTTCTGCGCGGCGAATTCCTTGGGGAATGTCCCGTTTTTCGCCGCGGCGTACGGAATTTCCGCCGTAATCATCGTCCAAGCCAGCCAACTGGCAAGAACGGCGATCAGCACGCCCGCGTTCATCAGCCAACTGCCCCACGGTCCGACGACTTTTTCCAAAACGCCCGCCGTGGACGGATTCGCCACCTGCGCCAGTTCCGCCTGACTCATAAAGCCGTAGGGCAGGACGGACAGCAGGACGTAGAACGCCAGACAGCCCAAGAATCCGATGAACGTCGCCTTGCCGACGTCGCCCGCGTCGCGCGCGCGGTTCGACAGGACGACCGCCCCCTCGATACCGATGAACGACCACAGCGTGACAAGCATCGTGCTTTTGATTTGCGTGCCGATCGAGCCCAATCCGCCTTTCGCGTGCGACGCCAGATTGCCCCAGAAATCGACTTCGAACTGTCGCGCTTTGAACACGAACAGCATAATCAGAATGAAAATCGCCAGCGGGATGATTTTGAAAATCGTGCCGACGATGTTGATGAAACTGGCTTGTTTGACGCCTTTTAACACGATGAAGTTGAAACTCCAAATCAAAAGCGAGCCGCCGATGATGGAATACAGGTTGTTGCCGCCCTGAAAATACGGCGGGAAAAAGTAGTTCAGCGCGTCCATCGTGATGACGGCGTATCCGACGTTGCCGAAAATCTGGCAAAGCCAGTATCCCCAGCCGATTGTGAATCCGGCGAACGCGCCGAACCCCTCGCGGCTGTACATATAGATGCCGGCGGTCAAATCGGGGCGGATCGTCGACAGGATGCGGAATGAATTTGCCAGAAAATACATCCCGAATCCCGTAATCACCCACGCGATCAGCACCGCGCCGACCGACGCGCCCGCCGCCATGTTTTGCGGCAGGCTGTATATCCCCCCGCCGATCATGGAACTGACGACAACGGCGGCAAGCGCCGTCAATCCCAGTTTGTTTGTCGATTGTTGTTCCTGCGTCATGATTTTTCATCCTTTAAAACAAAAAAAGGCGGTATCGCTTTTTCGATACCGCCAAGTGAACGGTTTACAGTTTGACGGGATCGGCGGTTTCAAAATTCAAAAATCCCAGCGCCGTCAGACAGTACGCGAACGGCTGCGTGATGTTGACGTAATTGTGGAAGAACTGGAATTCCGAATGTTTCTCGACGCCGCGAATTTCCAATTCGTGATTCAGCGACTTGTTCAGCCACATTTCCGCGTGCCCTTTGGCGATTTCGTCGTCAATCGGCGTTTGGAAATACTCGACGTATTCCGCCGCCCAGCCGCCGATCAGTTTGCCTTCCTTGTCTTTGCCCCAGCAAATGCCGACGCCCGTCGCGATGGCTTTATGATCCTGAATGGTCGACCCGTTCGCCGCCATAATGACTTCCAGCACCGCGCCGTGAACGAAATGTTTTTCGACTTTTTCAACGGGAACGATGTTGTTGTAGAGTTCTTTGGGCAGGACGGACGTGTACGGAATGACGTTAAAGTCCTGAATTTTCGCCATTTTCAAAGCCGAATCGTAACAGAACGTTTCAAACGGTTGCGGCGGGATGCCGTCTTCCGCCTGTCCGACGCCGCCCGTGTGAAAAGCCAATGTGGGATAACGAGTTCCTGTTAACATAAAAATACCTCCTGAATAAAAAATGGAAATGCGGTTTTTTAGCAAGTTCGCAAATCAGAATATGAAAATAAAAACGCTTTTAACAGATAGACTTAATTTTATCGAATCAAAGTATTTAGGATATATACGTTTTCAGATACCGTTTTTTGCAGGTATCTTTATTTGAAATATCTCATATCATTTCATTGTTTGTTTGTATTTTTTCCATTTCGACAGGAGGTACTATGAGGCACTTCAAATCTTTTTTAAAGCATGGCGCTTGCGCTGCGGCGGCGTTCATCGCTTTGTCGCCGGAGGCTTTCGCCGCTTCGACTCCGAAAGCCCAAACGGTCGATGACACGGTTGTCATTTCCGAAAACGGCGAAAATCCGCCTATTTTCAATCTGTACGTCTTTTACGATTCGCCCGCCACCGTGCAGACGGGACGCAGACCGGCCCGCATCCGCAACATGATTGACAGATGGCAGGAAGACGTGCAGGGAATTGAAAAAGATTACAACACGTTTAAAACGAAATTGAATCAGGATTACGGGATTCAGTATTCGGCGGACGTGTCGTTCTTGGCGCAGAAAGGCGTTCCCAACGGGGGCAAAACCGCCATGCAGACGATTTACGCGCCGACGGCGAGCTGGCGGATTTTCGACACCGACAAATACGGCTCCGGCACAATCACCGCGTCCTACACCGCCGTGCGCTATTGGGGCAACAACGCCAATAACGTCGCGGACAAACTGTATTTGGCGAATCCGATCAACGATTATTCGACCAAAGCGAATGAATTTAATGAATTGAACTATACGCAGACGCTGTTCGGCAATCATCTGACGGTCGTGCTGGGGCAGTATTCCCTGTATGATTTGGACGGGTCGCAATACAATTCAAATCAGCAGATCAACTTCATCAACTACGCTTTGGCGCAGAACGCGACGGCGACTTACGCGGACGCGGGGCTGGGCGCGTACGTCCAGTACAATCCCGTGACGTCGCTGGCGATTGCCGCCGGTTTTCAGGACGCGACGAACATAAACGCGCGCGGCATTTCGGTGTCGAATCTGCATAAAAAGAAATTCACGACGTTCGGTGAAATAACGTTCATGCCCGAAATCGCGGATATCGGACAGGGGCAGTATTCGGTGATGGTGTACAATCAGCCGTCGGTCGACGAACAGCCTGAAAACACGACGGGCTGGACGGTGAACCTGTCGCAGTTTTTCAGCAAAAAACTCGGCGTGTTCGCGCGCGCCAACGGCGTGACGGGCAAAGTCACCCCGATTAAGCAGTCCTACACGCTCGGCATGGTGTACAATAATCCGTTCAACCGCAGCGCGCTGGATCAAATCGGCTTGTCGGGCGCGTTCAACCGCGTGAACAAGGGGTATTACGAAGGCGAATCCACCCGCCGCTACGAAAGCGTCGTCGAGGGATACTACACATTCGGCGTGACGCAGTTTTTGGCGATTACGCCTGACGTTCAGGTGTACGTCCACCCCGCCGAACGCGAGGGGCGCAAATTCGGCACGGTCTTTTCCCTGCGCGCCACGCTTTTGTTCTGACGAAAAAAGTAAAAACAGACCCGTGCAGAATTTCACACGGGTCTGTTATCAATTCCAACAGCAATTCAGCGTGATTAAACTTGTAGGCATGCCGACAATTTGAATGTCAAACTTCAAGGAAGGAATGACTTTCTTTTCCGCATTGTGTATACGAAAACTGAATTGCCAGCCATTGTTCATATACAACTCAACCGTGTTTTTGCTATTTTTCTTAAAGCCGATATGCACAATCTCATTAGGAAGCAATGTGATGGGAACAATTATTTTTTGTTTTTGATTTTTGGCAGGCTGGTTTAGCGTTCCTTTTAAATTAAACGGATTTATTTTGGTTGTCCGTTCCGAATCAATGCTGATGATTTTATAAAAATCAAACTCACCTAAAAGGTATTCGACCATTTTTTCAGGTATATCGGAGTGGGTCGCATAAGATTTTTGAACTTCGTCGATAAAGGCTTTTAAAAGCGGTACATAAATTTTGTCATCCTTCTCGGGAAGTTGCTCCCATAAAAGTCCCGCCTGCTTTTTCTTTTCCAAATCCTGAAAAAGCGGCGCGACTTTAAGCCAGTACTCTTTGGAACAGGGAACAGAATACCATTTTTGCCCGAAATCAATTTTCGGCGACAAACGACTGTGCTTGACGGCAAAATGATTATGTTTCAGGCTTAACCCGATTTCCCAGCGAATGTCATTTCTTATGATAAGAACATCCCGAACATCGCCTTCTTCTCCTTTTTTGTCAGGTTGGCTTTTTAACGTGATAATTTGAGATTTGTTTTCCAAAATTAAGGGTTCAAGTTCAAAAATTTTTTTAATGGCGGCGTTTGCCCCCAACAAAAGAAGGCTTTGTGTTGCAGGCGAAACGTTTTCCCAAGCGTGAAGAGTCGCTAAAAAACTTTGATCCTGAATAATTTCCGCTTTGCCGTGTTTATTTATTTCTTCAAATAGAATTTTAAGACAGGCATATTCAAAAGCACGTCCTTGGTCATTACATTTTTTAGGCATTTTCTTCCCCTTTTTGTTCTAATGCCGATTTTATAGCATCTGCTATTTCATAGGCTAAATGAACGGGAACGGCATTTCCTATCATTTTATAGGCATCATCCACGTTTTGATAAATAAATTTGAAGGAATCCGGAAATCCTTGAATACGGGCGATTTCTCGAACACTCATCCGGCGGTACAAGTCTTCTTTTTCTTTGACAAAAACACATACGTTTTGTGCAATTTTAATCATTTTCGGCGCTTGCGGGTGAATTTGGCATTGCCGCCCTGACGCCTGAACGGTAAACGCCTGTTCATTCCAAGATTTCACACGGTTTCTACTCATAAAAATCGGAGAGAATGCTCCCGTAAAATACTCGTTGTTGTTGATAGCCGCAGGATTGTGTCGGTTATGAGGCAAGGCGGGAACGACGGTGTCTTTTAAATCCCAAATGATATCTTTTAAGGTGATTTTTTTGTCATCATCGGTTGTAGACCCGAACGGAAATTCAAATTTTATATTCAGATCTTTTCTGAAACCGATATAAAAAACACGTTTGCGTTCTTGCGCAACGCCGTAATCTTTGGCGTTTACCATTTTTAAGAG
Source organism: uncultured Alphaproteobacteria bacterium (assembly GCA_934277945.1). GTDB lineage: Bacteria > Pseudomonadota > Alphaproteobacteria > CAAGCB01 > CAG-977 > CAKQWA01. Next base: position 117,339 of record CAKQWA010000001.1, read on the forward strand.
TACATTATAGTTCGCTTGTTCAAATAAAGATAAAATGTTTTGTACGGCTTGCACATGGCGCGAAGCAAGCATTCCGCTGACGTTTTCTGCAAGGAAAAATTTTGGTTGAATATGTTTTAGCAACCGGATGTATTCAAAAAAAAGTTTTCCTCTGGCATCTTCTATTCCTCGTAAAGAACCTGCTTCCGACCATGATTGGCATGGAGGGCCGCCGATTATGCCGTCAACGGTTGTCGGAAAATCATTTTCTTTTAAGTTGCGAATGTCACCTTTTATCAAGTGTGTTTTGGGGTGATTAACCTTAAAGGTTTCCCAAATTGTTGAGTCGAATTCGTTTGCAACTTCTATGTCAAAACCGGCTTTTTCAAAGCCCAAGTCAAGACCGCCGCATCCGCTGAACAGACTGATAAGTTTCAAAGTACACCCCTAAAAAATTTCTTTTTTAATATAGGGGAATGCAAATTAAAGTCAATGTTAACGATAATCACTTGTTTGAGAAAGCCCGCTTGGTCGGGCTTTTTCGTATGAAAGAGATATGCGTTTCAAAGTCGATGTTTAATTTTTGCGCCGCCGCGCGCAAGCGTTTTTCCGCAATGCCGCACACGTCTGCAAAGCCTTTCGAGCGGCTTTTCTCGGGCTTTTGAACGGCGATGAATTTCAAGCTGCGCCCCTGTTTCACGCTTGTTTCAAGCACAGCCTGCGCGCTTGCCCCCGTTTGCGCGAAAGCGTCCAGCACGACGCCCGTTTCGGTTTCCTGCGCCGCGCAGTCGATCAGTGTTTCGTACAGCGCGACGGGAATCGAGCGTTCCAAGACCGCCGTTTTCAACAGCGCGTTCAATTCTTTCGACCCGTCCGCCGCCGTGCCCGCGTTTGTCAGCAGATTCGGCGCGGCGACGCGCGCGGATTCTTCAAAATCGTACACTTTCAATTTGACCGACTGTCCGCAAATTTCAAATTTGTTTTGTTTTTCCAAATCGCGCGCTTTTTGCTCTCCGACGCTCCACCGTTTGTTTTCCGGCGGTTCGCGCCCCATGATTTTAAAGCGCATGGACGGGCGGGCGTACACGCCGTCGTTGCGTTTTTCGACGGATTGCAGGCGGTAGCGTCCCTTTTCGTCTTCGTGCGGATACTTTTCCGTGCGCGCGCCGACCGCGCGTCCGCTTAACGCGCCGTAGCACAAAATCGTCTGCGTCATGTTGTTGACGGGCGATTTGAGAACGTTTGCCGCCGCCGATTTTTTCCGCCACACGAAAGTCGCCGCGTGCGCGCCGATGCCGAAGATTTCGTCGCACAGCGTCTGAATGTACGCGCACGAGGAGTCGTTTGTGAAGATGAACGCGCATCCGCTTGATTTTAAAAGGATTTTCACCGCCGACAAAACGGGCAGAATGTCGTTCAGATGCTTTGTCAGCAGAGCGGGCTTCGCTTTCAGCACGTCGGCGGAGGCGCACGGCGCGTTGACGAACGCGATGTCGATTTTTCCCGCGTGCGTCGCCGTCAGCGCGTTTAAAACGGATTGCGTTTCGGCGCAGATGTAAACGTTTTGGGCGTCGAAGCCGGCGGGAAGCGTGATTTTTGAGCATTTTTTGACGGTGCTTTTGCCGTTCCACACCAGCGCGGGAAACGGCGTTTCAATCGGCAGGACGCGTTTCAGCGCTTCAAAATCAAGCCGCCCGTTTTTGAACGCTTCGGGGAAAATCAGGCGCATCAGCGCCAAAGCGGTTTCATTGTCCGGTTTTTTTGAACGCATAACGCCTTTCCGTCAAAAAAAGAGCCGCCTTTGACATAAAGGCGGTCGGGGAATTGAAAGGCCATGTGTAGAAAAGCATGACGTTTTGACTTTTAAATCGCGGAACGATTCTGAACATACGCCAAAACATCCCCGACCGTTTCAGTCGGGGATATCTTTCCTCCGGATTTCAGTCCGGAAGATGACGGCGGAATATCGGCGCCGTTTCTACAAAAGGGGGCCTTTCAGAACCCCGCATCCGTTTCGGAATGCGAAACCAGTATACCCGTTTCAAAAGGGAAAGGCAATCGTTAAGCCGCTTGTTTTTCCGCGTGGACTTTTTTCCTGTCGCGCAGGATTCGCGCGGACGTGATCGCGTGCATCGCCACCGTCGTAACGTCCAATGCCATGCCGCCGATCGAGTGCGTCGCGAAATTGTGGATGAACCACAGGCAACTGCCGCCGACAAACGACGCGCGCACGCCGATGCCGCTGAAATACGCCGAACCGAACGTGCCCAGAAGCACCGCGCCCAGCGGCAAAAGGCTGTACGCGGACTGATAGGTCGGCACGGCGAACGCAATGGCGAGCAAAGCGAACGGGTACGCCATTTTCGCGCCTTTGTAATATTGCGACAGGTACATGCGCACCGCCAGCACGATGCCCGACGAACATGCCGTGTAATTGCCCATCATAAAATGGTGCGCCGAAAACAAAATCCACGCGTACGCCAAAAAGCGAAACATCCGGTTGTCGTCCTTTTGCAGACAGCCGTAAAACGACATGGCGTAAGCGATATATCCCGTGATTTGCGGGATGCCGAAAATATCCGCTGATGACATTCACTTCTCTTTAAAGACGCACAAAAACGCCTTTTTCACGCAATTTTTGTTTTAAATCGGGGACGGGCAGCGTGCCGAAATGGAAAATCGACGCCGCCAACGCCGCGTCCGCGCACCCTTTTTCAAACACGTCAATGAAATGCCGCGGATCCGCGCCCGCGCCGCCCGATGCGATGACGGGCAGATTTGTATGCGTCGACACGCTTTTTGTCAATTCCAAATCAAAGCCCTTTTGCGTGCCGTCCGCGTCCATCGACGTCAGCAGGATTTCCCCCGCGCCCAAAGATTCGACGCGTTCGACCCATTCGGACACTTTCATGTCCGTTTTGCGCTTGCCCGCATTCGTCACGACGTAATGGCCGTCGCCGAATTTTTTGGCGTCGATTGCGACGACGACGCATTGCGACCCGAACGTTTGCGCCGCTTCGCGTATCAATTCGGGATTCATGACCGCCGCCGTGTTCAGCGACACTTTGTCCGCGCCGGCTTTCAGCAGCACGCGAATGTCCTCGACCGATTTGATGCCGCCGCCGACCGTAAACGGAATGAAGACGTTTTTGGCGACTTTTTCCACGACCTGCGCCATGGTTTTGCGTTTGTCGTTCGTTGCGGTGATGTCCAGAAACACCAGTTCGTCCGCGCCGTCCTGCGCGTATTTTTTCGCCAAAGACACGGGATCGCCCGCGCTTTTCAGATTTTCAAAATTGACGCCCTTGACCGTCTGACCGTCTTTCACGTCAAGGCAGGGGATGATGCGTTTTGTCAGCATACGGCACCTTTGATGAATTTCAAAACGGCGGCATGACCGCACGCCGCGCTTTTTTCGGGATGAAACTGCATGGCGGCGACAGAATCCCTTTCGACCGCGGCGGTGAAAGTCCCGTAATAATCCGCCGTTGCCGAGATGACGGACGGGTCTTGCGGCACGACGTGATAGGAATTGACGAAATAGTAATAGCCGTTTTCCAAAAGCGTGTTCGCGCCCGCCGTTTTGACTTCGTTCCAGCCTATTTGGGGGATTTTGCCCTGCGTAAAGCGTTTGACCGAGCCTTTGAACACGCCCAAGCCGTCGACGTTTGGTGCTTCCTCCGACGTTTCAAACAAAACCTGCATCCCGACGCAAATGCCCAAAAAGCGCACGCCCGCCGCGATGATTGTTTTCAGCGGCTTGACAAGTCCCTGTTTTTCCAGCGACGTCATCGCGTTGCCGAAATGTCCCTGTCCGGGAAACAGCACGGCTTTCGCGGCAAGGATTTTGTTCGGCTCGCTTGTGATTTCGTAATCCGTTCCGAAAAAATCCAGCATATTGGCGACGCTTTTCAAATTGCCGCCGCCGTAGTCCAAAACCGTCAGCATTTTATTCTCCGATGGGGTTGGAAGCCATGCCGTCCGCCAGTTTCGGTTCAAACCACGTCGATTTCGGCGGCATGATTGCACCCGCGTCGGCCACGGCGATCAAATCGCCCATCTGCGTCGGATACAGCGCAAACGCGACTTGCGCCTTGCCCTCGTCGACCAAGCGCGACAGTTCTTTCAGACCGCGCATCCCCCCGATGAAGTCGATGCGTTTGTCGGTGCGCAAATCGCCGATGTTCAAAACAGGCTCCAAAACAAAGCGCGACAAAAGGCTGACGTCCAAATCCGCCACCGCGTCGACGGGCGCGGGCGTTCGCTTGAACGCCAGACGGTACCATTGCGAACGGAAATACATATTGAACGTGCGTTTTTCCGCGACCGGCTCCTCTTTCAAAAGCGGCGTGACGGTAAACGTTTCTTCCAGTTTTTCAAAAAATTCTTCGGGGCTCAACTTGTTCAAATCGAACACGACGCGGTTGTAGTCCAGAATTTTCATTTCGTCGACGGGGAACGCGACCGCCAGAAAGTAATTGTAGTCTTCTTCGCCCGTGTGACGCGGATTCTTTTCGGCGCGCGCTTTGGCGACGCGGGAGGCGGCGGCGGAACGGTGATGCCCGTCCGCGATGTAAACGGCGGGAGCGGCGTCAAACGCTTTTGTAATCGCGTCGATGTCCGCGTCGTCGTTGATCACCCACAGCGCGTGGCGCGTGCCGTTGTCGCCCGCGACGTCGTAAGCGCAGGGCTTTTGCACCGTTTTTTCAATAATCGCGGCGATTTGCGGCATTTGCCGGTACGCGAGCAGGACGGGACCCGTCTGCGCGTTCAGCGCGTCGATTTGGCGCACGCGGTCGGTTTCTTTGTCGGGGCGGGTGAATTCGTGGCGTTTGATGCGCCCCTCGTCGTACGCCTTGACGCTTGCCGAAACCGCCAATCCCGTCTGGACATGGTCTTTCCACGTCGCGCGGTAAACGTAATAGCACGGCTTTTCGTCCTGTTTCAAAACGCCTTTTTTCAGCAGGGCGTTGTAATTTTCGGCGGATTTCGCATAAACCGCGTCGTCATACGGATTGACGTCTTCGGGCAGATCGATTTCCGCTTTGGAAATATGCAGGAACGAGTAAGGTTTTCCTTGTGCTTTTTGTTTCGCTTCGGCAGAATTCAAAACATCGTACGGCGGCGCGACGACGTCTTGCGCGAATTGCGGCGCGGGGCGCACGGCTTTAAAGGGACGGAACAAAGTGACTGACATGACCGAAAACTCCGATAATGAACTGAAACTTTCCTCTTTTACCTCAAAAAACAAAACAAGGAAAGCGATAATCGTCGCGGGTCCGACGGCTTCGGGCAAAACGGGGGCGGGCGTCGCGCTTGCGGAACTTTGCGGCGGGCAGGTCGTCAACGCGGACAGTATGCAGATTTATCGGGACGTGCCGACGCTGACCGCCCGACCGGACGCGGCGCAGATGCGGGGCGTGCCGCACCGTTTGTTCGGATTTTTGCCGCCGGACGCGAAATTCGGCGTCGTCAAATGGCTGAAAGCGGCAAGCAGGGAGGCGGACGACGTTTTGAAAAGCGGCGGCGTGCCGGTGTTCGTCGGCGGGACGGGATTGTATTTCGACGCGCTGATGAACGGCGTGAACGAAATTCCCGACGTGCCGGCAAAAGTGCGCGACGGCGTGTGCGCCCGTTTCGACGCGATGGGGCGCGACGCGTTTTTGGCGGATTATCTGCAAAAAGACCCGTCGTTCCGCTTTGTCGACAGACAGCGTTTGTGCCGCGCCGCCGAAGTGCTGGAAGCGACGGGGAAAACAATCGGATATTGGCAGGACGCGCCCAGAAAAATGGCGTACGACGCGGATTTTTACACGATTTTAATGCTGCCGGAACGCCCCGTCTTGTATGCAAGATGCGACGCGCGTTTCGACGCCATGATGCAAAAGGACGTTTTCGGGGAAATCGACGCGCTGTACGCTCAAAATCCGCCGGCGGACGCGGGCGTTTTGAACGCGCTCGGCGTGAAAGAACTGAAAGCCGCGCGGGACGGCGGCATTTTGCTTGACGAGGCGGTCGCGCTGGCGAAACGGGCGACGCGCCATTACGCCAAGCGGCAGACGACGTGGTTCACGCACCGCTTCGACGCAAAAAAAATCGTGTCCGACGGCGATTTTTCAAAAATTTTAACCGACGTTTTACATTTCTTGCGATAATGTGGGAAAAATAGTGTAAATACGCTTGTATCTTCACGGCGCGTGTTGTATTTACTACAAATCAGGGCTGTACTTATTATTTATAGAGGGGTGTTATGCTTTCAAAGCTGATGGGGTGGCTTTCCGCGGATATGGCCATCGACTTGGGAACCGCGAATACGTTGGTGTACGTTAAGGGGCGCGGCATCGTTTTAAACGAACCGTCCGTCGTCGCCATTGCCGAAAACAAGGGTAAACGTCACGTTCTCGCCGTCGGCGACGAAGCCAAGCAGATGCTGGGACGCACCCCCGGACAAATTAAAGCCATCCGCCCGCTGCGCGACGGCGTCATCGCCGATTTTGAAGTCGCGGAGGAAATGATCAAGCATTTCATCTACAAAGCCCACAACCGCCGCAATTTCGTCGCGCCGATGATCATCATCTGCGTGCCGTCCGGCTCGACCGCCGTTGAACGCCGCGCCATTCAAGAGTCCGCCGAAGCCGCGGGCGCGCGCCGCGTTTTCCTGATTGAAGAACCCATGGCGGCGGCTATCGGCGCGGGATTGCCCGTGACGGAACCGACCGGCTCCATGGTCGTCGATATCGGCGGCGGCACGACGGAAGTCGCCGTATTGTCTTTGGGCGGCATCGTGTTCGCCTGCTCGATCCGCGTCGGCGGCGACAAAATGGACGAAGCGATTATCGCGTACATCCGCCGCAACCACAGCCTGCTGGTCGGCGAAGGCTCCGCCGAACGCATTAAAAAGGCGATCGGCTCCGCGTGTCCTCCCGAACAGGGCGAGGGGCGCACCATGGAAATCAAAGGGCGCGACTTGGTCAACGGCGTGCCCAAGGAATTGACGATTTCCGAACGTCAGATCGCCGAAAGCCTGACCGACCCCATCGCGCAGATTGTCGAAGCGGTGAAAGTCGCGCTGGAACACACCGCGCCCGAACTGGCGGCGGATATCGTCGACAAGGGCATTGTCCTGACGGGCGGCGGCGCAATGCTGTCGAACCTCGACCGCGTGCTGCGCAAATCCACGGGATTGCCCGTGTCTGTCGCCATGGATCCGCTGACGTGCGTCGCCATGGGAACGGGTCGCGCTTTGGACGAAACGCAAAAACTGCAAAATATCCTGACAACGATGTACTGATTCGGGGCGGATAAAGGGCGTTTTCCGTGTTTTTTCCATTTGTTGAACGTTGATAAGGCGGTTGAACATGGGAAATCAGAAAATCTCCGAATTATCGCTTTACGGCATAAAATCCAAATTGCAAAAGTTCGGCGTCGGCGCTTTGGTTGCGCTGACGTTCGGACTGATGCTTCTGGGCAAGGCGGACACCGTCTTTGTCGAAAAAGCCCGCATCGTCTTTAACGAAATTTTAGCCCCGATTGAAGCCTGTCTGTCAAAGCCCGCCAAAGCGTTGTCCGGTTTTGTCGGCGGGTTTCACGATTTGGTTTTCATGCGCCGCGAAAACGTCAAACTGCGCGAAGAAAACAAGGAATTGCTTGAATTGCGCCGCCTGACAGAGCATCTGCGCGCGCAAAACGACGAATTCCGCCGCTTGTTGAACTACACGCCGCCGCCCGAAGCGAAATCCGTTTCCGCGCAGGTCATCGCCGACGCGGGCAACGCGTTCGCCCAGTCGCTGATCGCTTTCGCCGGCACGGACGAAGGCGTGTCCAAAGGCGACGTCGTTTTATCGGGCGAGGGCGTCGTCGGGCGCATCGCTTTCACGGGGGACGAATCGTCGCGCATTTTGTTGCTGACGGACATCAATTCGCGCATACCGGTGCGGCTGTCGCCCGCGAACATTCCCGCCGTTTTGTCGGGGGACAATTCGGAATATCCGCAACTGGTGTTTTTGCCGCGCAACGTCAAAGTCGCGGTCGGCGACAAAGTTGTCACGTCGGGCATGGCGGGCGTTTTTCCGTCCGATTTGCCGGTCGGGGTCGTTCATTCCGTCGCGGACGGCGTTGTCAAGGTCAAACTGTTTTTCAACCGCAACAGACTGGAAATCGTCCGCATCGTCAATTACGGCATTTCCGGCAACATTTTGAACGTAAAATGCGAGACTACGCCTTAAAAGAAGAACCTTTTTCAAAAAAAGTGTTGCGGCAGATTCCCAAAGCGTTCACCGCCGCGGTTTTGCTTTTGTCCGTGTTGCCGGTGTCGTTCGGCGGCTACGCGTCCGTGCGCGCGCCGTTGATTTTCATTCCGCTGTTTTACTGGCTGATTTTCCGTCCGTATTCGTTTTCCGCGCTTGCCGCTTTTTTGTTCGGCTTGGCGGCGGATTTTCTGGAAAACGCGCCGCTGGGCGTCAATTCGCTGATTTTGCTCGCTTTTTTCGTGTTCGCGTCGTCCCAGCGCCGCTTTTTGACAAACAAGCCGTTTGCGTTCGTGTGGGTCGGCTTCGGGCTGATTTCCCTGTCCTGCCTGATTTTGAAATGGCTGGTCGTGTCGATTTGGTACGCGCGCTTTTTGCCGTTTTCGCTGACGTTCGTCAGTTGGCTTTTGCTGTTTTTGCTGTATCCTTTTGTTGCGTGGGTGTGCGCGAAACTCCATATTTATTTATTGGAAAAAGAAAATGATTAGAGAGGGCGATAAAGGGAAAATGCTGTCGCGCCGCGCCGCCATGCTTGCGGGCGGGCAACTTTTCGCCACCTCGATTCTGCTGACGCGCCTGTATTATCTGCAAGTCGTGCAATCCGACCGCTACAAGACTTTGGCGGAGGAAAACCGCATTTCGACGCGCCTGCTTCCTCCCCCGAGGGGATTGATTTACGACCGTTTCGGCAGACCGCTGGCGAAAAACAGCCAGAATTTCCGCGTGTCCGTCATTTCCGAACAGACGGACGGCAATTTGAACGCCGCGCTGGAAGCCCTGAATGAAATCATGCCCCTGACGCCGAACGAAATCGCCCGCGTGCGCAAGGACGTCCGCCGGTCGCGCGATTTCACGCCCGTGACAATCCGCGAAAATCTGACGTGGGATCAAATGGCGGCGATACAACTCAATTCGCTGGATTTGCCGGGGATTATCATTGACGAGGGGTTGAGCCGCTCCTATCCGCAAAAGGAAAGCGCGGTGCATCTGGTCGGCTATGTCGGCGTCGTGTCCGAAAACGAAATGACGAACGGCAATCCTTTGTACAAACTGCCGGGGTTCCGCGTCGGCAAGGCGGGCGTCGAATATCAGTTCAATTCGGATTTGTGCGGTAAAGAGGGGATTCAGCGCGTCGAAGTCAACGCCGTCGGACGCGTCATCCGCGAAGTCGAACGCAACGAGGGCACGGCGGGCAAGGCCCTGCCTTTGACCATAGATATGCGCTTGCAGGACATCGCGTACAAGCACATGAAAGACGAATCCGCCGCCGCCGTCATGATGGACATTTACACGGGCGAAGTGCTTTTGCTGCTCTCCACCCCCGGATTCGACCCCAACAAATTCAATCGCGGCTTGACGCCGGAGGAATGGAAGGAAATTTCCTCAAACCCGCGCGCGCCGCTGATTAACAAGGCGATCGCCGGACTTTACTCCCCCGGCTCGACGTTCAAAATGGTGACGGCTCTGGCGGCGCTGGAAGCCGGCGTCATCACGCCCGACACGCGCATCAACTGCGAGGGGGCGACGTTCAACGGCAATCATAAATTCCATTGCTGGAAGTACGCGGGGCACGGCACGCTGAATTTGCGCGAGGCGATTATGCATTCGTGCGACATTTACTTTTACGAGGTCGCCCGCCGCGCCGGAATCGACCGCATTTCCGCCATGGCTGAAAAATTCGGCTTCGGCGCGGTCACCGGCATTGATCTGCCGGGGGAAAAGGCGGGGCTTGTGCCGAACCGCCGCTGGAAAGAGGCGATTTACGGCGAGCAATGGTTGCAAGGCGACACTTACAACATCGGCATCGGGCAGGGATATTTGCTGACGACGCCGCTGCAACTGACCGTCATGACCGCCGCGCTTGCGAACGACGGACGGCGCGTCACGCCGCGCATCATCGTCCCCGACAGGCGCGAACTGATATCGGCGAACGGCGAGATTTTGAATTTGTCGAAAGCGCATTTAAGCCTGATTCGCAAGGCGATGTACGACGTCGTGAATCATCCGAACGGCACGGCGCGCCGCGCGCACGTCGATGTCGACGGACAGCACATCGCGGGCAAAACGGGGTCGGCGCAGGTCAAGCGCATTTCCATGAAAGAGCGCGAAACCGGCGTGCGCAAACAAAACGAAATTCCTTGGGCGGAGCGCGATCACGCTTTCTTCGTGTGCTTCGGTCCTTATCAAAAGCCGCGTTACGCGCTGACCGTCGTCGTCGAACACGGCGGCGGCGGCGGATCGACGGCGGCTCCCATCGCAAAAAAAATCATGGAAGCGGCGATTCGTCTGAATCCCGCGGCGGAAAAACCGCTGACCTCCGATATGCTGAAAGGGGTGATCGCATGAGATCCGCCAAAGAATCCTCTTTTTCCAGAAACGCCGATTTGTCGCTGACCGACAAAATCAAGCGGTTGAGCTGGACGTACATTTTGCTGATCGGACTGCTCGCCTGCACGGGATTCGTCGTTCTGTACGCGGCGGCGAACGGGTCGTGGACTCCGTGGGCGTCCAAACAGGCGGTGCGTTTCGCCTGCTTCATTCCGGTTTTGCTGGCGGTCGCGCTGATCGACATCCGTTTTTGGTTTCGCTACGCTTACGTCGTTTACGCGGCGGGCGTTCTGGCGTTGGTTTACGTCGGCTTGTTCGGTCACGTCGGCATGGGCGCGCAACGCTGGATTGATTTGGGTGTGGTGCAGATTCAGCCGTCCGAATTGGCGAAAATCGGCGTGATTTTGGCGTTGTCGCGCTATTTTCACGGTGCGACGCTGCAAGAAACGGGCACGTTTTCCTATATGGCGGTGCCGGCGTTGCTGCTGGCTTTGCCGTGCGCCCTGATTTTCAGCCAGCCCGATTTGGGCACGACGCTTCACACGATTTTCGTCGGCGTCGCGCTGTTTTTTCTGGCGGGCGTGCAGATGTGGAAATTCATGGCGGCGGGCGGCGCGATTCTGGTGTCCCTGCCGGTGTTCTGGCACTTTTTAAAGGATTATCAAAAAGAGCGCGTCCTGACGTTTTTAGACCCCGAACGCGATCCGCTGGGCAAGGGATATCACATTTTGCAGTCCAAAATCACGCTGGGGTCGGGCGGCGTGTTCGGCAAGGGATTTTTGCAAGGGACGCAAAGCCGTTTGAACTTCCTGCCCGAAAAGCACACGGACTTCATCTTTACCGTGTGGGCGGAGGAATTCGGTCTGATCGGGTCGGCGGGACTGCTGTTTTTGTTTTTGGTCGTGATTTTCTACGGCTATTACATCGCGTTTAAATCGACAAACTTTTTCGGGCGTTTTCTGGCAATCGGATTGAGTTTCAACCTGTTTTTGTACGTTGTGGTCAATACGGGCATGGTCATGGGATTGCTTCCCGTCGTGGGAACGCCGCTGCCGATGGTGTCTTACGGCGGCACGGCGATGCTGACGCTGATGGTATCGTTCGGTCTGATTGAAAGCGTCAACGTGCACCAGAACATTGAAATCGGACGGCGCGGTTCTTACGAAAATTGATTAAAAGGATGAAAAATTAAAAGCCGCTCGGAACGTTGCTCGACCCGCCGCCCATGGACGCGTTTTGTCCCATGGAGCCCGCGGACTGCCGTCCCGACGGGGTCATGTCGCCGCCCTGCTGTTGCATCTGCGCGCCGCCCGCGTTTTGCGCCGGCGTGTTGTCCAGCAGGAAATTCGACCGTTTCAAAGAGGATTCCGGCATTGCGACTTCGTATTCGCTCAAATCGATGTCGAATTTTTCTTTGTACAAATCGGCGATTTTCTTTTCGCGCTCGACGACTTCCTTTTCCTGCTCCGCCGTGTACGCTTCAATCAGTTCCAGCGTTTTTTGAATCATCGGCAGGGCGGCGGTGATGTCGTCCAGCGAAATGGTCTTTTCCAGATTGTCGCGGTACGGCACGGCGTTTTTATTGCCCAGCAGAACAGCCGTTTGATACCATTTGTACGCGAAAATGTTGCTTTGCACGACGCCGTTGCCGCGTTCGTACAAATATCCCAGTTCGATTTGGGATTCCGTGTGGTTGCGCACCGCCGCGCCCATGAAACATTCCGCCGCCGCCAGATAGGCGTCTTCCGTCGCGTCGCTCAACAAAAGCATACCGCGTTCGTACAGGGTGAACGGATCGGTGATGCGCGCGCACGAGGAACGGGCGTTCGTGTACTTCGTCAGCAGGTCTTCCGTTGACGCCGACTCTTGCGTGACGAACGATTGCGCCGCCGCGTCGAGAGCGGGAAATAAAAACGCCGAAGCCAGTAAGAATGCTTTTAACACGGTTGAATCCTTTTTTCGTTTATTTTAAAGTAAAATAAAACCGTTAAAATTTTATGCCAAAAGGATAAAAAATGAAACGCTTTTTATCTCTTTTTTGTTTTTTATTTTTTATTCCGGCGGCGCAAAACGTTCACGCGGGCGTTGACACGAAAGCCTTTTTGCTTCCCGACGTTCAGCATATTGCCGCTTCGCGCGATTTTTACGTCGTGCTGAAACTGGATATCGCGCACGGGCGGCACGTTTATTGGAAATACGCGGGCGACGCGGGCGAACCCGTCGATTTGACGCTGAAACTGCCGCGCGGATTTGTCGAAAGCGGGCGGCTGTGGTCGCCTCCCGCCAGATTTACGACGGGACCGTTCGGCGAATACGGCTATGCGGACGAGATGTTTCTGGCGGTCAAAATCACGCCGCCGCGCGATATCGCCGTCGGACGCGATTACGTCATTGACGCGGACGTGTCGTGGATGTCGTGCAAGGACGACTGCGTGCCGGAAAATCAAAAGGTTTCCGCTTTGGTTCAAGGGGCTTTGAGCGCGTCTCAAACGCCGGAAAAAGTGTCTGGAATCCTTGAAAAAATGCCCGAATACGCGGAATCTGTGTTTTGGCGGAACGGCGATAAAATCCTGCTTGCCGTCGAAACGGGCGATTTTTTCAAAGCGGCGGACGCGGCGTTTTTTCCAAACGGCGACATGATTTCAAACACCGCGCCGCAACAGTTCGTTTTTCAAAAAGGGAGGCTGTTCCTGACTTTGCGGGCAAGCAAAGAGGCGCGCGCTTTGGCGGGGACGGTCGTTTTGCGCAACGCGCGCGGCGACGTGCTGAAAGCGTTTGACACCGCCGCCGTTTTGTCCGGCGAACCGATGCCCGTCTTGGACGCGCCGTTCGATTGGGCGTCGCTGGCGACGGCGTTGTTTTTGGCGTTTCTGGGCGGCGTTTTGCTGAATTTCATGCCGTGCGTGTTTCCCGTTTTGTCCCTGAAAGCGTTGGCGGTTTTGAAATCGGACGACGCAAGCCGCCGTCAAGACGCCGTTTTGTACGCAAGCGGGGTTGTGCTGTCTTTCGTTCTGCTGGGCGGGGCGATGTCCGTTCTGCGCGCGGCGGGGCGGGGCATCGGCTGGGGGTTTCAGATGCAGTATCCGCCGTTCGTTCTGTTCATGGCGGTGCTGTTGTTCGTCGTCGGTTTGATGCTGTCCGGCGTTTTCGATTTCGGCGGCGCATTGTCATCGAAAGCCGCGCAATGCGGGCAGAATTGGGGCGGATTCGGCACGGGGTTGCTGGCGGTTTTGGTGGCGACGCCGTGCGCCGCGCCGTTTATGGCGGTCGCTTTGGGATACGCTTTGACGGCGAGCGCGGCTGAAACGCTGGGCGTGTTTTTCGTAATGGGGATAGGCATGGCTCTGCCGTTCTTTTTAATCGGATTTTTTCCGTCGTGCGCCGCGAAATTGCCGAAATTCAAAGGGGAAAGCGCGGTTTTGCTCCGGCGTTTTCTGGCGTTTCCGATGTACGCCGCGTCCGCTTGGCTGGTCTGGGTGGCGGGATTGCAGGGCGGCTCTTACGCGGCGGGACTGACGCTGGCGGTCATGGTGGCGGCGGCTTTGTGCGCGCAGATTGCGGGGGCTTTTCCGGCGAAAAAAATGCTGACGGGCGGCGCGGTCGTCTGCTTTTGCGCTTTTTTCGCATGGTCTTTGACGCAGGTGCAGTCGGACAGGGAAGCCCGCCGCGTCGTGCAAAACGCGGTTTGGCGGACTTACGACGCGCAGGAAATCGCCCGTTTAAGACGCGATAACGTGCCCGTTTTCGTCAAATTTTCGGCTTCGTGGTGTCTGACGTGCCTGATGAACGAAAAAACGACGCTGGAAGACGAAGACGTTTTGTCCTTGTTCGACGACAAGGGCGTCGCTTTGTTTTTCGCCGACTGGACGAACGCGAGCGATTCGATCGCCGCCGTTTTGGAAACGTTCGGACGCGGCGGCGTGCCGTTGTATCTGTATTACGCGCCGCAAGCCGACGAACCCGCCGTTCTGCCGCAGATTTTAACGCCGGCGGTTGTCCGGAACGCGCTTAAAGATTTGTAGAGCCTTTTTTGCGCTTCGGCATGGGGTCGGGCTTTTTGTAAACGTCAATGACGAACGTGTAGGGAAAATCCGCCGCGTCGTGCGGCGTCAGGCGGACGGTGTTGCGTCCCGCGCGCAAGGCTTGGAATTTCAGCGTGACGAAGCCCGCGCTGTATTTTGCGCCAGCCAAAAGTTCGATGACGGGCGGCGCGGCTTGAAGCGTGCCGTTTTTGTCGTATTGCAGGTCGTACTGCGTGTTGGCGAGCGTTCTGCCCGCGCCTTTTTGCGTGCGCGCGTCGTCGTACAATTTCGTAAAGACGTTCAATTCCACCGTATCGCCGACCATCAGCGGCATACCCGATTTTTCCTTGTTCAGCGTCAGTTTGAACGCGCGCGGCAACGTCGGGCGGAAATAAACGGCGGTTTTCACGGCGTCGTCTTCGGGGAACGGCGCGGGCGGCTTGATTTTGTCGAACACGTCCGTCGTTTTCGCCGTTTCGTCGTACGCCGCCAAATCGGGCAGAAGCGGCTCCAATTCCCCGTCTTTGACGCTTTCGGGGTCGCGGGCGAGTTGCTGTTTGAAAAACGACGCGTTTTCCACGGGCTTCATGAAATCCGTTTGCCGCACGATCGCGCCCGAAGCCGTCAAAACGGGATACAGCGGGGAAACGGCGCGCTTTTGCGCAAAATCTTTCGGAAAATCGCGCGCCATGTCCGCCGGAACGTACTTGCGCAGGTACGCGCGCTGCAAAGGCGTCAGACGCTTGACGGCACTGTTTCTTAAATTGTTCGCCGCCGCCTTTTCTTTGCGCAGGGACGCTTTTTCGCTTAATCGGGACAGCGCCAGATCCGCATACAAATAGGCTTTCGCGGCGTCCTTGTGCGCGGGGGACGTGTGGTGCAGCATCGCCAGATTGTAAGCGGCGAACGCGTTGCCCGCCGCCAGTGCGTCATTGAACAGGGACAGGGCTTTTTCCTCGTCCTGCTTCACGGCGATGCCGTAGCGGTGATAAAAGCCCAGATTGTTCATCGCGTCCGCGTGTTTTTTGGACGCGGCGATTGAAAACAGCGTCGCCGCGTTCGACAGATTGACAGGCGCGCGCCGTCCGTCCTGATACATCAGCCCCGCCGTCCAAGCGGCGTTCGCGTCGCCCGCTTTCGCCCTTGTCAGCAGAGCGGTCGCGGCAATCGCCCCCGTCGCGCCGCTTTTCGAGGACGCGTGCGTCACCATGCCGTAGCGGTCGAACAGCGCGGTTTTGCCGCCGCGCATTTTTTCAATGTCGTTCAGTTGTTTTTGCGTCCAGCCGCGCGCCGCCAGTTCCTTTTGCTTTATTTGCGAGCGGATGACGCGCAGAAGTTTCGCGAACACGGGCTGGTCTTCGTACGGGGCGAGCAGTTTTTCCGCTTTTTCAAAATCGCCGTTTTTGTACGCCTGCACGCCTTCTTCGACCGGCGTGGCGGCGAAAGCGGACGCGGCTGTCAGAAAAACGGCGGCGAAAAGGCAAACGGCGCGCATTTATTCGCTTTCAAGGGCTTTTTGCCGCAAGGGGATGTTCGACAACTGGTCGAGCGTGAAGTTCATGCCCGTTTCGGATTGCGGGGTTTTGCCGGAAAAGCGGTCGGTGTAAGCCTGTTTTTGCTCCAAAGCCTTTGTCCAGCGGCGCGATTCGTAATAATCTTTCTGCAAGCCGTGCATCCCCTGCGCGTAAAACATGGACAGCGCGGTTTGCGCGTTCGTGTCGCCCAGTCTTGCCGCTTTTTTGTACCAGTACAGCGCCCGATTGAACTTGCCCCGTCCGAAATAGCCGCGTTCATACCACAGCGCGAGCGTCGTCATGGCTTCGGTGTCGCCCTCTTGCGCGGCTTTTGAGATGTATGTGTGCGCCAAAGGGATGTCCTGCGGGACGACGGTGCCGTCCATGTACAATAAAGCCATTGTGAACAGCGCGGGCGTGTAGCGCAATTCTCCGGCGCGGCGGTAGTAGGATATGGCGTTGGAAACGTCTTTCGGCACGCCGTAGCCGTTGATGTACATATTGCCCAGCACGAACATCGCTTCGGGAATGCCCGCTTCTTCCGCCTTTAAGAAAGCGGACAGCGCTTTGCCGTAATTTTTGCGGTCGTAGGCTTTCAAGCCCGCTTCCATGTATTCGACCGGCGAGTGCCGCGCGTTTTTAATCAGGACGCCGGATGCGGCGAGAACGCATATCGCGACGGGCAAAATCAGGTTTTTTGAAAAAAAAGGCAGACGCATCGCTAAAATTCCCTGTTCAAAATCGCCCTATATGTTAAATCGTGCGCGAAATAAAGTCCAGCGGCAAAAGAATTTGAATGTGTCTTGCTTTTTTGCTATCATTCTTGCCGCAAAAAAAGGGGTGACAAGTGTTTGAACGTTCCGCCGTTAAAAGTTTCAGATTCACGGACTGCCGATTCGATTTTTCGACAATGACCGCCGTTTTGTCCTACGCGTTCGACGACGCCGTGTTTTTCGACGAAACGTTCGCCTACAAGCGCGTGCCCGTGTCCGCCTTTCACCGCAAGGAAGCCGTCGAAACCATGCTCCGCCTGCTGCACTTCGCCGCCGGCGTCAGTTATTACAAGGCGTGCCTGCCCGAAAAAATCGTTTTGGAAAAAACGCAAATGTCGCGGGCGGAATCCCTGTTTTTCAAAGATTTTTACGAAAAGGGGCTGGGCGAGTTCTCTTTTAAAAACAACGTTCCCGTGCACGTCGAATTTCCGTTCAGCCCGAACCGGCGCACCGTTGTCGGCAATCCGTGCGATTTGTCCAAAAAAACGGTCGTGCCCGTCGGCGGCGGCAAGGATTCGATTGTCACGATCGAAACGCTGAAAAGCGCGGGGTTCGCGCCGACGTGCATCAGCGTCAACCGTCCGCGCGCGATTTGCGAAACGATTGAAGCGTCGGGACAGCCGTACATCGAAATCGAGCGCAAAGTGTCCCCCGAATTGATTAAATTGAACGAAGACGCGCAAAACAACGGCGTTTTGAACGGACACGTCCCCGTGACCGGCATTTTGGCGTTCGCAATGGCTTTGGGCGCGGTTTTGTACGATTATTCCGATATTTGTATGTCGTGCGAACGCTCGGCGAACGTCGGCAACACGCAATTCGACGGCAGGACGGTCAATCATCAGTGGAGCAAATCTCTGGAATTCGAGGAATTGTTTTCCTTGCTGATGAAAGCCTATCTGCCGGATTTGCGCTATTTTTCGCTGTTGCGCCCGCTGTCCGAACTGGCGATTGCCAAAAATTTCGCCGCGACGACGAAATACGACGCGGTGTTCACCAGTTGCAACAAGGCGTTCAAACTCGACGAAGCCAAAAGAATCGACCATTGGTGCGGCAACTGCGACAAATGCCGCTTCGTGTTTTTGGCTTTGGCGCCGTTTATGAAAAAAGAGCGTCTGTTGAACATCTTTAAATGCAATCCGCTGAACGATCCTTTGCAACTGTCCGGATTCCGCCGTCTGACAGGCATGGAAGCGTTCAAGCCGTTTGAATGTGTCGGCGAAATCGAAGAATCCGTCTGCGCGTTCGACATGATTAAAAACAAACCCGAATGGAAGGACGACGTCGTCGTCAAAGTGCTGTCCAACGCGCTGATGCCGCCTTATGACAAGGATAAAATCTTCGCGCTGTCCGACAGGCACGCCGTCCCGCAGGAATATCAAAATGCTTTCGAATTCTTTAAAGAATAAAGCGACCGTTTACGGAAAAGGTCTTGAAGGCGCCGCCGCCGCCGATTTTCTGACTCGGCTCGGCTGCAACGTCGAAATCGTGTGCGACCCGCTCGACAAGGCGCTGGACGGCGTGGTCGTCAAATCCCCCGGCGTCAGCCTTTACCGCGACGACGTGAAAAAAGCCGCGCAAAACGGCGTCGTGTTCACGTCCGGCACGAACTTGTTTATGGAATACTGCGCCGGACTTGAAAAACGCCCCGTTTTAATCGGCGTGACCGCGACCAAGGGCAAAAGCACGACGTCGACGCTGATCGCGCATCTTTTGAACGCGCTGGGGCATAAAACGGCTTTGGGCGGCAACATCGGAAAGCCCGTCGTTTCCTACGCGTTCGAGGCGCAAAATTACGATTTCGTCGTGGACGAGATTTCCAGTTATCAGGCGGCGGATTTGAAACACGGCTTCGACGTGTGCGCCGTTTTGAACCTGTATCCCGAACATATCGACTGGCATTTGACGCACGAAAATTACTATCACGACAAACTGAACATCCTGCGCGTGCGCAAGGACGGGCAAAAAGCGGTTTTGAACGCGCAAAACGACCGCCTGCGCGCCATGACGCAAAACGAAAAAGACGTCGTTTTCTATAACGACGGCGCGGGCGTGCATCTTCAAGACGGAATGTTTTACGACGGCGAAACGCCTTTGTTTGAAACAAGCGTTCTGCATTTGCGCGGGGAACACAATCTGGAAAACGCGTGTGCCGCTTTGACCGTTTTGAAAATTCTGGGATTCGATTTGAAGCAAACGCGCGCCGGACTGGAATCGTTTCGGGCTTTGCCTCACCGCTTGCAGCCTTTGGGCGAAAAAAAAGGCGCGCTGTTCGTCAACGACAGCATTTCGACGACGCCGGAAACGGCGATTGCCGCCATGGAAGCGTTCGCGGGCAAAAAAATCGCGCTGATCGCCGGCGGGTACGACCGCAAGCAAGAATATGCGGATTTGGCGGCGTACATCGCCAAGCGCGGCGACGTGACGGTCGTGACGGTTCCGTCGACGGGGCATCGCTTGGCGCAGGCGGTGCGTGACGCGGGCGCGAAAGCCTATGAAGCGTCGGATTTGCCGAGCGCGGTCGACGTCGCGGTTTGTCTGAACGCGGACGTCGTTCTGCTTTCCCCCGCCGCGCCCAGTTATGATTTTTACAAGAATTTCGAGGAGCGGGGAACGCTGTTCAAAGCCTGCTTCGACAGGATATGAGTTTTATTTGCAAAGGAGTGTCTTATGGTCGGTGCCAATGAAAATTATCTGAAATTGTCTTCCAACTACCTGTTTAAAAGAATCGGGCAGGAAATCGCCGCGTTCAGACAAAAAAATCCGTCCGCCGAAATTATCAGCCTCGGCATCGGCGACGTGACGCAGCCGATTCCCGCCGTCTGCATTGACGCGATGAAAAAAGCCGCCGACGAAATGGGCGACGCGGCGACCATGCGCGGCTATGCTCCCGACGCGGGATACGCGTTTTTAATCGACGCGATTTTGAAAAACGATTACGCGGCGCGCGGCGTTTCTTTGGACGCGGACGAAATTTTCGTCAGCGACGGGGCGAAATGCGACGTCGGCAACATTCAGGAAATTTTCGCGCAGGACGCGCTTGTCGCCGTGCCCGACCCCGTGTATCCGGTCTACCGCGACACGAACATCATGGCGGGACGGGAAATCGAATATCTGCCGTGCCGCGCCGAAAACAATTTCGCGCCCGCTCTGCCCGAAAAAAGCGCGGGATTGATTTATCTTTGCTCGCCGAACAACCCGACGGGCGCGGCGCTGACGAAAGACCGGCTGGCGCAATGGGTCGCCTACGCGCGCGAACATGACGCCGTCATCATTTTTGATTCGGCGTACAAGGAATACATCTCCAATCCCGCCATTCCGCACAGCATTTACGAAATTGACGGGGCGAAAGAAGTTGCGATCGAACTGCGCTCGTTTTCCAAAACGGCGGGCTTTACGGGCGTGCGCTGCGCCTACATGGTCGTGCCCAAGGAAATCAAACTGAAAGCGGCGGACGGTTCGACCGTCTTGGCGAACGCTTTGTGGCGCCGCCGCCATTCCACGAAATTCAACGGCGTGGCGTACGTCGTCCAGCGCGCCGCCGAAGCCGTTTATTCGCCGGAAGGCAAAAAACAGGTCGCGGCGATGGTCGGCTATTACATGAACAACGCCAAAATGATTTACGACGGCTTGAAAGCCAAAGGATTCACCGTGTTCGGCGGCGTCGACGCGCCGTACATCTGGCTGAAAACGCCGCAGGGCGTGTCTTCCGAAGACTTCTTCAAACTGCTTTTGGAAAAGGCGCATCTGGTCTGCACCCCCGGCAGCGGATTCGGCGCGTGCGGCGAGGGATACGTCCGTCTGACAGCGTTCGGCTCGAAAGAAAACACGCAAAAGGCGGTCGCCCGCATCGGAGATTTGGCGTTATGAAATCCGTTAAATTCGTTAAAATGGACGGACTCGGCAACGATTTCGTCATTATCGACAACCGCGACGGCAAAACCGTCCTGACGCCCGAAGAAATCGTCAAAATCGGCAACCGCAAAACCGGCGTCGGCTTCGACCAGTTGATTGTCATTGAAAAATCGGACAAGGCGGACGCGAAAATCCTGTTTTTCAACGCGGACGGGTCGACGGCGGGCGCGTGCGGCAACGGCACGCGGTGCGCGTCGAAACTGATGATGGACGAATCGGTGCGCGACGCGTGGGATTTTGAAGCGCCGAGCGGATCTTTGCTGAAAGCGAGCCGCGAAAAAGGCGCGTCAATCGTCACCGTCAACATGGGAAAGCCGCGTTTGGCGTGGAACGAAATTCCTCTGGCGAAAGAAACGGACACGCTGTTTGTGGAAAATCTGCACGGCGAACTGCCCGCCGCGTGCGCGGTGTCAATGGGCAATCCGCACGCCGTTTTCTTTGTCGAGGACGCCGAAAAAATCGACATTGAACGGCTGGGCGCGCTGATGGAGCGGCATCCCGTCTTTCCGGACAGGGCGAACATTGAATTCGCGCAGATTGTTTCCCCTGATTTAATCCGTATGCGCGTGTTCGAGCGCGGCGCGGGCGTGACCGAAGCGTGCGGCAGCGGGGCTTGCGCGACGCTGGTGGCGGCGGTGCGGCGCAAATTGAACGCGGGGCGCGCGGAAATCAAAATGGACGGCGGCTCTTTGTTCATTTCGTATAAAGAGGGCGGCGACGTTTATATGACGGGCGAAACGCACAAGGCGTTCGACGGCGTGCTGTATGTGTGAAGTATTGACATAATGTTATTTTTGCGATAACAATATGATATTACCGCTCTATGCGGAAAGTCAAAACCTCTGTCTGAAAAGGCGGAGGTTTTTTTATGAAAGGAAAATGTGATGAATTGGAGCGAATTTGTAGATTTTTGGAATCGGACAAAGGACATATATGATGAAAAAAGAGATGATGGGGAAAAACATCGAGAAGTCGCGTGCCGTGCCGCACAACTGGGAAAAGAAATGGAAAGAGGAGTGCGATATCTAGGGTATGCCAAAGAGTATGTTGATAAAGCATATAAAAAATCTACGCCACACCTTCGGGAAAAATGGGGTGGCGCGGAAGCCATAGATGCGGATTCTGAAAAAGATTTGAAAAACAACGAAATAGGTTTTTCTTTGGGACGCGGAAATCCGCGCGGCGATTGCCGCGAACTGTCGAAACGGCAGAAAAGTCGATAATCGAAAGATATGTGTGAAAAAGGAAGAAAAGTGCTATACTTTTCTTCCCGATTACCACGTAAAAAGGTTTTTTATGTCATCGAAATGTTTGGCGGGTTTGTTTTCCGTCCTGATTTTACCGCTTGTTTTTACCGTGTTCTTTTTCGCGTATTTGCTTGTTTCCTGTTTTTTCATGCGGGAATTTGACGGTATTCCATATCTTGCCGCCTGTTTTCTTTTATTTGTGTTTTTGACGGCTTTAAGCGTTTTTCTGTTTTTCAAACGGCGTAAAAATTTATGTGCGAGGGTTTGTTTTTACGGGATGTGCCTGCCTTTTTTGACGTTGTCGTGGGTTGCCGGATACGAAATGTATATGCATCCGAACGTGTGGCAGGACGAACCTTATGACGACGACGAAAAAATATGTTCGGAAAAAGGGGGCGTTTTTAAAACGTATGCGTTAAGATACGGAACGTATTGCGATTTTTCAGGCAAAGGAAAGGAATAATCGTTGAAACAGGGGATTGCTTTTACGGTGTTTGCCGCGCCCGCTTTGGCGATGTCCGCGTGTTTTGCGGCGAACGGCGGCGCGCACGGGTATGCTTCGGCGGCGTTGAGCCTTCTTGCCGTTTTGTTTTTTCTTTTGCGCGGCAAGTTCAAAACGTGCATGGTTTTGTTCTTTTTGTTTTCCGTGCCGTATTTCGCTTTGGCGGATTCCTACGCCGTTTTCATGCTGTTTGCGCCCGAAATGCTGACGATGAAAAGCGATGCGCCGCCACCCCCGACCGCGCAAACAAAATAGCCAAGAAAAAAGCCTTCAACCGAAGGCTTTTTCGTTTTTGTCATTCCGTCTGACCGGCGCGCTCCCGTTCGGCGCGCTCGTTTTCGATGATTTCCGCGCCGATGTCGTCGTCGTACTCCGTGAAATCTTCGTCCATGGCGGCTTCATCGTCCGCTTCGTCGCCGAAATCGCCCGTTTTCAGTTTTTCCAAAGCCTGATAGAACTCCTCGGTCTGTTCGACGTAGGAAAGGAATCTTTCCTGCAATTCGGGCGAATCGAAAACGGGTTCGCCGTCGACGATTTTATATTTGCCGAACGATTCTTTGAAAAATTCCATAATCTTTGTTTGCAGGCTCAAACGGATTTGTTGCAGCATTGAAAACATCATCACGCGGCGTTTTTGCGCTTCAATGGCGGCGGTGAACATCTGTTGCGCTTTCGGGTCGGAGATTTTTGCGACTTTTTGCATGAATTCGTCTTGCTCTTGCAGATATTTGTCCTGAAAAGCCTTCGTGATTTCAAAGCCTTTCTGCAAATCCGCCAGCGACGAGTCGATTTGCTCCGTCGAGTTCAGTTTGTCCGCGTCGAAAATGTTTTTCCCGTACGGTTCCAAAGCCATGGAATAACTTTGCAGAAAAGCGTTTTCGTCGGGCAAATCGGGGAAACTCGCCGCTTGTCTGTACGTTGAAATCATGCCGTAGGCGATGGTCGCGTAGAAGATGAGCAGGACGATTTTGAACGCGATCGGGAAATTGCCGGTCTGCACGCGCGACGAATCGTCCCAAGCGAACGATTTGACGCGGCGGTAGCGGTACAGCCAGAACAGCGGGGCGATCAGGGAGATGTACGGCAAAAACAGCCACATTCCTTTGAAAAACACCGTCCAAGCGCGGCGCAAAGACGCTTTGTACGTCAATTTTTCACCGTTTTCGTCCGTGACGGTCAAGCCCGCCAGCCATTTGCCCAAAGTCGTTTTGAACAGGCAAATCAGGCTTGCTTCGACAAAGACGTACACGACGAACATCGCGTACATGAAGATGAACAGGGAAAACGGCATATTGAAAAACGCGCCCAGCGTTTCGTTTTGCGTTTCGTAAGTGTGGCGCAACAGTAAAAACAGCGCCGTGACGGACAGCATCCCCCAGACGATGTAGTCGGTCAGGCGCGCGACGACGCGGCGCGTCACGGAGGCGTTGACGCAGGCGCACAGCGGACAGCGGCGTTTTTGTCCGCCATCGGTTTGATTTTCGGTTTCGGTCATGGCGTTTCTCCAAAGTTGTGTGTTACAGGCAGAATACTCTTTTCGGGCTTTTTTGTAAATTACGTCTTTATGACGCGCCGTCAGCCGACGACCCGATAGCGCAAGCGCACATACGATTCTTTTAAAACGTCGCATTTTTCCAGTTTTAAAACGCCCAAACGCTCCAATTCGTCCGCGTTGTGAAGCGATTCGCCCGCAATCAGCGACGGCGTGTCCCTGCCGCCGATCAGTACGGGCGCGACGACGATATCGACATAATCCAGCAGTTTTTGACGCAAAAAGGCTTCGTTGATCGTGCCGCCCGACTGAATCGTCATGCGTTTGACGCCGTAATCTTGCGCCAAAACGCGCAACAGTTTTTTCAAATCCGTCTTTTCGTCGTACAAAACGGTCAGATTGTCCTTTCGCATTTGCATGGCGGGGTGGTTTTTGTTCGACGTCGCCAAATACAGATGTTCCGCCCTGCCGCACAGGTACGAAACGCCCGAAGCGTTCAAATGCGGCTTGTTGTCCAGAATGACAAAGGAAACGGGGATTTTTTCGGGCGGTTCCTTTTTATCGTTGACGCCGGTTTTCGCCATGACGCGTCCCGTGTTGAACGAACACAAATCCGTTTCCTGCTCCAAAGCGTAATACTGGTAAAGCCCCTGCGCGACGCCGTTTATTTTCGGAAAGTCGGTATCGACGTCCATGGCGTCCGTGTCGCCCGTGCTGATTTTGCCGTCGACGGAAGTCAGCAGGAACAAGGTGGTGACGGGACGAATCATTGTTTTTTTCCTTTCGCTTTCGAGCGGCGGCGGTCCGCGCCGCGCATCAGAACAAAATCCTCCGATTTCGGACGGGCGCGGATTTGCGACGGATACAGACTGCGGTTGCCCGACAGCATATAGGCGAACACGGCGGTCAGCGCCGCGTAGGGAGCCATGTCCGCGCCGAACATCTCCATGGACAGAATGATTGCCGACAGCGGCGTGTTGACGCTTGCCGCGATCAGCCCGACAAAGCCCAGAACGGCGAAAAATCCGGAATCCAGTCCGAAAACGCTTGCGAACAGCGCGCCCGAAGCCGCGCCGATGTAAAACGTCGGCGTCAGCACCCCGCCCGAACCGCCGCCCGCCAGCGTCACCGCCAGCAAAAACGATTTCAGCGCGAAAGCGTACCACGCGCCGCCCTGCCCCGCGAAAAACGCCGTCAATCCGCGCTCTCCCATGCCCAGATACGTTTCGCTGAAAAACGGCACGGTCGACAGCAGAATCGCGCTTGACAAAAGGGCTTTCATCCACACGTCGAGCGGCAGTTTTTTATAGATTTTATCCATCGCGTCGAAACAGCAGACGTGCAGAATCGACACCAATGCGAAAAACATCGCCGCGCCGATGCTCCACAAGGCAGACTCCGCGCTGAACGCCGGAATCGCGACGTGCGGGAATATGTACGGCACGCCCATCAGCGTGCAGACGTAATGCGCCGCCGCTCCCGACACGACGGCGGGAAGCAGGGCGGTGTAGAACATTTCGCCGACGAACAGGACTTCAATGCCGAACACCGCTCCCGCGACGGGCGCGCCGAACACGGCGGACAGCGCGGCGGCGACTCCGCACACGACCAATTTTCTGCGCGTGTGTTCGTTGCATTTCAGCAAATCCGACACCCAACTCATCAGCGCGCCGCCGATTTGCGTGGAGGGTCCCTCCGTGCCGACGACTCCGCCGGGGATCAGCGTCATCCACGTCGAAACGATTTTCACCGGCACGACCATGTCGGGAATTCTGCCCCATTTGTCATGAATGGCGGCAATCACCCTGTCCGTGCCGTGTCCCGCGGCGGCGGGGCAGATTTTCGTAATGACGAACACGGACGCGAGCATACCGAGCGGCAATAAGATGTATTTGTACGGCGGCAGAGCGTCGACAACGACGATGCCTTTAAACAAAATTAAAAGAAATCCGCCGACGACCGCGCCCGTCAGCGCGCCCGCGAGAATCGCCAAAAACAGCCATTTCAAAACGACAATGACCATTATTTCTTCATCTTTAAAATATGATTTCATCATTTTGCGCCGTTTGCAAGTTTTCACACGGGCAGGATACGCCGTTTGCGTCCGCGCGAAAAGGTGTCTTTTCAGAGATTCATGATGCCGAACGGCACATGAACCGCCGGCGCGACTTCGCTGACCGCCGAGATGTTGTAGGGCGTGTCGTCGAAAAACAGGTGCGGCTTGAACACTTTCAGCACGCGCGATTTGTCCACGCCGCCGAGGAAAAACGTTTCGTCGACCTGCACGTTCCATTCGCGCAGGGTCGCAATCACCCTTAAATGCGCGGGGGCGTTGCGCGCCGTCGCCAAAGCGACCCGAATGACCGGATGATAGTCGATATCCTGCCGTTTTTTCTGCTTTTCCAGTTTTTGAAGCATGGAAATGCCTTCCAAAAACGGTTTGAGAGGTCCCTGTTTCAGCGGTTTTTCGGCGTTGCACCGCTCCATTTTGAAAAATTCGTCCATGCCGTAGTCTTTGCACGCCTGTTCCGCCGAATCGTCTGCCAAAATGCCGTCGAAATCGAACGCGATGCGAAATTCGGGATCGCTTTCGTCGTCCTCGAACGGTTTGCCGTAAATGTAGCCGGCGGCGAACCCTTTGGCGACCGCTTCGGCGACGTCGCGCTTATTCTGCGACAAAAACAGTTTGGAATTGAACGCTTCCAGATAATCGTAGGACGGCTTGCCCTTCGTGAACGCCGCGCGGGAGATGTTCAGCCCGTAATGGTCGATGGAATTCAAAACGCGCAAGCCCGTTTCCGCGTCGTTTCTGGACAAAAGCACGACTTCGACGGGCGAAATGTCCGGTGCGATGTTGTTCAAATTCAAAAAACGCTTGATGAAAGCGAACGCGGGTCCCTTGTTGAGCGGCTCTTTTTCACGCTGAATCTGGTAGTCGCGGTACGCGTCCTCCCCCTGTTCCAAAAACACCATGTCCGACGCCGTCATGTCGAACAGCGCGCTGGACGCCACCGTCACCACCAATTTTTTTTCGATGTAGAAAACCATCTTCGCCGCCTTTTGCTTGTCATACTTTAATGATATCAAAGGGATAGCAAAACGAAAAGTCTTATTTTCAAAAAATGTTTTCGCGAAAACTCACGTTATTTGTCTAATTTTTTGTTGACAATGCGTGTGAAAATGCTACATTTAATCTATCCCGCTTTACAAAGGGCGGAAACGTGTACGGAAAAATGCGCGGAAAACGGTGCGAAACAGATAAACAGGAGCCGGAAAAATGGCAGAAGAAAAGAAAAGTTTAGCCCAGCAGTTCATGGAAAAAGGCGGCGTGACCGCTTATGAGGGCGGATTGGATAAACCCGACCACCTCCAACAGCGTCCGTTCTTCGGCTTGTTGCCGCAGGGAAAAACGACGTTCATTGAAAAGGGCGACAAGGATATGTCCTACGACATTTCCACGCTCGAAGACAAAATGCAGTCCCAGTCTTTGACGACCGAAGCCCATGATTTCGTTCAGAATTTGGAAAAACGCTTCCGCAACGTCGTCCCCGGCATCACCGTTTTCGTCATCGACCCCGACGCCATTAAGGGACATTACCTGATGGATCACGGCGCGGACAGAAGCTTGCAGAAATCGCTGTATATGTACGTCGAAGACAAACTGCAAAAAGCGAACGCCGGCAACAAAAAAACGTTCTTGGCGAACGAAGATGTTTTGAACATGGTGTCCGAATCCGTGCTGACGGGACGCAACCCGTTCTCGATGCGCGCGGGCATTTCCCCGACCTACGCACACATCGAAGGCATGGGCGCGGTCAACCTCGTTTTGCCCGACAACCCCGACTCGATGGCTCCGAACGTGTTGGGCGACGCCGTTTACGGCGCGGACGAACGCATGATTCGCGAAGGAATCACCCCCGACGAATTTCGCCGTCTGGTCGTTTATCACGAATTGGGTCACTCCACCGACAGAAACTATTGCGGCTACACGTTCAAGAAAATCACGCAGAACTCCCTGTCCGACGTGATGGACCGTCATCGCACGGAATGCATCGCCGACGCGCACGCCGTCATGCAACTGGCGCGCGACTTCGGTGAGGAAGGCTTGAAATGCGCGGCTTTGTGGGGCGACTGCCGTATCGAATATCTGCGCGTTTGCGTCGATCGCCGTTTGGAAGACACGAAGTACGAAACCGAATTCTTCAAGAAAATGCGCGAAGAAATCGAAAAAACGACGGGCGAAAACCCCGATGATCCGAAGTGGGAGGTCGAATACAAAAAATTGATGGCGGACAAGGACACCGCGAAAGTCATCGACCAGTTGGGTTCGCCGTTGGCGTATCACACGACGGACGTTGTCGACGCGACGATCGCCTATGCCCGAGAAGCGCTGAAAGACGGTTCTTTGCAGAAGATGACCGACGCCGAAGTCATCGCCAAAGCCCAGTACATGAGCGAAACGTACGGCTTGACGCGTCAGCAGATGGCTGAACTGTCCATTTCTCTGGCGGAAGGCAAGGAACATCCGAAATACCACGAAATGATGGAACGTTGCAGCGAAGCGCGCGACCACATGGTCGGCGGCGACATCACCCGCGAAGACATTGACAAGCACTACGAAGTCGAACGCGAAAAAATGGCGTATGTCGAAGCCGTCAAATTCGCCGCGAGCCTCGGTTTGCCCAAGCCCGACTTCAAAATGTCCGACGAACTGAAAGCCGAACTGAAAGCGCAGGCGGTCGCCCGCAAGCAGTACGAAGTCGAGGGCGGCGCGGAACTGGACGGATACGCTTCCGCCGTTCTGGACGCTCTGGATGAAAACAACGCCGACCGCGAAACGATGCACGCGCTGATTTCCCAGCAGAAAGAAGCGTTGCGCGAAGCGGGTCACGATTACGAAAATCCCGACAAGTTCGCCGAAGACAAGTTGCAGTTCCTTGATTCCGTCATCGAACAGGCGCCGGCAATCGAAGCGATGGTCGCGGGAAGTAAAATCGTGAAAGACCAGATCGCCGCGGTGAAAACCGACACGGAAGTCAAAGGCGACGACGCGATTGCGCACTTCGTCAAGAACGAACTCAAATCGCTGGCGGCGATGCAGAGCGCGTTCATTTCCGCCGCGAACCGCGATCCGCAGTCCATGACGCTGGAAGAACAGTACAAGGCGATGGCGCAGGAAAACCGCGATTTCAAAAAGGCGATTGCCGCCGAAAAAGAAACGCAGGTCGCCGCTTTCGCAATTCGCAGCGACAAGGAAGCGTGGGCGAAAGTGTCGAAAGACCCCGTTTTGTCCATGCTGGTCGAAGCCAAAGCCAAGCAGAAACCGACGGAATTCTTGGCGCAGTATCAGATGCAGGCGGGTGCGCCCGATCAGGCGTCCGTTATCGAACTGGCGCAGGGAGCCGCCGCGTATCATCAGGCTGTCGTGGCCAGCGTCGTGCGTTCGCCCGAAGTCAAGAGCGTCATCGCCGCGAAAGAACCGCGCATGATGGCGGGCGTTGTCAAAGCCGTCAAGGAAATGAAGGCGATGGGCAAGGAAGCGCCGGTCGAAATCAAAACGGAATCGCAGTTGCACAAAATTGCGCACGAACAGGTTAAATCGACCTTGGTGCAGAAACAACTGAAAGACAAATTGACGGGTCGCGCTTAATCGCCGCTTGTCAAACAAGGAAAAGCCCCGAATTTTCGGGGCTTTTTTGTGTTGGGGGAGTGGGAGGGCGTTTGGACGCCGCTTTGCGCCGAGCGTTAAAAGGAGGGGGCGACGGGACGGGGGACGAGTTGGAGGGCGTCAGCGGCGAAGCGGCGGGACGATTCTTTCGGGCGAGCGGGGATAATGAAGCGCGTCGTGCGGCTGTTCCGTGATGAAACCGTCAAAGCGCGGAAACAAATTCGCTTGTGCGTTTTGCCGGAACAGCGTTGCGTTCGCCGGCGGTTTAAAATGCGCCGGAATTGTTGCGGGATGAATGAAAACGCGCGCTCGGCTTCGGAAACGGCGGCATTTGACGCGGGAGTTCGTTTCGGGAGCGCACGGCATCGGCGGCGCGGCGTTACGGCGTTTATGCGGTTCGCGCGGCGGGTTATTTCAAGATTTTCGACACGAAATCGCGGATGCGCGGCATTTGCGGATTATCGAAAATGTCGGCGGGCGCGGCGTCGGCGATGATTTTGTGTTCGTCGAAAAACAGGACGCGGTTGGCGACTTCGCGCGCAAAGCCCATTTCGTGCGTGACAAGCAGCATGGTCATGCCCTTGTGCGCCAGTTTGCGCACCAATTCCAGCACTTCGCCCACCATTTGCGGATCCAGCGCCGACGTCGGTTCGTCGAACAGCATGATATCCGGCGACATCGCCAGCGCCCGCGCGATTGCAATGCGCTGTTTCTGACCGCCCGACAGCATGGCGGGGTAAGCGTCCGCTTTGTCGGGCAAGCCGACTTTTTCCAGCAAATCGCGCGCTTGGCGTTCCGCTTCTTTGACGGGAACGCGCTTTAATTTGACGGGCGCGAGCGTGATGTTCTGCAAAACGGTCAAATGGTTGAACAGGTTGAACTGCTGAAACACCATGCCGATTTTCTGGCGCACGGCGTTGATGTCCGTTTTTTTGTCCGTCAAATCGGCGTTTTCAAAGAAAATGCGCCCCGACGAAAGCGTTTCCAGCCCGTTCAGCAGGCGCAAAAAAGTCGATTTGCCGCTTCCCGACGGTCCGATGATTGCGATGACGTCGCCTTTTGAAACTTTGACGGAAACGTTGTCCAAGACGGTTTTGCCGCCGTATTGTTTGGACGCGTTTTGAATGTCGAGTAAGACCGTTGTGTCAGCGTTCATTTCTTTTCAGCCTTTTTTCCAGTTTTGTCGTAAAGCGGGTCAGCGCGAACACCATGCTGAAATAAATCAGCGCGACCGACGCCAGCGGCAGAAACGCGTCGTAGGTGATGCTCCGGATGATGTCGCCGCCGCGCGTCAAATCCGTCAATCCGATGTAGCCGCACACCGATGTTTCTTTCAGCAGGACGATAAATTCATTCGCCAGCGCGGGCAGGACGTTTTTAAACGCTTGCGGCAGAATGATGTGGCGCATTGTCCGGAAAAACGAAAATCCCAGACTTCTGCCGGCTTCCAGTTGTCCCGAATCGACGGACGCGATGCCCGAACGGATGATTTCCGCGACGTAAGCCGCCGAATTAAGCCCGAAAGCCAGAATCGCGACAAGCATTTTATTCACGCCGACGGACGCGAAAACGACGTAATACATGATCAGCAGTTGAATCATGACGGGCGTGCCGCGAATGACCGCCAGATACGCGCGGCAGATGAAATTGCCGGCTTTAAACGAGCCGTTGATGTCGTGCGACGCGCACACGACCGCAATCAATCCGCCGAGCGCGATGCCCAAAGAAACCGCCAGAGCCGTGATAATCAGCGTGTTTTTCAGCCCGTCCGCCAGATATTTCCAGCGCGCGTCCTTGATGAAATCCGTTTCAAAACGTTGCGAAAATTTCATTCCCGCGCCCGCCGACGCTTTGCCGCGCACCAGAAAAACCTGTTGCGCGCGCGTGTAGGGAACGGAGAAATCGACGTTCTGCCGGCGTTCCTCCGTCACGGTCATGCCCGCCGCGCCCATGTCCGCCTTGCCCGACACGACGGCGGGGATGATCGCGTCGAATTCCATGTCCGTGATGACGGCTTTTTTACCCAGCAAATCCGCGACGGCGCGCGCGATGTCGATGTCTATGCCGACGATTTGTCCGTCGTGATAATACTCGTAGGGCGGAAAGGTCGCGTTTGTCGCGATTCGCAGTTCTCCGTCGTATTTGACGTTTGCGGGCGATTGATAGGAAACGCGTTCGCTTTCGGGCGTCGCCAGATAGGTCGCGGCGATTTTGTCGAGCGTGCCGTCGTCGCGCAGCGTTTGCACCGCGCGGTCGATTTGCTTTGTCAGCGTGGCGTTTTCTTTGGCAATGGCGAAAGCGTAATCCTCTTTTTCAAAATCTTTCTGCACGACGGCAAGCGCGGGATTTTGCGCGGCGAAGACTTTTGCCGGCGCGTCGTCGATCAGCACCGCGTCGATTTTCCCGTTCAGCAAAGACTGCACGGCGTCGCCCGCCTTGTTGTAGCGTTCGGTTTGAACAAGCGGCGAGGCGGTGGCGAGCGTGTCGCCGCTGGTGCCGAGTTGCACGCCGATCGTTTTGCCCGTCCAATCGGCGAACGGGTCGTTCGCGCGCGCCTGAAACGCGATCAGGCAGAAAAGAAAACACAAAAGGATTTTACGCATGATTTCGCCCTTTTCTTTTATAATCGGCTTGTTTTTACAGGATATTGCGCCGCTTTGCAATCGCTATAAAGATTAGAGTATTGAAATTATCCGCCGATTTGCTACCATGACGCAAACAATGTTTTCGGGAGGAACGACATGAAAATCGGCGTGGCGGGATGCATGGGGCGCATGGGAAAGATGCTGTGTCAGGCGGTGATTGACGCGGGACACGAACTTGTCGGCGGGACGGAGCGCGCGGGCGCGTCGTGCGTCGGGGAAAAATGCGGGACGGGCGTCATTACGGACAACGCGCGGGATTTGTTCGCCGCCGCCGACGCGGTTTTGGATTTCACTTCCCCCGCGAATTCCGTTGAAAACGCGCGCCTTGCCGCCGAAACGGGCAAGGTTTTGGTCGTCGGCACGACGGGATTGACGTCGGAGCAGGTCGAGGAATTGCAAAAAGCGGGGCAAAACGCGCGCATCGTCTACGCGTCGAACATGAGCGTCGGCGTAACGCTTTTGACGGTGCTGGCGGAAAAAGTCGCCGCCGTTCTGGACGATTCCTACGACGTCGAAATTGTCGAAATGCATCACCGCAACAAAGCGGACGCGCCGTCCGGCACGGCGAAAAGTCTGGGCGAAGCGGTCGCGAAAGGGCGGCGTGTCGCTTTGCGCGACAGGGCGCGCTACTGCCGCGAAGGAATTATCGGCGCGCGTCCGAAAGGGGAAATCGGCTTTGCGGCTTTGCGCGGCGGCGACGTCGTCGGCGATCACACGGTCATTTTCGCGGGCGACGGCGAACGCGTCGAGTTGGGACACAAAGCCTCGTCGCGCGCGGTGTTCGCAAACGGCGCAGTCAGAGCGGCGGTTTGGGCGGCGGCGCGGAAAAACGGCGTGTATTCCATGCGCGACGTGTTGGGCTTTTAACAATCGGGGGATAAAGATGAAAAAAATTTTGGCGGCGGTTCTCGGTGTTTTTCTGTTTTGCGCTTCTTCCGCCGACGCGGGCGTGTATCTGTCCGCGGGCTTCGGGTCGAACGAAAACAAAGGCAAAATCGTCGATCCGACGGAAAATTTAAGCGACAAGTACAAAAACTCCCCGATGTTTTCGGGCGCTTTGGGCTATGAAGCCCCTCTGCCGTTCGTGTCTTTGCGCGGCGAGTTGGAATATCTGCAAATGAAAAACAAACTCAAAGACGCGGATTTCAACAAAGATTTAAAAGCGGGCATGGCGAACGTCTATCTTAAATTGTCGTTTTTGGGGCTGTACGGCGGCGTTGGCGCGGGATACGGCAAACTGGACGGCAAAAGCCTGAATTTGTATCAGTTCATGGGCGGCTGGGAAGTGTCGGCGCGCGCGGTCGCCGTCGGCGTGGAATACCGCCGCACGCAGTCGGGACGGGACATTCACGAGGACTCGGCGCGCATGGAATACAAGGCGGACGCCCTTTTGCTGAAAATGCGCTTCACATTTTAACGGAGAAAAGAAATGAAAATGCTTTCTTCCTATGTCGACGATTTTAAAAACGTTTCCGTTTTATGCATCGGCGACATCATGCTTGACAGATTCTGCTACGGCACGGTGGAGCGCATTTCCCCCGAAGCGCCGGTGCCCGTCTTCCGTCACAAACAGATGCGGGAAATGCTGGGCGGCGCGGGAAACGTCGCGGCGAACCTGCGCGCTTTGAACGGCAAAACCGCTTTTATCGGGGCGATCGGCGAAGACGCGGACGGCGCGGTCGTGCGCGGCTTTTTAAAGCAATCCGGCGCGACGGACGGACTGATTGTGCTGAAAGGCTACGGCACGATTGTCAAAACCCGCATGATTGCCGCGAACAATCATCTGTTGCGCATCGACATGGAAAATCCGCTTGTGCCGACGCCCGAATTTCTGGACGAATTGTACACGTCGTCGCAAACGGCGATTAAAAACGCGGACATTGTTCTGCTGTCCGACTACGGCAAGGGACTGCTGACGAAAGAAACGACCCGCGGGCTGATTGATTTGTGCCGTCAAGCCGGCAAGCCCGTGTTTGTCGACCCGAAAGACGCGGATTACGAAAAATATCGCGGCGCGACGCTCGTTAAGCCGAATTTAAAGGAATTTTGCGCGGCGTGCGGCGAAAAACTCGACCCGACAAGCGCGGATTTCGTCGATTCGGTGCAGCGGTGCGCGGGCGAACTGTTCGCCAAATACGACATCGGGCATTTCCTGATTACGCTGTCCGAACACGGCATGATTTTCGTGTCGGCGCAAAATCCGCATGAAACCGTGCAGATTCCGACGCAGGCGCGCGAAGTGTTCGACGTGTCCGGCGCGGGCGACACGTCCTTTGCGACGCTGGGGTTGGCGGTGGCGGCGGGCGCGTCCGTGAAAGAGGCGATGAAACTGGCGAACGCGGCTTCCGGCATCGTCGTCGGCAAACTCGGCACCGCATGCGTGTCGTGCGAAGAACTGAAATCCGCGCTGTCGGAAGCGAGCGCGGACAAAAAATCCGCGTGGGAGCAGAAAGTCAAAATCGTTTCCAAAACGCAGGCGGCGCAAATCGCCAAAGAACTCAAAGAGCGCGGCAAAGTCGTCGGCTTTACGAACGGCTGTTTCGATTTATTGCATTTGGGGCATTTGAATTCCTTTATGCAGGCGAAAAAAGAGTGCGACGCGCTGATCGTCGGGCTGAATACGGACGCGTCGGTCAAGCGTTTGAAAGGCGATTCCCGCCCCGTCAACGACGAAAAAACGCGCGCGATGTTCTTGGCGGCGATCGAGTTCATCGACTACATCGTGCTGTTTGACGAAGACACCGCCGTGCCTTTGGTCGAGGCGATCCGTCCGGACGTCGTGGCGAAAGAGGGCTACACGATCGACAGATGGCCCGAAGCGCAAGCAGCCTTGCGTTACGGCGGAAAAGCTGTTACTTTGAAACGGTTTGAAGATTTCTCGACGACAAATTTAATTCAAAAACTGAAAGCGGGCAAAGCATGAAAGAATACATTGAAAGCGAATTCGAGCAGATTTCCAAAAATTTTATCGCGCTGAAAGAAAAAGCGCCGGAAATTGAAGCCGTTGCCAACGCGTGCATCGAAGCGTTGAAGCGCGGCAACAAAATCATGTTTTGCGGCAACGGCGGTTCGGCGGCGGACGCGCAACATCTGGCGGCGGAGTTGGTCGGACGCTACAAAATGAACCGCAAGGCGATGAACGCCGTCGCGCTGACGACCGATTCGTCCGTTCTGACCTCTTTGGCGAACGATTACGGCTATGAAATCGTTTTTGAACGCCAAGTCGAAGGCTTGGGCAAAAAAGGCGACGTGTTCTTCGGCATTTCCACAAGCGGCAACTCCAAAAACGTCATTCTGGCGATGGAACGCGCCAAAGACATGGGCATCACGACGGTCGCGCTGACGGGCGATTTCGACGGACGCATGAATCAGTCCGCCGATTACGACATCGCCGTGCCGTCCAAAGTCACGAACAACATTCAGGAAATGCACATCGCCGTCGGGCATTTGCTGTGCGGCATCATCGAAAAGGCGTTGTACGGCGGTGAATAAGGCTCTGTTTCTGGACAGGGACGGGACGATAAACGTCAACAGCGGTTACGTCTGCAAGCCCGAAGACTTCTTTTTAATCGACGGCATCGAAACGCTGATGCGCGCGGCGCGGGACGCGGGCTACAAGATTGTCGTCGTAACGAACCAGTCGGGCATCGCGCGCGGGTACTACACCGAAGCCGATTACGAAAAAATCACCGCGTACATGACGGATTTGTTCGCGCAAAAGGGAATTAAAATCGACGCGGTGTATCATTGTCCGGATTTGGAAAGCCCCGACCGCAAGCCCGCTTCGGGAATGTTTTTCAAAGCGCAAAAGGCGTTCGATTTGAACATGGCGGACTGTCTGTGCTTGGGCGACAGCGAAACAGACGTGCAGGCGGCTCTCGGCGCGGGCGTTGAAAAAGCGTTTCTGATCGCGCCGCCGGATACGGCTTCCGCCGCGTTCAAAATCGTTCAATCGCCGCAAGAGGTGGTTTCTTTTTTATGCAAGGAGTGATAAACTTTTTATCACTCTTTTTTATTTTTCGGGAGATTTTTCATGACGTTGAGACTCGGCGTTGATTTGGGCGGCACAAAAACGGAAATCGTCGCGATGCGGCAAAATTCGCAGGAAGTCCTGCTCCGACGGCGCATTTCCACCATCCGTTCTTACGAGGGGGTCATTCGGGGCATCAAGGAACTGGTCGACGGCGCGGAAGCCGAACTGGGCGAAAAAGGCACCGTCGGCGTCGGTATTCCGGGGGCGATCTCCCCCGCGACGGGGCTGGTCAAAAACGCCAATTCGACATGGCTGATCGGACACGCGCTGGACAAGGATCTGGAACAGGTTTTAAGCCGCCCCGTGCGCGTGAAAAACGACGCGGACTGCTTGGCTTTGTCCGAAGCGACGGACGGCGCGGGCGCGGGATACGATACCGTGTGGGCGGTCATTTTGGGCACGGGGTCGGGCAGCGGCATCGTCGTGCGCAAGCGTCTTGTCGAAGGTCCGAACGCCATTGCGGGCGAATGGGCGCACAATCCCCTGCCGTATCTGACGCCCGAAGAAAAAGCCGAAAATCCGTGCTATTGCGGCAAATCGGGATGCATTGAAAAAATGGTGTCCGGTACGGGTCTGATGAAAGATTACGAACGGGAAACGGGGCTGGTGAAAACGGGCGCCGAGATTGACGAGGCGGCGAAAAACGGCGAAGAAGCCGCCGAACGCGTCCTGCGCCGCTATGAAGACCGTCTGGCGCGCGCGACGGCGGGCGTGATTAACATTCTCGACCCGCACATCGTCGTTTTGGGCGGCGGCGTGTCGAACATCGACCGGCTGTACACGTCTTTGCCGGAGTTGTGGAAGAAATACGTCTTTTCCGACACGGTGCGCACGAAACTCGCCAAAGCGAAGTACGGCGATTCCAGCGGCGTGCGCGGCGCGGCGTGGCTGTGGAACGACTGATTTTTTACCGGTTTAAAAAAATCGCGGCGGCGGGGAGCGTTTTTCCCGCCGCTTTCTCTTTTTGAAGCGGGCTTGCGCGGAAATTTTAAGGCAAAAGTATAAAAATTGTTGAACGGTGGCGAAAAAAGTATTAAAATTTTGTCTATAAAGCATGGAAAAGGGATAAAATTATGTCCATAAGTTCTTTGAAACAAATCTTTAAAGCCCCGAACTCCGCCCAAAAAGCGAAAAAAGCCAAACTGACAACCTATCAGGTGCACGGCATCACCATTCGCGTCGATAATGAGGAAAGCAAGCAAAAACTGACCGAAATCATCGAAAAATTGCAGGAAATCGAAACCGGACGCGGCGTTTTGAAAGTGCTGGAAGAAACCAAAACCCCGCTGCTGATGGAAAGCATGGGCAACACGATCGGGTATTTTTCCTCGCCCGATTTGAAAATCGCGCTGAACTACGAAGTGCCGACAAAGAAATTATGTTCGACATTGGTGCACGAATCCCACCATTTGATGCAGTATTTGAACGGCGGCAAGGATTACGACCGTTTCAGTCTGGATTTGAAATCCCAAATCATGAACGACCGCGCCAAAGAAGCCGACGCGCAGACGTGGGCGATTCGCGCGTGTCAGGAATGGAAAGAACTGGGCGACGACGCGCCGTACGAAGAATTCAAACGCTATTATCCGCCTATCGAAGCCGCTTTCGACAAGGCGATGAAAGCCAACAACTACGTCATGGACAACCGCGTTTTGACCGAAACGTTCAAAGGCTGGTACGATCAGGACGGCGTGCGCACGGTTTACGAAAACAACTATATGCTTTCGCCCGCCGTCAGCGACATCTCCCGCTTATCCGCTTCGACCCCCGACGAACGCGCCGAAGCCATTGAAAAAGAGGAAGACCACATCATTTTCGCGTATCAGGATCGCGACGATTTGAAATCCATGTCGCCCGAAACGATTATTGCCGTTTCCTCCGCGACCGGTTATTTCATCGACGATCCCGCCATTTTGGAAGAACCGCGCTTTTTGGGCGTGCGTCCGTTCTCCAAGGAATTGATGCAGTACACGATCGAGCGTTGCGGACGCAAAGATGACACTTG
This sequence comes from uncultured Alphaproteobacteria bacterium, assembly GCA_934277945.1. Lineage (GTDB taxonomy): Bacteria > Pseudomonadota > Alphaproteobacteria > CAAGCB01 > CAG-977 > CAKQWA01. The sequence goes on from CAKQWA010000001.1 coordinate 155,708, forward strand.
CGCCGCCCTGCCCGTCACGAACCAGATGGAAAAAAAGAACTACGGCTACAACGGCTATCTGGCGAATTTGACGGCGCAGAAATTCGAGGAAAATTTTCAGGGCGCCGTGCGCTCCGCCGCGAAAGAGGCGGGCGTGCCGTTCAAAAAATTGAAATCCGCCGTTGCCAAAGGTCCCGAAAGCCAAGCCGAATTCATGGCGGCGAACGCCGGCAACGACGCTTTGGAAAAAATGATGCCGTGTCTGGCTCTGCTGGCTTATGAAAACAACCGGATCGCCGCTTTCAACGAAGCGATGGATTACGCGCCGCGCACGCTGGAAGACGGCAAGAAATCGCCCATGCCCGAACCTTTGAAAGCCGGCGTCAAGAAAGACTTTGACAAAATCAAAGCCGATTATTTGAAAGGCGAAATGGTTTGTCAGGCGGCGGCGTTCATTTTGGACAACGCGCCCGTCAAGCCCGATTTGGCGAAAGCGCTCTGGGAATCGAAATCCGTTCCCGAAAGCGTGAAAGCGGAGTTGGAAACGGCTGTGTTCGGCGTTTTTCCGAAAACGGCGGAAGTTCAGCCCGTGACGAAAGAGGATGTCGCCGCTTTGCGCCGCGTTGAAAAATCCATTGCGGCGCGCGCGAAAGAAGCAGCGAAAGCCGAAGAAAAATCCGCGCAGAACATCGCTTTTGAAGAAATGAAAGCCGTGTTGCAGGGCGGGGACGAAAAGAAATTCGGACAGATGATGCAGGCGTTTGCGGCGGAACGCAAACCGCAGGAAAAAACAAAAATGCTGGTGCGTTTGAGCTTGGATTCCGACTTGTCGAAAAACGCCGCCGTCCAAAAAATGCTGGTGCGCGCGGGCGACGCGAGATTCAATGCGACGCCGCTTGCAATGGCGGCGATGAACGCCCAGCGCGCACGTTAACAAAAGGGAGGATGTCATGGCGGATATGAGTGTCAAACAGGTTTTCGGCGAATCCGTAAACGTTTTGTCTGCCGCGCGGCAAATCGACTGCGGCGGTGTTTGTTTCTTTGTTACGAGCCGGCAGGAAGAGCAAATCGCCGCGCGTCTGGTGAATCGTCTGTCTAAAATCCCGACCGGCAAAAAGGTGTTGGAGGGGCTGAAAAAGTACCGTATGCCCGTCTGCTTTGAATCATCAAGAGGCTACGGCTTTTACAACGCGCAAAAAATCGTCGTCAATCCGCGTTACAGCGACGACAAGGTGTTTTCGACGCTGGTGCATGAAACGCGCCATATGTATCAGGACAAGGAGTGCGGCATTCATTACGAACGCAACGATCTTGACCTGAAATCGCAAATCATGAACGACCGCGCCAAAGAAGCCGATGCGCAGACGTGGGCGATTCGGGCGAGTTACGAACTGAAAACCGCCGGCGACGCGGGTCCGTTCAATTCGTTCAAAAGCAAATCCCCCGAAATTTTCGACGAATTTCAGGCGGGGCTTGCCAAAAGCGGAGGCGTTTTGAACAAAGACGTGATGACGGCGGCTTTTATGGCGTGGTACGACCAAACGGCACTGCGCGCGAAATATGAAAAAAGTTACATGACGGACAGCGCCGCCATGGACGTTCAGCGCGTCGTCATGAGTCCCGTTTTAAAGTCCGGCTCTCCCGTCTATTACGACAAACGCCCGCTGAAATCGCTGACAAGCGAGCAACTGCTGACGGCTTACGCGTCCAATTATTTTTCCGGCGACAAAAAAGCGTTGGAAAGCGACAAGTGCCTGTCCGTTAGCCGTGCGACAAAGGGCATGATGAGTTACGCGTTCAATCGCACGGGACGCTGTTACGTCGACAAATCGCTGATGAATCTGCCCGTGACCGATATGCCGACCGCGCAGCAGCACGCGCAGGAAAAGGAAATCGCGCAGGAAAACAACTGCATTTACGCGACGGCGCTGGCGGTTGTCGCCCAAAAGACGAATTTGAAAGAGGACACGTTGAAAGCGTTGCTGGCGTGCGGCGAAAAACAGCGCGCCGACATCTTGAAAAAACAACGCAATCCCGTGCTGACGAACGGCGTGACCTGCCTTTTGAATTTGCAGAAAGTCAACAAGCACATCGTTTCGCCGAACAATTTAATGGCGGCGGCTCTCGTCGCGCGCCAACAGCAGTCGCGCTGATTGATTGTTTGACGGATTTCAAGCGGTGCGCTTTTTGGTGCGCCGCTTTTTTTTTGTTTTTTAATCGGCGGCAGGGAGGCGCGCGCATTTAAAGGCGGAAAAACAAGCCGTTTTTACAAGCGGTTCGCCATTTCCAGACATTTTGTCGCGTCGCGGTCGTTTTCGTTCGCCGTCGGGGACACGATTTCCATGTGGGCGACGCGCGCATCGCTTGTCCGCGCGTTTTGAACGTAAATCATCAGCACGCATGCGCTTTGCCGGTAAATCCAGATTTGCGCGGGCGGTTCGGAACGTTTCGCGTCGGGCGTTCCCAAGCGGTTCAAAATGTGCGCTTCGTTGAACACGACGGGCTTGCGCGGTTTTTGCGCGGGTCGCGCCGCCGCTTCTTCGGGCGCGCGGGCGACGACAGGCAGTTCCGCCGGTTTGTGAGCGCACGCCGCTAAAATCGACAGGGCGGCGGCAAGGAAAAGGTGTTTCATGAGTCGTTCTCCAACAGGCGCGTGATTTGTTTTTGCATAAAGGCGGACGCGACCAGCGGGGCGACAACGTTGACGGCGGGAATCATCATCAGCGCGGCGATAATCGCGCCGGCTTTGTCGAAATGCGCGCGGTTTGCGGCGTACAGAGCGTTCGCTTTGTCCTCGCCCGTCAGACACAGCGCGGCGGTGTAAAAGTATTCGTACCCCAGCACGCGCCCGTTGACGAAGCAGTACGCGATCGGCGGCAGGAAGTTCAGCACGGGAATCAGCCCCAGCAAAAGCGTCAGCGGGAAAAACACCGCGCCGGACGCCAGACTTTTCAGCGCGGATTTGCCCGATATTTTCAGACTCTGCGCGGTGCTCGGCGATTTAAAGGGGATTTTCGAGCCGTCGTTCAGCGATTTGACAAGCGATTCGGTGAAAAATCCGGCGATTCCGGACACCAGAACGGGCAAAAAGAACAACGAGCCGATTAAAACGCCGATGAAGCCCAGAATTTGAACGGCTTTTGAAAGGAACGCCGACGAAGAAACTTCGAAAGACCCCAGAACAAGCCAAAAAACGTACAGGACAAGCACCCACGCGCCGCCCGTCATCAGCGCGATTTTCAGCATCAGCGGGCGCAGTTTTCCGCTGAAAACCTCGCAAAAAGCGTTTTTAAAATCCGAAAGCATCGTTTCCCCTTAAAAAAATCGCAAAAAAAGTATAACAGACACTTGTGCGAAACGTAAGATTCTTTATACTGCAAAAGACTTTATTATTCCTTTATCAAGAGGCTCTTGATGGATACACAAAAACATTTTGACGTGCTGGCTTTGGGAAACGCCGTTGTCGACGTCATGTCGCGCATTGACGACGCTTTTTTGCAAAAGCACGGAATCGTCAAGGGCGTGATGACGCTGATTGACGAAAATCTGGCGGAAAGCCTGTACGCCGATATGCCTCACGACGCCGAATGTTCGGGCGGTTCCGCGGCGAATACGGCGGCGGGCGTTGCGTCGCTGGGCGGGCATCCCGCTTTCATCGGCAAGGTCGCCGACGACGTTTTGGGCGAAATTTTCCGCAAGGACATCATCAAAGCGGGCGTTTATTACGATACGAAACCGCTGCACATATCCCGAAAACAGCCGACGGGGCGCAGTTTCGTTTTCGTGTCCGAAGACGCGCAGCGCACCATGCACACGTTTTTGGGCGCCTGCTCGCTTTTGTCGCGCGACGACATCGACGAAGAAATCGTCGCCGCGTCGAAAATCGTGTACATCGAGGGCTATTTGTGGGACAGGGAGGAAGCCAAAAAGGCTCTTTCCCTCGCCGCAGAACTGGCGCGCAAGCATCACCGCAAAGTCGCATTGAGCCTGTCCGATCCGTACTGCGTCAACCGCCACCGCGACAGTTTTTTGAAATTGATCGCCGACGGCGTAAACCTGATTTTCTGCAACGAGGAGGAAATCAAGGCGTTGTGCAAGGAAACGGATTTGAACAAGGCGTTGGAAAAGGCGCGCTCGCTGTGCGACACCGTCGTCGTGACACTGGGCGAAAAGGGCGCGGTCGCCATTGCGGGCGAACAGTCCTACGTCGTGGAAGCCAAAGCGACCGCCGGCGTCGTCGACACGACGGGCGCGGGCGATTTGTTCGCGGCGGGTTTTTTGACGTCGTTCGCGCGCGGGCAGGACATCACCGACTGTCTGGAAACGGGCGCGTTCGCCGCCGCCGAAATCATCTCCCACTACGGCGCGCGTCCCGCGGTGCCTTTAAAGGATTTAATGCAGAAGAATTGAACGTTTTGAGAAAGTAGAAAAATGCGTAACATTGCTATCATTGCCCACGTCGACCACGGCAAAACCACCCTTGTCGACACCATGCTCCGCCAAAGCGGGACGTTCCGCGACAATCAGGTCGTGCAGGAACGCGCTTTGGACTCCAACGATTTGGAACGCGAACGCGGCATCACCATTTTGGCGAAATGCACGTCTGTCGAATGGAAAGGCGCGCGCTTTAACATCGTCGACACGCCGGGGCACGCCGATTTCGGCGGCGAAGTCGAACGTATCTTGGACATGGTGGACGGCGCCATCGTTCTGGTCGACGCGGCGGAAGGTCCTTTGCCCCAGACGAAATTCGTCGTCGGCAAAGCCCTGAAAATCGGTTTGAAGCCGATTGTCGTCATCAACAAGGTCGACCGCGCCGACGCGCGCCCCATGGAAGTGTACAACGAAGTGTTCGACCTGTTCGCCGCTTTGGACGCGACGGACGAGCAACTGGACTTCCCCGTGCTGTTCGCTTCGGGACGCGAAGGTTGGGCCGTTAAGGATTTGGAAAAGGACGAACGCAAGTCGATCGCTCCGTTGTTCGATTTGATTATGGAATACGTTCCCGCGCCCAAGTGCGACCCGCTTGCGCCGTTCACGTTCCTTGTGTCCGCCATTGAGAACGACCCGTTCGTGGGACGTATTCTGACGGGCAAGATTCATTCCGGCTCGATTAAGGTCAACTCGTTCATCAAAGGGCTGGGGCGCGACGGCAAATTGCTGGAACAGTCGCGCGTGAGCAAAATTCTGGCTTTTCGCGGCTTGAAGCGCACGGGCATTGAAGAAGCGCACGCGGGCGATATCGTCGCCATCGCGGGCATGAGCAAGGCGACCGTCGCGGATACGCTGTGCGATTTGTCGGTTGAAAAACCGCTGGCTTCCCAGCCGATCGACCCGCCGACTTTGGCAATGACGTTCTGCGTCAACGATTCGCCTTTGGCGGGCAAAGAGGGCGACAAAGTGACCTCCCGTCTGATTTGGGCGCGTTTGGAAAAGGAAGCGGAAGGCAACGTCGCTTTGCGCATCACGCGCACGGAAAAGACCGACGCGTTTGAAGTCGCGGGACGCGGCGAATTGCAGTTGGGGATTCTGATCGAGCAAATGCGCCGCGAGGGGTACGAACTGGCGGTTTCGCGTCCGCGCGTGCTGTTCAAAACCGACCCCGTGACCGGCAAAACGCTGGAACCGATTGAAGAAGTCGTTGTCGACGTCGACGAACAGTATGTCGGCACCGTGTGCGAAAAATTGGGCGAACGCCGCGCCGAAATGACCGATATGCGTCCCTGCGGCGGCGGCAAGACGCGCGTGACGTTCTTGGTTCCCTCGCGCGGGCTGATCGGGTATCATTCGCAATTTTTGACGGACACCTGCGGCACGGGCATCATGAACAAACTGTTCCACAGTTACGCGCCCTACAAAGGTCCGCTTCCCACGCGCCGCAACGGCGTGATGATTTCCACGGACGCGGGGACTTCCGTTCCCTACGCTTTGTGGAAACTGGAAGACCGCGGCCCGATGTTCATCGACGCGGGCGTTGACGTGTACGCGGGTATGATTATCGGCGAACACACGAAAAGCAACGACATCGACGTCAACCCCGTGCGCACGAAGCATCTGACGAACATTCGCGCGGCGGGCAAGGACGAAAACTGCACGCTGATTCCGCCTCGCAAAATGAGTTTGGAGGAGGCTTTGGCGTACATTCAGGACGACGAGTTGGTCGAAGTCACGCCCAAAACGTTCCGTTTGCGCAAAATCATCTTGGATGAAAACCTGCGCAAGCGCGCGGCGAACAAAGCCGCCGTCGCCGCCGCGGAGGAGGAATGAACGGGCTGAAACGCGCGTTCGGCGTTTATGAAAACCCCAAAATGATCGTCATGCTGATTTTGGGGTTTTTCAGCGCCCTGCCGTTTGTTCTGATTTTTTCGACTTTATCTTACTGGCTGTCGGACAATCTGGTGAAAGTGGAGGCGATTGCTTTGTTTTCGCTTGCCAGATTGCCGTACAGTTTCAAGTTTTTGTGGTCGCCGTACATTGATTCCGTTTCCCTGCCGTATTTAAGCGCGCGGCTGGGGCGCAGGCGGTCGTGGGCGCTGGTTTTTCAAGTCTGCCTGATTGCCGGACTGATTGCGCTGGTGCATACGAATCCGCTTGAAAATCCGCTTGCGACGGGCGTGTGCGCTTTGGCGGTCGCCTTTTTTTCCGCGTCGCAGGACATTGTTTTCGACGCTTTCCGCATTGAATACGTCGCGCCGGAAGATCAGGGCGCGGCAAGCGCGGTGTATGTGTTCGGCTACCGCGTCGGCATGATTGTCGCGGGGGCGGGCGCGCTGTTTTTGTCCGACGTCATCGGCTGGACGCACGTTTACGAGGCTTTGGCGCTGTCCGGCGTTATCGGCATGGCGACGATTTTAATCGCTTCCGAACCGAAAACGGCCGCCGCGCCGCGTCAAAAGAATTTCTTTAAGGACGCGGTCGTCGCGCCGATCGCCGATTTTGTTACGCGCAAGGACTGGCTGATTATCGTTTTGTTCATTCTGACGTACAAGTTGTGCGAAACGTCCATCGGGACGGTCGTGCCGAAATTGTACAAAGAAGCGGGCTTTTCAAACACGCAAATCGCGACGGTCGTCAAACTGTGGGGCGTCGCCGCGACGATTTTCGGCGGATTTCTGGGCGGCGCGCTGATTGTCAGAATCGGCGTCGTGCGTTCGCTGGTCGTGTGCGGCATTTTGCAGGGCGTGTCCAATCTGCCGTTTGCCGTATTGGCCGTCAGCGGCAATTCGTTTTTCTGGCTGACGTTTTCAATCGTGTCCGACAGTTTGGCGTCGGGCATGGCGACGACGGCGTTTGTCGCGTATATGTCGTCTTTGTGCAACACGGCTTATACGGCGACGCAATACGCTTTGCTGACGTCGCTGATGGCTCTGCCGCGCGATTTGCTCGGCGCGTCAAGCGGCTGGCTTGTCGCCGCAATCGGCTGGGCGCCGTTCTTTGTCTTTACGGCGTTTTTAAGTCTTCCGGGGATTCTTCTGATTGTGCTTCTGGATCGCCGCCGCGCGCGTCGTCCGGCGTCTCCGGAGCCTGAACAGGCTCGCGCATCGGCAGATACACCGTGAAGTTCGTTCCCGCTTCCGCCGAACTTTGAATTTTCAGCGCGCCGAAATGGTGCTTTAAAATCTGCACGACAATCGCCAATCCCAGCCCCGTGCCGCCCGCTTTGTTTTTCAGCGACGGCACGCGGAAAAAGCGTTCCGTCAGGCGCGGCTGCAATTCGGGGGGAATCGGGTCGCCCGCGTTGTGCACCGTCACGGCGAACAGGCGGTCGTAGGGAATGCGCTTCTGGTCGACGTTTTCTTCGTTGCGGCAGGTGATTGTGACCGAAGATCCTTCTTTCGCGTACTTGATCGCGTTGTCGATCAGGTTTTGGAAAACCTGCGTCAGTTCGCCCGTGTCGCCCAGAATGACGCTTTCCGGCACGCTCGGTTTCAGCGTCAGCGTGATGTTGTTTTTCGCCGCTTTTTCTTTCAATCCCAGACGCACGGCTTTCAAAATCTCGCACACGTCAACCTTTTCCGTCACTTCGTCGTGTTCGTTCATTTGGATTTTCGACAAAGACAGCAGATTTTGAATCAACTGCGCCATGCGCGCCGATTGCGCCTGCATGATTTTCAAAAATTCCTGCTGCGCTTTCGGGTCGTCGCGCGCCGTCGTTTGCAGGGTTTCGATGAAGCCCGACAAAATCGACAGCGGGGTTTTCAATTCGTGGCTGGCGTTGGCGACAAAGTCGATTTGCGCCTGTTCCAGTTTCTTTTGCGCCGTGATGTCGTACAGGGACAAAACCGCGACCGCGCCTTCGTTCGCCGCGGCGGGCAGAAGTTCGATTTTGACGCTGAACGTGCGGTAGCCCAGCACCAGTTCCAGACTTTCCTTTTTGGATTCGCCCGACAAAACGCTGTCCGCCGCCGTAATCAGCGCGGGCGTGTAAAACAGTTCCTTTAAGGATTTTTCGCGCACGGTTTCGCCGAACAGCGCGCGCGCCGCCTGATTCGCCCCGTTGATGACGCCGTTTCTGTCCAGCATCAAAAGCGGGTCGGGCAGGCTGTCCAGAACGGCGGAGTCGGACAGCGTCTGCGCTTCCAGTTGTTCCGCGCGCGTCACCCAAATCGATCGCATTTTGTTAATGGCGTGGACGATTTGCGCCGATTCGTCGTTGTCGTCGGCGTTTTCCAGCGTCGGCAGTTCGGGTTCGGGTCCGTTCTGCATTTGCGCCAGCGTGTTCGTGTATTGCGTCAGGCTTTGCAGGTTTTTCAAAAAGGGCATCGTGAACAAAATGTTGAACGACACGACCATGCAGAAGCCCAAAATCGCGCTTAAAGGCTGAATTTCATCCATTGCCGCGAACGAAAGCAGCACCAGCGCCGTCGGAAACGAAATCATCAGCACGCGCTGGGCAAAGCGGTACGGCGGATCCGATACGATGGACTGGTTGTTTTTCTTTTCTTCGTCGGACAAGGGAGTGTTCCTTTATCGCTGAATACGTTGCGCCGCCGCTTTCGCGTAAGCGTCCCAATCCGTCACCGGCAAACGCGCAACGCCCGTTTCCATCGCCGCTTTTGCGACGGCGGCGGGCACGGTTTCAATCAGGCGTTCGTCGAACGGAACGGGTAAAATATACTCTTTTCCGAACGAAAAGTCTTTGTTTTTGTACGCCGCTTTCGTTTTTTCGGTCACCGGCAGACGCGCCAGATTCGCCAGAGCGAATGCCGCCGCCATTTTCATTTCCTCGTTGACGGTCGTCGCGCGCACGTCCAGCGCGCCGCGGAAAATGTACGGGAAGCCGAGCAGATTGTTGATTTGGTTCGGATAGTCCGAGCGTCCCGTCGCGATGATGACGTCTTCGCGCACCGCTTTCGCTTCTTCCGGCGCGATTTCGGGGTCGGGATTCGCCAAAGCGAACACCATCGGGTTTTGCGCCATGGTTTTCAGCGCGTCGGGCGACAGCGCGCCTTTGACGGACAAGCCCAAGAACACGTCCGCGCCGTCCAGCGCTTCGTTCAGCGTGCGCGCGTTCGTTTCGACGGCGAACGCTTCCTTGTACGGATTCATGTTCGCCGCGCGCCCTTTGTAAATGACGCCTTTCGTGTCGCACATAATCAGGTTTTTCACACCCAGCGATTTCATCAGTTTCGAGCAGGCGATCGCCGCCGCGCCCGCGCCGTTGACGACGACTTTCAAATCTTCGATTTTTCTGCCCGTGATTTCGCATCCGTTGATCAGGGCGGCGGAAACGACGACCGCCGTGCCGTGCTGATCGTCGTGAAACACGGGAATGTCAAGCATACCGCGCAGTTTTTCTTCAATGTAGAAACATTCGGGGGCTTTGATGTCTTCCAGATTGATGCCGCCGAAGCCCGTCGCCGTCAGCGCCGCCGCTTCCACGACTTTGTCGGGGTCTTTGGAGGCGATTTCGATGTCGATCGCGTCCACGCCGCCGAATTTTTTGAACAGAACCGCCTTGCCCTCCATGACGGGCTTGGAAGCCGCCGCGCCGATGTCGCCCAGCCCCAGAACAGCCGTGCCGTTCGACACGACCGCGACCAGATTGCCTTTCGCGGTGTACGCGTACGATTTGTCCGGCGTTTCCTGAATTTCAAGGCACGGGGCGGCGACCCCGGGCGAATACGCCAGCGCCAAATCCCTTTGCGTGTTCAGCGGTTTTGTCGGCACGGTTTCGATTTTGCCCGCGCGGCCCTGTTCATGAAACGTCAAAGCGTCTTCGTACAACTTTTTTTTCTGCTCGTTCATCAAACGCACTCTTTTATAAAAAAGGAAAACAAGATAAGATACCCGCATCTTAATTGTTTCAAAAGTCAAATGCTATGAAAAACGACACCGAAAACGCTGAAAAATTGACTCCGATGCTGGAACAGTATTTCGCCGTCAAAAAACAAAATCCCGACTATCTGCTGTTTTACCGCATGGGCGATTTTTACGAGATGTTTTTTGAGGACGCGATAAAAGCCGCCGCCGCGCTGGACATCACGCTGACGAAGCGCGGCAAGAAAAACGGCAAGGACGTGCCCATGTGCGGCGTGCCGTTCCATTCTTACGAGGGATATCTGGCGCGGTTGATCAAGCAGGGCTTCAAGGTCGCCATTTGCGAACAGACCGAAGACCCCGTCGAAGCCAGAAAGCGCGGGTCGCAGTCTTTGGTCAACCGCGACGTGATTCGCCTGATCACCCCCGGCACGCTGACGGAGGACAATCTGCTGAAAGCGGGCGACGCCAACTTTTTGGCGGCTTTGTGCGATATCAAAGGCGTGTGGGCGCTGGCGTGGACGGATATGTCGACGGGCGATTTCAACGTGCAGACCGTGCCGTGTTCCGCGCCGGCGTTGTCGGGCGCGTTGGCGAGATTGGCTCCCAAAGAGATTCTTCTGCCCGAAAAAATGCTGAAAACGCCCGATTTGTTCGAGTTGTTCAACGATTATAAAAAAGAACTGACGCCGCTTCCCGACGTGCGCTTTTCCTTTGAAAACGGGCAAAAGCGTCTGGAAGCGTTTTTCAGCGTCGCGACGCTGGATTCGTTCGGCGTGTTTGAAAACGCGGAAATCGCGGCGGCGGGCGCGCTTTTGGATTACATCGACCTGACGCAAAAGGGCGCGATGCCCCGCCTGAACCGCTTGAAGCAGACAAAAACGTCCGCGATTATGGAAATCGACGCGGCGACTCGGCGGAATTTGGAGATTTTCGATTCTTTGTCGGGCGAACGCTCCCACACGCTGTTCGCGTGCGTCAACCGCACGGTGACGGGAGCGGGCGCGCGCTTGCTGGCGGGATATCTTGCCGCGCCGCTGACCGATTTGAAAGAAATCGACAGACGCTTGGATCGGGTGGACTTTTTTGTACAGAATCCGCTGATTCGCGAAAACGTGCGCGATTGCCTGCGCGAATGTCCCGATATCGAACGCACGCTGTCGCGTTTGTCCGTCGGACGCGGCTCTCCGCGCGATTTGGGGGCTTTGCGCGCCGCTTTGACGCAGTTGCCCGCCATTAAAAAGGCGTTGAGCGAACGCATCGGCGAAGAAGCCGCTTTGACGGCGGGACTGCCCGAATCTTTGGCGGAATTTTTATCGCGCTTCGACGGCTACGAGCCCCTGACGAAACTTTTGTGCGATTCTCTGGCGCAGGATTTGCCGTATCTGGCGCGCGACGGCGGCTTTATCGCGCGCGGCTGCAACGCCGAACTCGATTCGCTGAAAGAACTGCGCGACGAAAGCCGGTCGCTGATTGCGAAATTGCAGGCGGGATACGCGGCGCAAACGGGCGTTGCGACCCTGAAAGTCGCGCACAACAACATTTTGGGTTATTACATCGAAGTGCCCGCCAAAGCCGCGCAGAAAATGCTGGACGACATCCGCAACGGCGACACGGCTTTCATTCACCGGCAGACGATGGCGAACGCCGTGCGCTTTACGACGAAAGAACTGGCGGAACTGGAAAACAAAATGCAGACCGCCGGCGAAAAAGCCTTGGCGATGGAATTGGAGATGTTTGATTCTCTGGTGCGCGCGGTGATGAAATATGCCGAAAATCTGGCGGCGACGGCGCACGTCCTTGCCGTGACGGACGCGGCGGCGGGGCTGGCGAACGTGGCGGGGGCGTTTGAATACACGCGTCCCGTTCTGGACGACACGTTCGGATTTGAAATCGTCAAGGGGCGGCATCCCGTCATTGAAAAGGCGATGAGAGAAACGGGTGCGCCGGACGAATTCGTCGCCAACGACTGCTGTTTGGAGGACAATCGCGAAAACGGCAGGCTGTGGCTGCTGACGGGTCCGAACATGGCGGGCAAAAGCACGTTTTTGCGCCAGAACGCCCTGATCGCCGTTTTAGCGCAAAGCGGGTGCTTCGTGCCGGCGGAATTCGCCCGAATCGGCATTGTCGACAAATTGTTTTCACGCGTCGGCGCGTCGGACGATTTGGCGCGCGGACGGTCGACTTTCATGGTCGAAATGGTCGAAACGGCGGCGATTTTAAACCGCTCCACAGAACGCTCTTTCGTCATTTTGGACGAAATCGGGCGCGGCACGGCGACGTACGACGGTTTGTCGATCGCGTGGGCGGTGGTCGAATATCTGCACGAAACGAACAAATGCCGCGCGCTGTTTGCGACGCATTATCACGAATTGACGGCGCTGAAAGAAAAATTGAACCGTCTGTCCCTGCACACGATGCGCGTCAAGGAATGGAAAAACAACGTCGTGTTTCTGCACGAGGTCGTCGCCGGCGCGCTTGACCGTTCTTACGGGATTCACGTCGGCAAACTGGCGGGGCTTCCCGCGCCCGTCATCGCGCGCGCCAAGCAGGTGTTGGTGCAGTTGGAGAAAAAAGGGTCGTATCAGGTCGATTTCATGAACGATCTGCCCTTGTTCGCGCGTCTGCCCAAGCAGGAGGAGCCGCCGCCCGCCGAAGAACCGCCCGAAACGCCGCGCGTCGTCGAACGTCTGCGCGCGCTGAACCCTGACGATTTGACGCCCAAGCAGGCGCTGGAACTGTTGTACGAACTGAAAAAAGAAGCGTGACGATGAATTTGCTTTTTTCTTTGCGGCAGGCGGTTGAAGACCGGACGGACGAGGCGCAAAAGCGCGCCGCCTGCGCCGCCGTTGTCAAAGCGTACCGCGCCGAAGCGTTTGAAGCGGCGAAACAGAAACTGTACAGGGAACGGCGCGGCTTGCCCGTCATGTATTTTTTAAGCGACAAAACGGATGAAATGTTCGCCGTTTTGACGCATTTTGTTTGTTCCGTCCTGTTTGATTCCGAACAGGATTCCATGCCCGCCGTCGTCGCTTGCGGCGGATACGGCAGGCGGGAACTGGCGCCGTTTTCGGATATTGACATATTGTTTCTTATTGATGAAAACGCGCGCGAAATCCAGCGCGAACGCGTGCTTTTCCTTGTCTATCTGCTGTGGGACGCGGGCATGAAAACCGGATACGCCGTGCGCACGCCGCGCGAATGTGTCGAGGATGCGCGCGCCGACATGACCATTCGCACGAATTTGCTGGAAGCGCGCTTTGTGTGCGGCGACGAGGGGCTGTTTGAGGATTTTTCGCGCCGCTACGAAGATTTCAAAGCGCACGAGGACGTCGCCGCTTTCGTGAAAGAAAAATTGCGCGAACGCGACGAACGCCACAAGCGCACGGGACGGTCGCAATATATGCTTGAACCCGATTTAAAGGAGGGATGCGGCGGTCTGCGCGATTTGCATCTGTTGTTCTGGCTGTTCAAGTACGTTTTCGGCATCACGGATATGCGCGAAGCGAGCGCGCGCGGCATTTTGTCCGACAAGACGGTCGATTTGTTTTTAAAGGCGCACGCTTTTCTGGACACGCTGCGGTGCTGTCTGCATTTTTATCGCGGGCGCAGGGGCGACATTTTGACGATGGACGCACAGCAGGCGATTGCGAAAGTGCTGGAATACGACGACAGAAAGGGCGGATTGTCGGCGGTTGAACGCTTAATGAAACATTATTACATTGTGTCGAAAACCGTCGGCGCGTTAAGCAAATACTTCACCGCCGCCGTGCAGGACGCGCTGTCGGGCGGCGCGGAGATCGGGCAAATCGACGGCGAAGACGCTTTCTGTCTGGAAAACGGCAGAATCGCGTTCAAGCGGGGGGCTTTCGTCAGCGCGGCGGATTTGCTGAAACTGTTTTGGCTGATGCATAAAACGGGCGCGGAACCAGCGCCGGACGCGTTGCAGACGGTTGTCGGGCGCGTCAAGGAAATCCGCGCGATACGCAAACTGCCGCAGGCGCGCGCGATGTTTTTCGACATTCTGCTGTCCGAACGGGCGCAAAGCGTTCTGCACGCGATGCTGGACACCGGCGCGCTGTGCGAGATGATTCCCGTGTTCAAGCGCATTTCGGGGCAGATGCAGTTCGATATGTACCACGTTTACACGACCGACGAGCATACGCTGAAAGCGCTGGAATTTCTGCAAAGCGCGGAACAGACGTCGGACGCGCCGTTCGTCCAGACGCGCCGCGCCCTGCACGTCGCCGTCCTGCTGCACGACATCGGCAAGGGGGCGGGGGGAAACCACGCGGAAAAAGGGGCTGTTCTGGCGCAAAAGACGCTGAACGATTTGGGCTTGGACGACGCGGAAAAGGAAATCGTCGTCTGGCTGATACGCAATCATCTTTTAATGAGCGAAGTGGCGTTCAAGCGCGACATTTACGATCCGAAAACCGTGGAGGGATTTGTTGAAAAAGTCGCGTCGCCCGAACGTCTGCGCTTGTTGTACGCGCTGACCGCCGCGGATATCAAAGCCGTCGGTCCTGCGGTGTGGAACGGCTTTAAAGCGCGCCTTTTGTCCGATTTGTTTAAACGGGCTTTGGCGGCGATGCGCGGCGACAACGTCGGGCAAAGACTGGTGTCCGCCTTTCAAAAGGATTTGGTCGCGCGGTTTCGCGATTCTGGCGAAAAGGCGTATTTTTGCGCGCGCAACGACGTTTTGCCCGAAATGACGGAATTTACGGTCGTCGCCAAAGACCGCGCGGGGCTGTTCGCGTCGATTTGCGGGGCGATGGCGGTCGTCGGCGTGTCGATTGTCGGCGCGACGGTCATGACGCTTGACGACGTGGTGGCGGACACGTTCTATGTGCAGGACACGGACGGCGCGCTGTTGGGCGACGGGCGTTGCGGCGCGCTGAAATCCGAAAAAAAGACGAAGCGGCTGAAAGACAAAATCCTCGCCGCTTTGGACGATTCGGGCGCGCTGGACGCGGAAGTGTCGCAAAAACGTCTTTCAAGCGCGAAAAAACCGTTCTATTATCCGCTGAAAATCAGCATCGACAACAACCAGTCGGACAGTTGCACGCTGATTGAAATCGACGGCAGCGACTGCGTCGGATTTTTGTACGCGGTGGCGGGGGCGATGACGAAAGCCGATTTGCAAATCGACTCGGCTCACATCTACACCTACGGCACGCACGTCGTCGACGTGTTTTATGTGAAAACGGCAAACGGCGGAAAAATCGCGCCCGCCGACGCCGATAAAATCAGGCGGGAGTTGTCGGACGTTATGGAGCGTTTGAACTTATGAAAGTGTCTTTAATCAAATCGATCGTGACGGTCGGCGGCTTTACGATGGTCAGCCGCGTGACTGGATTCGTCCGCGACGTGCTGATCGCGAATTTTTTGGGTGCGGGGCTGATGGCGGACGCTTTTTTCGTCGCGTTCAAACTGCCGAACCTGTTTCGCTCGCTGTTTGCCGAAGGCGCGTTCAACGTCGCTTTCGTGCCGCTGTTTTCCGAATTGATGGAAACGCAGAACAGGCAAAAAGCGTTGGAATTCGGCAAAGAGGCTTTTTCCGCGCTGTTTTACATCGTGTTTTTGTTCTGCGCCCTCATGGAAGCCGTCATGCCCGCCGTCGTTTTCCTGCAAGCCCCCGGATTCGCGCCCGATGCCGATAAAATGGCCGCCGCCGTGTTCATGAGCCGCGTCACGTTCCCGTATCTGCTTTTGGTGTCTTTGAATTCGCTTCAAAGCGGCGTTTTGAATTCGGCGGGGAAATTCGCCGCCGCCGCGCTGACTCCCGTCATTTTGAATTTGACGATGATCGCGTCCTTGTTCGCCTTTACGCCGCTGACAAACGGCAATCACGCTTACGCTTTGTCGTTCGGCGTGACGGCGGCGGGCGTTTTGCAGTTGATTTGGCTGGTCTGGCACACGCGCCGCGCGGGTTTGCCGCTCGGATTGAGCGCGCCGCTGAAAGTGTTTAAAAACGCGTCGCGGGAAGTGCGTTTGCTTCTCAAACGCGTGCTCCCCGGCGTGTTCGGGTCGGGCATTTACCAAATCAATTTGTTTTTGGACACGATGTTCGTGTCGTTTCTGTCCACCGGCGCGGTGTCGTGGCTGTATTACGCCAACCGCCTGTATCAGTTGCCCGTCGGCATTATCGGCGCGGCGATCGGCACGGTGCTTCTGCCCGTTTTGACCCGTCAGTTAAAGGCGGGACAAATGGCGGAAGCGCAGGAAAATCTGCACAAATCCGTCCTGTTCGCCGTTTTCGTGTCCATGCCGTGTGCGGCGGCTCTCATCGCGCTGAATTATCCGATTATCTCCGTTTTGTTCGAGCGCGGGGCTTTCGACGCGCAGGCGGCGGCGAACACGGGCGTCGCGCTGGCGGCATACGCGGTAGGTCTGCCCGCGTATCTGCTGACCAAGACGTTCGCCCCCGTTTTTTACGCGCGCGGCGATACGGCGACTCCCGTTAAAATCGCGGCGTGCGCGCTGATTGCGTACGTCGGCTTGTGCTTTTTGCTTCTGCCCGTCCTGTCGTACGCGGGCATCGCTTTGGCGACCGCGATTGTCGCGTGGCTGAATTTGTGCCAGTACGTTTATTTCATTTTAAAGCGCAAACTGCACACGTTTTCCAAACGCCTTGTCTGTCAGACGCTTGTTTTGACGGCTTCAAGCGTCGTTTCCGGCGTTTGTATGCGCGCGGCATACGGCTGTTCCTTTGCGCTTTGCGGCGATTGGCTTCACGGCGCGATGATGATGAAAATCGCCGTGCTGGGCGGCTTGGGCGCAATCGGCGGCATTGTTTTTCTTGCGGGCGCGTTCGCGGGCGGCGCGGTGCCTCTTGCCGCCGTCAAAGGAATTCTTGCGCGGCGCTGGAAATGATTTTAAAATAAAAATTTACGGACTTTCGGTTATAAAGGATATGAGAACGAATGAAGCGGTTTTTCCCGTGCCTGCTGTCGATTGCGGCGGCGTTTTGCTTTTTCCGTCCCGCCTTTGCCGCGTATGACGGCGATATTTTCAAAGCCGTCGCCGAAAGCGATTCGGGCGAGGTGCGCCGCGCCGTGAACAACGGCGTCAATCTGGCGCAAAAAAACAAGGCGGGCGAGGACGTTTTTGAATACGCTTTGATGCATTTTAAAAATCCCGTCGTTCTCAAATTGCTGATTCAGCCGGACGCCGATTACTCCCAGCCGCTTGAAAAAAGCAAAAAATCTGTCCTGCTGACCGCTTTGGCGCGTTATCCCGACGTCGAGATTCTGCAAAAACTGCTGGCGGCGAAAGCGTCCGCGCAAGACGTCGACGAAAAGAAAAACGGCGCGCTGATTTACGCCTACCGCTATTTTCCCGAACCGATCGTTTTCAATATGCTTTTAAAAGCCGGCGCGTTCGTCGATCAAAAAGATGAAAACGGCTTGACCGTTTTGCAGTCCGCCGTCGCCGACAACGACAAGCGCATCGCCGAAACCATGCTGGAAAACGGGGCGGACATGAATTTGCCCTACGCCGATTCGACCACGCCGCTGGAACGCGCCGTCGGCGGCGAATTTGACGATATCGTCGCGCTTTTGCTGGATTTCGGCGCGGAACTGTATCCGGAAAATCTGCGCGACAAGACCTTGCTGATGCAAAGCGTGCAAACGGCGAAAAAAGCGCAAACGCCCCGCTTGCTGATAGACGCGGGAATCAGCGTGCAGGAGCGCGACGCGGCGGGCAAAACCGCGCTGATGTACGCCGCCGCTTCTTCCAAAAGCCCCGCCGTGTTCGATTTGTTGCTGAAAAACGGCGCGTATCCGTACACGAAAGACCGGCGCGGCAAAAACGCTTTCGATTGGCTGAAAGAAAATCCTCTGCCCAAAAAATCGGCGGCGTACAAGAAAATCCTGTCTTTGCTGAATTCAAAAGACTATCTGCCCGATTTTTTCGAGTTGGTCAAATACGGCACGCCCGCCGAAGTCAAACAGGCGATTGACGAGGGCGCGGACGTCAACGAGCCCGACCCGACCGGCATCCCGCCCGTTTTTCTGGCGGCGCAATACGCTTTCGACGTCGAGGTTTTCAATACGCTTGTCAGCGCGGGCGCAAAGTACGACGGGCGCGATTTCGCCGGACGTCAGCCGCTGGTTTACGCCGCCATTGCCAAAAACATCGCCGTGTTCGACCGTCTGTTGCAGTTGAACGCCGACGTCAACGCGATTGATTCGCACGGCGACACCGCGCTGATTTTCCTGTCGCAGTACGCGCGCGACGAAACGGATTTCGCCATTATCCGCAAATTGATTGCCGCCGGAGCGGATTTGAACGTGCAGAACGTTGCAGGGCGCACCGCGCTGATGACCGCCGCGGAATTCGGGTCGTCGCCCGACGTGATCGGCATTTTGCTGGACGCGGGCGCGGACGTGACCCTGAAAACGCCGATGGGACGGACGGCGGCGGATTTCGCGGACGAAAACATCATGCTGCGCCGTCATCCGCGCTATCAGCGTTTAATGAAAAGTTTGAAAAAGACGCGCCGCAAAAAACGCTGATTTACAGCAGGGAAACCGTCGGCGGCAGTTTGAACAGTTCATCGTCGATGTTCGTTTCTTTTAAATCGACGATGTACGCTTCGTTCGCGCCCTCTTTGCTGTAAACGGGGATGCCGTACGTTTCGCTGACGCAGGTTTCCGTGCCTTTTTGCGCGTTTTTCATCATCCGGCAGTCCAGCCCGTTGATTGTCATTTCGTCGCCGAGCGTGTAGCCCGCCAGATCTTTCGCGGCGGGAATCGCCCAGCCCGCTTTCGTGTCGCCCTTTGTCGCGACGTTCATTTGCGGCAGATACATATACGTCACGTTGCCGTCCGTCATGATGACCGTTTCCGAATACTTTTTCAAAGCCGCGTTTTCGTACAGGCTGACTTCCATGCGCATCTTGTCTTTTTTCTGATAGATTTTCGCTTTGCGGGACTTGTTCTTTTCCTTGATTTCAAGCGTGTAGGAAAACGATTTGTCCTGCGCGTTCGCCGCCGCCTTGTCCATAAACGCTTTCACGTCGTCGACCGCCGGCGCGTTTGACGTTTGAGCCGCGTCCGTTTGCGCCCCCGCGCCCGCGCAAATGAAAAACGAGGCGATGAAAAATAAAATCCGCTTGCCCATGATGAAGCCCTCTTTGTCTGTGGTCACGCCTATAAGCGTACCCGAAAAAGCGCGCCGGTTCAACAGCCTTTGCCGCGCGAGTCGCGCTTGTAGGCGGGCAAAAGCGAAAATTCTCCCTCCCGATGCGTTTTACTTTCAATGCACGGCACGCTCAAAGCGTTGACGCGCGACGCTTTCGTCATAATGAACGCGCCGTTGAAAAAAGCGTATTTTTGCAGGCATCTTTCCGCTTTTTCGGTGAAATCAGTTTTATCGTAGGCTTGCGGCGGAAAGTACAGAAAACTTTTCTGCGCGTCCGTTTGAAGCAGATTCGCGTCAAGCAGGCGGACGATTTGCGACGCGGCGTACGTTTTCGCCCCGCCGAACGCCGCGCACGGCTCGTATTGCCGGCACAGGCGGCGCTTGTTCAGCGTCATCAGGACGAGGGAGCCGTCTTCGCGCAGAACTCGCCGGACTTCGCGCAAAAAAACGTTCGGCAGAAAAGCGCGTTCCAATGCCGCCGTCGAAAAAATGCGGTCGAACGTTTCGCTTTTGAACGGAAAAGAACTTTCCGGCGCTTTCAGCGACAGCGTTTTTTCCGGTGAATCCTCGAAATCCATTTCCGTGACGGATTGCGGATTTTTTTCTTGAAAATAAGTGTAGAACGGCGTCGCGTAGCCGATGGTCAGAATCCGTTTGCCCCGCAAATCGTCCCACAGCGAATCGAGCGCGGCGCACGCTTCGCGCAGGCACAGCCGCCCCGTCGCCGAAGCGTAAAACGTTCCCGCCGTCATTTGTGTCCTGTTGTTCACGGAGCCCCCCTTGTTTCCATGAAAGACGTTCAAGCGTTCAGCGTTTTTTCAGCCTTTTCGCTTTCATCAGCCGCAAACGCCTTTTTTCCAAATCCATCAGATTGCACCGGTGCCGGTTTGTGTTCCACGTCAGTTCCATGCGCACGCAAGTGTCGATTTCGCGCGCCTTGTCCACGGCGGGCAGAAAAAACATGACGCTTTCCCCCGTCAGAAGCATGAAAGCGATGAAAAACGGCGCCAGCAGATTCTTTTGCAGATTTTTATATTTAATCAGCAATTCGTAGCACAGGAAAGACCCCAAAACGAATATCGCCGATTCAAACGCGATGCCCGCCCAAAATTGCGATTTCGCGCTTTCGACGTTGGCGAATTCCGGCTCGTCCGGATACAATCCCAGCGTTTCCAGAAAATCGAACGGCAGGGAAAACCACGATTTGACCGTGCGCAGTCCCAAAGCGAACAAAAGCGCCAGATTGAACAGAAAAACGCCGTACCGCGCGGCTGTGCCGGCGGCGCAAAGGCATTTGTTCCAAAATCCGTTTTTTTTCATGGCGTTTCTTCCTGCTTTTTCCTTTTTACTATTTTCGCGCGTTTTTGAAAACAAGAATTGTCAAAACAAGGGCTTGTCAATCGTTCAAAGAGAGTATATTTTTGTAAAAATTTATTTTTCAAAGGGGTTCGCAACATAATGACTTTAACGGAAAAACAAAAACTTTTGGACGCTTGGGCGGCGTATGTGCAGCAAACGACGGCGGCGACCCGCGCGGCATGCGAGGAAGCGTTCACGGCGTACGCCGACGTGACGGACATGTTGGTGCAGTATTTTGAATTGAAATTCAATCCGAAAAAGCAAAACCAGCCGGCTTTGGCGGAAACGGAAAAGGAAATCGAAGGCAAAATGCCGAAAAATCCGGCGATGAAAATGGTCTTTTCCGTGCTGAAAGCCATGGTGCGTACGAATTTCTATTCGGGCAAGGATTACGTTTCTTTCAAAATCCAAAGCGCGAAAGTGGCGGGATTGCCCGCGCCGCGTCCGATGGCGGAAATTTTCGTTTCTTCCGATATCATGGACGGCGTGCATCTGCGCTTCGGCAAAATCGCGCGCGGCGGTATTCGCTGGTCGGACAGAAAAGACGATTTCAGAACCGAAATTTTGGGACTGGTCAAAGCGCAACAGGTTAAAAACGTCGTCATCGTCCCCGTCGGGTCGAAAGGCGGCTTTTATGTGAAAAACGCCGAAAAGGACGATTCCGCGCAGGTGGCGCGCGACAAGGCGGTCGCCGCTTACAAAACCCTGATTCGCGGCATTTTGGATTTGACCGACAACATCAGCGGGCAGAAAGTCGTACCCGCCGCCGATATCATCCGCTACGACGAGGACGATCCGTATCTGGTCGTCGCCGCCGACAAAGGAACGGCGAGTTTCTCCGACATCGCCAACGCCCTGTCCGCCGAATACGGCTTCTGGCTGGGCGACGCGTTCGCTTCGGGCGGTTCCGCCGGCTACGACCACAAGGGCATCGGCATTACGGCGAAAGGCGCGTGGGAAAGCATCAAACGCCACTTCCGCGAAGCCGGCATCGACGCGAACAAGGACTTCACCGTTGTCGGCAGCGGCTCTCCCGCCGGCGACGTGTTCGGCAACGGCATGATTCTGAACCGCCACATCAATCTGATTGCCGCGTTCGGCAGCGATTACATCTTTTTGGATCCGCATCCGGACGCCGAAACGTCTTTCAACGAACGCAAGCGTCTGTTTGACGAAGGCAAAAGATGGGGCGAATACAACAAGGATTTGTTGAGCGAAGGCGGTATGCTGATCAAGCGTTCCGCCGAGCGCGTCACCGTCACGCCGCAAGTCAAGGAAGTGCTGGATTTGCGCGAAGTCAACCTGACGTGCGACGAACTGATTCAGGCGATTTTGCACGCTCCCGTCGATTTGATGTATTTCGGCGGCATCGGCACATACGTCAAAGCGACAAGCGAATCGCAGGCCGACGCGAAAGATTCCGCCAACGCGGGATGCCGCGTCAACGCGATCGACGTGCGCGCGAAAGTCGTCGCCGAGGGCGCGAATCTGGGCTTTACGCAAAAAGCCCGCGTCGAATACGCCATGAAAGGCGGACGCATCAACTCCGACGCTTTGGACAACTCTGCGGGCGTCGACTGCTCCGACCACGAAGTCAACATCAAAATTTTGCTGAACGCCGCCGTCGCGGACGGAAAAATCTCCGTCGAACAGCGCAACGAAATTTTGAAATCCATGACGGACGACGTCGAAAGACTCGTTTTGCGCGACAACTACCTGCAAACGCAGATTTTGTCATACATGGAATTTCGCGGCGCGAAAAGCCTCCCCGGTCAGAAAAAACTGATTAACCGCTTGGAAAAGGCGGGACGCTTGGATCGCGCTTTGGAAAATCTGCCGAGCGACGCCGAAATGGACGCGCGCTTCACGCAGGGCAAAAGCCTGACGCGCTCCGAACTGGGCGTGCTGATGGCTTACGCGAAACTGACGCTGAACGAGGATTTGCTGAACAGCGATTTGCCCGACGATGCGGCTTTTGAAGACGAATTGTTCGCCTATTTCCCGCCGCGCTTGCAGAAGGAATATCCCGATTATGTGCGTTCGCACCGCCTGCGCCGCGAAATTGTCGCCACCGTGCTGACGAACGGGCTGATCAACCGCGTCGCCGTCAATTTCACGGGCAAGATGCAGTCCGAAACCGGTGCGGCGCTGATCGACGTTGTCAAGGCATACGCCGCGATTTACAAAGCGTACGGATTTGACGAAATGTTCAAATACGTCGAAAGCCGCGACGACGAATGGGCGGTTGCTGATCAATTCAACGCGTTGCGCAGAATCGAACAGGTCATCGAAAACCAGACGGCGACTCTGCTGCGTCGCGGCATGGAAGACGAATTGAGCGAGGAAATCGCCCGCATCCGCGCGTATCCCGACCCCGAAGTCGCCGCGTTGAAAGAATCGCTGGGACTGTAAGGTTTCTCGACTTTTTGACGGCTGTGCGTTTCGCCTTTGAAAGCGTAAAATCAAGAAAAACGTTTTCGGAGGTCGAAATGAAACCCACAGCCGTCTTTTTTTGCGCCCTTTCCCTTTTAACGCTGACCGCCTGCGCGTCGGACATCAACGCGGATTCCTATCAGGCGTCCGCCGTCGGTCAGACCGCGCCCGTCGACGACGGCGTGATTGTTGATGTGCGCGCCGTCAACATTCAAGGGTCTGATTCCCCGTTCGGCGCGGCGGCGGGCGGCGTTGCGGGCGGATTCGCCGCTTCGACGATAGGGCGGGGCAAGGGCAGCGTTCTGGCGGCTGTCGGCGGCGCGCTGGCGGGCGCGTTGCTGGGCGATTTCACGCAAAAGGAACTGACCGCGCAAAAGGCGTTGCAGTATTTCGTCAGACTGCCGGACGGCAAAACCGTCAGCGTCATTCAGGGAAGCAAGAACCCTTTGAAAAAAGGGCAAAAAGTGCTTGTCGTATACGGCAGAACAACGAAACTTATCCCCGTCGACGCGGGCTTTTGAAAGAAAAATATGGAAAAAAGGCTATTTTTGTGATATAACATTTTCCGATAGGGAAGACAGGTTCTTCCGGATGGGATTCACAAAAACGGTCGGCTCGGTTGCGTTTGATGTAAACGCTTACGGTTTTGCGCCCTCCGTACAAACAAAGGTGGCTTTTTATGGTCAAAGAAGTTGTTTTTTCGGTCGGGGATTTCGTTGTTTATCCGGCTCACGGCGTCGGCAAAGTGACAAGCATTACAAAAGACGTGATCGCCAATCAGGAGTTGGAACTGATCGCCGTGCGTTTCGACAAAGACCGCATGACCCTGCGCGTGCCGATGACAAAGGCGAAAACGTCGGGACTGCGCAAATTGTCCAATCAAAACATCATGGAAACGGCGCTGGAAACTCTGCGCGGCAAATCAAAAGCGAAACGCGCCATGTGGAGCCGTCGCGCGCAGGAATACGAAGCGAAAATCAATTCCGGCGACCCCGTGTCCATCGCCGAAGTCGTGCGCGATTTGCACCGTTCCCAGACGCAGACCGAACAGTCGTACAGCGAACGCCAGATTTACGAACAGGCGCTTGACCGCTTGGCGAACGAATTGGCGGCGCTGGAAAAAATCAACATGCAGGACGCGACCGCGAAACTGACGGACATTCTGTCGGTCGAATGACGTTTAACCGTGTTTAATCGTGATTTTTTGAAGGGCGGATTGGCAGTCCGCCCTTAATCGTGACAAAATACGCGGTATTTAAAATTTCATCTCGATTTTTATATGCCAAAAATGGCGGATTTCTTTCGTTTTTTATATAAAAATCTGTTGACAAGAATATCCGTCCCGCCTATGTATATAGAGAAATTTATCACGATAAGAGGCGGTAATGATTCCGGTGACCATTTCCATTTGCATGGGCAGTGCGTGCTTTGCCCGCGGCAACGCGGAAAACTTGTCTTTTATTGAAAAGTATTTGAAGGAAAAAGGCGTTGACGCTAAAATCAATGTCGTTGGAGAACGCTGTCGCAACTTGTGCGCGGACGGACCGAACATTTATATCGGGACGAAGCGGTATCAAGGGGTGACGCCTGAAAAACTGCAAGAGATTTTAGACGGGGTGTTCGCATGACAAACAACGGGGTTGTCTATACGCTGACAAACGAATGCCACGACTGCTATAAGTGTATTCGCGAGTGCCGCGTGAAAGCGATTAAAATCGAAAACGGTCATGCGTCCGTCATTCCCGACAGATGCATCGCCTGCGGTTTGTGCGTGCGCACCTGTCCCGCCGGCGCGAAAAAAGTCAGAAACGACCTTGCCGACGCTAAAAATTTATTCCTGACGGGTAGAAAAGTTTATGTGTCGCTGGCTCCCAGCTGGCGCGCGGCGTTCGATTTGTCCGAAAGTCAGGTGGTCGCCCTGTTTAAGCGTTTGGGCTTTTCCGGCGTCGGCGAAACCGCCGTCGGCGCGGAGGAAGTGTCGATTGAAACCGCCAAAGTCCTGAACGGCGCGCAAAAGGGGCTGTTTATTTCGTCCGCCTGTCCCGTCGCCGTCGACTTCATCCGCTGTTACCACCCCGATTTTTCCTATCACATCACGCAAATCGCCTCGCCGGCGCAAACGCACGCGAAATTGCTGAAAGAGCGCGAGGGCGCGGATGTCGACGTCGTGTTTGTGGGACCTTGCATCGGCAAGAAAAACGAATCCGACCGTCATCCCGATTTGTTGTCCGCCGCGCTGACGTTCGAGGAAATTAAAATCTGGATGAACGACGACGGCGTTAAAGTCGAAGAATTGAACGATGAGGGCGAGGGATTCATGCCCCGTACCGCTTACGAGGGCGCGCTGTATCCGCTTAACGGCGGGATGATCGAAACAATCAAGCGGGTCGGCGTGCGCGCCGATGTGCAGATGACCGCCGTTTCGTCGCTGGATTCGATTGAAAAGGCTTTGGCGGGCTTGGATCCGTCCAAACTGGAAAGCGTCGTGTTTCTGGAACTGCTGGCTTGCGACGGCGGCTGTGTCGCCGGTCCGTGCGTCGATACGCAAAAAAGCGGCTTGGAAAACATTTCCGCCGTCATCGCGCACGCCAAACGCCGCAACGTCGTGCCGCAGGAACCCGAAGTCGTCGTGCCGCTGCCGTTCCCCGCGCGCCCCGTCGTATCCGCCGTTTATACCGTCGAGGATGTCAACAAGGCGCTTGAACGCATCGGCAAATTCAGTGCGAAAGACGAATTGAACTGCGGCGGGTGCGGCTACGCGACGTGTCGCGGTTTGGCGAAGGCGTTGCTGTCTGGCATGGCTGAACCGTCGATGTGCGTGTCCTATATGCGCAAAATCGCGCTGCGCAAGGCGACGGCGATGCTGCGCTGCATGCCGTCCGCCGCGGTTATTGTCGACGGCGATTTGAACATTGTCGAAGCGAACGACGCTTTCATGCGGCTGTTTACGGGCGAACAATACGAGTTGTATCAGGCTTTGCCGGACGGTCTGGCGGGTGCGGAATTGACAAAGGTCGCCGATTTTTCAAAACTGTTCAAGGCGACGCTGAAATCCGGCAAAGACATACACAGGGAGCGCTTTCCCCTGAATTCCAGACTGTACGACGTGACGGCGTTCACAATCGAAAAGAACGCTTTGGCGGGCGCGATTATCACCGACGTGACGGAAACGGCGGCGTCGCACGAGCAAATCGCCAGAAAAGCGCACGAAGTCATTACGAAAAACATCTCCATCGTGCAGGAAATCGCCTGTCTTTTGGGGGAGCACATGGTGGAAACGGAAAGTCTGTTGAGCTCGATTGCGCAGGATTATGATGAAACGGCGGACGATTCGTCCGTTGACGCATCGGCAAAGGATGAGAATTCATGTTCATCGACATTGCCTGTCATCAAATGAAAAAATACAATCAGAATGCGTACGGCGATTACTTCGCCAGCAAGCGCATTCCGAACGAGTCCCGCCTGCTTGCCGTTCTGTCCGACGGCTTGGGAAGCGGCATCAAGGCGAACATTTTGTCGTGCATGACGGCGACGATGCTTTTGCGCTTTATGGAACGGCATATTCCCGTCGGGCGCGCCGCCGAAATCGTCATGAATTCCCTGCCCGTGTGCAAGGTGCGCAAAATCAGTTATTCGACCTTTTCCGCCGTTGACTGCACGGACGACGGCGATGTCGTTCTGGTCGAGGAGGGGAATCCCGACTTTATTTTGTGGCGGAGCGGCGTCGCGGCGGATTTGCCGTTTTCCATCATCAATTCAAAAACGTTTAAAAACCGCCACACGCGCGTTTACAAATTCAAAGCCTCTCTTGGCGACAGAATTGTCATGTGCTCGGACGGCGTAACGCAGGCGGGGCTGGGCGGCGAACGGCTGAAACTGGGGTTGCGCCGCGAGGGACTGGAAGATTATTTAAGCGCCGTTCTGGCGGACTGTCCCGATATGTCCAGCGACGTGTTATCGCATCACATTGTCGAATACGCGCGTCTGATCGAACCCGACGGACTGCCCAAAGACGACGTGTCCGCCTGCGTGCTTTATTTTCGCGAACCGCGCAAGACGCTTGTGTTTACGGGGCCGCCATATCATCAGGAACAGGACGCGGAATACGCCCGCATTTTCGATTCGTTCGACGGGAAAAAAGCGGTTTGCGGCGGGACGACGGCGAATTTGCTTTCACGCGAACTCAACCGTCCGATTACAATGGATATTTCCGCGGATGCGGGCGATTTGCCCGCCTGTTCGTTCATGGACGGGGCGGATCTGATAACGGAGGGGATTCTGACGCTGACAAAGGCGGCGGAATATCTGGAAAC
Source organism: uncultured Alphaproteobacteria bacterium (assembly GCA_934277945.1). Classification (GTDB taxonomy): domain Bacteria; phylum Pseudomonadota; class Alphaproteobacteria; order CAAGCB01; family CAG-977; genus CAKQWA01. The sequence continues at coordinate 183,202 of CAKQWA010000001.1, forward strand.
GGGCATTCCCGAAGGAAAGCGGAACGCCGCGGTGCGCTTGGTTGAATTTTTGCTCGACAGCGACAGCATCTTGTTCATGATTGGCGCGAAATTGAATCAGGCTCATTACGACCCCACTTTGCCCGTTGAAATCGAAATTCGCAAAAATGTCATTCGGCAAATGGCGGATTCTCTTCGGAAAAAATATTATAAAGACGTGCGTCTGCAATTCATGTAAGGAGAAAAAACATGGCTAAAATCAACGTCAGTGTATGCTTGGGAACAACCTGCTTTGTTATGGGAGCGTCAAACTTGCAGGAATTGACACAAATTGTCGAAAAGAAATATCCCGATCAGGTCACCGTTTCCGGCGTTCCCTGTCAGGGAATCTGCTCGGTGAACTGGTCGTTTTCCAAAGCGCCTTACGTCAAGGTTGACGGCGACGTAATCACCGAGGCGACTGTCGAGAAAGTGCTTGCCGCCATTGAGGAGAAATTGAACAAATGAACGTTGCGCTGCCGCAAGACGACATCAGACGCCTGAAACGCGAAATTCTGGTGCGCATGATTTGTGCTTTTTTCGGTGAAGATTTCGCCGAAAGCGTCCGTTTAATCCCGCTTGATATGCGTCCGAAAGGCTCGGAAGTGCCTTACCGGTGCTGTATCTACAAGGAACGCGCCATTTTGCGCGACCGTCTGATCGCCGGTCTGGGGCAGGCGATTGAAGACGACGACGAACGCACGGACCTGACGCAATACGCCCGAAACGCGCTGGAACGCGCGGAGCCTGAAAGCAAGCCTTTGACCGTTTTGGAGGCGGCTTGCAAAGGGTGCGTCGACAGCCGCATTTATGTCACCGATTTGTGTCAGGGCTGCGTTGCGCGACCGTGTCAGAATACCTGCCGTTTCGGCGCCATCAGCGTTAAAAACGGCAAATCGCACATTGACCCCGAAAAATGCAAAAAATGCGGCATGTGCATGCAGGTTTGTCCGTATCAGGCGATTGCGCGCACGATCGTCCCGTGCGAAAACGCCTGTCCCGTCGGCGCGATTACAAAAGACGTGCACGGTCGCGCGCACATTGATTTCGACAAATGCATCACTTGCGGACGCTGTCTGTCCGTCTGTCCGTTCGGCGCGATTCACGAAAAAAGCCAGCTGATTGATATTTTAAAAAATATCAAAAACGGCAAGAAAGTCGTCGCGATGTTTGCGCCGGCTCTGCTCGGTCAACTCCCCGGCTCGCCCGAACAACTGCACACGGCGCTGAAAAAAATCGGCTTTTGCAAAGTGTATGAAGTCGCGCAGGGCGCGGATATCACGATTGCGAACGAAGCCGCCGATTTCAAGGAGCGCATGGCGGAAAACGCGCCGTTTATGACGACGTCGTGCTGTGCGGGATACAACGAACTGGTCAAACGCCACATTCCCGAACTGAAACCCTATGTGTCCGCGACGCGCACGCCCGCTTACTACACGGCGGAACTGGCGAAGAAGAACGACGCCGGCGCCGTGACCGTGTTCATCAGCCCGTGCATTGCGAAACGCCGCGAGGGACGCGACAACCCGAACATCGACTTTGTGTTGAGTTTTGAGGAATTGGGCGCGCTGTTCATCGCCATGCAGATCGACATTGAAGCGCAGGAACCGACTCCGTATGAAGTCGAATCGTCGCGCGAGGCGCGCAAATTCGCGCTGTCTTCGGGTGTATCCGACGCGGTCAAGACTTATGCGGGCGCGGAATCCGGCATTCAGTCTTATGTCATCAACGGTTTGGACAAGCAGGCGATTCGCGACTTGAAGAAATTTGCGAAAGACGGCAAATGCCCGTTCGGAAACCTGATTGAAGTCATGTGCTGCGTCAACGGTTGCATAGGCGGCGGATCGTGTTTGAATCCGGCAAAAACCGCGGCGAAGCGCGTTGCGGAGAATGCCGATAAAAACAAATCTGTGAAATCGTGACACTTTTCTCTAAATAAGGAGCGGCGTCACGATACAAAAGTATAAAAAAGGTGAAAAATCGAGTAAAATTCTCTTGAAATGACTCGATAAATAGGCTATATAATTCGTGAATTAAATCACTATAAGCAAAGAGGCAAGAAAATGGTGACAAAGAAAACGGAAATTGCCGTCGAAGCGGCGACGGACGCCGAAAAGTTGGAACGCTTGATTGAAAGCGTTAAGGAAGCGCAGAAAATTTACGCCACTTATCCGGAAGAAAAAGTCGACGAGATTTTTAAAGCCGCCGCCACCGCCGCAAACGCCGCGCGCATTCCGCTGGCAAAAATGGCGGTTGAAGAAACGGGCATGGGCGTGGTTGAAGATAAAATCATCAAAAACCACTTCGCGTCCGAATATATTTACAACAAACACAAAAACACGAAAACGTGCGGCGTGATTTCCGAAGACAAAGTCAACGGCACGAAAATCGTCGCCGAACCGCTCGGCGTTATCGCGGGTATCGTCCCGACGACCAACCCGACGTCCACCGCCATTTTCAAGGCCTTGATTTCTTTGAAAACACGCAACGCCATCATCTTTTCGCCGCACCCGCGCGCGAAAAAATCGACGATTGCCGCCGCGAAACTGGTTTTGGACGCCGCCGTCGCCGCCGGCGCGCCGAAAAACATCATCGCGTGGATTGAAGAACCCTCCGTCGCACTGTCCGATCAGCTCATGAAACACCCGCTGGTCGACTGCATTTTGGCGACGGGCGGTCCCGGCATGGTCAAAGCCGCGTATTCTTCGGGCAAGCCCGCACTGGGCGTCGGTCCCGGCAATACGCCGTCCGTCATTGACGAAACGGCTGACATCAAAACCGCGGTTTCCTCCGTCCTGATGAGCAAAACGTTCGACAACGGCATGATTTGCGCGTCCGAACAGGCGGTCGTCGTCGTCAACGACGTTTACGAAGCGGTTAAAAAGGAATTCGCTTATCGCGGCGCTTATTTCCTGAACGAACAGGAACGCGACAAAGTCGGTTCGCTGGTCATTCAGGACGGTCGCGTCAATCCCGCCATCGTCGGTCAATCCGCTCACACGATTGCGAAAATGGCAGGCATCGACGTTCCCGAAAGAACGAAAGTGCTGATCGGCGAAGTCACGAAAATCGACCTGTCCGAACCGTTCGCGCATGAAAAGCTCTCTCCCGTTCTTGCCATGTACAAGGCGGACAGTTTTGAACAGGCGACCGACATGGCGCACGCCCTGATCGTTCTGGGCGGCGCCGGTCACACTTCCGTTTTGCACACGGACGACCGCAAGCAAGACAGAATCAAACACTTTGCTGAAAAACTGCATACGGGCCGCATCTTGATCAACTGCCCCGCGACACAGGGCGCTATCGGCGATTTGTACAATTTCAGACTGGAACCCTCGTTGACTTTGGGATGCGGTTCCTGGGGCGGCAACGCCGTTTCCGAAAACGTCGGCGTCAAACATCTGTTGAACTATAAGACCGTCGCGGAAAGGAGAGAAAATATGCTGTGGTTCAAGGTTCCCTCGAAAATCTACTTCAAACGCGGCGCGACGGATTTGGCGTTGCGTGAATTGCAGGGCAAGAAACGCGCGTTCATCGTCACCGACAGATACCTTTTCAACTCGGGAACCGTGTACAACGTCACGAACGTTCTGGAAGAAGTCGGCATCGACTACCAGATCTTCTTCGACGTCAAACCCGACCCGACGCTGTCGACCATTGCCGACGCTCTGGCGATCGTCAAAACGTACGAACCCGACGTCATCATCGCGCTGGGCGGCGGTTCGCCTATCGACGCGGCGAAGATTTTGTGGCTGATGTACGAACAGCCGGACACGAAGTTTGAAGATATCGCCATGCGCTTCATGGACATCCGCAAACGTATCTGCCGTATTCCCGAATTGGGCAAAAAAGCCATGATGGTCGCCATTCCGACGACATCCGGTACGGGTTCCGAAGTGACGCCGTTCGCCGTTATCACCGACGACAAGACGCACATCAAATACCCCGTCGCCGACTACGCTTTGACGCCGAACATGGCGATTGTCGACCCGAACTTCGTCGATACGATGCCGGCGGGTTTGTGCGCCGCTTCGGGTATCGACGCTTTGGTGCACGCCATTGAAGCCTATGTGTCCTGCATGGCGACGAACTTCACGAACTCCGAAGCGCTGGAAGCCATTAAACTGGTGTTCAGGTACCTGCCGCGTTCCTATGCGAACGGCAAAGACGATCCGATTGCGCGTGAAAAAATGCACTACGCTTCGACGATTGCCGGTATGGCGTTCGCCAACGCATTCTTGGGCTTGTGTCACTCGATGGCGCATAAACTGGGCGCGGCGTTCAACATTCCGCACGGCATCGCCAACGCGCTGCTGCTGAACCAGATCATCAAGTACAACGCGACGGATTGCCCCGATAAACAGGCGATCTTCCCGCAGTACCGTTTCCCCTGCGCGAAAAACAGATACGCGCAGATTGCGGACGAAATCGGATTGCAGGGTGCGACGGACGACGAAAAAGTCGAACGTTTGCTTGACGCGATCACCGAATTGAAGAAAGCGATTAAAATTCCGCTTTCCATTAAGGAATTCGGTGTGACGGAAGCCGACTTCTACGCGAAACTGGATACGCTGACGGAACAGGCTTTCGACGATCAGTGCACGGGCGCCAACCCCGTCTATCCGCTGATGAAAGACATCAAGCAGTTGTACATCGACGCTTTCAACGGCGTTATCTGAAACTGAAATTTCAAGAAAGCGGACGGAAACCCCGTTCGCTTTCTTTGTTTTTGAAAGGCGTGAAATATGCTGAAACTCAGCGACAAGGTCATCAGCCGTCTGACGCTGTATCATTACATTTTGGAAGATTACCAAAAACGCGGTATTCAATACATATCCAGCCCGCAAATCGCGGGGCTTCTGCGCATCGACGACACGCAGGTGCGCAAGGATTTGGCCTTGCTTAAAAACGAGGGGAAGTGCCGCGTCGGTTACAATATCGCCGAATTGAAATTTTCCATTGAAACGACTCTGGGTTTTGAAACGCCGAAAGACGCGTTCATCATCGGCGCGGGCAATTTGGGCTTTGCGCTGGCGAAATACGACGATTTTTCAAACTACGGGCTGAACATTTTGGCGCTGTTCGACAACGACCCTCTGAAAGTCGACATGATTATCAACAAAAAAGAAGTGTTCCACATCTCGCGCCTGACGGGGCTGACGCGCCGGTTGAGCGTGGACATCGCCATTTTGACCGTCCCCGCCGCCGTCGCGCAGGAAACCGCCGAACTGCTGGTGGAAGCGGGCATCAAGTACATTTGGAACTTTACGCCGACCGTGCTTGCCGTGCCGGACGACGTTCAGGTTTGGAACGAAAACCTGATTGGCAATTTCTTAAAATTCACATACAACAAATGACGTAAAAAATGCTCCGATGAATTGATTTCGGAGCATTTTTTAAATTTAACCTTGCGGGTGTAGGCTTTTTTATTCCGGATGATTCGCTGGGCGAATTTTCCCGAACAAAGCAGTTCTTTGGCGATAAAATTTCGCTTCGGCGTTTTTTTCTTTTTCATTTTTTCCTCCATAAAAAACGACGCGCTTTTAATTGAAAAAGCGCGCCGCGTAACGTGTTTTGCCAATCGGGACGGTCAGCGGGAACGCTGGCTTGCCAAAGCCGCCAGAATAGGCTGGTTTTCTTTGGCGTATCTGCCGCGCAATCTGACGTCTTCAACGGCGTCTTTCATGGTTGACTTGTTGCCTTTTTCGTCAACGACCGTAATCTTGTCCAGACCCAAATCGGAAGACGTGCGGTTGTATTTGACCATGTAGCCCGCCAGCGCTTTCGCCAAGTCTTTCGTGCCTTTTTCCGTCAGGAACAACTTGTCTTCGGCTTCCAGCGCCTTTGTTTTCGTAAAGAACTTGTTGCCGTCGTAGTCTTTGCCCATCAGGTCGATCATGGTTTTCGTCGAGCGGTCTTCGGCGAAATACTGCGGTTCCATTTCTTTTTCTTTGCGCAGTTCGTTCGCGACTTCGCTCATGTATTCGACATAGGTGTCTTCGTAGGACTTTTTAACGCGCAGGTCGAACCATTTGAGCAGAGCGGCTTCGCGCGCCTGTGCGACGTCGCCCGTTTCTTTGAACGTTTTTTCAAATTCGGTGCTCATCGGCGCGTAGGGCGATTTCTGATGCGCTTCCCAGATTTTCGGGTTCTTTTCGCGCATTTCGTGGGCGTACGTCACTTCGGAAGCGCATGCGTCGGCTTCAATGAAGAAACCGCTGACCAAGAACGATTTAGGCGTCATCGTCGGATTCAACGTCGATTCCAAACCGTTGTCGATCATCTGCGTGTCCTGCCACGCGTGGCGGACTTCGTGAACGAATGTGACGGCGCAGTCTTCATCGGAGAACGCAGGGTTCAGAGCGACCTTGTTTTCGTCCGGCGAAAAGTATCCGTAATAATCCATGGGTTCAAAAACCAGTTCGGCGCCTTTCTGTTCCAAAAATTCCAAGGTCTGCCGACCCGTTTTGCTGGCGCGCAGCATATCTTTCAGGCGTTCCATTCTTTCATCGGACGCGTCGACGTCTTTGGACTGACGCTGAAAGATTTTGTTCAGGAAGCCTTTTTCCTGCGGTTCTTCAACGTGGAAACGTTCAACCGGTTGCGCTTTCATAAATTCGCTGTACGAAATTGCCATAGTGAGTTCTCCTTTATTCTGTTAAGAGAATGGTAGAATTATTTTACGGTTTTGTCAAATTTTTTGTATAAAAATTTTGCCTTATCCGTTCGATTCTGCCGTTTTTTTCTTCAAAGTCAGGATATTCTGCCCGTTTTTGTATTCGTAGGTGACCGAATCCATGATTTTTTTGACCATGAAGATGCCCAAATTGCCGATTTCGCGGTCTTCAAGTCCCAGCGTGATGTCGGGGTCGGGCTTTTTCAGCGGATTGAACGGCTTGCCCGAGTCTTTGAACGTCAGCGTGACGAATTCGGGGGCGCCGCCGACCGCGCAGGACAGCGTCATCGTGCCGTCGTTCGCCGGCGCATAGGCGTAATTGGCGATGTTGACGAAGATTTCTTCAAAGGAAATGTCGATTTGCGCCATGACTTTCTGCGGGCAGTTCGCCGCTTTCAATTCGCTGTTGACGAAATCCATCGCTTTGTCCTGACAGTCGATTTTCGCGGGGAATTCCTGCGTTTTCACGTTGTAGCGCAAGCCCAGCATCGTGATGTCGTCCGCCTGTTCCGTGCCTTCCTCGTACGCCAGAACCTTTTTCTTGACGGTTTCAAGCAGTTTGTCGGGGCGCAGGGAGGCGTGCTCGTTCAGCACTTCGTGCAGGCGGTCGTCGCCGAACAGTTTGTCGTTGACGTCTTTCGCCTCCGTCACGCCGTCGGTGTACAAAAACAGCGTGTCGCCGCCTTTCAAGACCGTTTCAGCCTGTTCGTAGCGGAAATCGTCCAGCCCGCCGAGCATGAAACCGGGTTTCAAATCCATCCGGCAGTAAGGACCGTTTTCGCGCTTGATCAGCGGCGGATTGTGTCCCGCGTTGACGTAGGTGAATTTGCCCGTCGCGATTTCCAAAATGCCCATGAACGCCGTGACGAACATTCCCGCGTCGTTGTTTTCGCACAATTCCCTGTTCGTGTGCGTGAAGATTTCCGCCGGCGGCAAGCCCGCTTCCGCGAAATTCTTAATCAACGCCTTCGCGCTCATCATGAACATGGCGGCGGGGATGCCCTTGCCGGACACGTCGGCGATGACGACGCCCAGATGCGTGTTTTCCTGCCCCAAAAGGAAGAAATCGTAAAAATCGCCGCCGACCTCTTTCGCGGGCTTCATCAGCGCGGCGATGTCGAAATCGTTGATGTCGGGATACGGCGGAAAAGCGCGCGGCAGGGACGATTTTTGAATTTCGCGCGCGAATTCCAATTCTTTGTCAATGCGCGCGGCGGCTTCGGCAATCGCGTGTTTCAGCGCCGTTACCGTCGCATTGATGCCGTCGGACAAAGAAATGAATTCCGCGTTCGTGCGCACGTTGACCGTTTCGTTCAAATCGCCTTCCGTGATTTTCTGCAAAGCCGAATTCGTGTGCTTGATGCCGCTGATGACAATGCGTTCCAGCAGGTACGAAATCAGCGCGAAAACGACGGCGTACAGGACGACGTAGAACAAAAACGACCAGAAAAGCACGCTGTTGCGGTTGGCGTACAGTTCCTTTTCGGGATAAACGCCGATCAGCGTGTAGTCTTCAAACGGTTCGTAAACGGTCATGACTTTTTCGCCGTTCAAAACCGCGCGTCCGCTTTGTTCCTTGCCGTTGGCTTCGGGCAGATTCAACGCCGCCAGCGATTTGTCGAGCATTTCCGGCGTCGTCGCGCTGACGATTTTGCCTTTGCGCGCGACCAGAACGTAGCCGGTTTTGCCGATGGTGAAATCGGGCGCCAGATTTTTAATCGACGCGGTGCGCATGGCTTTGGCGTAGCGTTCGGCGGAATAGCCCATTTGGATAATGCCTTTTTGATCCAGACGCGGCACGCCGGCGAACTGCACCCATTTGCCCAATTTGCCCTTTTTATTGACGCTGACGCGGATGTCCTCGACGTATTCCTTGTCTTTTTCGTTCATTAAAAACAGGTATTTTTTCGTCGCGTCGTATTGGTTGAAATCCGTGCCGAGCAGATTTTTCGGGAAAGCGTACACGACGGTCGCCTTGTCGTTCAAAACGCTGATTTCCTCCAAACCGCTGGATTTCGCCCACGTTTGCAGAAAATCGTCGCGTTCGAGCAAATTCGGCTTTTCTTTCAAGAGCAGGGCGAACGCGCGCGCCTTTTCAAGCAGTTCCGACTGCAAATCGCGTTTCAGCGACGCCAGTTTTTCCTTGCCGAGCGTGATTTGCTTTTTGACGTATTGCAAATTCGTGCGCACGACCTCGACGCCGCGCTCGTCCGCCAGATTCGTTTGCAGAATGTATGAAACGCCCGATGTCGCGGCAAAGGAAAGCAGTACGAAAACGCACAGCCATTTTTGAAAAGTTTTACGCATGCCGGTGCCCCCGAAAATAGTGTTTGTCACGGCTCTATCCGCAGAAAATCTTTCAGCCCCGTCATTTCAAAAACGTCCATGACGACGGGCGCGACGTGACGCAAGGTCAGCGAACCGTGGAACGAATTGATTTTCTTTTGCGTCGTCAGCAGTACGCGGATGCCCGACGAAGCCAGAAAGTCGACTTTGGAAAAATCCAGAATCAGACGCGATTCCTCGTCCAAAACGTTGTTGATCGCCGCTTCGACAAGCGGGGACGTCGGCGACGTCATCTGACCGATGATGTGCAGAACGGTGACGCCGTTTTCCTTTTCTTTTCTGATTTGCATTTGCTCCTCCGCAATCAGATGATGTTCAAAAACTCTTTCAACCCCGTCAGGCGAAACACCTCCATGACGACGTCGTTCGCGTTGCGGATGGTGATGCCGCCCTGCGCCAGTTTCAATTTCTTTTCGACGGAGAGCAGAACGCGCAACACGGCGGAGGCGATGAATTCGACTTCCGTGAAATCCAAAACGATTTCCTTGCCGTCGCCCAGCACTTTTTTCAGCGTTTCGTCGAAAAAGGGCGCCGCCTGCGCCGTCAGTTGTCCCTGAATGAACAAAACGGGTTCGCCGTTTTCGATTCTTTTGGTCATTTTCATCTGAATTCATCTCCGGTTGTATGGTCGATAATGTCATAAACATAGCATTTTTGTTTACGCAATACAAAGGGATTGTGTTTTATCCCGCCTGATTTTACAATAACGGCGGTGCATTTTTTCAAGAGGTGTGAAATGGAAGAAAAATCTCAATCCTGCGGCTGCGCGCCGAAATGCAAAATCGTCGCCCTTTTCGTGCTGGCGGCGGGCATCGCGCTGGGCGGCTTTTTCCCCGGCTGGTTTTATTACCGCGCCCACGTCAACAGCAATTTCGTGACGGTGAAAGGTTTGGCGGAACGTCAGGTGCAGGCGGATCTGGCGGTCTGGACGATGAAATTCGTCGCCACGGGCAACAATCTGTCCGCCGTGCAGAAGAACATTGACGCGAATCGCGCGCTGATTCACGCTTTTCTGGAACAAAAGGGCTTTGAAGCGTTTGAAATTTCCGACGGGCGCGTCGAAACGAACGATTTGCAGGCGAACCCGTACCGTTCGGACGCGATTTCCGTGCGCTACATTTTGCAGCAGGCGGTGACCGTGCGCTCGCAAAAGGTGTTCGCGGTGGAAAAGGCTTTGGGCGAAACGGGCGAACTGATTGAAAAAGGCGTCGTGTTCGACAGCCAGTCCTACGGCTCTCCCGTGTCGTACATTTTCACGAAACTGAACGAAATCAAGCCCGAAATGCTGGAACAGGCGACGAAAAACGCGACCGCCGCCGCCGAGGAATTCGCCAAAAGTTCGCACAGCAAAGTCGGAAAAATCCGCCGCGCGCAACAGGGCGTGTTTTCCATTTTGCCCGCTTTGGACGATAACAACGCGCAGGAAAGCTGGCAAATCGGCAAAAAAGTGCGCGTCGTGTCGACCGTCGAATTCCGGCTTGACTGAAAATGACGAAATCGTGTGCAATCGTCGGCGCGTCCGATTTTTACGAAACGGCTGAATCGCTTGTAAAAACGGACGTGCTGATTGCCGCCGACGGCGGTTGCGCCGCGCTGAAAAGGCTCGGTTTGTCGCCGGATCTGATTATCGGCGATTTTGATTCCGCGCCCGAAAAACCGGCGGGAAGCAACGTCATCGTCCTGCCGAAAGAAAAGGACGACACCGACATGATGGCGGCGATTAAAAAAGGGCTGTCGCTCGGCTGCAACGCTTTTTACCTGTACGGCGCGACGGGCGGCAGGTTCGATCATACAATGGCGAACGTGCAGGCGCTGACGTTTTTGGCAAAGCGCGGGGCGCGCGGCTTTTTGTTCGGCAGGGACACGGTTTGCACGGTCGTCCAAGACGGCTTTTGCGATTTGCCCGCCCGAAGCGGCGGTTATGTGTCCGTGTTCTGCCTGTCCGACTGCGCGCGCGGCGTGGATATTTCCGGCTTGAAATACGAAATTCAAAACGCGGGGCTGACGAACGCCTTTCCGCTGGGCGTCAGCAACGAATTCAAGGGAGAAAACGCGCGCGTTTCGGTGCAAAGCGGCACGTTGCTGATTATCGCGCCGCGCTGAAAAAACGGGTGAAAGTCAATGAACGGCACAACAATCGACATTGAGCGTTTGGCGCGTGAAAACTTGGCGAAAGAGCGGGAAGTCGTGCGGCGAAGCGGCGTTGTCGAGGCGTGGCGGGGCGTCGGCGCGAAAGTGAATCTTGTCGGGTCGGTCGCGACGGGCTTGCTGATGACGCACCGCGACATTGATTTTCACATTTACACGGACGCGCTGGACGTCGCCGAAAGTTTCAAGGCGATTGCCCGCATTTGCGAAAATCCGGACATTTCGCGGCTGGCGTACGCCAATCTTGCCGGAACAAACGAAGCGTGCTTTGAATGGCACGTTTGGTACAATCTTGACGGCGAGGAATGGCAAATCGACATGATTCAAATTCTGGCGGGGTCGCAATTCGACGGATATTTCGAGCGCGTCGCCGAACGGATTAAAGCGGTGCTGACGCCCGAAACGCGCCGCGCGATTCTGGAATTGAAATATCAAACGCCCGCAAACGAACACATTGCGGGCATAGAATACTGTCGGGCGGTTCTGGCGGACGGCGTGCGCTCTTACGGCGATTTTGAAAAATGGCGCGAAACGAACGCGCAAACGGGCATTGTCGACCGGCGTCCGTAACTTTGTAACTTTGTTACATCGTCATGTTTTGACTTTGTCCAGACGGCACCCGTACAGCGCGTATTTCGGCAGTTTCTTTTCATTGTCGCCGAAATCGACCGTGTCCAGCGAAATCAGGTCGTATTCCTTGCGGTGATAAAATCCGACGTCGCAGTAAGTGTCCGTGTACAAAAAGTAATTCTTCGCCTTGTTCTTTTTCAAAAACTTGTGGAAATCGGTCAAAAGCGCGCTGCCGATGCCTTCGCCCGCGTAATTTTCCGCGACGACGAACAGGCACAGTTCCGCGTCAAACTCCTTTGTGTGATTTTGTATCAACTGATTGTTGACGCGATCGGTGATACGAAAGATTTTCAGACCGAAGCGTCCGCCTTTGTTGAAAATCAGCGCGAATTTTGAAAAATGATACGGGAAAAAGTGCAAAAAACGCTGTTTCAGGCACGACAGTTTGTCGCATCTGCCGAACAGAAAGCCGACGACTTTATCGTTCGCGACGGCGACTTTCGTGTAGTTCGACCAGCCGAGATAGTCGTGCAGAAAAACGTTCAGGCAATGGTTCAGCGCTTTGTCGTCGTCCACATCGGCGGAAAAATCCCATGTGTCGTCGATAATCTTTTTTATTCTGCCGTAATCGCTCCGCTTCAAGCCGCGGTATCGTATTTTCATGCGCCGTCCCCGTTCATTTCGCGGCACGCCGTTTCAATGCGGTTTTGCAATTCCGCCATGAATTCGGCTTTGCTCAACCCTTTGGGCATGGCGGGCAAAATTTTGACTTTCACCGTGCCGGCGTATTTCATAAAAGACGCTTTTTTCCAGAATTTCCCCGTATTGACGGCGACGGGATAAACCGGCGTGTCGGGCAGGTGATTGTACAAAAGCGCGATTCCCGGATGATAATTGCCCGTTTTCCCGTACGGCACGCGCGTGCCTTCGGGGAAGATGATGACGGGCTGGTCGTCTTTCAGGCGTTTTTTCGCGCCGTTCAGGATTTTTTTCATGGCGATCATGCCGGACGAGCGGTCGATGGCGATGGCTCCCGTCAAAAACAACTGCCAGCCCATGAACGGAACAATCGCCAGTTCGCGCTTCAATACGAACGAGGGATTTTTAAAAATAATGTTGAACAGGTACGTTTCAAACGCGGACTGATGCTTTGACGCAATGATGTAATTTGCGTCGTCGGGCAGATTTTCCAGTCCTTCGACCGTGTATTTCAGTCCCAGAACGCACTGCGCGCCCTTGACAATGGCAAGTGCCCAATAATGCGCCGTGCGTGAATGGAAACGGCGCGGCATCAGGCAGAACAGCGTTGACCCGACGACGACGTACGTTCCGGAAACGACGACGAAATAGATGTTGAAAATCAAAGAGCGGATAAAGGTTGTCATTCACAATCCTCCTGTATTGACTTAAAGGTGCGCGAGCGCGGAAACGGGAACATTTGCAAGGTTTTCACCGCCAGAAATTTGGTGTATTCGGACGCGATCAGCGACGCCGTTCCCTTGTATTTCCACCATTCGTCCAGTTTGAAACTGTCGGGAAAGACGGGATGCGGCAAAATGACGGCGTCGGGGATGATTTCCTTGAATTCGGTCAGACTGCGCGGCATATGATACGCCGCCGTGACCAGACGCAAAGTCCGGAAATCCTGCGCTTGAAGCCATTGCTTTGTTTCAATGGCGTTTTGCCGCGTGTCGCAGGCGGCGTGCCCCAGCGTGATTCTGTCCGCCAGCGGTTCGGGCAGGGAATCGACCGATTTTGTCAACGCTTTGACGTCGATCAGCCTGTTGACGCCCGAAATGAACAGTTTTTTCGCCTTTTCCTCTTTCAGCAGGCGGATGCCCGTTTCAACGCGAGCCGCGCCGCCCGTCAGCACGACAATCGCTTCGCTGGGAGTCGTTTCGTCGTCGGGCTGCGCCGAGATTTTCGCCACGAAGCCGAAAAATCCCGCCGTCCACAAAATCAGCGGCAAGAGTGCCAAAAGCGTAATTATCCGTGCTTTTTTCATGTCACGGCATCCGTCTTAACGTGCGCCGCACCGTCAGATAGGCGCAAAAGGTCGACAGCGCGACCGCGCCGGCGGGAATTAAGCCGACGACGCACCAGTTCGCCGCCGTAAAGCGCGCTTCGGAAAGCAATCCGCCGCCGAATCCCGACACCAGAGAAGCGACCGAAAACAAAACGGGCAACGCCGCGCCAATGCCGAAAATCGCGCCCAAAAAGGAAAATACGGCGATTCTTTCGGCGTACCGGCGGCAGATGAAACTGTCGCGCGCGCCCATTTGGTGCAGCAGTTCGACAATCGGGCGGTGAACGCGGAAACTCGACACCGTGACGTAAATCACGATAAGCGACGTTGTGGCGAAAACAAGCGACAGCACCGTCGAGCCGAGCATTTCCAACGCCGTCGCCAGTTTGTACAGTTTGCCCATCCATAATTTATGCACGTCCATTGATGCGTGCGGGGCGGCGACGCTCATGCGCTCCGCCAGTTCGTTCAAATCTATTTTCGCGCCGTCGAGCAACTGCACGTCAATCAGGCGCGGCATGGGCAGATCGTCCATTAAGACGGTTTCGTTCAGCCACGGCTTCAACAGGTCTTTTAATTGGCGTTCGGTCAGCACGCCCGCCGACGACACGCCCGCCGTACTGCGCAAAAGAGCCAGAACCTGCTCCGTTTCGCGCTGCATTTGCAAACGGTCGATTTTTCCGTTTTCGTGCGCGGGCAGAATCTGCACCGTCAGCGAACCGGACACGGAAGCCCCCCATCTGCCGACCATGCTGTTCAGCGACAATACGCCCGCCGTCGACAAGGTCGCGAAAAACACCATCAGCATGATCATCCACGGCAAAAACAGCGCGGACGCGTCGTTTGTAAAGGGCAGGGATGCGCTTTTTTTAAACATTACCGTCCTCTTGCATCCGGCTTAATCTGTCGGGTGCGTATCCTGCCGGATAAATGCGCACGCCGCCGTTCGACAGGTGGATGCGCGGGAACGGATACGCCCTGATCAATTCTTCGTTGTGCGTGGCGATGACGACCGTCGTGCCGCGCTTGTTCAATTCGACGAACAGGTTTAAAAGCCGTTTTGCGCTGTGGTCGTCCAGATTCCCCGTCGGTTCGTCCGCGACCAGAATTTGCGGGCGGTTGATGACGGCTCTGGCAATGGCGACGTTCTGCTTCTGCCCGCCCGAAAGCGTCGGCGGCTTTGAATTGAGGTGCGCGGACAGGTGCGCCCAGCGCAAAATGTCCGTCACGTCGCGCTTGATTGTCGCTTCCGGCACGCCCTGCAAACGCAGGGGCAAAGCCACGTTGTCCATGGCTGACAAATGGTCGAGCAGGCGGAAATCCTGAAACACGACGCCGATTTTCGAGCGGATTTCGGGCAATTCGTCGCGTCCGATTTTGGAAACGCTGCGTCCGAACACGCGCACGGAGCCGCGCGTCGCCTTTTGCGCCAGATACATCAGTTTCAGAACGCTGGTTTTACCCGCGCCGCTTTCTCCGGTCAGGAAATGAAACGATCCCGCCGGTAAAGCGAACGTCAGCCCCTTTAAAATTTCGGGACCCTGTTCGTATCTTAAACCGACGTCGTCAAACTCAATAACGTTTTGGACCATTGCATTTTTTCCGCAAATTGTTCAATATGAAAGCCGGAGCGTTTTTTCGGCTTCGTTCATACTATATCATCTTTCTTTGCAAGGAAAAGGGGTTAAATATGCGTTTTGTTTGTCCGTCATGCCAGACCGAATACGAAATTCCCGACGACAAAGCGCAGAATTACGCGAAAGTGCGCTGTTCCGGATGCGGCTTCATCTGGAAATTCACGCCGCCGGAAACGGATCAAAGCGACGCGCCCGCCGACGAAAACGCCTCTTTCGACCCGTATGCCGATTTGGACGAGGAAATCCCGTCTTTCGCGCCGCTTGAACAAAAACGCGAGGACGCGCCGATACCCGATTCTTTTTTTGAATCGCCCGTTCATGTGCAAGACGGGGGCGACGCCGTGCGCCGCAACATCCGCAAAGCCGTGAATTTGATTTTTTTAAGCATCGCTCTTGTCGCCGCCGCGTTCGTGATTAAAATCGCCAACAAAAAGCCGCCCGTGCCCGTCGGTTTTGAAAACGTGACCTACAAATTCGCCGAAGAAGACTACAAACGCTTTTTAATCGTCGAGGGGACTTTTGTCAGCAAAACGCCCGAAGCCGTGAAAATCCCCACGGTCTACGCGCGCTTTTTCAACAAGGGGAACGTCGTGCTGACGGAACAGAAAATCGCCGTCGACCTGCCCGTTTTAACGCCGCGCGGCACGCAGAAATTCGCGCTGAAAATCGAACGTCCGCCGTCAAGCGCCGTCAAAGCCGAACTGGTGCTGAAAGAAATCGCCGTGCAGAAAAACGACGCCGTTCCCGCCGTCATTCCCGCCAAGCCAGTTCCGACTGGCACGACAGAATCTCGTCCAGAGTCTGCGCCCGCCGGATGACCGCACATTCCGTGTCGTTGACCATGACCGCCGCGCACAACGGGTGCATATTGTAATTCGACGCCATTGTTTCGCCGTAGGCTCCCGCCGTTTCAAACGCGATCAAATCCCCCTGCTTTAAAACGGGCAGGGCGCGCGCTTTGGCAAACACGTCGCTGCTTTCGCACACGGGACCCGCGACGTCGTAGATTTGCGTGTCATCCGCCCCCGCGTCGATTGTCAGAACGCCGTGATAAGAATCGTACATCGCGGGACGAATCAGGTTGTGCATCCCCGCGTCGACCAGCGCGAAACGCTTTTCTTTCGCTTCCTTGACGTAAACGACGCGCGCGACCAGAATCCCCGCCGGCGCAATCAGGTAACGCCCCGGCTCGAACACGAACGAACAGCCCGCGTCCCCTAGCGTTTCCCGCACGACCGCGATGTAATCTTCAACGCCGGCGGGCTTGTCGTTTTCGCTGTACGCCACGCCCAGACCGCCGCCCAAATCCAAAACGCGAATGTCCAGACCGTCCGCGCGCAGAACGTCCAGCATCCCGCGCAATTTCAAAAACGCCTGACGGAACGGCTCGACGTCCAGCAGTTGCGAACCGATGTGCATATCCGCGCCGACCGGATCAAGCCCGTCGGATTTTTTTGCAAAGCGGTAGATTTCCCGCGCGGTTTCAAAATCGACGCCGAATTTGTTTTCTTTTTTGCCCGTGCTGATTTTTTCGTGCGTGTGCGCTTCCACGTCGGGATTGATGCGCACGGAAACGGGCGTTTTTTTGCCGTAGGATTTTGAAATTTCGTTCAAAACTCGCGCTTCCTCGAACGATTCGAGGTTGATCATCTTGATGTCGGCGCGCACCGCGTCGTGCAGTTCCGCGGGCGTTTTGCCCACGCCGGAAAACACGATTTTCGACGCCGGAATCCCCGCGCGCAATGCCAAAGCCAACTCGCCGCCCGAAACGACGTCCGCGCCCGCGCCTCTTTCCGCCAAAGCCTGCAAAACCGCCAAATCCGCATTCGCTTTCACGGCAAAGCAGATGTCGGCTTCTTTCAGCGTTGCCGCCGCTTTTTTAAATCCGTCGAACCGGTCGCGGATTTCGTTGAACGAATAGCAGTAAAACGGCGTTTCAATGTTGACGGCAATGTCTTTGACGGCGACGTTTTCAACGTAAAGGGTGTTTTCTTTGTAGGAAAAGGCGGGCATGAAAGGATTCCTTTATTCAGTTTGTCAATGCGGGCGCGACCGTTTGCTCCAACGCCTGATCGGGCGATTCGACGCTGTCCAGAATCTGCTCCTGCATGGCGGGATTGCCGTCAAGGTCGGACGGGACGACTTGCGCGCGCGCGGGTTGAAGCGTGATTTGCGGATAATGCGGCGCGGGGTAAACGCGGTTCGGCGCTTGATTCGACGGATATTCCAAATTGCCGCGCTTGCCGCATGAGGCAAGGCACAGCAGGCTTAAAAAGGCGGCAAAAACGGCGCTGGATTTTTGAACGGACATTTTTTCGCTTCCTTTATAAAAAAATAACTCTTACGTTTTTATAATACTTTCCCGACAATTCAAACAACATTTATCGGTATGATAAAAAGATGAGATTTTTCGCGGCGTTTTTGTATCTGTTCTTTTGCGCGGTTTCGCCCGCGTCGGCGCAGTTCGTCACCGTCAAAAACGTCAACGCGCCCGAAAAATTCCCCTTGCGCGAAATCCCGAAAGCCCCGCCGAAAGCCGTTTTTTACGACGCGGACGGCAATTCCGTGCGCTTTACGGATTTTCAGGGCAAAATCGTGCTGATCAACGTGTGGTCGAAAGCGTGCGCGCAATGCATTGTCGAATTGCCGATGCTGGACGCTTTGCAAAAAAGTTTCGGCGACGCGAAATTCAAAATCGTGCCGCTGTCCGTCGGCGGCGAATCGGCGGGGCAGTTGACGCTTTTCTTCCGCCAAAAAAAACTCAAACACATCCGCCCTTACGTCGATTCGGCGTCGCAGGCGGCGCTGGCGTCGGGCGTCAGCGGCTTGCCCACAACGCTTCTTTTGAACGAAAAAGGCGAGGAAATCGGCAGAATACGCGGCATTGCCGAATGGACGGGCGCGCCGGTCAAGGCGCAAATCCGTTCGCTGATTCGCGAAAGATTGACGGCAAAGGGCGAAACGGGCGCGAATCCGGACGCAAAAGACTCCGAAACGGCGCGAAACGCAGAGCCTTTAAGCCGCGAAACCGTTTTGAAGTGGTTTAAAAAATAAGCATTTCCGAGGTTTTTATAAAAATCCTTGATTCTATGGCGGAAAGTTTTAAAAAGAAACTCTCCCGTTCATTATGCAAGGAGCCTCGCATGACCGATACCACCCAACCCCGCTATTTGACAATTTCGTGGGAGCAGTTTCACCGTGACGCGCGCGCTTTGGCGTCAAGATTGCTTGACAAAGAGCCGTTTCAGAAAATCGTGGCGGTCACGCGCGGCGGATTGTTGCCCGCGGGCATCATGGCGCGGGAATTGGAAATCCGCCTGATTGACACGCTGTGCGTCGCCGGTTACGACGACACGAAAATGGGCTTGAAAGCGAACATTTTGAAAAAGCCCGAAGGCGACGGCGAGGGCGTGCTGGTCGTCGACGATCTGGTCGATTCCGGACGCACGGGCAGAATCGTGCGCGAATTGCTGCCGAAAGCCTATTTTGTGACGCTGTACGCGAAACCCGAGGGACGCAAAACCGTCGACGATTTCGTCGTTCCCATCGAACAGGACGCGTGGGTGCTTTTCCCGTGGGACGTCGAATTGCTCCCCGCCAGCCCGCTGGTGCGCCGCAAAAGAGAAAAGAAATAATCCGAATTTTACCAAAACGACCGTCAAGGCAACTTCGACGGTTGTTTTTTGCGCGGTAATCTTCTTGCTTTTCGCGCGTTGTCTGCCAGCATAAGACCGAGTTTAAGACTGCCGCCGGGCAGGAATGTGAAAAAGCATTCGTTACACATCGTCAGGTCTTGGAAGATGTGTCGCGGATGCTTCTTTTTTTTGGAGGAAACATGATGAAAATCGGCTTGCCGGCGAATTATTTTACAAAAAACGAAATACGGCTGTGGACGACTTCCGCAGCGTTCATTTTGCTTTCGTTTTATATTTTCGATCGGGAAAATTATCTGACGCTCTGCGCGTCGCTGGTCGGCGTCACATCGCTGATTTTCAACGCGAAAGGCAATCCGTTCGGGCAGTTTTTGATGATTCTGTTCAGCCTGCTGTACGGCATTATTTCGTACACGTTCGCTTATTACGGCGAGATGATCACTTATCTGGGCATGACGATGCCAATGGCTTTTTTCGCGCTGATCACTTGGTTGCGCAATCCGTACGGCGAAAACAAAGCGGAGGTGCGGGTGAATGAAATCGGCGCGCGCGAAACCGTCTATATGTGGCTCGGAACGGCGGCGGTGACGGTGCTGTTCTATTTCGTGCTTGAATACTTTGACACGTCTTATCTGATTCCCAGCACGATTTCCGTCACGACGAGTTTTCTGGCGGTTTATCTGACGTTCCAGCGCAGTTCGTCTTTCGCGCTGGCGTATGCCGCGAACGACGTCGTGCTGATTGTTTTGTGGGTGCTGGCAAGTCTGGCGGATGCGCGGTACGTTTCCGTCGTCGTCTGCTTTGCCGCTTTTTTGGCGAACGACGTGTACGGATACGTCAACTGGCAAAGAATAAAAATAAGGCAAAAAGCGGGCGATGCCGCGCCGGAACGGCGTTCAAAAGCGCAATCTTGGCAAGCCAGATGATAATATCCTTTGATTTATGCGGATTTTTTGCTAGCATAAATTTGCGTTTGTGACAAAGACAGGCGCAGGGCGTCAGAAACCCTTTTGAATGTAGTCGCATTGCATATCGCGACTTTAAATATTTATGCCGATTTCTGTCCCGTAAGGGCGGATGTCGGCTGAATACGGCTATTCGCCCAATAGGTCGAGCCGTAAACATTCATACGGTTTCTGAACATCCGCCCGCCTTTTTCGGCGGGTTTTGTTTAACTTGTTAACAAAGGATTGTTCAGATTATGAAAAAAAGTATCTTATCTCTTTTAGTTTTGTTCGGATTGTCGGGCTGTTCCGCCGTTCGAGCGCCTTTTGTCCCTCCGACCGCTCCGATCAGCGTTGTTCAAGCGCCGCTTGATTTGGAAGTAAAAAGCACGAAAACAGGTCTGAAACAAGGCAGTTCAAGTGTTTTTACGATTTTGGGGCTGATTTCCGTCGGCAACGCCAGTTATGAAGCCGCCGCGCGCGATGCGGGCATATCCGTTATTAAAAACTCGGATTATTCGTACTTCAATCTGTTTTACCTGTTTCAAAAAACAACGGTAAACGTTTATGGCGATTAAGAAAACCTTTCTGGCGGCTGGCGTGTTTCTGCTTTTAAGCGGATGCGCCAACGTCGCGGAATTTCAACCGCCGCGCGCTTCTTTGCTGACGTATTACAAAGCGCCGGCATCTCTGAACACCGAGAACGTCAAAATCGGAAAACCGAAAAAATGCGAATATTCGACAACATTTTTATGGCTTTTTCCCTTAATGGCGCCGCCCGTGTCGACGACTGATTTTACGGAAACGGCTATTTCGGGTTCTTATGCGGAGTATATTTATTTTTCTTTCTTGTCCGGTATGATTCAAGTCGTTTGCGTGAAACCTTATGACACAAGCGCGGCATCGTAATGAAAAAGCCCCGAAAATTCGGGGCTTTTGCGTTTGATTTAAAGGGAGGGGCGCGCTTTGAGCAAATCCGGCAATTCGTCAATCGTCTGCAAGACAATCTGTTCGCGTTTTTCGGGCGACAGGCTTTCTTTTAAAATCTGTTCCGCCGCTTTGACGGAAATGTCCGCCGCCGTGTTGCGAATTTCAAACACGACTTCGTCTTTTGCCGACTTCAAGCGTTTGAAAGACTGTTCTTCGCGTTTTTTCAGCGATTTGTCAAAATCCGCCTGCGCCGCCGCTTTCAATTTTTCAATGTCCGCCTGCGTTTTTTTCATCATGCCGTCGATTTCGTTTTGCAGACCCGCCTGTTTCTTTTTATAGCGGGCAAGCAATTCTTCCGCCTGCTTTTTCAATTCTTCGCCGTCGGCGATCTGCGCGCGGATGTCGTCGGCGCGTTTGTTCAACAGCCCCAGAATTGCGTTTCCGACTGGTTTCGCCAGCAAAACGGCGACCAGACAAAACGACACGCCGACCCAAAACGTCGGGTCTTGAAACACGGAACCGTGCGCGGCGTGCACCGCTTCGGCGGCATGGGCTACGGAAACGATCATGACGATTTCTCCATGATGGCGGCGATTTTCTGCTTCACGTCCTTGGAGTCGGCTTCAATGCCCGCCAACTGTTTGACAATGTCTTCGGTCAGCGCGCGCGCCAGATTTTTCATGCCCGCCAGCGCCTGTTTCTTTTCCGCCGCCAAAGTCGCTTCGTTCTGCGCGATTTTTTCTTTCAGGCGTTCGTCGAAATCCGCTTCTTTGCTTTTGACCTGCTGCATAATCTGCTCTTGGGCTTTCGCAAAGTTCTCCAACGTTTCGATTTGCGCGTTTTTCAGGGCTTTTTGATATTCCGCCAAAGCGTGTTCGGCTTCCGTTTTGAAGTGTTCGGCGGCCTTCAAATCGCCGTCGATTTTATTTTTGCGCGCGTCGAGCGTCGCGGCGATTTTCGGCGCGACAAAGCGGGACACGACAAAAAACAAAACGTTGAACGTCACCAGCACCCAAAAAATTTGGGACGCGTACCACGTCGGGTCAAACTGCGGCATGACACCACCTTTGAAGCAAAAAACCTTACAGGAACAACATGATCAAAGCGATGACCAACGCGTACAGCGCAATGGCTTCCGTCGCGGCAAAGCCGATCAGACCGAACGCGCTGACGTCGTTTTTGACGGTCGGGTTGCGGCCCACGGTTTCAATCAGCGTAATCCAGATTTTCGACACGCCTTCCGCCGCCGCTTTCATGCTCAACGCGCAGAAAGAAGCCGCCAGAAATTTAGCCGCCGTTGCAATGTATTGTCCGATTTCGCCTTCCATTTTTTTATCCTTTCAAAAAGATGCGATTTCAAAAACTCAATGCGAATGAATCGCGTCGTTCAAGTAGGTGCACATCAAAATCGTGAAGATGTACGCTTGAAGAATCGCGATCATCAGCTCAAAGACCGTCAGACAGCCGATGAACACAATCGGCAGCCAACCGCCCCAAAAACTCAAATCATACACGAAGCCCGCGACGACTTTCAGCATAATGTGTCCGACCATCATGTTCACGGACAGACGAATCGTCAGCGACAAAGGCTTCGACAGGAAAGAAACGACTTCAATCGGGATGAGAATCGGCGCGATCATCCACGGCGTCCCTTTCGGGAAAAAGTTTGTAAACCAGTTCAATCCGCGCTGTTTCAAGCCCCAGAACACCGTGACCAGAATGGAAAACACAGCAAGCGCGCCGACGGCGGAAAAATGGCTTGTGAACGTGAAACTGTACGGCAGAAGCCCCAATAAATTGCCCGAAACGACGAACATGAAAATCGACAGGACGAACGGGATGTAAGCGTCGAACCCGTGCCCGACGGTGTCCGCAAGCATGGATCGCGCCATGCCGTAAGTCAGTTCGGCGGCGGATTGCAGTTTCGAGGGGACGAGGGCGCGCTTGCGCAGTGCGGCGGCGAAGAAAACGCCGCTGACGACCAAGCCCGCGATCATGTACAGCGAGGAATTCGTCAGGGATATGTTGATGCCGTCGATTTGCGGAATGTTTACGACGGGTTTGATATCGAATTGTTCTATCGGACCTGACACGTCAATTCACCTTTTTTGGCTGATTGTCGTCGTTTTTACGTCTTTTTTCATCTTCGCGCCGAAGCAGTCGGACAACGTTTAAAACGGCGGCGATGCAGCCGACAATCAAAAACACGGCCATGAAAACGGGGCGGGTTCCCAACCATTTGTCCAACCCCCATCCGATAGCCAGACCGCAGGCGACGCCGCCGAGCAACTCCGAAAGAATGTTGAAAGCCAGCCACATCATCGTCAAAACGGGATGCGGTTCCGCGGCTTTGCGTTCCCCGACGCTTTCCGACGCGCGCGAACGCATTTGCTTCAAGCGTTCGTCCAGCGCCGCGAGTTCGTCGGTTTTTCCGGTTTCATCGCTCATGGCGACCCCTGCCTTTTTTCACAATATGGACGAGATTTGAAATTGTCAAGAAATAACGGCTTACGGCGCGCCCGTGATGTCGGGGCGGGCGTTTTCGGACAATTTTTCGCGCATTGACGCTTCGGCGATCATCGCGTCAAGCACATTTTCAAACTCTTTTTCATCGGACGGCGCGCCGGAAATCGTGCGGATGCGCTCCGACGTTTCCAAAATCAGCATCGGCGTCGCGTTGACCTGATATTTCGAGATGTATTCCTGACGCTTCGCCATCATTTTGTTCAAGGCTTCGGCGTTCGTGGCGCACGCGATCATCTTGTCTTTCGGCAGTCCCGCCATGCGCGCGTACGGTTCGAGAGCCTCCTGCAAATTGTGCGACATCATCCATTTCATTTGCGCGGCGTACAGCGCGGACACAAAAGCGAAATAGCGGTCGTCGGGCAGGCATTTGGAAATCAGCGAGGCGACCATTGCGCGTTCTTCCAGCGGGAAATCGAAGAAGATAATCTGCATTTTGCCCGTTTTGACGTATTTTTCCTGCAACGCCGGCAGGGATTGCGTGGCGAAGTGGGCGCAATGCACGCACGTCATCGACGAAAACAGTTTCAATTTCAGCGGCGCGGAATCTTCCCCCAATTTGCGTTCATCGAAGATGAACTGCGGCTTGCCGTCGTCTTTCTTTTGCGGTTCGGCGGCGGGCTCGGCTTTGCTTTCAGCCGCGTTTGCCGACGCCACGACAGTCGTTTGCCCGTCGCCGCGCGGCAACAAAAAGCCGCGATATTTGCCGAAAACGGATGTGTCTTGCGCGTCGGGGGGAATCAATCCCAAAGCGGCGACGCCGACGACCAGAACAATCAACAGACGGGAAAAAAGCATACGACGCATTTCAATTTCCTTTGCCGATAAAAAACATTGATTTGTTATAAAACGAAACGCTTGAAAAGAAAACCGTTTATTTTTTCAAAAGCGTGCCGAGCAGCGTCAGCGCGTCGCGCAGTTCGGGCGATTCGATGTCTTTGACCGCTTCGCCGATTTCATCTTTCTGCGCTTGGGTCAGAACGGGCGGTTCGACGGCGCGGGGCGATTCTTTTTTGGCGATGATTGCGCCCTGCGTGATTTTCAGCGAGCCGACGGCGTTGTAGCCCGCGAACGCGTTGATTTTGGCGATGATTTCCGCCGATTGCGCCGAAATCGCGGTCGCGTACGCGCCGGACGACGCTTTCAAATGCAGAACGCCGTTCGTTTCCGCGCCTTTCGGAAAAGACACCGTCAGCGGTTCCGAGCCTTTCGCCGCCGTGCCGACGATGCCTTCCCAATGGCTTAATATGTTGACGAACAGCGCGCCCTTGCGTTTTAAAACGGGGGCGAGAATCGAACGCACGTCCGCGCCCAAGGCGACCAGCGACGCTCTGCGGTGCGGGCGGTGCTTCGCCCGATAAATCTGTTCCGCGAATTCCGATTCGTCGTCCGGCGTTTTGTCAGCCATGCGCGTTACGCCGTGAAGTTCGCCGCGAATTCTTCGTATCTGTCTTCGCGCAGCGCCTGACGGATCCGTTTCATCAGATCTTGGTAATACGTCAGGTTGTGCCACGTCAAAAGCATCGAGCCGAGAATTTCCTGCGCTCTGAACAGATGATGAATGTACGCGCGCGAATAGTTGCGGCACGCGGGGCAGTTGCATTGCGGATCAATCGGCGAATCGTCCTCCTTGTGACACGCGTTGCGCATATTCAAAACGCCGTTGCGCGTGAAAGCCTGCGCCGTTCTGCCCGAACGCGTCGGCATGACGCAGTCGAACATGTCAATGCCGCGCAAAACCGACCCGACGATGTCGTCCGGACGCCCGACGCCCATTAAATAGCGGGGCTTGTCCGCCGGCAGATGCGGGGTTGTGAACGCGATGGATTCAAACATCAGTTCCTGTCCCTCGCCGACCGCCAGACCGCCGACGGCGTACCCGTCGAAGCCGATGTCCGTCAGCGCGCGGCACGAGCCGATGCGCAAATCTTCATGCACGCCGCCCTGCACAATGCCGAAAATGCCGTAGCCGTCGCGGTCGATAAACGCGTCTTTGGAACGCTTCGCCCAACGCATCGAACGGGCGGTCGAATCCGCGACGTATTTGCGTTCGGCGGGGTACGGCGGACATTCGTCAAAGCACATCGTGATGTTGCTGTCCAACTGGTGCTGGATGTGAATCGACACTTCGGGGGACAAAAAGCACTTGCGCCCGTCGATGTGCGAATTGAACGTCACGCCCTCTTCGGTGATTTTGCGCAGTTTGGACAGGGACATGACCTGAAATCCGCCCGAATCGGTCAGAATCGGCTTGTTCCAGTTCATGAATTTGTGCAGTCCGCCGCGGCGTTCCACCAAATCCGCCCCCGGACGCAACATCAGATGATATGTGTTGCCGAGCAGAATCTGCGCGCCCGTTTCGGCGACGGATTCGGGCATCATCGCCTTGACCGTGCCGACGGTGCCGACGGGCATGAACGCGGGCGTTTCGACAACGCCGTGCGCCGTGTGCAGTTTGCCCAAGCGCGAGCGGCCGCACGTCTTTTCAACTTCAAATTTCAACATTTTTCCAATTCCCTGTAAAAGCAAGTCCTGTTGTTCGTGTGGCACGCCGCGCCTGTCTGGTCGATCTGCGCCAGAAGCGTGTCGCCGTCGCAGTCGACGCGCAGGCTTTTCAACGCCTGAACGTGTCCCGACGTTTCGCCTTTGACCCACAGGTGCTGCCTCGACCGCGAAAAATAGCACATTCTGTTTGTTTCCAGCGTTTTTTTCAACGCTTCTTCGTTCATGTACGCCATCATCAGCACTTCGCCCGTGTCGAATTGCTGGGCGATGACGGGCACCAAGCCCGCGGCGTCGTATTTGACGGCGTTTAAGAACGCTTTTGCCGTTAAAGTTTCCATGTTTTGAACCGTCCGGAAAAATAAATAAAGATTTTTTCGTTCAATCGGAGTAAAACATAGTCGGAAATTGTTTAAATGGAAAGAACAAAATGGAAGACGAACAGATTGCGAAATTATCGGCTCTGCGCGCCGAAATCGACGAAACGGACGATAAAATCCACGACCTGCTGATGCATCGCGCGTGGCTGGCGGAACAAATCGGCGCAGTAAAAAAGGACTCGCCCGATTTCAAAAACGTCGTGCGCCCCGCCCGCGAAATTGAAATACTGCGCCGCCTGTGGCACAGGCATCAGGGAGCGTTCGACCGCCGCGTCGTCATGAAAATCTGGCGCGAAATCATCTGCGGATGCGTCAATCTGCAAAAACCGATGACCGTCGCCGTCCATATGCCGAAAAGCGACTGCAAAAACATGGAAGTCGCCAAACACTATTTCGGCTCGTTCACCGAATACGTCCCGTGCAAATCCGAAAGCCTCGTGCTGAAAGAACTGACGCAGGGCGATTCCAACATCGGCGTGTTTTCGCTGGGCGCGAAAGACACTTGCTGGTGGTACGCCATGGCGCAGCAATATAAGATGTCGTTGAGCGTGTTCGCCTGTCTGCCGTTCGTCGAAGCCGAACCTTACGCGCCCGTGCGCCCCGTGTACGCCGTCGGACGCTTTCCCGCCGAAGAAACGGGCGACGACATTTCCCTGCTGTTCATGCAAACCGACGGGACGTTGAGTTTAAGCACGCTGGATTTGATTTTGAAAACGGCGGGGCTGGAAACGCTGACGGTGTGCGACACGTTCACGCCCGATTTGTCGTGCAAGGCGTATTTGTTTGAAGTCAAGGGCTTTGTGACGAAAGACGACGGACGGCTGGGCGACGTCGCCAAAAAAGAAGCCGAAAAAATACAGATGCTCCGCGTCATCGGCAGTTTTCCCGTTCCTTTGAAATAATGAAAGTTTGAAAAATGATAGAACCCGCGCACAAGCAAGTGTTGTCTTTAAAAGCCTATGTCGGCGGCAAATCCGCCGTCGCGGGCGTTTTCAAAGTCGTCAAACTGTCGTCGAACGAAGGCGCGTTCGGCGTGAATCCCGTCGTGGCGAAAGCCTGCGCCGATAAAATCAAAGACCTGTTCCGCTATCCCGACGGCGCGAGCGCGGCTTTGCGCGAAGCCATCGCAAGCGCGCACGGCATATCCCCCGAACGCATCGTGTGCGGTACGGGGTCCGACGAATTGATCGGACTTTTGTGCCATGCCTATCTGCGCGAAAACGACGAAGTCATCGTCACGCAGTACGCTTTTTTGATGTACCGCCTGTACAGCATGACGTGCGGCGCGAACGTCGTGCAAGTGCCGGAAAAAGACTTTAAAATCGACATCGACGCGATTTTGAACGCCGTCACGCCGAAAACGAAAATCGTGTTCATCGCCAACCCCGGAAACCCGACGGGAACGTATCTGAACAAGGACGAAGTGCGCCGTTTGTGCGAAAATCTGCCGAAAGACGTTCTGCTGGTTTTGGACAACGCGTACGCCGAATTTGTGACCGCGCCCGACTACGACGCGGGCATCGGCGCGGTGAACGGTTTTGAAAACGTCGTCATGCTCCGTACGTTTTCCAAAATCTACGGCTTGGGCGGCGTGCGTCTGGGCTGGGCTTACGCGTCCGCCGAAATCGCCGACATCCTGAACCGCATCCGCGGACCGTTCAACGTCAACATGATGGCGCAATGCGCGGGCGTCGCGGCGGTCAAGGACACGGCTTTCGTCGAAAAATGCCGCGCGCACAATCAAAAATGGCTGAACCGTCTGCCCGATTTCTTTAAAAATCTGGGACTCGACTGCGTGCCAAGCGTCGCGAACTTCATTCTGGTCAAATTTCCGAACGCCGACAAAACGGCGGCGGGCGCGAACGAATTTCTGTTAAGCAAAGGCATCATCGTGCGGGCGATGAATTCGTACGGACTGCCCGACTGCCTGCGCGTGACGATCGGCTCGGATGAAGACATGGAAGCGTTCACGCAAGCGCTGACCGCGTACATGAAAGCCTGATTCGTCCGGCAAGTCCGCTCCGTCCGGATTATTCGTCCGCGAAGATGACAAAATCCTTTTCGTCGCTTAAATTCAGCGTCGCGCGCGCCGATTCGTCCAGCACGTCGATGTCGATGCCGTCGGGGGACAGCATCTTGACGCGCTCCTGCGCCTGCTCGCGACGGGAGTGGATTTCCTCGGCGATTTTGCGGGTGATTTTCAATTCCTCTTTCAATCGGAACATCCGGCGCAGTCCGTGTTCGCCGACAACGGCGTGATAAGCGAAATAAAACGTCAAAAGCAGGCACAAAAACGGCACGATCGCCGCGCGGAAGAAGAATTTGATTTTCCGGATAACGTTCATCGCCGCCTCTTTCACTTCCAAATCGACGCGGGATTTTCAAAATCGCCGCTGTTGATGTCCAGCACTTCAAACCGATACAGGCGCAGCGTCGACGATTCGTAATCCGCCGCCAAGCCCGCCTTGCGCTTCAACTGGCGCAGAAAATCCTGCGGGTCGGCGTACACTTCCCAAACGGACGGCAGGAAAAAGCCCGTGTTCGCGCGCTCTTTCAAATAAACGCCGTCGACGTTCGGGCGCAGTAAAGCCGCCGCTTCGTCAAGCGTTTCGTATTTCAGCGCGGTTTTCGGCAAAATGAACGACAGCGATATTTCAACGTCCTTCAATTCGCCCAATTCCAGCGGAATGTAGCGGAAATCCTGAAAAGCCGCCGCGTACGCGTTGTCGGCGACGTTTTGCAGCAAGGATTTCGACGACGGATACGTTCCGTACGACCCGCGCAGCATCCCGTTGTGATACAAATTTACAAAAACGGGGATGCTTTGGCGCAATTCGGGCGGATAATCCTTTTCCCGCACGGGCAGGGCGCGTCCGTGATTGAAGCCGTAACGCACGGATTTCGCCGCCAGTTTCATCAGTTTTCCCTGATGCACGCGCAACAATTCTTCCAGATTTTTCTTGATTTCGTCGCCGTCGAGGTTTGTTTGATACAGCCACCACGCGCCCATGCCCGTCACGGAATCGCGTCTGCCGGAAAAATCCGCGCTTGACGACAGGGCGGCGCGGCGGATTTCCATCGCCGTGTCTTTGGCGAACGTCAGCAACGCCGTCAGAGGCAAAAGCGCGGACACGTCCTTTGCGCGCAAAGCGGACGGATTCGCCGATTCGATGTCAAGCGCGGTGCGCGCGTCCTTTTTTTGCGCCTGTTCAAAATTCAGCCCGTCGGACAAATTCGTCGCCGTCACGACGACGGTGTCCATGCCGCCCCACAAAAATTCCAGCAAATCCGTCAACTGTTCGACGTTCGCGTCGCCGATTAAAAGCGGCACGATTTTCACGTTTGCGCCGAAAACCTTGCGCACATACGGCAACTGCAATTCCAAAACGCAATCTTTTAAAAACGGCGCTTCGTTAAAACCGACGCCCGACACCTTTTCCAGTTTTTTGTTAAAATCGACGTCAACCGCCAGCCGTCCCGCAGGCGTTTCCCAAAATTCCGATTCGCTCAACGCCGTGCCGAAATACTTTTTCGGATTCGTCGCGCCGATCAAAACCACCCTTTTTACGAAAGGCTTTGCGCGCATCAGCGGCGCGTACGCCTCGCCCATGACGGCGGACGACAAAAACAGCGATTCCGCCGGTACAATCAACGCTTTCGGCACGGTCTGATTTTCAAAGCGACGGCGGCGCGCCGCCGCGTCCAGCGATTCGCGCACCAGATCGTTCAACTTTTTCGCATCGGCGGGATAGTACACGCCGGCGGCGGCGGGACGGCGCACGCGAACGGGCGCGTCAGCCGCAAAAGCGCACGGCGACGCCAAAAAAAGCATCAAAAGCAGAACGGCAAAACGATTCATTGACGATCCGATTCGGGTAATTGTTCCAGACATTCTATCAAATCGCGGCGCAAAGCGTGAATCAAATCGAAATAAAAATCGCGCCCCGTTTGAATCGACGCGCCCGTCGGGTCCAAAACGCCGCCGTAAACGCGCAATCCCTCCGTCAGCGGCGCGGTGAATTTCGCGTTCTGCCCCGCTTCCGTAAACAGACAGACGGGCTGGACGCGGCGAATCAACTCCCGCAACCGCGCCATGCGCCTGACGCCGATTTGCGCGCGCTCGGCGTCGGGGGTCACAAAGGCGGCGGGCGTGATTCCCGCGTCTTTTTCAAAGTATTGAAACGCGTCGTGCGACACCAGATACGGACGGTTTTTGTACGGCGCGAAATCCTGTTTCAGCGCGTCTTTCATCGCTCTTGCCCGCCGCGCGAATTCATCGGCGTTTCGTCGGTAAATCGCCGCGTGTTCGGGAAATTTCGCGCTTAAAACGTCCGCCATAATCAGCGCGGTTTGCGCCGCGTTTTCAAGCGAAAACCAAAAATGCCCGTCCGTTTCAAAATCCGTCGCCGGAACGCCGGAGTCGTGCGCCGCGTGCGCGTGAGCGTCGGAGCGCGCGGGCAGTTTCTCGATTTGCGGATACGACATCAGCGCGACGCCGTTTTGCCGGTTCGCCGCCAGCAGCGCTTTGGGCATAAAGGCTTCCAACGCTTCGCCGCCGTAAAACACGACGTCCGCGCGCGCCAAAATCCCCATTTGCGACGGCTTTAAATGATAACCGTGCACGGACGCGTTCGGCGGCAGAATCAGCGTCACGTCATGCGCGCCGTGCGCGACATACGCCGCAATCGCGTGCAAAGGGGCGATCGACGCGGCGACGACGGGAGAATCCGCGCAAACGGCGGGCGGCGCAAACAGCGCGGCAACAAGAAAAATCATAAGCAAAAGCGAACGCATGACGTTGTTTTCCGTTGAAATTTTCAAAATGTTACATTATTACTTTAATGATATAAAACGTTTTCGCGCGCAATGCAAACATCAAAAGGATTCCGATATGGCAAAAATGAAAAAAGACGGTTTTGAAAAGGATTTTGAACTGTTTTCCAAAATGTGCGCGCAAAAGGGCTTGCGCCTGACGCCGCTTCGCGCGCAGGTGTGGGAATGTCTGCACCGTCTGGCGCGTCCCGCCGGCGCGTACGATATCGTCAAATCGCTGGAAAGCGCGGGGAGCGACGCGCCGCCCGTGTCCGTGTATCGCGTTTTGGATTTTCTGGCGGAAAACGGCTTTGCACACCGCCTGCCCGAATCGAACGCCTATATGCCGTGCAAATGCCTTTCGGAAAAGCACTCGCCCGCCTTTTTAATGTGTTCCGTGTGCGGCGGCGTGGAGGAGATTGACGCGGACAAGGCTTTGAAAGAATTGAAAAAAGCGGCGGGAAAATTCAAAATGAAATCGGCGAGCGTCGTCGTCGAGGGGGTGTGCGCGCAATGCCGCAAATAACGCAAAATCCGGACGATACCGTGCTTGTGTCGCTAAACGACGTCGGTATTAAGGACGGCGACACGGTTATTTTAAACGGCGTGTCCTTTCAAATTCATGCGGGCGAAATCGTCACAATCATCGGACCGAACGGCGCGGGCAAAACGACGCTGCTGAAAGTCGTCTTGGGCGTGCGCAAGCAAACGCAAGGGACGGTTTGGCGGAAAAAAGGGCTGACAATCGGCTATATGCCGCAAAAACTGCCTTTGCCGAAGATGATTCCGATGACGGCGAAACGCTTTTTGCGGCTGGACGGCGACTATCCGTTCGATGTTTTGCAAAGCGCGCTGGAAACGGCGGGAATCGCGGATTTGGCAAACCGCGACGTTCATCTTTTTTCCGGCGGGGAAATCCAGCGTCTTTTGCTGGCGCGCACGCTGTTGCGCAAGCCCGACCTGCTTGTCTTGGACGAACCCGTGCAGAATCTTGACGCCGGCGGGGAGGAGGATTTTTACACATTGCTCGACCTGCTGAACAAAAAATCGGGATGCGCGGTTTTAATGGTGTCGCACGATTTGCACGTCGTCATGTCGTCCACGAACAAGGTCATCTGTCTGAACAAGCACGTCTGCTGTGAGGGAAAACCTTCGGAAATCGCCGCTGACAAAAGTTTTGAAACATTGTTTCACGGCGGCAGGCTCGCGCTTTACGAACACAGGCACAACCACAAACATTTGTGCGGCGGAGGGATAGAATATGATCACGACTGCGCTGACTGAACCGTTTTTCTGGCGGGCGTTCGCCGCCTGCCTGCTTGTCGCTCTGCCCGCCGGTCCCCTCGGCTCGCTGATGGTGTGGCGCAAAACCGCTTATTTCGGCGAAGCGTTGTCGCACGGCGCGCTTGCCGGCGTCGTTCTGGGCATCGCGTGCGGCGTGTCCGCCAACATCGCGGTCACGGCGTTCATCTGTCTGCTCGCGTGCTTTTTGTACGCGGCGATGAAATCCAAGCGCGCGGAAACCGATTTATTGTTGCTGATCATCGGTCAGACGGCGCTGTGCGCGGGCTGGATTCTGCTGTCCGTGTTCGACACCGTGCGCTCGGATTTGACGGCGTACCTGTTCGGCGACGTTTTGTCCGTCACGAACGGCGATTTGATTTTCATGGCTGTCGCGGCGGCGGTGTGCGGCGTTTTGCTGAAAAGAAACTGGCGCGCGCAGGTTTTCACGGCGGTCAGTCCCGAAATGGCGCAAAGCGAGGGAGTCGACACGGCGCGTCAAACGTTCGTTTTAATGATGACGACGGCGCTGTTCGTGTCGGCGGCTTTTAAAACGACGGGCGTTTTGCTGGCGGCAGCTTTGCTCGTCATTCCGCCGTGCTGTGCGTTTTTCTTTGCGAAAACGCCGGAAAAGAACGCGCTTTTCGCCTCTTTGACGGGATGCGTCTGCGTCGTCGCGGGGCTGTTCGCTTCCTTGACGGCGGACGTTCCGGCGGCGCCGGCGACGGAAATCTGTTGCGCGATTGCTTTTTTTAGTGCTTTTTGCTTAAAAAAATGCAATAACTTATCTGATAAATAGATTTTCATACAGGTACGGATATGGCAAAAATCGAAGAACAAATGTTTTCGGACATTTATTTCACTCCCGAACGCGTCGCGTACATTCACGACGGCGAAACCCGCTACGGCTTGAAAGAGTTGATCGCCGACGATTTGCCGCAGTTCCGCGAAGCGCTCGAAGCCGCGTATTCCGGACGGTCGAGTTATTCGCTGAATTTCGGCTCGACAATGTACCGCGTCGAACGCGTCACAACGCTGACGGGCATCCACTATTCCGCCCGCCGTATGCCGCGCAAAGTGCCTGAAATCACCCGCTTGGGCTTGCCCGAACCGCTGACGAACCATTTACTGTCGCTGAACAAGGAATCGGGTCTGCTGTTGTGGGGCGGCGCGACGGGGTCGGGCAAAACGACCGCCATTTCGTGCCTTTTGAAAAAATACCTCGACCGCGAAGGCGGCTTCGCCTACACGATTGAAGATCCTCCCGAAATGCCTTTGGACGGCGTGTACCAGTCCAAACGCGGCGGCTTGGGATTGTGCAAACAGACGGAACCCGTCAACAACGACTGGGGCGAATCGCTGAAATCGGTTTTGCGTTGCCGCCCGCGCTACATCCTCGTCGGCGAAATCCGCACGCCCGAATGCGCGTCGCAGATTTTGCGCGCGTCCACGTCCGGACACTTGGTGCTTTCGACAATTCACGCGAACTCGGTGGAAGACGCTTTGAACTCGGTCGTGAAATACGCGACGGCGTCGGGCTTGAACGAAGAACTGGCGTGCGACCTTTTGGGGCGCGGCATTTTGGGCGTCGTGCATCAAAAATTGCAGGGCATTAAAACGGTCTACCCCGAAACCCGCTTCGTGTTCGCGAACCCCGATCCGATGCAGGCCGACCAATTGCGCATTTCGGTGCGCGACGGTCAGATGGCGCTCGGCACGCTGATGGAATCGCAGTCGGCGAAAATGTTCCGCGGCATCCCGATGTTCAACACGCCGGAAAAGAAATTGAACGGTTAACGCCAAAGCCCCGAACATTCGGGGCTTTTTCGCAAGTGCGCGCGCGGCGGGGCATTTTTAAGGCGGTTTGCAAGCGGGGGCTTTCCGGTTTTTGTTTCAAATTTTGGCGGATATCGGAAATTCTTGTTTTTATCCGTTGCGGGTGCGCCGGATTTTTCGTGCAAAAAACGGCGAAACCGGACGGAATCGCCGCTTTTTTATGTTTCGCGCCGTTTTTTTCAGAACGCCACGCCGCCGACGAGCAGGATGTTCGCGAACGGCGTCGCTTCGCCCGTGCGGATGAAAATCACGCCGTCTTCGCGGGTGCGCGCTTTGAAATCTTCGTGCGCCAAAAACGAAAAATCGACGTTTTCGGGGATGATTTCACGCGTTTTCGCCAATATGACGGGATTTTTTTCCTGAATGTCCTTTGACAGATACGCCTTTTCAAAAATCATTTCGTTTTCAACGGCTTTCAAGACGTCGATAAACGACGGAATCCCCTGAACCAGCGCCAAATCGACGCAAGGCGCGTCCTGCGGTATCGGTAGTCCGCAATCGCAGACGACCAGTTTGTCCGTGTGTCCGAAGCCCGCCAGCAACGCCGACAATTCCGCATTGATAATGCCTTTTTTCTTCATGCTCGCTCCTTTCTTTCATATAGGACGAAGTGTAGCGGATTTATCGTCCGTTGTAAAAGAAAAACCCCGCGGCGCGTTCTGTCCGCAGGGCTTTCATAGGGAAAAAGAACTTGAACGCTTAACGTTTGATCGTCAGCAGTTCTTCCAGCATGGTGTCCGCCGTCGTGATGATTCGCGCCGCCGCGGAGTACGCGCGCTGGACGACGATCATGTCGGTGAATTCTTCGGCGATGTCGACCGTCGATTTTTCCAGCGAGGATTCGGTGATTTCGCCCGCGCCCGCCTGTGTCGCCGTGCGCAAGGTCGGTTGACCCGAACCCGTCGTTTCAATCCACACGTTGCCGGTCAGCGCGCTCATCGAATTGGCGTCCGTGAACGTCGCCAGCGGAATCTGCGCGATGGGCGTCGTTTCGCCGTTGTCGAAAATGGCGGTGACGATGCCGTCTTCGCTGATGGTCACGCCGGAGTAACTGCCGAATTTCGCACCGTCCTGCGACACATAGTTCGTCGTGAACGTGCCGGACAGATGCGTCAATCCCGTCGACGTGTTCGCCGAGCCCAGATTGATGGTGATGCGTCTGCCTTCCACACCGTCAACCATGTCTTGTGCGCCGTTCGCCCATTCGATAGCCGCTTGCGAAATGTGGATGTATTTCGGCGTGCCGTCCGCGTTGAACTGAACGGCGGGGACGACCGCGCCCGCTTGGGCGTCTTCGACGCCGTTGTATTCAAACGTGGTGCTCAAAACCAGCGTGCCGGAATCGTTGGGTTCGGCGGTCTGCTGACCGTAGGGTTTGCCGACGACGTTGGCGAGCGTGTTGCCCAAGCCGGTGCGGCCTTCAAAGTCCATGCAGGTCGACGTGTTGTGAACCAGCGTGCCTTCCGCGCCCATGGTCGTCGCGGTGATGATCTGCGTCGCGCCTTCGCCCGTCAGGACGCCCGCGTTCGCCGACACCGGCGCGCCGTTCGCGCTTGCCAGTTCCGCCAAACGCGCGGCAATGGCTTCGCCGTTTGTGTAGATTGTCAAATCGACATCGTGAGCGGGATCCGCGGCGGGAGTCGTCACCGACAGCTTGTAGGTGACGCCCGCGATCGTGACGGTTTTGCCGTTGTAATCCGCCGCCGTGTTACTGTTGAACGACAGGGAGTCGACCGTGTATTCCGTGTCCGCGCCGACCGCCATGTACGCCTGCGTCGATACCATGGTCGCGTTGCTGACGCGGAAGTACATTGACCAGTCTTCAATGCCCGGCGTGTTTTCGTAGTACGCCCGCATCGTGTTGTTCAGAGCGTTCATGACCAAAGCGGGAACTTCCGCCGCGCCGTCGGATTCCGCCAGAGCGGACAGGTCGACGCCGATGTGTCCCGCGGCGGGCGTGCCGCCGTTCGTGAATTCGTAGGTCACGCCGCCCAGTTCGACGGTGGAGCCGACGTACGAGTTCAAGCGTTTGGAATAGAACGTCAGAGACGTTGTGTCCGCAGACGTCACCAGCATATCGTTTCCGGACGCCGTCGGATGAATTTCCAGCGTCGTGCCGGAGGCGACGAAGCGCGTGGATTCCGTTTCGTTTTTGTCGATGCACGTTTTCAGCAAATTCAGCATTTTCGTCACGTTGACCGATCCGTCTTTATTGATGGCGGTGGAGATGTTGACGTTGACGATGCCGTTTTTCGTCGGCACTTCGGTTTTGGAGAAACTGTAAATGTTGTTGCCCAAAGCGACGGATTTTCCCAGATAATCGGTCGCCTGCGTGCCGGTGAACTGCATTCTGGCGACGTTTTTCACGTCCCAGTCGATTTCGACCAGCGAGAATTTGCCCGTCGACACGCCCGTCGTCGGATCGGGGTTCGCCGCCGACTGCACGCACGAGGTGCATTTGCTGACGTCGAAGTCGATTTGCGTGCCGGCGTAGGACTGTTCGATTTCAATGGTCGAGTTCGTGAACGTAAAGCGGTCGCCCGACGGCATGACGGTTTGCAGAACGCCCGTAAAGCGTTCGACAAAATCGGACGTCGTCAGAATGCCCGTCGACACGTCCACGGGAATGACTTTTTCGTTTTTCTGGGGCGAATAGGTCGTCATGCCGTCCGTCGTGAATTCAAAAACGTACGTCGTGCCGTTCGCCGTCATGGAAATCATGGAATGGTTGTCGGGAACGCGCGTGAATTCCAATTGCGCGCGCGCCGCGTAGACGTCGGGATCCGCGTCCTGTGTGGTTTCCGTGTTCGCATAGGTGACCAAAGTCGCCGCGCCCGCCGGCATTTTGATATCCAAGCCCCAAGCGTTTGAAGCCGTTTTCGTGAATTCAAAGCCCAAGTTGTGCGAGTTGCCCAAAGAGTCGTAAATCAGCGCCGCCGTGCTGTGCTGTCCGCCCGCTTCGGGATTGCGGAAATCGTAAATTTTGTCGCCGGACGGCAGGTTCGCGCCCAAAGACACGTTCATGGTCGCCGTCGCCGACCCGCCGATCGTTTCCAAGTTGATCGGCTTCAAGTTGTTGTAGTCGATAATGTTGTCATTGATGTACTGCGTCTCACCGTTCATGTCGGTGTACGCTTTCATGAAATAGTTGCCGTTGACTTCGACGATGGAAACGCCTTCCGTGCCGTCGTAAGGCAGCAGTGTCCACGCTTGCAGGTAATAACCCGCCGTGTTTTTCAAATAGCCGTTGTTGTCTTTTTGGAAAGACCCCGCGCGCGTGTAGCACCACAAATCGTCCTGTGTGGGATTCGCGGCTTCGGACACGACAAAGAATCCGTTGCCCGAAATACCGATGTCCGTCGTGTTCGTCGTGCTTTCCAGCAAGCCCTGCAAGTCGATGCCCTGACGGGGCTTCGCCTGCACGCCGCCCGACGAATAGCGCGTTGAGGACGTCTGTTTTGTCACCAGCGTCGAAAATTGCGTCTTGTTCGATTTATATCCCACCGTGTTTACGTTCGAGATGTTGTCGGAAATCGCGCTCATGGCGCTGGATTGCGCCGTCAAGCCCGACACGCCCGATGCCAATGCTCCGAATAAACTCATGTTCTTTCTCCCTTGTTTCGCCCGTCAAAGTCTTTTCTGTGTCTTTAAAGGGCGGAATTTGCACACCGGATTCTTCCCGTGCCGCAAAACTTGTTGTTAAGCCGCTTCCCGCGCGGCGTTTTGAATTTCATGTTCCGTGCCGTCCGCGACGTTTTCCGGCTTTTGCAGTTCGTCTTTCGTGTGAACCGCCAGAATGTCTTTCATTTTCGCAATAACCGATCCTCCGACGCTGATGGCGACCTCGTCGCCGTCGAACGCCACACCCGTGACCTTGCCGAACGCCGTCGTGTAAACCGAAACGTCGCCGCCCGACGCGCTTTTCGCTGACACGACGATTTTGTACGCGCCGTCGGCATACGCCTGTCCCGAAGAGTCCGTGCCGTCCCACTCCAAAATGTAGCGTCCCGCTTCTTTTCCGCCCTCCGCGAACGTCTTGACGACTTTGTTCGACGAATCGAGCAAAGACACCGTTACGTTCGTCGCGTTTTCGTCCAGCGTGTAGGAAAATTTTGCATACCCGTCCGTCATCGGAACGGTTTGGCTTTCAATCTGCACCACCTGATCCATGTATCCGACCGCCTGCGCACCGACCGAAGCGACGTTTTGTGAAATCATCGTTTCCAAATAACTGTTCGTCTGAATGGATTGTTCGACGTTTGCGTACTGCACCAACTGGTTGGTGTATTCCGCCGTATCCATCGGGTCGAGCGGGTCCTGATTCTGCAACTGATTGACCAGCAGGTACAAAAACGTTTCCATATCGCCAAATAACTGTGTTTTGGACGAAGCCGAATCCGTGCCTTTTGTGACCGCCGCGCCGAGCGCTTCCGTTCCGCTGATAGCCATGACAAGCCTCCCTTATCAAATCCTGATGTTCAAAGCGTGACGCCCTGCCGACCAGCGCGACGCGATGACCGCTTCGGTCAAATCGTCCTGATGATCGTCGTGCAAATCGGACGCTTGGGACATTTCGCCCTGTTCGCCGCCGTACCGACGCTGATGCGAATGGTTGTTTTCCGCGAATTGCTGCGCCGTCTGCTGCTGTTCGCCGCGATAACTGAAATTCAGCGCGTTGTCGTTCAGTTTGAAGCCTGCGTCGGACAACGCTTTTTGCAGACCGGACGCGTCTTTTTGCAGCATTTCCAGCGTCGAGGCGCGGCTGGCGATGATCGTCGCTTTCAAATCGCCGTCGTCGCCGATTTCCAAAGACACCTGAATGTTGCCCAATTCTTTGGGTTTCAGCGTAATCGTCACTTTTTCCAAGCCCGATTTCGCGGCTTTGGCGATATTGACTTTAATCTGGTCGACCAAATCGTTCGTCGGCACGTTCGGCTTCGCCTGCGTCGCGGCGGCTTCGCCCGTTCCCTGTGCTTTGCCTTTCAGCGCGGCGTGGAACGGCGTGACGACGGAAGAAGCGTCCGCTTTGACGCCCGCCGTCTGCGTCGCCGTCACCCCCTCGATCGCCGTCGAGGATTTCAGGCTTTCGGTGAACGACTGCGTTTGCGCGTTCGGATTGTTCGCCAGCACGTTGACCGTGTCCGCGCGGGTTTGCGCGTTCGCGTCCGCGCCGACGTCGTTTTGCGCCGAAGCGTTTTGAGCGGGGGCGATTGTCTGCGTCTGTTGCGCGGGACGCGTTTGAACGGCGTCCTCGACCGTTTTCGCGGCGACGTCTTCAACCGCCGCGTCCGCGTCGGCGTCCGTGTTTTCCTTGACCGCCGCGCGCGTCTGCACGGAAGCCTGCGCCGCGTTGTTTTCCACTTGAATCGACAATTTCGCGCCGTTCGTCAAATCCTGCGCGATTTGTTGAGCCTGCGCGTTTTGCGTCGCGTCCGTGTGGCGACCCGTCTGCGCGGCGTACGCGTTTTCGACCGGCGCGGTTTCGGCGGTTTCGCTCAATTCGGGCGCGAAATCCGCTTTGTCGCCGGTGCTCGCTTTCTTGGCGGCGTTCGTGTGTTTTTGCATGACGGGAGCGCCGTTTTTCGCTTCAACCTTTTGTTCGGGAGCGGCGACGGTTTCCGCCTGTTTTTCTTCGGGAGCCGCCGTTTGCGCGCCGTTTTCGATTTTCTGCCCTTGCGGACGGAATTCTTCGGGCGCGGCTTTCACGTTGGCGGTTTCGGGGGCTTCAACGGCTTCGGGCGCAACCGCGTCGACGTTGCCGTTCTGCATGGCGGGAGCCTGATTTTCAGCCGTTTGCACGGGAGCGACCTGTTGCGCCGCCGCCGCGTATCCGTCGGTTTGCACCGTCGAAGCGAGAACGGCCTCCGTTTCCTGCGGTTTGGCGTCCTTGTCCGTTTTCACGACGGTTTCGCCGTCCGCTTTTGTTTCAAAAACGGGGGATTCGTCGACGCTTTCGTCCAAGACGGTCTGTTTCGCGCCCAAAATCGCGCTTTCGACCGCTTCGGCGGAATCTTTTTCTTCACGGGGAATCTTTTGCCCAACGGAGTCCGCTTTTTTGTCCGCGCTCAAATCGGGTTTGCCGGAAACGTCCGCCGGCGCGTCCTTTTGCGCTTTTTCGGCGTTCGGCGCGTCGTTTTCCTGCGTCTGCGCGCGGCGTTCGACGGGTTGGCTTTCCTTGTGGCGCGTCGTTTTTTCAACGTCCGTTTTCTTGGCGGACGACTTCATCGAATTCGTCTGAACGGTTTTAATAAAGCCCGAATCCGCAACGGTTTGCGACGAAGACGAAGCGGTTGTGTTCACCTGCTTCATCATATCCAGAAACATATCGCCCGCGGTTTTCGTTTCGGCTTTCGCCGCCGCGTTCGCTGCCGATGCGATGACTCCCGCCGTCAAAGCGGCGTTGTTCTTTATATTTAAAACGGATACGTCCATGTCGGAACTCCCTTTGCAAAATACGCTGCAAATGTATATGCAAAGGGCGTGCCAATTTTTTAATCCAGTTGGAAGACGAGCATTTTCAAATACGCCGACTGCGGCAGTTGCGGGTGAACGGGGTGGTCGCCGCCCGCGCCCGCCTGATAAATCAGCCGTCCCGTGCGTCCGCGTTCAAAAATGCCGCGCGTGCACTCGGCGAAAAATTCGTCGGGCGTAACATGGTGCGAGCAGGAGCCTAGCGCCAGAAATCCCTCTTTTTCAACCAGTCCCGCCGCCAGTTTCGCCATTTTGCGATAACCGCGCAGTCCCGCGCCGATGTCTTTGCGGTTTTTGGCGAAAGCCGGCGGATCGCAGATGACCAAGCCGAATTTTTCCTTGTCCGCGTTCATTTTTTCCAGCAGTTCAAACGCGTCCGCCTTGATGAATTTGCATTTGTCGGCGACGTTGTTTTCCTGCGCCGATTTTTTCGCCAGAGCCAAAGACGCTTCCGAACGGTCGACGGCGACGACTTCTTTCGCGCGTCCGACGGCGGCGTGCAGGGCGAATCCGCCCGCGTAGGTGTAGAAATCCGCCACGCGCTTGGCGGGGGCGAAGCGCGCGATGAAAGCGCGGTTTTCACGCTGGTCGAAAAACCAGCCCGTTTTTTGCCCCTCTTTCAAATCGGCGAAAAAGTAAATGCCGTTTTCGCGCAGTTTCACCAAATCGGGCAGAACGCCTTTCGCCGTTTCGTTCAAGGGGTCGAGCCCCTCCAACGCGCGCGCCTGCGTTTCCGAACGGAAAACGATGCACGACGGCTGAAATTCGGCTTCCAGCGCGTCCAAAATCTCCTGTTTGAGCAAATCCGTCCCCGCCGTGTTGAGCTGGCAGGCGAAAATGTCGTCGTAGCGGTCGATGATCAGCCCCGGCAAGCCGTCCGCTTCGCCGTGAATCAGGCGGTAGAACGGCGAATTGACGAGAACGCGGCGCAAATCGGCGGCTTTGCGCAATTTTTTGGCGATGAATTTCGCGTCCACGACGGTTTCGATGTCGGAGGCGAATTTGCGGAAAGCGATGAGCGAGTGCGCGTTGAACGATCCCACGCCCAAAAACGTGTCGTTGGAATCTTTCAGGCAGACCATCGTGCCCGCCGGAATCGCCTTTGCGTCGGGAGTCATGTCGATTTCGTTTGAAAACACCCACGGGCTTCCCTGTTTGAAACGTTTGGAACAGCCCTGCTTCATGCGGACGACGGGACGGTTTGCCTTTGTCATGATGCGTAATCCTCTTTTAAAGTCGTGAAAGGTTTTGTATATTAAAGATACTTTTAGCACGTTAGAGAATCAAATGCCAAAGAAAGAAATTACTTTTGAAGCCGGCGACGTCCTTTTTAAAAAAGGCGACATTTGCGATTTCGTTTACGTCGTCGTGGACGGCGCGGCGGAACAGTTCTATGAAATCCGCGGCAAAGCCCGCCCTTTGAAAGAGGAGGGCAAAGGCGCGGTTTTGGGCAAAAACGGGGCGCTGGACGGCGTTTACGATTCTTCCGTGCGCGCCAAACGCAAATTAACCGTCGAACGCATGACGCGCGACGAATACATCGCCGAACTGCAAAAAACGGGAGAACTTGCGCCGAACGCGGACGCTCCCGCCGCCGATGACGGTTTTTCCGCCGACGATTCTTTCGGATTCGATTTCGGCGCGGACATCGCGGACGTTGACGCGCCGCCGAAACGGGAACGCCCGAAGCGTTCGTCTTCCGCGCGCCGCCCTCTCGGTGCGAAAAAGACGCAAGAGGACGATTTTTCTAACGGCGGCGATTTTAATTTCGACGCTTTCGGCGAAACGCCCGCCGCACTCGCGCCGCGCGCCAAAGCGAAAAACGAATTGGTGCAGGTCGGCAGAGCCGTGCCGCACGTTCCCGCCGTCGTGCGCGCTCCCGAAATCGTGCGCGTCGATTTAAAGCGTTCGGGGCTGAAACAATGGCTTGAAGAAGCGGGAAACGCGCCCGTTTTGTACGGCACGACGTTTCTTGTCGCGGCGATTGACGGCGATGCGGACGGGGCGGTCGTCCGCGACATTTTCGACACGCTGAACGCTTTGCCGGACGTGCGCGTTAAACTGGCGGACAAGCCCGTTTTTGAAACGGACGCGCGTCGGGGCGTGCTGCAAATGCGCGCGTGGATGAAAAAATTTGACGCGGACGCGGGGCTTTTTGCGCGTTTTGACGCGGCGGGGAGGGTGCTGGAATTCCGCACGGCGCGGTTGAGCGACGGCGAAGACGGGCAGAGTGCGGGCGGGTCGCGCTTTTTCCTGCCCGCGCAAATGAGCGAGCCGCAAAAAGAGATGTTGCGCGTTTTCGCCCTGTGCGCGCTGACGCCGACGCGCTTGGAGCACGAACGTTTGCTGTCTTTGTATCTGCCGGACGCGCTGAACCGGATTTTTGCGCAGGCGAGCGAGCCGCAGGTTTCCCTGACCGCCGAGGAGCAAAGCGCGGATTTGTGCTGTTTTGCCGACGCTTTGTCGCTGGCGGGATATTACGCGCCGTCGTTTGAATTGGCGGCGAAAGCGCGGGAAATTTATCAAAAAGCGTTGGATTTGATGCCGCCGCACGCGCCCGAATACGTCTTTTTAAATCGCCAGTTGGGGCTGATGAGCCGCATTGACGGCGAAAAGAACAACGATATCGAAGCGTTGAAAAAATCGCAGGAATTGTTTGAAAACGCGCTGTCCGCCGTGTCCGAAAAGCGTCAGGCGGCGCAATGGGGCGATTTGAAAGCGAAAATCGGCGCGGTGCGCACCCGCATTGCCGAATCGACGGGAAAAGGCGAGGATTTCACGGCGGCGATTCAGGCGTACCGCGATTCCCTGAACGCCGTCAAGCCGCACGCCGATTTGGAAAAATGGGCGGAATCGATGAACGGGCTGGCGAAATCCATTCAGTT
Organism: uncultured Alphaproteobacteria bacterium; assembly: GCA_934277945.1. Lineage (GTDB taxonomy): Bacteria > Pseudomonadota > Alphaproteobacteria > CAAGCB01 > CAG-977 > CAKQWA01. Next base: position 226,840 of record CAKQWA010000001.1, read on the forward strand.
GTTCGGTATGTATTCGACGAAAACGACGCTGTTGGAGCGCGCGGTTAAAATTTACGAAAAGGAACTGTCCGTGCTTGACCGCGACAAAATGCCGCACGCGTTCGCCGCCGCGTCGAACAATCTGGCGTCGGCTTTGTTCGCTTTGTTCGACCGCAAAAACGACACGGCGCTGCTCAAACGCGCGGTGGAAGTGTTCGCCGACGCTCTGGCGATGTACGACAAAACCGGCAACACCAAAAAGGCGCAGGTCGCGCAGGTCAATTTGAAATTGGCGCAAAATCTGCTCGATTCGACCGAAAAGGAACTGGAAAGCCGCAAAAACTGGCTGGACGACCTGTTGGAACAAACGCCCGACGCGCCGGATGCAAGCGGCGGTCTGCATTTTGAAAAAATCGCGGAATTTGAAGATTTACCCGACGACGAAGAGGAATGACGGGAAACATCCCGATGCCTGCCAGACGAAAAACGTCAAGACGCTCAACAGCAGGGCGGAACCGTAAGGTCCCTCTTTCACGCCGCGTTTCAGCATAATCAGCGCGAACCAGAAAAACGACAGCAGAATGACGCTCGCCACGCCCGCAAAGCCCAGCCACGCGCCGATTCCCGCCAGCATTTTGTAATCGCCGCCGCCCAATGATCGCGGACGAAGCGCGCTCATAATCGCGCTTGCAAGGGTGGGCAGTAAAAATCCCGCCAATGCGCCCGCCGCCGAATCAAACGCCGCCACGCCGCTCAATCCCGCCGCCGCCGCCGCGAATCCCGTCAAAATCAGCGGGACGGTCAACACGTCGGGCAGGACGCACAGCCTTTCGTCGATGTTGGCAAGCAGGGCGCACAGCCAAAACATCAATAAAAAGACGGGCGAAAAGCCGAAATGAAGCAAAAACAGCGCGCATCCCGCGCCGCTTGCCGCGTATCCGAGCGCGCCGGCGTGCAATTTCAGGCGCAAGCCGCGTCTTTCGGCGATTTTTTTCGCGTCTTTCGAGGCAATCTTTTTTGAAAAATGAAAGCACCGCACCAGCGCCGTTCCCGCGTCTGCGGGCAGGAATTTTCCGAACCGGCGCGCGACAAAGGGAATGAAAAAGCCCGAAACGCACGCCAATGCGCCGAGGATGAACGCGAAATGAGCCATGACAATCCTTCCTTTTGCCGTTTTTTTACAGAGTATCTTAAAAAGTCGTTTTCTTAAAAGGATTTATTTATATAATAAGAAAAAACTTCGGGGGGAAGATGAGCGTTCTTTTTGAAAAAATCTGCATTATCGGCACGGGGCTGATCGGGTCGTCCTTGGCGCGCAATCTGCGTGAAAAGGGCGCGGTCGATCGCTTGACGGGCGTTGCCAGATCGCAGGAAAACCGCGACGTGATGCTGGCGAACGGCATTGCCGACGAAATGCACGCCGACGCCCGCCTTGCCGTTCAAAACGCCGATTGCGTCGTTTTGTGCGTTCCGGTCGGGTCGATGGCGGGAATGGTTGAAAAAATCAAGCCGTTTTTGAAAAAAGGCGTGATTCTGACCGACGTCGGTTCCGTCAAAGCCCGCGTCGTGCAGGAAATCCTGCCGCTGATTGACGACACGGTCGAATTCGTCCCCGCGCATCCCGTGGCGGGTACGGAAAAATCGGGCGCCGCCAACGGCTTTTCGTCTTTGTTCGAGGGCAGATACGGCATCATCACGCCGTGCGGACGCGCCGCGCCCGAATCCGTCGCGAAAGTGCGCGCCATGTGGGAATTGTGCGGCATGAAAGTCGAGGAAATGACTCCCGAACGGCACGACACCGTCATGGCGGTCGTGTCGCATCTGCCGCATTTGATCGCGTATTCCATTGTGGCGACCGCCGCCGACATGGAGGAGGAAACGCGCGCCGAAGTCATCCGCTACTGCGCGGGCGGTTTTCGCGATTTCACGCGCATCGCGGGGTCCGACCCGATTATGTGGCGCGACATCTTTTTAAACAATTCGCAAGCCGTTTTGGACGTTTTGCAACGCTTTAACGAAGATTTGACCCTTTTGCAAAAGGCGATTCGCAAGGGCGACGGCGCGTTTTTGGAAAAAGTCTTCACGCGCACGCGCGCCATTCGCCGCGACGTGATCGACGCGAAACAGGCGCAGACCGAAAACGAAAAAATCCTGCTTCAAAAGCATTAACCGCGAGGACGAAATGAAAGTAACGTATCAAGGCATCATCGGCTGTTTTTCCCACACCGTTTGCGAAAAGGTCTATCCGGACGCGTATCACCGCGGCTGTCTGTCGTTCGGCGACGCGATGCAGTCCGTGCAGTCGGGCGAAGCGGACGCCGCCGTCATTCCCGTTGAAAATTCGACCGCCGGTCGCGTCATGGAAGTGTACAACATTCTGCCCGAAACGGATTTGTTCATTGTCGGCGAATACTTTTTGCCGATTCACCATTACCTGATGATGCCGACGAAATTCGTGCGCGGTCTGCCGCCGCAGAATTTGAGCGAGGCGGAACTGCTGGAATGGAAACGCCGCAAGCCGTCCGCCGAGGAACTGAAAGCCGCCGTTTCCCGCATTAACGAAGTGCGCAGTCACACGCAGGGGCTGGCGCAATGTCAGAAATTTTTAATGGCGAACCTGCCGAACGCCCGTTTGCGCGAAACGTGGGACACGGCGGGCGCGGCGCGCGATTTGGCGCAGAATTTGACGCAGGGCGTCGCCGTCATCGCCCCGAAGGAAGCCGTGCGCTACGGCATGACGATTCTGGGCGAAAACATCGAGGACGTCGCGGGCAACACGACGCGCTTTTTACTGCTGAAAAACAAGCCTTTGACGCAGGACGAAATTCACGGCAAAGCCCTGACAACGCTTGTTTTCACGACAAAGCACACGGCGGGCGCGCTGGTCGAAGCGTTGAAAGTGTTTCAGCGTCACGGCTTGAACATGACGAAACTGGAAACGTACATGACGGGCGTGCATCACGCGAATCCCGTGTTTTACGTCGATTTGGAAATGAATCAATTTGACGAAACGGGGCGCGCGGCGCTGGCGGAGTTGCGCGAAGTGACGGGCGACGTGCAGATTTTGGGAACTTACGAAATCAGTCCGACGCGGCAGGACGCGGGCGGATTTTCCCTTTGATTTTCTCTTTGATTCTTGACAACGCTCCGCACAATTTTGCGGGGCGTTTGATTTTGGACAGGATTTTGTCTTTGATTTTGTCGCGGAAAAAGTACAAAAGCGGCAACACGACGCCGATTGTGACGAATATGTCCGCCGCGCACAACAGCGTCGCATGACGGTACGACGCGCCGAATTCGATGCACGTCGCGGAAACCGGACAGGACAGGTAGGCGAACACGTCGTAAGGCGCGTACAGGTAAAACCGCGTGACCAGATACATTAAAATCACCGCCGTCACATACGAAGACGCGATGGCGCACGCAAGGAAAAAGAAAATTAAAAACGCCGTCAGCACTTTTGCCTGCCCCTTTTGAAAAAATATCCCCTTTATGATAATCAAACCTTTACTTTCAGGCAAGGTGTGCGTACAGTTAAGCATAAAATTTTTTACATTCGGAGATTTTTCAATGCCGTTTTTGTTAGTGAAAACCAATGTGCCTTTGGATCACACGATGAGTTCCGCAATCATGCATCAGGCGACGATCGTCATTTCGCAGGCGACGGGCAAGCCCAAAAACTACATCATGGTCAACGTGTGCGGCGGTGAAAACCTGATGTTCGGCGACAAACTGGATCCGTGCGCGTATCTGGAAATGAAAAGCGTCGGCATGACCGCCGAACAAATCCCGCTTCTGTCCGCGGGGCTGGCGAAGATGATGGAGGAAAAACTGCACATTCCCCCCAATCACGTTTATATCGAATTCGCTTCCGTCCCCGGCAAAATGTGGGGCTACAACGGTTCGACGTTTTAAGCCGTCGGACACCGGAAACGCGGGGGACGCATGAAGGCTCGTTTTTTCCTTTCGGCAATGCTGTTCGTTCTGGCGGGGTGCGCCTTTGTCGGCATTGACGCGCGCGACAATTCGATTGTCGAACCGCCGGAAGAAATCGAACGCGCCGAAACCGATTACATGACGTATCTGCGCCTGAAAAAAGCGACTTCCCCGATGGATTCCGATTACATCCTTTTGTGCGGCAGGCTGGCGCGCGACATGGTGCGCGACGATTTGTTCCAAAACAATCCCGAACGCGTCAAAATCGCCATGCGCGACATTTTGAATTATCATCCGAGCGCGCAAATCCGCCTTGCCGTCATTCACGAATACGTCGAACACGCGCTGATGAACACGCGCAACATCTGGATTGTCGACGGATCGACGCCTTACGATTATCTGCTGGACGTCGAGTTGGGCGAAGTGACCGTGCAAGGCGATCCGGACGCGCGGGAAAAGGGCATTTCCGCCGTGTTTGTTCTGCGCACGCCGGACGGCGACGTCGTTAAGGAATGGTCGTCGGTCATGAAGCGTTCAAAAGGGCGGAACGGCTGGTACTGACTTATTCTTTGTCGAAATTCGCCGCCGCGTCCAAAAGCGTCAAAAGGGCGACGAACGCGGTCGGGACGTAATATCCCAGCGTTTCTTTCACTTGTGCGGTTTCGTTTTCCCGCATCGCCGCAACAAGCGCGGGCGGCAAATCGTATTTATCCGTCAGATAGTCCCGCAAAAGCGATTTCGCGCCGGTTGCAAGCGGCTGAATGCTCGCCGCCGGTTTGCTTGGCGGTTCGGCGGCGCGCGGCGGTTCGCGCCTGAACGGCGACAAAAGGGTTTTCAAAACGGCGGGCGTTTTTAAAATCGACAGGCATATAATGCCGATCAGCCCCAACCGCCAGCCGTCGCGTCCGCTCAAATACAAAACAAACGCGCAAAAAAGGACGGCGAACGCAAAGGCGGCGCACAAGCCGCGTTCCGTGCGCGTTAAAAACAATTTCAATAAAGCGACGACAAATTCGGGCATTTTTCCGCCTTTTTCGCTTATCGTGCCGCACAAGCGGCGGGCGGACAAGATGTCTTTTAGGCGCGCAACAGGTGCTGAATGGCGTAATTCGCCGCCGTCAGCCCGAAAATGCCCGTAATGGACGGCAGAGATCCCATGACCGTGCGCGCGTCGCCCTCGTTTTCGTAAACGGGGGAGGGCATGTTTTCGCGCGGTTCGTCGGAACACACGCACGGGAAATTCAACGACGCGCCCCGCCGTTTCAGCCGCCGTCTGACCGCCGACGTCAGCGGGCAATGCGTGATTTCGTCCGGACGGCACACGCGGATGCGCGACGGATCGGTGCGCATGGCGGCTCCCATTGACGAAATGAACGCGACGCCGCGCTCTTGCAATCCGGCGATCAGCGCGACTTTTTCGGACAGCGAATCAATCGCGTCGACGACGAAATCGGGGCGCGGGGACAACAAATCGTCCAAAACGTCGGAGCGCACGCGCGTTTTGAACAGGCGCACCTGACACGCGGGATTGATGTCCGCCACGCGCTTTTGCGCCAAATCCGCCTTTGATTGTCCGATTGTCGAAAACAGCGCGTAAATTTGCCGGTTGATGTTCGTGACGGACACGGTGTCGAAATCCGCCAGCGTCAGCGACCCGATTCCCGCGCGCGCCAGCGCTTCCGTCGCGAAACTGCCGACCGCGCCCAATCCGACGACGGCGACGCGCGCCGCGTGCAATTTTTCCAAGCCCTTTTCGCCGATCAGCAATCGGGTGCGCATGAAACTGTCGTTAATCAAAGTCATTGTCTTGCCTTTAAAAATGCGGCGGCGTTGCGGGACAATCCGTCCGCCAGCGCGCTTTCGTCAATGCCGTATAATTGCGCCAGCCGCTTGAATGTCAACACTAAATTTTGCGGCGTGTTCCGCGATTCCTGCGGATTGACGCAGAGCGAAGCGTCGGGGCGCATATACGGCGCGTCCGTTTCAATCAGCACGCGGTCGGGCGGATAAAACGCCAGCCGCTCGGCGAAATCGGGACGGGTGAAAAAGCGCGCGTTCAGTGAAAAATAGCCGCCTTTGTCCGCCAGAAAAGCGATTTCGTTTCTGCCGCCGTAAAAAGCGTGGCACAAAAACGGCGGCGGGGCGGGAAATTTTTTCAAAATCCGGATGACGTCCTGCGCCGCTTTGACGCAATGCATGACGACCGCGCGATTCAACGCCGCGCCCAGCGTCAAGTGGTCTTCAAACGCTTTTTCCTGATACGGATTGCCTTTCAGCGCGTCCAGCCCCGTTTCGCCGATTTGCGCGTGCGGATGATTCGTTAAAAACCGCTCCAAGCGTTTGAAATCGTGCTTTTCGGCGTACCACGGATGCGTGCCCGCGAAAACGGCGATTTGCGGGAATTTTTCATGCAGGGCGGCGAGTTTTTCGCAATCGTCGAGCGTTTCGGCGGCGCACCAGAACGCGCCGATTCCCGCCTTTTGCGACTCGGTCACAACCGTGTCGACATCCGCGTCGAACAGCGGGCTTTGCAGGTGCAGATGCGCGTCCGTCAGCAATTTTTTCGCCTTTTCGATTTAATTTTAACGATTTCACGATTATAATATATTCGCTTTTGTTTGAAAATCGGGGAATGAAAATATGTTTCGCCGCGTTGTTTTGTTTTTTGCGCTTTTTCTGACGGCATCGCCCGCAAACGCTCTGCCCGTGTGCCAGCCTTACGCGATCGGGGCGAAATACTTTTCCCGCTGGCAGCAGACGGAGGGGGACGCCGCGTGGGAGGCGGATTTCATTTGCGACAATCGCCGCGTGGCGAAAATTCACGCCGAAGAAGTCGACGATCCCGCGAAAAACGACGGCTTGTTCTTCATTGTCGATCCGGACGGCGTGCTGATGACGCCCGAAACGTTCGACAGCCCCTGCGATGCGGTGGAAGCGTTTTGCGCGGGCAGGGTGCAGGAACTGGACGAGGAAACGAAAGCGATGCTTGTCGAAAGTTTGCAGGAAGCCGCCGCCGCCGGCGAACCCGTCGACGCGCAAACGCTGACGGATGAGGACGGTATCGCCGCCGCCGTTGAAACGCAGGATTGATTTAAACGGCGACGAATCGCCACAATTTGTCCGTGCCTTTGGAAATGCCGATTCGTGCCGTCGTCTTGAACGCGGGCGAAAATCCCGTTTGCTCCACATAAAACGATTCGCTTTGCACAATGTCCGTGCCGTTTTGCGCGCGCGTGATGCCGAAGTAGCGGCACACTTTCGCGGGTCCGTTCAATTTTTCGTCCGGCACGCCGTCCGCTTCGACGCCGCGAATCAGCACGGCGGCGGGGAAATCGACGCTTTCCGTGACGAAATTCAGGCAGTGGTGCATCCCGTAAATCAGGTAGACGTAAGCCGTTCCCGCCTGTTCGTACATGGTTTGCGTGCGTTTCGTCCGTCCGGCGCTGGCGTGGCAGGCGGGGTCGTCTTCGCCGATGTAGGCTTCCGTTTCCGTGATGACGCCCGATTTGCCGTTAAACACCAGTTTCTGCCCCAGCAGGCTTTGCGCGACGGTTAATGTCGGGCGGGCGAAAAAATCTCTGTTAAAACGCGGCATTTGCTTTTATCCTTGTTGTCGGGAGGAAACGGCGTGTTTCGATATATTGCATTTTATAAACCGTACGGCGTGCTCAGTCAATTTACGAGCGAGGCGGGACACGATTCTTTGGCGTCGTTCGGCTTTCCGAAAGACGTGTATCCCGTCGGCAGACTCGATTGCGACAGCGAGGGGCTTTTGCTGTTGAGCGACGACGGCGTTTTCATTAAAAAACTGCTTTCCCCGAAGTTCGCCCACGAACGCGAATACGCCGCGCAAGTCGAAGGCGTGCCGACTCCCGACGCTTTGCGCGCGCTGGAAAAAGGCGTCGTCATCAAGGGATACAAGACAAAGCCCGCCAAAGCGCGCCTGTCCCCCGAAGACGATTTTCCGCCCCGCGACCCGCCGATTCGCGACAGGAAAAACATTCCGGCGACGTGGATGCGCCTGACTTTGACGGAGGGCAAAAACCGCCAAGTGCGCCACATGACCGCCGCCGTCGGCTTTCCGACCCTGCGCCTGATTCGTGTGCGCATCGGCAAGTTGCTTCTGGACGGCATGACGCGCGGGCAATGGCGGTACGTCGACCGGCGCGACGTCGTGTAAGGATACGCCATGAAAAAGCCTTTCTTTTTAAGCCTGAACGTCAAAATCCTGTCGATTATCGTCATCGCTTTTTGCGCGGCGGCGATTATCCCCATGACGCTTTTCGTCGCGTCCTATTCGGCGCAAATCGAGGCGGAGGCGTATCTGGGGCAGAAAAAGGCGGAAACGGTCTGGACGATGTACGAGGAAAACCGCCTGTTGCGCGAGGCTTTCCTGCGCCTGTACAGAAACGGCGACCTGCCCGAATCCGTCAAGGAAAAAACCGCCTATTTAAAGCCGCTGTTGGAGCGCGACCGCTTTTTTTCCTTGCAGGAGGATTTGCTGATCGACCGCAAAAACATTCGCAACCGCGAAATGAAAATGGAAGTGTTTTCCTTTTCCCTGTTGAGTTTCGCCTGCCTGTTCTGTCTGTTGCTTGTCGTTTTGTGGATTTTGCTTCGCCGCATGGTTTTGTCCCCGCTGGAAGATTTGCTGGACGGCACGAAGCGTTTGGAAAATCAGGAATTCGGCTTCCGTCTGCCCGCTAAAAAAGGGATGCGGGACGAATTGGGCGAACTGTACGCGACGTTCAATTCCATGGCGGACGCGCTGGAAGCCAAAGTCGACGCGCTGAACAACAACAGGCTGTTTTTGCAAAATCTGATTGACGCTTTACCGGACGGCTTGCGCGTTATCGACAAGGATTTCAACGTCGTGATGACAAACGCCGCGTACGATGAAACCTGCGGCGAAGCCGAACCGCTTTTTAAAAAATGCCACGTTCTGCGTTTGAAATCGGAAACGCCGTGCGCTCCCGATCAATGCCCGCAATGCCTGCTGGCGCGAAACGGGGATGGACCTTTGCGCGTCATTCAGCCGTTTACGGACAAGGACGGAGTCGAGCGTTTCGCCGAAGTCGCTGCTTCCGTTTTGAAGACGGACAGAAACGGCAGACCCGCGCGCTACACGGTCGAGGTGATGCGTCCGCTGGATCACGAAATCAATTTTTCGCATCAGCAGAAACTCGCGTCGCTGGGGATTTTGTCGTCTTCCGTCGCGCACGAAATGCGCAATCCTCTCGGCGCGATGCGCATGATGCTGGAAAACGTTTTGGAGCGGCTGAACGACAAAACCATGCCCGTTTCCGACGCTTTGCGCTATCTGACGCTGATTTACAACCAGATCACGACGTGCATCGACGTGACGGAACGCCTGCTGAAACTGGCGCGGCGACCCAGCGGCGAAAAGGAGAAAGTCGCGTTGAACGACGTGCTGGCTCAAACCGCGTCGCTGATGGAATACGAAGCGAAAAAACGCGGGATTCAGGTGAATTTCGATATTGAAAACGGTGAAACGTTCGACATTTTCGCCGTCGACGCGGATTTGCGCATGGTCGTTCTGAATTTGATGCAGAACGCTTTTGACGCCATGGAAACCGGCGGCGTGATGACGATTCGCGTGCGCGGGGAGGACGGCGGCGTGCGCGTCGATTTTTCCGACACGGGCGCGGGCATGAGCGCGGAAGTCGAGCGGCATATTTTCGAGCCGTTTTTTTCCACAAAGCAGACTCCCGCTTCCAACCGCAAAGGCACGGGGCTGGGGCTGTCGATTGTCAAAAGCATCGTCGAAAGTTCCAAAGGCGCGATTGCCGTCGTCAGCGAAAAAGGCAAAGGCACGACGTTTTCCCTGCGGTTTCCGAAAGCGCGGGACTAAAAGGACGCGTCTTTGCGTAAGGCGGCGCGCAGAAGAATCAGGTAGTCTTCCTGCGGGATTTCAATGCCGCCCATTGACGCCAGATGCGGCGTGAGAAATTGCGTGTCAAGCAAGGTGAATCCGCCGTTTTTCAGGCGTTCGACAAGGTGGAACAGCGCGGTTTTCGACGCGTTCGTCCGCCGCGAAAACATACTTTCCCCGAAAAACGCCGACTTTAAGGACACGCCGTACAAGCCGCCGGCAAGTTCGCCGTTTTCGTAACATTCGACGCTGTGCGCGCACCCGTTTTGAAACAATGTTACATAAGCGTCGAAAATGGTTTTGTTAATCCACGTTTCTTCGCGGTCGGCGCACGCGCGCACGGTCGCTTCAAAATCGGAATCAAAGCGGATTTCAAACGGATTTTTCTTTAAAAACCGGCGCATCGAGTGTGAAACGTGCAAAGATTCGAGCGGCAGAATCCCGCGCATTTTCGGCTTGACCCAAAACACGTTTGCGTTGTTTTTCGATTCCGCCATCGGAAAAACGCCGTTCGCGTAGCCGTACAAAAGCGCCGCGGGGTCAAGCGCGGTCATGACAAATCGAAATCCTGCCGGCTTAAATAATCTTCCAGCCAATGAATCGAATAGTTGCCGTCGATGAAGTCCGGCGTGGACGCGATTTCGCGGTGCAGGGGCAGAGTCGTTTTCACGCCCTCGATGACGAATTCGTCCAAAGCGCGATTCAAACGCATCAGGCAGGTGTTGCGCGATTTGCCGTACACGATCAGTTTCGCGATCAGGCTGTCGTAATACGGCGGGACTTTGTATCCCGTGTACATGGCGGAATCGACGCGCACGCCGAATCCCCCCGGCATATGCCACCAGTCGATTCTCCCCGGCGACGGAATGAACGTTTCGGGATCTTCCGCGTTGATGCGGCATTCGATGGCGCAACCGTCGCAGCGCACGTCCTCCTGCGCGTAATTCAAATGCGCGCCCGCCGCCAAGCGAATCTGTTCGCGCACCAAGTCGATGCCCGTCACCATTTCCGTGATGCCGTGTTCGACTTGCAGGCGGGTGTTCATTTCCATGAAGTAGAATTTGCCGTTTTCGTACAAAAATTCGACCGTGCCCACGTTGTTGTAGCCGAGTTTCATCATCGCCTGACGCACGGTTTCGCCGATTTGCCGGCGTTGCGAATTGTTTAGCGCGGGCGAGGGCGTTTCTTCCAAAATCTTTTGGTGATTGCGCTGCAACGAGCAGTCGCGTTCGCCCAAAGTCACGACGTTGCCGTAATTGTCCGCGACGACCTGCACTTCGATGTGGCGCGGGGTTTGCAGGAATTTTTCAATGTAGACCGAATCGTTGCCGAAAGCGTTTTTCGCTTCCAAGCGCGCCAGACGGTACTGCTGTTCCAGTTCGCCCGCCGCAAAGACCGTTTTCATGCCTTTGCCGCCGCCGCCCGCCGTCGCTTTGATAATGACGGGATAGCCGATGCGTTCGCACACGCTCAATGCCTCTTCGTACGAATCGACCGAGCCGTCGGAACCGGGGACGACGGGAAGCCCCGCCGCAATCGCCGCTTTCTTGGCGGAAATCTTGTCGCCCATCAGACGAATGGTTTCCGGTTTCGGTCCGATGAACGTGATGCCGTGTTCTTCGACCATTTGCGCGAAATCCGCGTTTTCCGACAAAAATCCGTAACCCGCGTGAACAGCGTCCGCCCCCGTGATGCGCGCGGCGGTGATAATGGCGGCTTTGTTCAAATAGGAATCCTTTGTCGGCGCGGGTCCGATGCAGATCGCCTCGTCCGCCATGCGAACGTGCATCGCGTCGCTGTCCGCCGTCGAATGAACCGCGACCGTGCGGATGCCCATTTCCCGACAGGCGCGCAACAGGCGCAGGGCGATTTCTCCGCGATTCGCAATTAAAATTTTTTCAAACATCGCTCATTCCAAAATCAGCAGGGCGTCGTCGTATTCGACGGCGCTTCGGTCGGTTACCAGAATTTTCGCCACTTTGCCCGCGCGCGTCGCTTTGACGGGATTGAACGTTTTCATCGCTTCAATCAAAAACAGCGTCTGATCCGCCGCGACGGTGTCGCCGACTTTGACGTACGGTTCCGCGTCGGGTTCCGGCGCGGTGTAGACGATTCCCAGCATGGGCGAGCGCACGACGTTCTTTTCGTCGACGGCGGGTTCTTGCGACGCTTCCGCCGCTTGCGCGGGCGCGGGGGAAACGGCGGCGGCGACAGGCGCGCAAGCCGTCATCACGGGCGCGACGTGACGCGACAGGCGGATGTGCATATCGCCCTGACCGTATTCGATTTCGCTTAATTTGTATTCGTCCATCAGGGACGCCAGAGATTTTACCGTTTCGGCATCGTTGAAAGCCATCGTCTTACCCGTTCTTTTCGTTATTTAAAAAATGTTGCGCCATCGCCAGCACCGCCATTTCGTAGCCGTGCGCGCCGAATCCGCACAAAACGGCGTCCGCCGCTTTGGACGCATAGGACAAATGGCGGAATTCCTCGCGCTGATGAATGTTTGACAGATGCACCTCGATTTTCGGCGCGGCGCAGTTCAACAGCGCGTCCATGACGGCGATCGACGTGTGCGAATACGCGGCGGGATTGATAATCAGCCCGTCGAAATTGCCGGCGACGTCCTGAATCCAGTCGACCAGATCGCCTTCGTGATTGCTTTGGCGGAATTCGACGGTCATATCGAATTTTTTTGCCGTTTCAGCGCACTTTTTTTCGATGCTTTGAAGCGTGTCCCTGCCGTAAATTTCCGGCTGGCGCGTGCCCAGTTTGTTTAAATTCGGCCCGTTTATCACTAAAATTCTGCGAGTCATGGTCAATCCTTGAAGTTGTGGTTTTCTCCTTATAACATCCTTTGTTTTGCGCGCCCATACACAAAATGTTTCAAAGTGTTACGGCAAACGCGCTTGGTGTTGGCATGTAAATTGCATATTAAAAAGCGGTATGCCTTAACAAAGGAGCGAATTATGACTTTGGGAGTTTTTACGACAAGCATTATGGGAATGAACGCCCAAGCGCACGCCATGGGGCAAATCAGCACGAACGTCGCCAACGTCAACACGGTCGGGTACAAACGCGCGGAAACGCTTTTTGAAACGAAGATGTCAATTTATTCCCACGCGTCGCAGGACAAAAATTCCTACTCGGCGGGCGTGGTCGACCGGCGGCAGATCGACGTCGCGGGGCAGTTGAGCGAAACGGGAAGCATTTACAATCTGGCTTTGAACGGTCAGGGCTTTTTCATTGTCGACAACGGGCGCGACACATATTATTCCCGCGCGGGCGATTTCATGACGACCGCCGTCGCGCCGCAGGGCGCGGAACCGCAGCAGGTCGAAGTTTATCAGCCGCAGGGAAACGGCGTTTTGACCAAATCCGCCTCCGCCGCGTATCTGATCAATTCGTCCGGATTTTATGTGCAGGGCTGGAACGCCGACATCAACGGGAATTTTTCCAACACGCTGGAACCCGTCATCGTGTCCCCGTCCGAATACTACCCCGGTCACGAAACGACGGTGATGCAGTTGAAAGCCAACATCAACGCGACCGCCATGGACGAACAACAGGTGATTTCGTTCCCCGTGTACGATTCGTCCTACATCGCCAAATCCGCGCGCATGATGTTCGATCATGTGCCGAACGCGGACACTTGGGACGTGAAGATGAACATCGAGGGCGCGGCGTTTGTCGAGTTGAATCCGCCGCAGGTGCGGTTTAACGAGGGCGCGAAGATGACTTCGCCGGAGGACAAGAAAATCACCGCGACTGTGACGTGGGAGGACGGCAAAACGTCGACTTTCACCATGGATGTCGCCAACGTCACCCAATACGCCGCCGTGACGCAGGGCTCCGTTTTGTCGCAGAACGGGTATCCGTACGGAAACTTTACGGATTTCGTGTGGGACGCGAACGGCGTGCTGTCCGCCAACTACGACAACGGCAAGCGCGTTGCGGTGTGCAAAGTCGCCGTCGCGCAGGTGCAGGTGCCGAACAACATGGAAGCGATTTCGGGCAATATGTTCGCCTATTCCAGAGATTGCGGCAATCTGTCCGTCGTCGATTTGGAGGAAACGGACGCGTCCGTGCAGGTGTCGGGCGGCTGGCTGGAAAAATCGAACGTCGCGCTGGAAGACGAATTTTCAAAAATGATCATTACGCAACGCGCGTATTCGAGCAACACGCAAACGTTCACGACCATTAACGAAATGACGCAGGAAGCGATTTCCATTTTAAGCTGACGGCGTTTTCCGGATATAAAAAAGCCCGCAAGTTTTACGCTTGCGGGCGAATTTTTTTAAAGCGGATTATTCCTTCGCTTTGGGCCACGTCTGCGACATTTCTTCGTTAAACTTTACCCATTTTTCATCAGCGTCGGCGTCCGTGCTGATCGCACCCTGCGGGCATTCGGAAATGCACACGCCGCAGTCGATGCAGTCGTCGGGGTTGATGACAACCTGCGTGTCGCCTTCGTGGAAAGCACCGACGGGGCAAACTTCGGCGCAGCTCAAACATTTGATGCAGCTATCGTTGACAACAGAAACCATTTTAAAACTCCTTTGAGATAACAACGTTTACTTTTGTAGTCTTAATTAACCCGATTTTCAAGGAAAATCAAGACCGACCCTTTAACTTATTTATCAAACGGCGGTCTTTTTTCGTCGGACGCCCCGCGTGGCTTTCGCGCCGCTCGAACACAAGCGGGGCGGGAGGGGCGAGGTTTTGCGGCTCCTCGACGTTTTCGTACAGTGCTTTTGCCGCCGGCGCGCCCAGCCGCTTGTCCGAAAATCCCGTCACGCGCACATGAAAACGCACCGCGCCGCGCGTGACGGCGATTTCGTCGCCGACCCTGATTTCCCGCGAAGCCTTGAAATGCTTGTCGCCGTTCAAAACGACGTGTCCGCCGTTGCACAAATCCTGCGCCGCCGTCCGAGTCTTTGCGAAACGGGCGCAGTACAGCCATTTGTCGATGCGTTCCGCGTCCATTATTTCTTTTTAAGCGCGGCAAGGCACGCGAACGGCGAATCGGGATCCGCGGCGACGGGCTTCTTTTCGCTTTTGTGCGCGAATTTGCCTTTGCGCGCGTTCGGCGCGTTCTTTTGCGCGGATTTTCTTTCTTTCGGGCGAATCGTCAGGATTTCCGTTTCCTTTTCGCCCTCCGTCTTTGTTTCCTTGCAAACCGTAAAGCCCAGATAATCGAACACTTCCGCCGCTTCGTCGCGCTTCAAGCCCGCCGTCGACAGCAAATCGAGCGGCAAGGGTTGGGCTTCGTCCTTGTGCGCGCGGGTGATTTCGCGCAGTTTCGACGTGAAACGTTCCATGACGTCGACGCGAATCGCGCGCTTGCCCGCCCAGATGTAGCCTTGCACGAAATACAACGCTTTGGGCGTGTGCGGTTCGACTTCAATCGACATTTTGCCGTCGATGGCGAATCCGCCGTCGCTGCCGATATGCCCGTTGTCCAGTTTCCACAACAGCGCGCACGATTTTTGCGCGGCGGGCTTCAACAGCATCGGGAAGAACAGGTAGTCGTAGCCCAGACGCACGCCGGCTTTCGCCAGAAACTTCTTGTCGTCGTCGGTCAGGACTTTAATCATGTCCTTGACTTTTTCGCGGCGCAAAACGCCCAGATTTTCGGTGATGCGGTACAAAACGGCGCGGGTCGCCCCCGTCGCCGCCGGATCGTCGATGGCGGTCAGCGCGCCGTACAGAGGCGCCGCCGTTTTCGTCAGATAAAACGACAGCCAGCGGTTCAGGTGCGCGCGGATTTTTTCGACAAGCGCGGAATCCATGTTTTCCTGCGCCAGAACGCACACGGACGGATGCAAAACGTCCGTTCCTTTCGCCATTCTGCCGATTTGGGCGTTGTTCCAGTAAACGCCTCCGTCAAGGCGCAATTCAAAATCCGTTTCCACGCCTGTCAGAATGTCGGCGGCGCGCTTTTGAAATTCCGCGCTTAAAACCTTGTCCGCCGCGTTCAGCAGAATCTTGTCGGCGAATTTGCCGTTGCCCGTGACCGCCGTAAAGCGCAGTCCGTCCAGTTTGCCGATTTCCTGTCCTTCGACGGAAACGATGCCGTCGCCGGAAATTTCCGTTTGTAAATCCGTTTGTGTTTTCATGCCTTTAACCAAAACCGATGTGCGTTTGTCAACAAAGCGTTGCGTGAGTTTTTCGTGCAGGGCGTCGGAAAGTTTGTCCTCAACCTCTTTGGCGCGCAAACGCCACTGCTCCGCCAGATCGACCCAGCCGCTTTGATTGGCAGTATACGTCCAAATGCGGATGCTTGCAATCCTTCCCGTCAAGGTATTTATGTCGCCGTCCGTTTTATCGACGCTTTTTACCTGATTGTACAGGTATTCCTGCGGGATTTTGCCGTATTTGACCAGATAGTCGAACAGCCGCGCCGTCAGTTTCGCGTTGGCTTCGGGCGTGATTTTGCGGTAATCGGGCAACTGCGCCGTTTCCCACAGCAGACGCACCGCGCGCGGCGTTTTGCATTGCGCCAAAACGTCGGGGTCTTTCAGCATGGCTTCCAGCGTGCGCACGTCGTCCGCTTTGCGCGCGTGAAGCAATCCCTCGCGCGACGGGCGTTTGTATAAAGATGAAAGTAACGCTTCATAAGAAGTGAAACGCAAGTCGGAATTGCGCCAGTAAATCGTTTTCAGCGTTTCAAAGGTGTGACTTTCCACGCGTTCAATGTCTTCGGGGTCGAATCCGACGCTTTCGGACGCTTCGCCGAACGTGCCGTCTTTCATGTATCTGCCCGCGCGTCCCGCGATTTGCGCGATTTGAGCGGGATTGAGCCGGCGAATCGAATCGCCGTTGAATTTTTCCAGCGTTGTGAAGCAGACGTGGTTCACGTCCAGATTCAGCCCCATGCCGACCGCGTCCGTCGCGACCAGATAATCGACGTCGCCCGACTGGAACATATCGACCTGCGCGTTGCGGGTGCGCGGGCTCAACGCGCCCATGACCAGCGCCGCGCCGCCCTTTTGCCGCCGGATCAATTCCGCCAGAGCGTACACTTCCGCCATGTTGAACGCGATAATCGCCGAGCGCGGCGGCAGGCGGGTGATTTTTTTCACGCCCGTGTACGTCAGTTTTGAAAAGCGCGGGCGGGTTTCGATCTGACATTCGGGCAGAAGTTTGCGAATCAGCGGGGCGATTGTCGCCGCTCCCGTGAAAACGGTCGCCAGCCTGCCGCGCGCATGCAGCAGCCTGTCCGTGAAGACGTGTCCGCGCTCCACGTCCGCCGCCATTTGAATTTCGTCGACGTACAGAAAATCGACGAGCGTGTTTGTCGGCATCGCCTCGACCGTGCAGATGTAATAGGACGGGTTTTTCGGAATGATTTTTTCTTCGCCCGTAATCAGCGCGACGTTCCGCGCGCCCTTTGCCAGAACCATGCGGTCGTAGTTTTCGCGGGCGAGCAGGCGGAGCGGGAATCCCGCCATGCCGGATTTGTGCGCGCACATTCTTTCCATGGCGAGATATGTTTTGCCCGTGTTTGTCGGTCCCAATATCGCCGTTAAAGTGCCAGTCATAAAAAATCTTTCAAAAACGGTTGCAAAGTCGGCGACAGCATACCATATAAATTGCGTTTTGAAAGCACGGAGGTAAAAATGCCCGAAGAAAAAATGCAGTTCCAAGCCGAAGTCGGCAAGGTTTTGGATATTGTGGTCAACGCTTTGTATTCCGACACCGACATTTTTTTGCGCGAACTGATTTCCAACGCGTCCGACGCGTGCGACAAACTGCGCTACGCCGCGATTACGAATCCCGACATGGCGAAAGACGCGCGCGAGTTTAAAATTTCGCTGTATCCCGACAAAGACGCGAAAACGCTGACCGTTGAGGACAACGGCATCGGCATGAACAAAGAGGATTTGATTCAGAATCTGGGCAGCATCGGCAAATCCGGTTCCGCCGAATTTTTGAAAAATCTGACGGGCGATATGCAAAAGGACGCGACAATCATCGGGCAGTTCGGCGTCGGGTTTTATTCCGCGTTCATGGTCGCCTCGAAAGTCGAGGTGCGTTCCAGAAAAGCGGGCGATTCGCAGGGCTGGCTGTGGACGTCGACGGGCGACGGTTCCTTTACGGTCGCGCCGGAGGACAAAGCGGACGCCGGCACGAAAATCACGCTGTATTTGAAAAAAGATTGCGAACAATACGCCGATTCGACGGAAATCCGCCAAATCGTCCAGCGGTTTTCCGACCACATCGCCTTTCCCGTCGTCATGCATTTTTCGGGCGAGGAGGAAACCGTCAACTCGGCGGGGGCTTTGTGGACGCGCAACAAGGCGGAAATCACGCCCGAACAGTACGCCGATTTTTACCGTCACATTTCCAACAATTTCGACGATCCGTGGGACGTGATGCACTACCGCGCGGAAGGCACGATCGAATACACGGCTTTGCTGTTCATTCCGACGAAAACGCCGTTCGATTTGTTCCAGCCCGACCGCAACACGCAGTTGAAACTGTACATCAACCGCGTGTTCATTACCGACAAAGTGCCGGATTTGCTTCCGAATTATATGCGCTTTGTCAAGGGCGTGGTGGACACGAAAGAACTGCCGCTGAACGTCAGCCGCGAAATGTTGCAAAAAACGCCCGTTCTGGCGAAAATCAAGACGGGCATGACGCGCCGCGTTTTGAACGAACTCAAAAAACGCATGGAAAAGCGCGACGAATACAAAACGTTTTGGGACGCGTTCGGCATTGTTTTGAAAGAGGGCATTTACGAAGATTTCGTCAATCGCGAGGAAGTGGCGGGCTTGTGCCTGTTCGCGTCGACGGCGGGCGACGAAATGACGACGCTTGCCGATTATGTGTCGCGCATGAAGCCCGACCAAAAGAGCATTTACTACATTACGGGCGATTCCGCGGAAGTGCTGAAAAACAATCCGCAGTTGGAGGGCTACAAGGCGCGCGGACTGGAAGTTTTGCTGTTGAGCGACCCGATTGACGAATTTTGGCCCCAAACGCTGACCGAATATCAGGGCAAGACGGTCAAAGCCGTCGGCGCGGGCGCGAAAGAAATGGAGGCGATGCCGATTTTGGACGGATCGCGGGAACAGGACAAAGCCCCCGAAGAAGACATGAACGCGCTGATTGCTTTCGCCAAGGAAATCATCGGCGACGAAGTCAAGGAAGTGCGCGCGACCGACCGCCTGACGAAAAGCGCGGCGGCGTTGAGCACGGGCGACGGCGAAGTGTCGATTCATCTGGAACGCCTGATGCGTCAGCACAACCAGCCGTCTTTGTACGCCAGCAACCGCTATTTCGATTTGAACCCGCGCCACGCGCTGATTAAATTGCTTGCGCGCCGCGTGAAAGAAAAGGAAAAAACGGAGCAGAACAAGGCGCTGGTTTGCGTTTTGTACGATCAGGCGAAAATCATCGAGGGCGAGCCGATTAAGGATCCCGCCGCGTTTTCCGATTACGTCACGTCGTTTATGCTGGACGTCGCCGAATGAAATCCCCTTAAAAACCCGTGGAAACCCGCCGTAAAAGGCGGGTTTTTATGTTGAAAAAACAGCGGTTTTTCCGTAAACTCTTAATCATTCGGCGGCGCGATTTACAATATCGGAGGCGATATTTCCTTTTCGGCGTGCGCGCCGTCCTGTCGAACCATTGGACGCTTGCGCTGGATTACAAAGGCAATTTCACAAGCGACTACCGGTCGAACACGGGGCTGATTTCCGCCGAATTCAAATTTTGACAGCCGCGCGCCGATAATATATAAAAGAAAAGACGGTTGCGCCAACAACCGTCTTTGTATCCAAAACTGGAAAAGAGTTGACTAGGAACTCTCCCATGTTTCTAGGATATGGAATCGGGTTGATTTTGTCAACCGGATTCCGAGCGGCTCTTTTCCCGACGCGATAATGTTTTCGCACAGGAGGGGCTGATGATGATCAAGTTTTTGATGATACTGAAACTTGTCATAGAGATTCTGATCGCGCTCATGCGATAGAATCGGGACGGCGGGCGTTTGTCCGCCGTTTTTATGTCCGTCCCGCTTTCGCAAGCCCCGCGTTTTCGCGATTTTCCGGCGGCGCGTCATTTTTTTGCCGTTTTTTTGCCGTCGGCGCGATTTTTTGCTTTTTTTCGGTTGAAAAACGCGCTAATATCTTTTTTGTCAAATTTAGCCAAAAAAACGAACGCGTCAACGGCGGTCGTCATCGAAAGGAGAATCCCATAATGGTTAGTCGCGCTGAAAAAAGAGCCCGTCAGACACGCTTGGACGAAGTTGCGGCGTTGCTTTTGGAAAGTGAGCAGGCGGACGATATTTCCCGACTGTTCCCGTGGAAGCGTCAACTGCTCGCCCTGTTGCAGAAAAACGGCATTACGAAATCCGACGATTTAAGCCGCCGCGACGTGCAGGAACTGGTCAAATCTGGATTGGGCGCGCAAATCGCCGACGGGCAGGGGTTCAGAGATTTGATTTTGGTCAACAAAGACGTGGAATCCTCTCCGCGCATTAAATTCGTCGACGAACAGGCGTCCGACCAGAACGTCATGGATCGCCGCTTTCAAGAAATCAACGTCCTGCTGAACGGCGAGGAAGACCGCGACGTCATGATCGGCGAATTGGAAAAATTTCAGAATTTGTACCGCGAAGCCCTGCGTTTGAAACAGTTGGCGAACAATCCCGCCGAACGCGACGCCTTGTACGCGCGTTTGCGCGCGAATCCGGATTTGCGGCACGATTTGGATAAAAAAGAGCACATGGAAGGCGCTCCCGCGACCGATGACGACATTGTGAACGTTGTCGATAAAATCGTCGCCGAAATTCTGCCGAAAGTGAACCTGAACCCCGTGCAGATGCGCCTTTTGGAAACCGCGCACGCGCACGGCATCCGTTCTTCCGCCGATTTGTACAAGCCGCAAAACGCCCTGTGGGTCATGCGCGGGATGCCCGACACTTTCCTTGAAACGCAGGTCGGATTGAAGCCGAGCCAGTCGTTCAGCGTTCTGGAACACGGCTCGACGCAGGCGGAAATTCAAAAAACGCTCGACAATATGACGGTTCAGCGTCTTTCGCCGCTGTTCACCGATTGTTTCAACCGCATCGAAACGGGCAACAACGTGCGCCCGTACGACGTCGAAATCGTCGCTTTGATGAAAATGAACGGCGTGATGTCCGCCGCGGAACTGAACGGCGAAACGGGGCGCAACGTCATGTTGAACGCGGACACGCTCTTTAAGGAATTGAAAGCCGGATACAACGGCGAACACAATCCGACAAGTGATTTGGACGTGCGCGGATTCCCGAAAA
Organism: uncultured Alphaproteobacteria bacterium; assembly: GCA_934277945.1. Taxonomy (GTDB): domain Bacteria; phylum Pseudomonadota; class Alphaproteobacteria; order CAAGCB01; family CAG-977; genus CAKQWA01. Next base: position 247,935 of record CAKQWA010000001.1, read on the forward strand.
TCGCCCGCTCCGGCGATTTGAACTTGGCTTTGGACGTGTACGCTCAAACGGGCAAAGTGCCGTCGCGCGCCGAAATGCGCATAATGCAGGCGAAGTCCGTCATGGACAAGGTTGCGCTGGGCGAACCGTTGCAGGATTGGGAACAGGCGTTGTTCATCGGCTTGACGAAAGAGGGCGTGCGCTCCGTCGCCGATGTCGAAAAGAAGCGCTCCGCCGTGGAAAACGGCTTGAAAGGCAATTTCAAAAAAGGCGCGCCGCAATCGTTTTCGGATTTGAAATTGTCCGATTTACAGCCCCGCGACGCGCAAGTGCTTCAAAATTTCGTCAGATCGGCGGACAACGCGGTTCGTCCCGACGTGCTGACGGACGACCAGTTGCGCGCGCGTCCCAACGGCACGACTTTCGCCGCCATGCAGTTCGCGGGCGACGTCGAAAACGCCCTGCACGATTTCCAGTCGGGGCAGAAATTGACGCATTTGCAAGAGGAACTTGTCGCCGCCGCCGCCATGCACGGATATCGGAAATTCCAAGACGTCATGATGTTCAACAACACCTTGCGCGGCGCGATGTTCTCCGATTTGGACCTGCGCGACCGCATCAGCAACGGGCATGATCTGATTACGGGCGACGTGCTTGAAAACAAGGAATTGGACGAACAGGGATTCATCGTCGGCAAAAATTACGACGCCGGCATGAAAGAATACATTTTGAAACTGCGCGAAGCCCAAAAAATGCCCGCCGGACAGCGCAAACTGCCCTTTACGCCGTTCAAACAGACGGAGCGCGCGGCGAATTATCAGAAATTCGCTCAAACGCTGCTGGAAGCGGGACAGAAAGTTTCCTATCAGCCGTTCGCCAAGAAAAAAGATTGGGAAAACGCGCGTTTGGAAGAAGCGCAGGAATTGTTGGAAAAGGTGAAAAATCCGGCTTACAGGACCAAGGATTACGAAGACCACCTGCTTGCCGCTTTGGCAGACGCGGGCATTACCAAAGCGTCCGATTTGAAATCCCGCGCGAACAAAAACAAAGTCAAGGCGGGATTGGGGCTCGCCGATTTGGGCAACCGCTCTTTCGTTCAGTATTTCTACAACGACAAGCAGGTTTACGACGAAGGCTTGACGGACGAAACGGTAACGTATCAGCGCTATATGGAAGCCACGATGATTTTGGAAAAATTCAAAGACCACGATCATCTGATGGAACAGCTCAACAACATGAAAGCGGCTTATTACGCGTCCGAAGCGTTGCGCAAGGGCGAAAATCTGACGCCGGAGGAAAAGGCGCAGTACGAAGCCGATTTGCAGTTGTGGCCCGAATTCAACGACCGCGAACCCGCGAAACGCTCCGAAAAACTGCTGGCGGCAATCGAAGCGCAGATTCCGCTTGCCATTCCGACGCCCGTCGAACATCTGATTTACGAATCCATGGCGGCGCACGGCATTAAAACGGCGGCGGATTTGGACAATCCGCAAAACGATTTGTGGGTCAGACGCGGCATGACGGGGTCGTTCATCGACAAACAGGTGCATTTGAAGCCCGATCAGTCGTACGTCGATTTGAACTTCGGTCTGTCGCAGGAGGAAATCGCCCGCAACAAATCGCGCAAAATCGAAGGGCTTGTGACGGATAATCTGAAAGGGGTGTTCGCCCGCGCCGCGAACAACACGCTTTCGGCTTCCGACAAGGAGCGGCTGGCGGTGCTGGCGGCGTACGGCGTAACGAACGTCGAACAGTTGCAATCCGCCGAATTCAAGGCGATTGTCGCGCAAAAACAACTGGATTTGGTGAACGAGGGGGCGACCGCCTACACGGGCGACGGCAGTCCGATGAAAGTCGACGCCGACGGCAACGCCGTGCTTGCCGACCGCGCGGACGACGTGGCGCGCATGATGAAAGCGTACAAGGAAACGGGCAGATTCCCGACAAAACAGGAAGTCCGCTACGCGCAGGCTCTCGACGTGCTGGGAAAAGTCGCGCAGGGCAAGGAAACGCAGGAATGGGAGCGCGCTTTGTATGCGGGCTTGGCGCACAAGGGAATTTCGCGCGCCGAAGACATTACGCCCGAATTGAAAACGCAGATTGAAAACGGTCTGTCCGACGCGTTCGGCAAACCGCTCGCCCGCGGATTCAACACAATCGGGTATAAGGATTTGTCCGAACAAGCCGCCGACAAACTGCGCGGATTCGTCATTGAAACCAAAAAGACGAACGCGCCGAACAGCGTCGAGGTGATGCGCGATTTCGCCAAGGCGATGGAACGCGTCGATTTGTACGAACGCCGCGTCGAACAGCCGATGATGCGGGCGGCGCAAAACCGCGCGAACGCCGCACAGCCGCAACAGCGGGCGGGCAAGGCGCCGCTTAAACGCGACGACGGCGGACGGTAACTCTCAAACACGCGAAAAGCCCCGCGAAAACGGGGCTTTTTTGTGTGTGAAAGCGGTGCTTTTGGGGCGCGACATCACGCCGCGCGGGAGCGTTCAAGCAGACCCTCCGAAATTTGCAAATTCAGATTGATCAGCGTGTTCAATCCCTCGTTTTGCGGGGCGCGTCCGATTTCAAACGTTTTTTGCGCCGTGTAATCCGCCAGACGAATCAGGTTTTCCTTGATTTCTTTCGCCATGGGGTGCGCTTCCTGTTGCATCAGCGTGCGAATCGCCGTCCAGAGTTTCAAATTGCCGTCCAGCGCTTCGGTCAACGCCGCCGCGTCGCCGTTTTCTTTGGCGCACGACAGGCGAACCGCCGCCTGCAAAAGTTCAAAAGCGTCCTGCTGGGCGGGCGAAAGCGTGCGGTTTTCCAAAAATCCCTGCGCAATCTGCATATTCAAATTCGCCAGCAGCGACAGCGTTTCGTTTTTGTCGGCTTCTTTGGCTTCCAGCGTTTTTTGCACAATGTAATGCCCCAAGCGTTTCAAATTGTCCGCCGCGTCCTGCGGAATACCGCTTTTGCCGTTTTTCAAAAGCGTCAGGAACGCCGTCCAGACGTACAGGTTTTTGTTCAGAGCCTGCGCCGTCAGCGACGGATTTTCCGACGTTTTCGCCGCGTTCAAATCGCGCACGGCTTCCAACAGAACGGCGGCGTTTTGTTCGGCGGCGTCTGGTTCCAGATTTTCCAGCAATCCCTCGGCAATCTGCAAATTGATGTTTTCCAGCGTCTGCACGGTCGCGGGGGAGATTTCCACGCCCTTTTCAAGCGTTTTCGCCACAACGAAATTCGCCAGCGTTTTCAAATTTTCGCGAATCTGCGCGGGAAGCGTCTGCGCGTCGTTTTTCATCAGCGTCTGGATGCCCGTCCACAAGCGCAAATTGCCGTCCAGCGCGCCCGCCAGTTCCGCCTTGTCCGCGGATTGACGCGCCGATGAAAGAAGCCGCGCGCTTTGAATCAACGCCAAAGCGTCTTCCTGCGCCTGTAAAAGTTTGTCGGAACTTTTTTCTGTCATCAGATTTCTCCTTTCGTTGTTGTTGCAAAGCCGCGTTCATCCGTCAGAACGGCGCGACGATGTCCAGAATCTGCCGCCCGTAGCGAGGCTGCTGCAAATCGCTGATAGTGCCTTTGCCGCCGTACGCGACGCGCAACTCGGCAATTTTTTCAGACGTGATGACGTTCAGCGTCGAAATGTCTTCGCGCCGGATGATGCCCGTCATCTGCAACTGGCGCAATTCGTAGTTGACGCGGACTTCCTGCTTGCCCGCAATGACCAGATTCCCGTTCGGCAGAACCTGCGTCACAATCGCCGCCATGGTCACGTCGATTTTTTCGTTGCGGTCGATGGACGCGTCGCCCGTCGTGCTGTGCGAGGAAGAAATGTCCAGCAGATTCGCCGGATTAACACCGCTTGGGAAAATTTTGCCTGCATATTTTTCCAGTCCCGCCAAAGCCCCGATCGACAGCGAATCGGAATCGCTCCCGCGCTTTTGTTCGGATTTGTTTTCAAGCAGAGCGTTGTCCGTAATCGTGACGTGGACGGTCAGAATGTCCCCGACGCGCGAGGCGCGCTGATCCTTGAAAAATCCCTTTGAACCGGGGCGCCACAGCGAATTGACGTTGGCGTACGGCGTTTCCGGCGCGGGCATGGGCATATCGACGGGCTTGTAATCCTTTTGCTTCGTCGGATTTTCGATTTTGCTCAATTCGGGTTCTTTGCCGACATCCGCCAATCTGCCGAATATCGCGCATCCCGTCGTCATTGCCGTCAAAACGACGGTCAACACGGTTTTTTTAATCAAATGCGATGCGTTCATCATAGCCCCCTGTCACTTCTTTCCCGTAATTTTCGCCGTTTCCGAATTGATGATTTCGGCTTCGACGGTGTTTTTGCTTTGTTGGTTCTGAAACCGGATCGTCTGCCCGATTGCGCCGTTTTCCAACGCTTTCGCTTTCATTTTCAGCGACAGACCCGCTTTCGTGTAAATCAATTCGATGATTTTGCCTTTCGGCACGGCGACGAAATCGCGCACGTCGGCAAGCGTCAGCGTCTGCCCCGCCCGCGTGCCCCGCCGCACCTGCTTGCCGGTCAATTCCTTGATGTCGACGGGCTTTTCGGTGTTTTGCTCGAAACGGATTTTTTTCATTTCGATATCGCTTTCTTCAAGCACTTCGCCCGCCGCCAGCGTTCGCGCGGCGCAAGGCACTTCGATGTAAAACACCGCCTTGCCCGTCATGTACGCGCGTTCCCGCTCCTTGCCGTCGTAAGAGATTGCCATTTTGCCGGATACCGCGCCCGTCTGCGCGTCGTAAACCGCGTTTGTAAAGGATACCGGAGATTTTTCGTATTCCGGCACGGCGAAGCGGAGCGGCGCGCGGCGGTTGAGTTCGATTTCCGCCTCTTTCGGAAAGCCGTCCTTTTCCAGCGATTCTTTCAAAGCGTCGGCGATTTCCTTTTCTTCGACAAAGCGCGCGTTTCGCGTGATGAAAACGCGGTCGCCCGCCTGCGCCTTGAAATTCAGCCCGTTGGTGCGCGCCGCGTTGTTCAGCCAAGAGCCGTCCAGCACGACCGAGCGGTTCAGCGCGGGCGCGGGCGCGAGCCTGTTCTTCGCCAAATCGTCCGTCACGCCGCCGAACACGTCGCCAAGCAGGATGTATTCGCCCTCGACCGTCACGTCGCGGTTCAGCGTGACGGGCAGGCTCATCTGCGCGGCGGTTGATTTTTCATTGCTTTCGGGCGCCCACAAATCGTCCGCGCCCTGCGCGAAAGCGGGCGGAACGCTTATCAGAAAGGCAATGAAAAAGGCGACGAACATGGCTTTATTCCTTACGATTTCAGCTGATTGACCGTCGACAGCATCTGATCCGCCGTCGTGATGACTTTGGAGTTCATTTCATAGGCGCGCTGGGCGCTGACCAAGTCCGTGATTTCCGTCACGACGTTGACGTTCGAGTTTTCCAGATACGTTTGCAGAATCGACCCGAAGCCCAGTTGCGACGGATTGTCCGTGCGCGGTTCGCCCGACGCCGGCGTTTCGATGAACAGGTTGTCGCCAATGGCTTCCAAGCCCGCTTCGTTCGGGAAAACAGCCAATTCCAACTGCCCCACGTTCACCTGATCCGTTTCGCCGTCCAGTTTGACCCACACTTCGCCCGACGCGTTGATTGTAATGCCCGTCGTGTTTTCCGGAATGGTGATGCCGGGGGCGACTTCGTAGCCGTCGCTGGTCACAATCACGCCGTCGGAACTCAACTGGAACGCGCCGTCGCGCGTGTAGCCCGTGCCGCGATCGTTCGGCAGGGTGACCTGAAAATAGCCCTCGCCCTGAATCGCCAAGTCGAGCGTGTTGCCCGTGTTGACTTGCGAACCGTGTTCGGAAATGCGGTAGACGGAAGCCGTTTTCACGCCCAAACCCAGTTGGATGCCCGTCGGGACGATGGTGCCCGAATCGGAGGAGGCGGAACCGACGCGGCGCGCGTTTTGATACAATAAATCGTGGAATTCCGCGCGTCTGCGGGAATACGCCGTCGTGTTCATGTTCGCGATGTTGTTGGAAATGACTTCGACGTTCGTCTGCTGTGCCAACATACCCGTTGCGCCGATGTGTAGAGCCCTCATGTCTTTACTCCTTCCCTAATCTTATTTGCCGCCCGCGCGCGCATATTCGCGCATGACGGTTTGCCGGCGCGTGAATTCCGCGTCGATCATTTTCTGAACGTTTTCGTAACTGCGCTGCAACTGAATCATGTTCGTCATTTCGACGACCGCCTGCACGTTTGACTGTTCGACCATACCCTGTTCCAAGGACGGCAGAACGTCGCGCATTTCGTTGTCCGGCAGGGTTTCGTACATACCGCCGAACGTGGCGCGCAGTTTCTGGTTGTCCGCGAAACGCACGACGCGAATCGTCGCGACGACGCCGTTTTCCGTCGACACCGTGCCGTCGGACGCGATGTTGATTTGCGTTTCGGACGGCGCGAAGAAAATCGGATTGGAATTCGTGTCCAGCACCGCGTTGCCGCGCGCGTCGGTCAGCATACCGTCCGTATTCAATTTAAAGCGTCCGTCGCGCGTGTAACGTTCGCCCTGCGGCGTGTCCAGCACGAAAAATCCGTCGTCGTGAATCGCCACGTCCAGCGGATTGTCCGTCGCGGACAGCACGCCTTCTGAAAAATTGCGCACGATGCCCATGTCGTGCACGAACGACAGGCGGTCGTCCAGCAGATGCTCGTCGTTTTTGCTTTTCGACAGATATTCCGTGAAATGCGGCGCGACGCTTTTATAACCCGCCGTATTGACGTTCGCCAGATTGTTCGCCGTCATGTCAAGCTGGTTCCACAGGCTTGTCTGACGGGACAGGGCGATGTACAATGTGTTTTCCATGGCGCGTTTCCTTGCGAAATAAAAACTCTGAAAAACGATATGCGAAAAACGTGCCAAATTTGAAAATGATTGCGCTTGCAAAAAGTGCGGCGCGGAAATATGTTTATAACCTGTTATTAACCAAACAAAGTTATACTCGGCGTAACGAGTGTGCGTTAAAGGATAAACGTATGGCGGATTTAAACGATTCCGGTAACAATCTTGAAGAAGACGGCTCGCCCGACAAAATGCAGCACAAGAAAATCCTGCTGCTGACGCTGCCCGTCGTCGTCATCGCGCTGGCGGCGATCATCATTTATTTCACGGGGCTGGCGGATGCCCTGTTCGCCGTCAAGGACGTGAAAAATCCGGCGGAGCAGTCCATGGAGGCGGAGGAAATCGCGGTCGATGAAAACGCCGTGTTTTTTGAAGTCCCCGAAATGTTGCTGAATTTGTCCGTCCGCGCGGGGCAGAAGCCGGTTTATTTCAAGGTCAAGGCGGTTTTGGAACTTGCTTCCGAACTCGACAAGCCGAAAGTTGAAAAAATGCTTCCCCGCGTTGTCGACAGTATGCAGTTTTATCTGCGCGAAATGCGTTTGGAGGAGTTGCAGGGCTCAATGGGCACCTACCGCTTGAAAGAGGAACTGACGGGGCGCATGAACAAAGTGCTGGCGCCCGTGCAGGTCAAAGACGTTTTGCTTAAAGAAATTCTGATTCAGTAAGGGCTGTGCGTAATGGCGGAAAACGACGATATTTTCAATCAGCAGGCGGACGACGGCTGGGGCGATTTGCCCGATCAGGCGGCGTCGCTGGATACGGCGGAAATAGATTCGCTGATGAACGACGGCGATTCCGCGGGCGAAAGAACCGGCGTGCAGGCGCTTTTGAATTCGACGACCGTTTCCTACGAACGTCTGCCGATGCTGGAAATCGTGTTTGACCGTCTGGTGCGCATGATGTCCATTTCTCTGCGCAACTTCACGCAGGACAACGTCGAAATCACTCTTGAAGACATGGTGACCATGCGCTTCACCGATTATTTGAGTTCCATCACCTCGCCGACGCTGATTACGGTTTTTAAGGCGGAGGAATGGGATAACTTCGGTATGCTGACCGTCGATTCGTCGCTGATTTACTCCATGGTCGACGTTCTGCTCGGCGGCAACCGCGGCACAGCCGCCATGCGCGTCGAGGGGCGTTCCTACACGACAATCGAACGCAACCTGATCGAACGCATGATGCACATCGTTCTGTCCGATTTGTCCGCCGCTTTCGACCCGTTGAGCCCCGTGACGTTCCGCTTCGACCACATGGAAACGAATCCGCGTTTCGCGACGATTTGCCGCCCGACGAACGCCGCCATTATCGCCAAACTGAAAGTCGACATGGAGGGGCGCGGCGGCATGCTGGAACTTTTACTGCCGTACGCGACGCTGGAACCCGTGCGCGAATTGCTGTTGCAGATGTTCATGGGCGAAAAATTCGGGCGCGACTCCATTTGGGAAAATCACTTGGCGGAGGAACTCTGGCTGACGATTGTCGATATCCAGGCTGTTCTCGACCGGCAGATGATGTCCTTAAAAAAAGTGCTGGAATGGGAAGTCGGCTCGCGGCTGATGCTGAACGCCTCCCCCGATTCCGAAGTCGAACTGTGCTGCGGCGACGTGCCGATGTTTTTCGGGCGCATGGGCAGCAAGGACGGACATATTGCCGTGCAGATCGAGGACGCCATCAAGCGCCAGAAAGGGTAAGGCATGGGAATCGAGTTTTTCTTAAATCTGATTGTCATCGTTCTTTTGGTGCCGACGATTGTGTTCGCCGTCATTTTAAACAAGCGGCTGGAAATTCTGCGCAACTCGCGCAACGATTTGGGGCGTTTGATCGAGGCGTTCAACGACGCGACGACGCGCGCCGAATCGGGCATCCCCCGTTTGAAGCAGGCGGCGGATTCCACGGGCGCCGTTCTGCGCGACCAAATTCAAAAGGCGCAAACTTTGCGCGACGATCTGGCTTTTATGATTGAACGCGCGGAAGCGGCGGCGGGCAAAATGGAAACCGCCCTGAACGCGCGCGCCGCCGCGTCAGCCGTCCGCGAAGCCAAGCCCGCGCAGCAATCGCGCGGCTTCGACATCGACGACAGCGAAAAGCCCGCGCGGAAATCCAAAAAGAAGCCGATGGTCGAATCCGACGAGGATTTGATTTCGTCCGCCGTTTACGCCGCCGAAGACATTTTGCGCAAAACCGAACGCTCCGCGCCGGCGCGCTCTGCGGCGAAAGAACCCGTTTTTACGGGCGACGACGGCGAACGTTCCGAAGCCGAGCGCGAATTGCTCAAAGCGTTGCGGTCGATGCGGTAAGGAGGGCAAATGCGTAAAAATCAATCCGCCGCCCTCGCCGCGCCGCGCAAAAAGGTGAAAAAATCACCGTTCCGGCTGTTGCCGCTGGTCATTTTCTTTTCGTTTTTAATGCTGTCCGTGCGCGTCGGCGTTTTGTGGCGCGGCTTTTTCACCGCCGACGGTCAGAACGAACTGAAATCCGGCGTCGTGTTCGTGCCGTCCGTCAAGGCGCAGGTCGATCCCGACGACGCGCGCGTGCCGGCTCAAAACAAGGAAATCAAAGGCGGAAACGCAATGGAAACGACGTTTTCGCAAACGGAAATCGAAGTTCTGCACAAACTGGCGGAACGCCGCGAAAAACTGGATTTGCGCGAAAAGGAAATCGCCCAAAAGATCGCCGTGCTGGAAGCCGCCGAAGCCCAGTTGGACATGAAAGTCGCGAAGTTGAAAGAACTGGAATCGTCCATCAAGGAACTGGTCGGCGCGTTCGAGGAAAAGGAGCGCGCGCGTTTGGACAATCTGGTCAAACTGTATTCCAACATGAAGCCGAAAGACGCCGCCCGCCTGTTCAACGACATGGACATGGATTTGCTCGCCCGTCTGTTCGAGCGCATGAAAGAATCGAAATCCGCGCCGATTCTGGCGCTGATGGATTCCGCGAAAGCGAATCAATTAACCGCGCGCTTGGCGGACAAAAAGAAGTTGCCGGGGTTCGATTTAAACGAAGATTAAAAAAGGCTTTGTTTTGCGCCTCTTTTTCCTTTAAACTGTCCGCCGGCGGCTTTTTAAAAGGGGGATTTGCGGGAAAATGGCGAAATTGCGCGCTTTTTTGCTGATATTGACGGGAGTGCTTTTCTTGCTTGCTCCCGCGCGCGTCGCCGCCGCTCCGGAAAATTCCGCCGCAACGTCCGTTTCCCTTGCCGTTTTTCAGGGGTTTGAAGAATACCGCATCTTTTTCGACTGGCACGAGGATATGGCGTTCGAGCAGTCGCGCGACGGCAACGTGTACACGCTGTCCTTTTTGAAAAAACTGCATCCCTCGATGCTGTCTTTGGAAAAAATCGCGACCGCGCTACCCGAAAATTTGCGGCAATGGCGCATCGAGGCGGCGGGCGACCGTCTGTTCATGACGCTGATTCTGCCGCCGTCCGTCACCGCGAACGCCGCGCACGACAAAGGCGCGATTGTCCTGACGTTAAGGCGCAAAAACGCGGCTTCCGCGCCGGAAAAACCGACCGCTTCCGCGTCTGAAAAGCCCGCCGCTTCCGAAAAGCCGTCCGTTGCCGCGGATAAAAAAGACGCGCCCGCGCCGACGCAATCCGCCGAAGAAAAATCCGCCGAACGCGCCGCCCGCGAAGACATCGCCAGACAGTTGGCGGAGTCGTTTTCGCCCGAAAGCGCGATTGTCAACACGCGAGTCGACGTCGTCGCGCCGGTCGGCTTCGGCAAAAAACGGGGCGCGGCGTCCGGCAAAAAAGAATTTTCCGCGAAAAACGAAGGAGGCTACCGCATCGCGATGTTGAGCTTTCCGTGGTCCAAAATGACCGCATTGGCGGCGTTCAGGCGCGGCGGCTATCTGTGGCTGGTGTTCGACCGCAAAGGCGATTTCAATTTCGACATGGAAAAGCGCATTTACCGCGACATCATTCATGAAATGGTCGAAATCCCCCATTCGCGCGCGACAATCTACCGCTTGGTCACGGCGGAGGGGTACAATCCGACGTTCCGCCGCGAAGGGCTTTTGTGGATTGTCGATTTGATGTATCAGCCCGTACATCCCAAAACGTCGGTTGAACTGGTGCTGCAACGCAAAACGCCGTTCGGTCCCCGCCTGTTCATTCCGCTGACGGAAACGCCCGACGTCATTCCCGTTCTCGACCCCGAAATCGGCGATTTGATGTATGTCATCCCGCTGTTTTCGCTGAACAAGGGCATGGCGCATAAGCGTTCTTTCGTCGACGTGCGCTTTTTGCAGACCGCGCAGGGCATCGTCGTCGTGCCGAAAGTCGACGACGCGGCTATTTTCGCCGGAAGCACGGGGCTTGAAATTCGCGGGGCGCAGCAAACCGGCATGCGTTTTTCTTCCGACGACATGTTCACTTATCTGGCGAAAAACAAAATCGCCAAAGACCCGATGGAGCAGATTCTGGACGTCGGCGTGTGGTCGCTCGGTTCGGGCGAAGCGTTCTGGAACACGACGAACGATTTGATTAAAAAAGCGGCGCAGGCTTCCAAAGAAAGCCGGATGATCGACCGTTTGATTCTGGCGAGGCACTATTTCGCGAACGGTTTTTATCCCGAAACGCTGGGCGTTTTGCGCGTTATGGCGGCGGATGATCCGCGCGTTTCAAACAAAGCGCCGTTTCTGGCTTTGCGCGGCGCGGCGAATTTCATGATGCGCCGTTTTGAAGAAGCGGTGCGCGATTTGTCCGATCCGTCCCTGCGCAAAAGCCGCGACGCTGATTTTTGGCGCGCGGCGGCGAAAGCGTCCGCTTCCAAGCATCCGGAACTGTTCTTCGACCCGATGAAAGCGAACATGGGCGTTTTGCAGACGTATCCCGAAGATATCAAAATGCGGCTGGCGTTGACCGGATTGCGTTCTTCCGTTTTAAAGCGCGACGAACTCGCCGTGCAGAATTTTCTGGAAATCGTCGGCACAAAGCACGCGTCGCCCGCCGTGACCGCCGAGCGCGATTTTCTTTTCGCTTTGTGGCAGGAATATCTGGGGATGTACACGCCTGCCATTAAAATGATGGAAAAATTGGAAAACGGCACGGATTACAAATATCACGCGTTCGGCGGGCTGGAAAAGTTGCGCATGGAAGCGCATTTAAAGCGCGCGAATCCGAAAAACCGCGTCAAAACCGCGCAGGAACTGATGTACGCGTGGCGCGACGGCGATTTTGAATACAACTTGATGACGCAACTGGTCGCCGCGTTCGAGGAGGAGAAGGATTACGCGCAAGTCCTGTATCTGCTGAAAGATATGCAGTCGCGCTATCGCGACCGCGACGAAGTGCGCGACATTCCCAAAATGATGGAAGAAGTCTTCCGCAAGTTGTATCTGGACGAGGAAAGCGGCGACCGTCTGCCTCCCGTCAAGGCGATTGCCGTGTACGACGAATTTTGCGATCTGATTCCCAAAGGCGACAAGGGCGTGCAAATCGCCCGCACGCTCGCCGACCGTCTGACCGCGATCGACTTGCTGGACAAAGCGGCGGAACTGCTGGAAACGCACTCGCGCGACAAGATTTCCGACAGGGAAAAAGGGCTTGTCGGCACGCGTCTGGCTCTGGTGCGCCTGCTGAACAGACAGCCGGACAAGGCAATCAAGGCTTTGGACGATTCGGAAAAGGCGTATCTGACGCCGCATATGCGCGCCCAGAGGCTTTACATTCGCGCCAAAGCGTTGAAAGATTCCGGAAAGCCGGACAAGGCGGCGGAACTGCTAGAAAAGGACGACTCGTACGAAAGCCGCATTTTGCGCGCCGAAATCTACTGGGACGCGAAAGAATGGGGCAAAGCCGCCGACATCTTCCGCACGCTGATTAAACGTCCGACTCCGAACGTGCCGCTGACCGAACAGGAAGCGCGCGGCGTGCTGGACTGGGCGACCGCTCTGCGTCTGGCGGGCAGGGCGAAAGTGCTTGTGCGCCTGCGTGAAAATTTCCTGCCCTACATGAAAGACACGCCTTACGCCGAACCGTTCGATTTCATTACCCAGCCGGTCAAACAGGGCTTGCTTGATTATAAAACCGTTCCGGCGGAAGTCGGCATGGCGGAACGCTTCAACTCTTTCTTTAAACAGCGCGTCGAACAACTGAAAAACGAAACGCGCCTGTCCGAACCTTTGAGCGCGCCGGAACCCGCGCCTGACGGAAACTGACCATGCTTGACGATTTGCAGGAGAAAATCTCGACTTTCTTTGACGGCATCCAGCAAAAAGCGGACGCCGCCGCCGCCGGTATTCAAAGCGCGCAGGACGGCATGAACGAACTGCTCGACATTTTCATCAGTCTGAAATCTTTTGTCGTGTCTGTTTTTTCGTTTTTGGGACGCGAAACGTCAATTCTGCTTTTATGCACCGCGCTTGTGCTCTTCGTGCTGAATCTGGTGCCGTTCCTGTTCATCGGCAAAAAATTCAGATATTGCGCGGGCATGGCGGCGGGTGTGTATCTGGGGTGGTATTTTTCGTATTCTTTTGCCGGCATTTTAAAATATGTGCTGATTATGCTTCTGCCGCTGGCAATTGAACGCCTGTTCGTCTTCTGCTTCGGCAAAAGCGCGTCGCTGGCGAAACGACTCGTCAAACGCTCTTTGCTTTTGGTCTGGCGCGCCGGTTGCGGCGGATTTGAAAAAGTGTCCTGCAAAATCAGAAAACGCAAGCCAACCGACGCCAAATCGAAAGACGCCGACGCAAAACAAAAAGCCGCCGACTCCAAAAACGACTCGCGCGAATCAAAAAGCCCGTCCGCATCCGACGCGGCGGAAAAGGCGTAAAAATATCCGATAACCCTTTTTAAGTTATCGGATTTTTTCTACAATATGGTAATCTGACGTATGTTCAGAGAGAAAGCGTTGAAAGTTGTTGCTTTCGCGCTCGTCATGAATATAAATATATTTCCGATTCCGGAAATGTCAACAACAAATTTCCGTTTTCGGAAACGGCGGCAGGGTGAAAATGAGCGACGACAGCGTAAAACAGGCGTTTTTTGAAAGGTTGCGGCGGTTGATGGGATCGACGCCGCCTTTCGTTTTCGCGAAAAAGGTCGGAATACCGAACGGCACGTTCGCCCGCATGATTTCCGAATCCAGCGTGCCGAAATACGAACATCTGTGCCGGATTGCCAAAGCGTGCGGTGTTTCTCTCGACTGGCTTTTAATGGGAAAGGACGAAAACGACTCGGCGCAATCTCCCGAATCGCTCATTCCTGTCGCCTGCGTCGCGAATTGCGGCTTGGCGCAGGGACTCGAAAACGACGAGCCGGCAAACGTTTATCTGCCGGTCGCGTACAAGGGCGATTCCGACGCGTTCGCCGTGCTGTGCCGCGGACAATCCATGTGCCCCGCCGGCATCGACGACGGCGACGTCTGCATCGTGTCGCCCTCTGCACCGATTCGAATCGGCGCGCCCGCTCTTATCCGTACGAAAGTTCCGTCATATCCTCAATATAAAGTGTTGTCCACCGTCAAGCGCGTCGACGCGGCGGATGCGCAGAGCGTCACGCTCACGGGCTGGCTGGACGCCGACGAATCGGGTCATCAGGATTCGTTTCGCGAGAAAAGAAGCCGCTCCGTTATCGTTTCCATCGCGCCTGTTGTAAAAATCTTAAAGAAATCAAGCATTTGCGACGTTTTTACCGATTCGCCCGTCTGGGACGCCGATTCGCTTGCCGAAAGTCTGGAAGCGATCAAACCGTATATTTCGACTCTCAATACAAAAGATTTGGTCAAAATGTTTTGCGCTTTTTATGATCAAAACCGCAAATCCGGACGGCGAAGCGATAAAAGCGCGCAAAAAAATGACTCGATTTTTGGCGGAAACAAAGGCGTTTTGAAGACCGCCGAAAAAAAAGTGAAAAAAATGAAAAAAAGTGTTGACGCGGGGGAGTGAAATCTCTATAACACGTTCTTGCCGACGGTGATGAACACCACGGCGCGAGAGCAGCTAGGAAGTAAGAGTAAATTAAGAAAGAACGCAGAAAGAAGATATGTAGGCAGTATTGCGGACTTTA
>CAKQWA010000002.1 GCA_934277945.1 uncultured Alphaproteobacteria bacterium
GTCAACGCACAGCGCTTCCCAATCCGTGAAACTTTGCGACAGAACGGAATCCAAGCAATCGCGCAAATACGGCTCCGCGTTGTATACGGGTATCACGACGCTGATTTCAGACATGTTTTTCTCCGCTCAAATTGAAGTACTCCGCGTGTTCCGCAAGGAAGCGTTTGAAGTTGTAGTAATCGACGCGCATGATTTTGGCGATTTTGCCCTTGCCGACGCCGGAAGCCAGCAACGCGGCGATTTCCGCCTCTTTGCCGTCAAGACGCGATTTCTTGTTGCGCGTCCCCGCCTTTCTGCCCAGCGTTTTGCCTGCCTGACGGCTTTTGCGCAAGCCCTCTTTCGTGCGTTCGGAGCGCGTTTGCGCCGCGATGCGCGACACCAGTTCAAAAACGTTGATTAAAACGGGCGTCGCCATATCTCCGCCCAGAGTCGCGCTGTCCGCGCATGAGCACAAAATAACGCCTTTTGTCAGCAATTCCTTCATTGCCGCAATCACGGGAACGACGTCCGCCCCCAAGCGCGTCCAATTTTCCAGCAAAAGCAAATCGCCCGCTTTCAAGCCGCTTTCGGACAATTCCCTTTCGCCCGCCAGCCAGCCGCCGATTTGCAAATTCCGGTTTTGCGCGTACGATTCGATCGCGGTTTGCTGACTGCGCAAATCCGCCTCGTTCGCCGTTTGCAAATACCCGTAAATCATGCCGCCGTTCCCCGATATTTTTTCAAGTACCACTCAACCGTTTTGACAATGCCGGTATCGAAATTTTCGTCCGCTTTCCAGCCTAATTCCGTTTCCAGTTTCGTCGCGTCGATGGCGTAGCGGCGATCGTGTCCCGCGCGGTCTTTGACGAACGTGACCAATTCCTTGTATTTACCTTCCTTGCGCGGCGCTTCGCGGTCGAGAATGGCGCAAATCGTGTCCACAATCTGCAAATTGTTGCGTTCGTTGCGCCCGCCGACATTGTACGTTTCGCCCGACACGCCCTTGCGGTAAATCAAATCAATCGCCTTGCAATGATCCAGAACGTACAGCCAGTCGCGAATGTTCTTGCCGTCGCCGTAAACGGGAATGTTCTCGCCGTTCAGACATTTGCGGATGATTGTCGGAATCAGTTTTTCGCCGTGCTGTTTCGGTCCGTAGTTGTTCGAGCAATTCGACGTCGTGACGTTCATGCCGTAAGTGTGATGATACGCGCGCACGAGCAAATCGGAACTTGCCTTGGATGCGGAATACGGCGAATTCGGCGCGTACGGCGTCGTTTCCGTAAAGAATCCGGTTTCGCCGAGCGTGCCGTAGACCTCGTCCGTCGAAATGTGGTGGAAGCGGCATTTTTCATATCCCGCCTTGACCTTGAACGGTTCGTCCATCCAATGACGGCGCGCGGTTTCCAGCAGCGTGAACGTGCCTAAAACGTTTGTTTTAACGAAGATTTCGGGACCTTTGATTGAATTGTCGACATGGCTTTCGGCGGCGAAATGAATCACGCCGCGAATGTCGTGTCCGGCAAAAATCTTTTCAACCAGTTCCTTGTCCGTAATATCGCCCTTGATAAAAACGTAGCGCGGATTGTCCCGCACTTCCGCCAAATTTGCTTCATCGGCGGCGTACGTCATCTTGTCCAGATTGACAAGCGTGATTTCGGGATGCGCTTTGAGAAAATAAGGAACGAAGTTCGACCCGATGAACCCCGCGCCGCCCGTCACTAAAACCGTTTCAGACATCTGATTAAACTTTCCTTCCAGTAAGGGATTTCCAAATTGAACGTCTTTTTAATTTTCGTCTTGTCCAGCACGGAAAAGTGCGGACGCGCCGCTTTTGTCGGATATTCGGCGGAATGAATCGGATTGACTTTGCATTTCAATCCGCTCAAAGCCATGATTTCAACGGCGAAGTCGTACCAACTGCACACGCCCTCGTTCGCGTAATGATAAATTTCGTGCGATCCCTTTTTCACGCGCGGCAGAACGCGTATAACCGCCGCCGCCAAATCGTCAGCGTACGTCGGCGTGCCGACCTGATCGAAAACGACGTTCAGCGTGTCGCGCTCCGCGCCCAGACGGCGCATTGTTTTCACAAAATTCGTCCCGTGAACGCCGTACATCCAGCCCGTGCGAATGACAACGCCCGTCGGCGCGTATTCCATAACCGCGCGCTCGGATTCCGCTTTCGATTGCGCGTAAACGCCGATCGGCGCGGGCGCGTCCGCTTCCGTATACGGCACGCAATTTTTTCCGTCAAAGACGTAATCCGTCGAAACATGCACAACCGTTTCGACCCCGCTTTGCGCCAGATTTTTTACGCCGTCAACGTTGATTTTGCGGCACAAATCCCTCTCGTCCTCTGCCATGTCGACCGCCGTGTACGCCGCACAGTTGACAATCGAATCAACGCCGTTTTCCCCGACAAAACGCTTCACCGCTTCGGCGTTCGTAATGTCCAGCGTATCGGCATCCGCGAAAAGCGCGTCCGTCCCCGCTTCCTTTAACGCCGTGCCCAGTTGTCCGTACGCGCCGGTGATTAAAAGCATGGCGTAAACTCCTTAAAGCGCGGATGACATTTGTCTTTATCGGACAGAATCATTCTGTCCGCCGGCACGCGCCAGTCGATGTTCAGATCGGGATCTTTCAGGTCAATGCCGCCTTCCGCCTCTTTGCAATACAGGTTGTCGCACTTGTAAGCGAAAACCGCCGTGTCGCTTAACACGGAAAAACCGTGGGCGAATCCGCGCGGAATGAATAATTGACGATTGTTTTCGGCGGACAGTTCAACGGCTTCGTATTTGCCGAACGTTGCGGAATCCGCACGTAAATCGACCGCGACGTCCAGCACTTTGCCGGACAAAACGCGCACCAGTTTCGCCTGCGCGTGTTCCCCCTTTTGAAAGTGCAGTCCGCGCACCACGCCGTACGACGATTTCGACTGGTTGTCCTGCACGAACTTCGCCGCAATGCCGTTGTCGGCAAACAGTTTTTCGTTGTAACTTTCAAAAAAGTATCCGCGCGCGTCTTCAAAAACACGCGGCTCGAAAATCACCGGTCCGGCAATGGCGGTTTGAATAAACGGCATTTTCTCTCCTTAAAACAGCGGCGTATGGATTTTTTCGTCCGCCAGTTTGAACAAATACTGCCCGTAACTGTTTTTCTTCATCAGTTCGGCTTTCGCCAGCACCTGCTCGCGCGTGATAAATCCGTTTAAATAAGCGATTTCCTCCAAGCACGCGACTTTAATTCCCTTGCGCTTTTCAATCGCTTCAACGTAAGACGACGCTTGCAGAAGACTGTCGTGCGTTCCCGTGTCGAACCAGTCGATATCGCGGTTGAAAATTTCGACTTTCAGTTTGCCGCGGCGCAGATATTCCTTGTTGACGTCGGTGATTTCCAATTCCCCGCGCGCAGACGGTTTCAGGTTTTTGGCGATTTGAACGACGTCGTTGTCGTAAAAATACAAACCGGGGACGGCGTAGTGCGATTTGGGCTGTCGAGGCTTTTCTTCAATGCTGACGACGTTGAAATCCTTGTCGAATTCGACGACGCCGTAACGTTCGGGATCGTTGACGTAGCACCCGAAAATCACGCCGCCCTCTTTAAGTTCGGCGGCATCTTTGAGATGCTTTGTCAGCGCCGAACCGTTGAAAATGTTGTCGCCCAGCACCAGCGCGACGTTATCCTTGCCGATAAATTCCTCGCCGATGATGAACGCCTGCGCCAATCCGTCGGGCGACGGCTGTTCGGCGTAACTCATTTTAATTCCCAAATCTTCGCCCGTGCCGAACAAACGCTTGAAGCCGGGCAAATCGGTCGGCGTGGAAATCAGCAGAATTTCGCTGATGCCCGCACGCAAAAGCAAGGACATCGGGTAATACACCATCGGCTTGTCGTAAACGGGAATCATCTGCTTTGACAAAGCGATTGTCGCGGGATACAAACGCGTTCCCGATCCGCCCGATAAAATAATGCCTTTCATCAACCCTCCGAAAAACGCCTGCGCCGCGTTTTTTGCACGAAACCGGCAAAACCGCCTTGCAATACCTCTCCAAAAGTATTCAAGGAAAACCTTCGTATTTTTTGAGAAAACCGGACGCTTTGCGGCATCTCTTAAAAAGAGGGCGCGCCGTTATTTTTGCAAAAACAAATTGCATGTGCGGCGGGCTTTTGATATACATGCATGAAAGGAACGTTAAATCTGAAAATGCGCGAACATTTTGATTTCATTTGCTTTATATGAGCATTTGATTACGCGCGACGCATTGTTTTCCGGACTGAAAACGCCAAACTGTTATCGCTTGAAATTGCGAGCGGCTTTTGCTAGTATAAAGTTGCGTTTGTGACAAAGACAAGCGCAGGGCGTCAGAAACCCTTTTGAATGTAGTCGCATTGCATATCGCGACTTTAAATATTTATGCCGATTTCTGTCCCGTAAGGGCGGATGTCGGCTGAATACGGCTTTCTGCCCAATAGGTCGAGCCGTAAACATTCATACGGTTTCTGATTATGGGGACAAGTGTTTTACTTGGTTTCGTTTGTTTTTCCTCCTTGTTTCTTGTTGTCTTCAACATATTGATATTCCTTAATAAATCCGCTTTTCTGCCTTTGGAAGCCAAGCGCGGGCGTTTTCTGTTTTGAACGGATTTTTTCTCCGCTTTGTTACCCGTGTGTTACCCCGACAAAGGAGAAAAAACAATGAATATCAACAAATCTTTCATAAACGATCTGCGCTTTGACGGTGCGGAAAGAACCTATTTTGACGATTCCCTCAAAGGCTTCGGCGTGCGTGTCCGCAAAGATTCCGCCAGTTATATCGTGATGTACCGCAACGCTTACGGAAAACAAAAGAAACTGACAATCGCCAAAACATCTCAAATCACGCCTGCGCAAGCGCGCGAAGAAGCAAAACAGATTTTTGCTCTTGTCGTTCAAGGGAAAGATCCCCAAAACGACAGAATCGAAAAAAGAAAAGCTTTGACGGTTGCGGAACTGGCGGACTCTTTCTACGAAAAAAGGAAAATCCGCATTAAGCCCAACACGCGCGCCGATTATGAAAACCATATCCGCAATCACATTAAGCCTTCCATCGGCAAGATGATCGTCAAAGAAGTCTTGCGCGGAGACATCCAAAGGCTGTATGACGACCTGCTTTCCGGCTCGTATGTCAAAGAACGTTTCAAGCGCGAAGATCATAAATTTATCGCGACGGCGAACAACTGCCTGTGCGTTTTAAGCGGTATGTTTGAATACGCCATTGACAATGGTTTGATGGAACACAATCCGTGCCGCAGAATTAAAAAAATGCCGAATAACAAACGGGAAATTTTTCTTGACGAGAACGGCTTAAAACGGTTGGGAGAGGCTTTGCGGCAGAGCAATTATCTTGACAAATACGCGTTAAATTCCGTTCGATTGTTGGCTATGACCGGTTGTCGGTGCAATGAGATTATGACGCTGAAATGGAAATATATCGACTTCGAATCGCAAGTGTTTCGGTTGCCCGACACGAAAACGGGAGCGCAAAACCGTCCTTTCGGAATAGCGGTAAAGAACCTGTTGTTAAAAATGAAGATGGAAATCCGTCCTGAAAATGACGAAGATTTTGTATTCCCCCGCGTAAAGAAAACGGCTGACGTCGCAAAAAACATCTTTAAAAGAACAATCAAAAAATATCCGGGGTTGGAAAATCTTTGCGCCCACGCCTTGCGGCACAGTTTTGCTTCCATGGCGGCGGCTTTGGGATATTCCGATGCGATCATAGCGGGACTGCTGGGGCATAAACTGCATACGATTACAAACAGATACACGCATCTGACGGATAAATCGCTTATCCAAGCCGCCGATGTCGTCAGTGAAAAAATCGCGGAACTGATAGGAATATAAGTAAAAATAATTTCGAAAAGAACTCGATTTATGCTATAAACATACATATATCGAGGAAAAATTAAAATGAAATTGGACTCTTATAAAAAGCTTCTGGCGTTAGGGTGCTTCGGCAGAAAACAAGCCGAAGCCCTTTGGCGCGAAAACGCCTCCAAGTATTTGGACGACGCTTTGAAACAGGGATTGATCCGCCGAGTCCGAAAGGATTTATACGTTTCCGTCAGCTTAGAAACGCATCAGCCGACCGTGAACAAGTTTGAAATCGCGTCCCGCGTTTCCTCGACCGCCTGCGTTTCCCATCACGCGGCTTTGGAGTTTTACGGATACGCCAATCAAGTCTTTTACGATATGACGTTCATCAGTCAAAGCAAAGTCAAGCCGTTCGAGTTTGACGGCGTTGCGTATCGTCAAATCTTTTCCGGCATTTCCGAAGGCGTTTCGGAACAAAACAACGTGCGCGTGACGGATTTGGAACGCTCTGTTCTGGACTGCATCGATGCCGTTGAAAAAGTCTGCGGTCTGGAAGAACTGGATAATTGTCTTGATGCGATTCCGTCGTTGGACGAAGACAGGTTGCGGCGTTATCTGCCTTTGTACGGCAAAGCGTTTTTGTATCAAAAAGCGGGGTATTTATTAGAAAAGCGCCAATCGGATTTAAAGCTGTCGGACGGCTTCTTTGACTTCTGTCAAAAAGGAATCGCTTCACGCCGCTATCTGGGAAAAGGAACGGCGTTAAACAAGCGTTGGAACCTCTACGTTAAGGAATAAAAATGCTGTTGAGCAAAGCTTTTATCGGGCAGAAAGCCGAAGAATTGAACTTTAACCGCGACACGTTGGAAAAGGTGGTCCGACTGACGGAGATTTTGAATTTCCTGAATACGGACACGCTGATGAAAGACTGTCTGGCGTTAAAGGGCGGAACGGCGATTAACCTGACGATTTTCGATTTGCCCCGCCTGTCGGTCGATATAGATTTGGACTTTACGCAAAACATCGGACGTGAAGAAATGCTGAACGTCCGCGAAAGCCTTAAAACGACGCTGCAAAAATATATGAATGCGAACGGTTACGATTTAAGTCCGAAATCGAAGTTCCCTCACGCTTTGGATTCTTTCGTGTTCAGTTATACGAACTGCGGTGGCGTCAAAGACAATATCAAAGTTGAAATCAATTATTCCTTGCGAACGCATATCCTGCCGGTTGAGCGGGTCAAAGCCGATGTTTTAGGGCAAACGGTCGAAGTCCGCCGATTGACGAAAACCGAATTGTTCGCAAGCAAAATCGTAGCCCTGTTGTCCAGAACGGCGCCGCGCGATTTATACGACATTCACAATATGATCCGGCAAAACGTTTTTCCCGCCGAAGAAAAAGAACTGCTGAAAAAGAGCGTCGTTTTTTATCGGGCACTAAACGATCAAGCCGCGGAAGCCTTTGATTTATCGGTCGTTGACGCGTTAAGACCGTATGAAATCAAGACGATGTTGCTGCCCGTCATTCATCGCAAAGAGTTTGTCGATTTGCCGCTGATGAAACAAACCGTCAAAGAATACCTGTCGGATTTGTTGATACCGACCAATGAAGAACAAGAGTTTCTGCGGGATTTTGCGAACAAACGCTACTCGCCCGAAAAACTGTTTTCCGATACGGACATTCTCGACCGCATCCGTTCCCATCCGATGGTGGAATGGAAGATGAGGAAATGATTTTTGAGAAATAATAAAAACTCTATTGCAAATATATTTGATTAAAAATCAAAGTTTATTTTGCTCAATATCATTTATTTTAATAATAATCTTTTGTGCCTTTTGAGAACAAGAAAATCCCTTTTGTATGCAATAGTTGCAAACATCTAAAAGATTATATTTTGCACGGTTCCTTTTGTTTGAAAAAATTCGATAAAAAGATCTATATTCCATATTATTGATGAACAATGCAGTATAAGCAGAGTCAATAGCGTTTTCCATATCTGCATATTTTTGTTCACCTTCTTCTATAGCAAATAATCTGGATGAAATAAATGCTTTTGTCAAAGTTGCTTTATAGAAAAGAGAATCATCATTTCCCGCGTTCTGTATAGCACTTTGCACATACCCAAAAGCGTCACACAAATCATCTAAATCACTTTTTGGGTTGTGATAAATACTTTTCGCCCTTTGCAACCAAAAATGTCCGTAATCGCACAAGTATCCCTCTAAATCTGAATATAGATCTGTAATAATAGACGCAGCATTTTTAAAAATTCCATTAAGATTGTCAAAAAGAATACAATTTTTCAAAATATCTTTCTTAAAATTATCTTTTTTAAAACATTTAACTATGTCAACAATTGCTTTTATAACATCCTCTCTTTTAAATTCAAGCAATAACGATGTTAAATATGCCTTGCTGTTGTGCACGATTTTTTCGGATGAATGAGAATACGCCTCAAAGCGTTCAGTCTTTTCTATTTCGACAAGATTATTAGTTTTAGATATGAATTTTCGGACATCTAACGAACTAAAATTTAACCTTTGTGCATCGGCTGAATAAATCTTATCGCAAACAGCTAATAAAAAAATAAGTTTATATTCCTTTTCTGTATATTTATCTTTATCTGTATTAAAATAATTAAAATAATGGAACCGTTGTTCGTCTTTAATTCTAAAAATATAATCAATATTATACTCTGAAATTTTTCTTTTGTAAAGAGAATATCTTTTTGCTTTATCTTCAAATTTATTAATTTCATTTTGACTGAAATATGGAGACAACTCAACGAGATCCGCTTGTAATCTATCCAGCAAATCATTAGAATTAATTGCCATTACAAGCTTATTTCCGTTATTTATTATAGTAGTCTTATCTTCTTTTATCTTGTCATATATAGAAGGAGTTATAGAGTTACTATCAAATAAAAATATAGCGTCTTTTGTATTTAAAAAGAGGTTTGATATCACATTTGAGTCTACCTCACAAAAAGAGGGGAAAAAAACAATTTGCTTGTTTCTGATTTTATTAACTAAGGACGCTAAAACATATGTTTTTCCGGAGAAATGTCGACCTTTTAATAAGATAAAATTATTATTTTCAAGCTTCGATAAAATCTCGTCAACACAATCTCGTTCTATATGTAAATGTGTTAGATTAAATAAATTGTTTTTATCGTCAAACAAACGATTTCCACAAAAGTAAGAGAATGTGCTTACTTTGTCATTTGATGAAATAATATTTATTGACGGATTTTTATATTTATATTCATCAATGATTTTTTTATTGCTTATTATCTTTATCAAACGGCTGTAAAAATCATCAAAAGAAGAAATGCACATATATTCATTTATACCATGAGCTTCTAGTCTTCTTTGATATTTACTATCTGGCTCTTTGTTTGTTATCCATAATCTCTCAACATTCTTTTTATCATTTTTTACAGAAGAGTAGATATGTTTTAAATCCATTTCATCTTTTAAAGAACAGCCGATAAATAGTAAATTCTTTTCATTGTAGTCGGACCTTAATAAATTCAAAAGGGTTGCATTTTCATCATTTAATAAATAACTAAGATATTGCTCTTTATCGAAAACAATAAAATTTCTCCTATAGAGAGTATCGCTTAAAGCATCTCCGTGTATTTTATAGACAACCTTTAAATCTTGCTTAAGTTCTATATCGTTCTGAATAACAACAGGGTAAAAATCTGAATTCTTTTCAATTCCATCATCTATATTTAGTGTATATGCATATTTCCATTTTAAGCTTAAAAACTCTTTTTTTAAATCTCCAAGACAAACACTCGTAAAATAATCCTGGAGAAACTTCGTTCTTTCTTCTTTTGAAACGGTATTGAAAAATAAAGAAGCAACTTCAAAGAAATCGTCTTCTAACTCATCGTCTTTAAACCCTTTTTCTAACAAAACACTATTCATCAACCGGATGCAGTCGTTAGCATCTGGAACATTTCCATTTTTAGACTTACATCCTTTAGTGAAGCCCGCTCCAAAAAATGGAACTACACTATTTGTTTCAAACCACTGTGAAATTTTTTGAATGCCGTCTTCTAAAGCTATTTTGGTTAAAGACATAAGAATTCTCCATCAGAAATCTCTTTAGAAAAGAATAGATTAAAACATTTGTTTTGTCTATAGTTTTAATATCTTATTTAGAGTTTTTTAAGCAAATCCCGACGGCATATTATGGAATTGGATAAACAGGATAGACGGACTTCAACTTTTAGGTGTGAACATCAATTTTTTTTAACTTCTTAATGTCCTTCGTTTCACATTCCCAGATGACAACGACTTTCCAACCTTGTTCTTGAAGCTGTCGGGAAACTTCTGCAAAACGTTGTTTATTGCGTTCGATTTTGTTTTTCCAGAATTCGACGTTGCTTTTGGGAATGCGAGCGTTTTTGCAGTTTTCGTGTCCATGCCAAAAACAACCATGAACGAAAATGACGGTTTTGTATTTTTTCAACACGATGTCCGGTTTTCCGGGCAGATTCTTCTGACACAAGCGAAAACGAAACCCCAGTGAAAAAAGTAGCGACCGCACTTTCTTTTCCGGCTTTGTGTCGCGGGATTTGACTTTTGCCATAACGCGCGACCGTTCTTCTTTTGAGAGAGTATCCGTCATTTTCTCACCAGTTCGGGTTCTATCCATTTAACTGCGCATTCGGCGCAAGATGACGCTTTATCCCAGACGAACCAAGCGTAAGCCGTTGGACCGCTACCGCCGCCTTTCGTTATTTTTTCGGGATAAAACGTCAGCCGTTTTGAAAAAACATAAACACGCGCGGGCGGTCGAAAAATAAACAATTCACGATAGCGTTCGACTCCTTCCAAAAAAGAAAGGCGCAACAGCAGAGCGACCTTTCGTTTGGCGAGTTCCAACGCGTGTAAAGTGAATCCCAGCGATTTGTTAAACGGCGGATTGGTGACGATGTTGTCACATGATCGCGTTATATTAAAAAAGTCGCATCCGGTTTTTCCGAATCCCCAATCAAACAAATCACTGCTCTCAACCGAAAAGCCGCGTTGTTCAAGCACTCTTGAAATATCGCCCCTGCCGCAAGCCGGTTCAAGAATATTTCCCTGAAAATTTTCATAAGCAAGCAACGCTTCGACGGCACACGGCGGTGTCGGAAAAAAATCGGGGGAGTTTTTAGGTGCGATTCGTCTTTCAAATTTCATGGAACGACGCCGAAAATATCACGCAACAAATTTCCATACGGACATTTATGTCGTTTTACAATCAAAGACACATATTGTTTCAACCTGTCCTCGTTGATAGAGAATACACCCCAACACGTTTTTAAATCGTTTTCGCGCGCGGTTAATATCGCACGCCGGATTTTTGAAGAAAGTTTTTGAGCGTTCAGAAAAATTCTGGGAACGGAAAGATATTCATCGCTTTCCGTTGAAACATTCGCCTTTCCGCCCGCTGAAAAATTATCACGCAAAGATGACGACAAAACGCCATGTTCTTTGGCAAGCCATAATGCCAGATTGTCGTATTTTGTTTGTGAAAACCCAAAAATTTCCGGAAATCTCGCCAAACCGTTGGAAATGAAAAACTCTTTTTCCTCTAAGGTCAACGCGCGCCAAGTTCGCACTTTCAATGTTGCCGACTCAAACGCTTCCGCGTCGTTCGCCCCGTTTTCCATCCACCAAAGCTGTTCTCCGTCTTTCAGTGTTTGGCGGTAATACCTTACGACTTCTTGAACCGGATTCGGGTCTTTGCAAAACGTGTCGTACGTCGTGTGCATTTTATCGAAAATCGTGTGTCCCGCTTGCAGGTTCATGTCGATTTTATAGCGCGGATAGTGCGTCGCGACGACTTCGGACAAGCAATCCTCGTACGGGCGGGTTTTGAATTCAACGGGCGTGTTCAACTTTCCGAACGTCACGAAAATCTTTCCGACTTCCGGAACGCGGGTGGATTCGTTGACGCTGCCGCCCAAAGTCGTCCATTGATCGTTTTTCGTACTTTTAACTTCCACTCCGAAGTATTTTCCGGCGACGATGTCGGGGAATTTATGCCCCGACACTTTGACGATGCTTCCCTCGAACGGCGTTTCCCTGGCGGCGACGGTCAAAGCGTTCACGACATCGTCTTCCAGTTTTTCACCGTTTCGCCCCAAATAGTATTTTTCTTTCAGACGAGCGTCTTCGTTCAAAAAGTCGTTCGCTTTTTTGACAACGGCGGCGAACGCTTCCGAATCCGGCTTTTTGTTTTCCGAAACGATCATGCGCCACTCTTCCCGAAGTACAGTTCCCAGTTCTTTTCCAACTGTTTGGCGATGTTGTACCCCAACAACGGCGGAACGGCGTTCCCGATGATTTTATAGGCGTTGGACGCGGACACGCCGCAATAATCGGCCGTCGCGTCAAACACAAAATCATAATTGTCCGGAAAAGTCTGTATTCTGGCGCATTCGCGCACGGTCATGCGGCGTTCCGACAATCCCGCAGCCAATTCGTCGAAATGCGTCCCTCCGTGTTCGGCGGAAAGGCGGCGATATTCAATATTGCCGTGATGTTCGGATCGAATCGTCGGTCCAATGGAATCCAAACGAACTTCCGTCTGCCCTTGCAAGGATTTGCCCAAAAATTTTCCTTTGGAATACTTTTGCTGGCTGGGGTCAACGCTGTTTTCCGGTTCGTTCAACCCGACAAAGGCACCGCCCGCCGTCGCCGGAGGAAGCAAATTTTTGTCAGAATTTTTTGTGAAAGCGTGTGTTGGCGGCGGGTATGGATCATATTCGGGAACGATTGCGGGTTTCGAAAGTTCTTTCAACGCTTCCGACAGCAAAGACGATTTTTTAAACCCGAAGAAAATAACACGTTCGCGGGATTGCGGTACGCCGTAATCGGCGGCGTGAAGAACTTTTGCGTCAACAACCAAATAGCCGTTTTCGGAAATGTTTTCAAAATCGCGCTCTATCGTTTCTTTCGCGTCGGCTAGGCTGACAAGCCCCTTGACGTTTTCCGCGACAAACATTTTAGGTTGCGTCAACGCAATAACTTCCCGCATCCACATATACAGTTGCCCGCGGCTCTCAACACTGGGAAAGTCTTCGTTTTTGATTTTTTTGCCGTCGTGCCCTTTGTCCGAATTAAAGCCCAATCGTTTTCCAGCGACCGAAAAATCCTGACACGGGAAACCGCCCGTAACGATGTCGATGTTTTTGGGGAAAGTGTTTTCGCCGCCGTTTTTCGCGCTTTTGACCAAATCGACAATGCTGTCCAAACGATAAACGGATTTGTCTTTTTTATCATCTGAAAAATATCTAAGCCACGCCGCCCGCGCGTCGGGACGGATATCGTTCGCGAAAACCGTTAAAAATCGGTTTTTCTTTAAGTGCGCCCAAACGGAGTTTGATTTTTCATCATCCACCCAATCGACGTTTCTTTGCAGATTGACGGATTGTCGCGGCACATCAAAGTCGCCCTCGAATCCCAAATCCATTCCGCCGCAACCGGAAAAGAGGGAAAGAAGACGAAGATCCCCATTCCCATTTGATTTTTTCACCATTGTTTCCAACCTTTCCCAATCTAATCTTCGTTAGGTTGGGAAGGTTGCTTAGGTTAAAAAATCCTCGGAAGACTTAAAGGTGTTGCCAAAAGCGGTAAAGGTTGGTATGTTTCAACCTAACGAAGGTTTTCTTGGGACAAAAACCTGTAAACCGTGCTTTTTCCGACATTGTGTTTTTTGGTGATTTCCGCGACGGTCGCGCCGTTTGCCAGTTCCGCGCGGATTTGGGCTTCCTTGCCGTCCAGAACGTGACGGCGGTTGACGCTGCCGAACGGTCTGCCCAGTTTTCCGCCGTTCATTTTGCGGCGTTGCAGGGCTTCTTTGGTGCGTTTGCTGATCATTTCCCGTTCCAGTTCGGCGACCAGTCCGAAAGCGAACGCCAGAATCTTGCTCTGCACGTTGTCGCCCAGTTCGTAGCCGTCTTTGACGGTCAGCACTTTCGCGCCGATTTTCATGCAGTGTTCCAGAATGGAGATGACCATAAACAGCCGCCGCCCCAGCCGCGACAATTCCGAACAGATGATCACGTCGCCCGATTTTATCCGTTTCAGCAGCTTGCCGAGTTTTCGCTTTTCGGGTTCTTTTATCCCCGACACGCCGTCGTCGATAATCCAACTTTCAATCGGCAGTCCGCGCGCCCGCGCCAAATCCTCCACGCCGATTTTCTGATTGTCGCAATCCTGCTTGTCCGTCGATACCCGCAAATATCCGTACACCGTCATCGTTCAATTTCCCTCTCTCTTTCTTTTGTTTGTCGGGGGTGTTTATGTTCGGCGGTCAGGTTATAGATTTTGCGCCAAGCGGCTTCAATGCCGATGCGGGGATAGGCTAACGGAGAAGTCATGCAGGCGGCGATTTCGTCGCGGCGTTTAAGGACGATTTCCCTGTCTTTCGGCGTCAGGCGGAAGTTCCTGCCGTTCAACTGCGGAACGGGAGCGGCTTCGTCGGAAAGCGGTTTTCCGAACACGTCCGGTTTTTTGTTCGCATACCAAAACGCCGTGCGCGGGTTTTCGGCATACATTTCCAAGAACAAAACAGCCGCTTTGTTGCCGTCCTTAAACCTTTGCGCCCAAACGTCCAGAGCCTCCGGCTTGCGTTCCAATTCGGGAAGCCTTTGCAAAAACGGTATCGGACGAGATCCCTTGTCGCGCAAAACAATCTTCGCGTTTTTAGCGTGCCATTCCGGAACTTGCCGTTCCAAAAGCGTCTTTTTGATCGGTCGGTCTTCCTCCCGCCTTTGCCGGACAAGCGTGTTTTCCAACCGGATGCCGTAAGACTTCGCGACTTCGACTTGCCGTTGCCGCAACGCCTGTATGTCTTTGCGGTCGAAGGTCAGCCGTTCCCCGAACTCCGTTTTGTTCCTGATAATGACGTGCGCGTGTCTGCTTCCCTGTTCCGTGTGAACGGCGATAAAATACTTTGCGCCCTTTTCCCGATACGGAAGCATGAACGCGTCCATAAAGTCTTCCGTTTGCCGGACGGACAGAGAACACGACTTCGGGAAAGAAACGACGAACTGCGTCGTCAGCCGCGTTTTGCGCTCCCGTGTTCCTTTGCTTTCGTTGCGGCGGTCGATCTCCGGATTAAAACCCCATTCTTTGACGGCTTTTTCAAAATCGGCGGGCTTTATTTCTTTGCCGCTTTCGTTGATCACGTGCGTGTCCTTGCCGACGCCGTCCGATTCTTTTCCGATATAACGCAAACTCGCAACAACGGTGCGGCTTGTATAACTTCTGCCTGTGATTTTGACGAACGCTTGACGGCGCCCCGAACCACGTCCGATTTTCCGATCGCGGATGTAAATGCCTCTGATGTGTTCGTCAAAAAAGTCATGAGGGCGTTTTCTCATTCAATCCCCGCATCGCTTCCAAAGCCTTTTCTTTCACTTCGGAAAGCTCTTTTATCAGGCTCATCAATTCCTTGACCCGTTTCGCGTTTTTCGGGTCGGCGTTCAGGGCTTTGACAGCTTGGTTCAGATTGACGCCGATCTTGTGAGTTTCAAAAGCGAGGCGTTTCAAAGTTTCCGCTTCCTTGCGCGTCGGCAGGTTTTCCTTGTCGATATAGGCGCAGAGCAGCTGCCGCAGAACAAAAGAAAGCGAGCGTCCGAAGTGCCGTTGAGCCTCTTTTTTCAGCGAAAGCCCGACCCGAAACTTGATAAATCCGTTCAAGTCGTCAGACTTGTGCCGCGCAGTGCAGGAAAGCTTCGTGACCACATTGTGGGCACCCGCAGCGTTTCCTGCACTCGCTTCTTTCGGTGTCTTCGACGAACGGAAAAACAAGTCCGCAAAGCCCGTCATGCGTCATCTCCGCCGCAAGGGATTCCCGTTGATGAAAACGTTTTGGACAGCCGCCGTTCGATCCATTCGTCCAGATCTTCGATTTTGTAAATCACGCGCATTGTCCCGAACTTGCGGAACTTCGGTCCGCCGCCGACGCACGCGTATTTTGCCAATGTCTTCGGACTGACGGGCAAGCCCTGTTTGATGCAGTATTCCGCCGCCTGTCCGCGCGTTAAATATTCTTTCCTGATTTCCATAATGAACTCCTTTGGTTGATTTCAAACGCCTTTACGGTGGCATGAAACAAATCAAAGAGGAACCGTTCAAAACAGAGCTTTTCGGAGCTTTTTGATATGGTCGAGAAAATTGACGAGTTGCTTTGCTTGAAAAAATTTTGTATCTTGTAACAAGGTAATTTAGGGATGAAAAAATCATCAAACCGGAAACGTCCTCAAAGGAAAGAAACGTCGGAAAAACTGTTACCCCGATGTTACCCGCGGGATTTTTTAAGGATTGAACCGACATGGAAAAAAGAGGAATTAAATAAATAAAAACAATCGGATAATCCCTGTTTCAAGATATAAAAATATCCTGCCGTTTTTATTCTTTCTGAACATCCGCCCGCCTTTTTCGGCGGGTTTTGTTTTTAATTTAAACAAGGATTGTTCAGATTATGAAAAAACACTTCTACTTGCTGTTGGCGTGCGCGCTGTTAAACGCGTGCGCTTCCGTCGCGCCGTTTTCCTACCAAGCCGAGCCGAAACTGCTTAAAAAAGAGGACGTTTCTTTAAAAGTCGTCGTACCGCCGTTTCAAGACACGCGATTAAAAGACAATTCGTTTAGCGGATTATGCATGACAGGACTGATGATTGTTCCTTTGCTTGTGCCGTATTGCAGTCTTCATGAATTCAATCGACCGGAATTCAACCAATTCGGCGTTCAGCACGTCAACGTTCCCGAAGATTTCGCAAAAGTGACCGCGAACGAGTTGGAAAACGCGTCCATTTTCAAATCCGCCGCTTTTTCGTTTAACAAAGAGGACGGAGATTTGATTTTGGTCGGCACCGTCAAAAAAATGTTTCTTGACGACGTCGGCACATATTACGGTTTAACCGTATACGGCGGCGCCGTACTGGGTTTGCTTGGCGCGCCGTTGGACTACAACCACCGGTCGTTAGAAATCAAGTACAAACTGATGACTCCGTCTTTGGACGTGTTGTTTGAAAAGGATTACGCCGTCAAGAAAAATTCCCACGCTGGTCTGTGGACACTCAAAGCGGCGTTTGAATTCGACAATATGTTAAAGCAAATCAATATGGAATTGATTGGCGATTTAAAGGAAAATCTAGCCGTCATCAAGCAAAAAACGGCGAAAAAATCTTCCCGATAACATCAAGAAAGCCCTTGTCAAAAGGGCTTTTTTCTATCTTGCGAAAGCGGCGTCTTCGATGACGAACTGCGCCTGACCTTTGCCGCTGTACAGGTCTTCGCGCACGCATCCCGTCATGTGCATCAATTCGCCCTTGCTCGCCAGCAATTTCTGTCCCAAAAGCGTGTCGGCGGCGCGAAACGCGATTGCGCGGATCGTCTGCCCCGACAGGTTTTTCAGCGTGCAGGCGATATTGCCGAATTTCAGCAGTCTGGCGTACGACACGGCGACGTTCGGCACGGCGAAGCGCGGTTCGGGATTTCCCTCTCCGAACGGTTCAAGGCACGTCATTTTCTCCACGAAATCCGCCGACACCGCGCCCAAATCCAAAATGCCGTCCACCCAATAGATGTTGTCGGTCAAATCGTTCGACGACGTGTGCAAGCGCACATATTCGGTCAAAAAGTCCTCGAATTCCCGCAAATTTTCGGCTTTCAAAGAAAATCCCGCCGCCATCGCGTGACCGCCGCCGCGTTCCAGAACGCCCCGCTCCACGCCCGCCATGACCGCTTCGCCGATGTTCAATTTCGACACCGAGCGCGCCGAGCCGTGAATCATGTCCTTGTCGTGCGCCATGACCAGCGCGGGCATATTGTAGCGGTCTTTCAGTTTGCCCGCGATAATGCCGATAATGCCGGCGTGCCAATCTTTGCCGCACACGAACACAAACGGTTTTGGTTCGTTTTTTTCAACCATTTCAATCGCTTCGACGAACGCCTGCGCGCACATATCGCGCCGCATACCGTTCAATTCGTCGAGTTTGTCCGCCAGAGCCTTCGCTTCCGCCGGCGTTTTGGAACTCAACAGCCGATAGCCCAAATCCGACTTGCCGATGCGCCCCGCCGCGTTCAGACGAGGTCCGAACGAAAAGCCGATATCGTAACTGGTCGGGCTTTTTTTCAGCCCCAGTTTGTCGCTCAACGCGCAGATGCCGTTGTTCGAGCGCGCGCCGATGTAGTGCAGTCCCGACTTCACAAACAGCCGGTTGACGCCGCGCAGTTTCATCACGTCGCAGACCGTGCCCAGAGCGACCAAATCGAGCAATTTGCGGATGTCGGGTTCGGGGCGGTCTTTCGTAAAATATCCCTGTTCGCGCAAAAGTCTGTTCAGCGCGACGACCAGCAGAAACACGACGCCCACCGCCGCCATTTCGCGACACGGGCAATCCGCCGGTTCGTCCAAACGTTTCGGATTCACAACCGCGTGCACGTCCGGCAGGGAAATGTCGGGTTCGTGGTGATCAACCACGACGATATCCGCCGCGTTTTTAAACGGGTCGAACGCTTCAAACGCCGTCGTGCCGCAATCGACCGTCACAATCAGCGTCGCGCCGCTTTCGACAAACGCGCCCATCGCCTCTTTCGTCGGACCGTACCCCTCGTCGCGTTCGGGAATACGGACGACGACCTCGTTGCCGCACACCGTGTTCAGATATTGCGACAACACGCATGAAGACGTTGCGCCGTCGACGTCGTAATCGCCGAAAATGGCGATTTTTTCCTTGTCGGCAATCGCTTTTGCGATGCGTTCCGCCGCTTTTTGCATATCTTTCAGCGTGTACGGGTCGGGCAGCAGCGTTTTAAACGTCGGATTCAAAAACACGGGCACCTGATCGGGTTCAAGACCGCGCGAAGCCAGCACGCGCGCGACCGCCAAAGGTAAATCGTTGCGGCGGGCGATGGCGGATACCAAATCCTCCGGCGTTTGCTTTTGCGCCCAAAAAAGAGAATTCAGCGATTTTTCAACCCCGAACAGCGCGTCCATAATTCAGTCCCTTAAAAGCGTTCGATGCGAATCATGCACGGCTTGCTCAACACGGAATCAAGCAGTTCGATTCTGTCCAGCGCGCTCATGACGGCGGCTTCTTTCGCGGGGTGGAGCGTCATAATCAGCGGCACGCCGTTTTGCGTTTTGCCGCGCTGAATCATTGATTCGACGGACACGCCCTCTTCGCCCAGCACTTTGGCGATTTCGGCGATCACGCCCGCGCGGTCGCACACGTTGAAGCGCAGATAATACTTGCCTTCGCGTTCGGACAGCGGCATGACGGGGACGGGATGAATGTCCTTGAACGGCTTTGTCAACAGCGGCAGACCGCGCCCCATCGCCGCATCGACGATGTCGGACACGACGGCGGAAGCGGTCGGCTTTTCGCCCGCGCCCCTGCCGACCAGCATGGCGTGACCGACGTAATTTCCCTCGACGATAACGGCGTTGAACACGTTGTCCACCGGCGCGATGGAAGACGATTTTTCCACCATGCACGGATACACGTTCAGCGACACGCCCTTGTCGCTCGCCCTGCCGACGCCCAGCAGTTTGATTCTGTATCCCAATTCTTCGGCATAGGCGATGTCCATCGCATCAATGCGACGGATGCCCTCAACGCTCATTTGCTGCAAATTCATCGGCATCCCGAACGCCAGACTGCCCAAAATGCACATTTTGTGCGCGGTGTCCAGCCCGTCCACGTCCAGCGACGGATCGGGCTTTTCGGCGTATCCGAGTTCCTGCGCTTCCGCCAGCACGTCCTCGAAAGAGCGTCCCGTTTCGCGCATCATCGTCAAAATGTAATTGCAAGTGCCGTTCAAAATGCCGTAAATCTCGGTCACGGTGTTGCCGGCGAAGCCCTCGCGCAACGCCTTGATAATCGGAATGCCGCCCGCGACGGCGGCTTCATAGCCGAAGAAAACGCCCTTTTCCTGCGCCAGCGCGCCCAATTCGTTGCCGTGATGCGCCAGCATCGCCTTGTTCGCCGTGACGAAGTTTTTGGATTTTTCAAGCGCGGCGCGGCAGAAATCAAGCGCGAAACCGTCCGCTCCGCCGATCAATTCGACGAAAACGTCGGCGTCCTGCTTTTCCAACATTTCCATCGCGTCTTTATAGTAAACGACGCTCGCGGGCAGATTCAGCGCGGCGGCGCGCGCTTCGTTAATGTCGGCGACGGCGACCAGTTCAATCTCTCCGTCGCACCGCTGGGCAAGCAATTCCTTTTGTTCAATCAGCAGTTTGGCAACGCCCGAACCGACAACGCCCAATCCGGCGACAGCGACTTTAAAACTCACGACCTTGATTCCTTTTCTTTCTAAAATTTTACGCAATTCTCTTTTTTCAACGCCGCCGATACCGCAAGCGCGACAATCGGCAATCAACGGGAACGGAACGCCCTCCCCTGCGCAACGCGCGGGCGGGAAAAGACTACTTTTCGGGCGCGGTCAGCACAATCCGTTCCGGCTGTTCGGGAGCAATCAAAACAACCGCAGACGAAGCGTCCGTGTTCGCGGCGTTTTCCCCGACCGTTTCGGGCGCGGTCAGCACGACCCGCTCCGGTTGCGCCGCCGCAGGCGCGGTCAGCACAATCTGTTCGGGCTGTGCGGATTTGGCGGACTGTGCGGGTTCGGCGACCATCGGCATCCCCAGCATGAACGCATCCGTCGTTTTGGGTTCAGCCGCCACAACGGGCATCAGCACCGGCGGTGTCGCGGGTGCCGCGGGTGCCGCGGGCACGGCGTCCACTTTTTTATCCGTTTTTTTCTTCGCAACAGCGGATGTCGGTGCCGCGGGTGTCGCGGACACAGCGTCCACTTTTTTATCCGTTTTCTTCTTCGCAACAGCGGATGTCGGTGCCGCGGGCACGGGTGTCGCGGACACAGCGTCCGCTTTTTTATCCGTTTTCTTCTCGGCGACGGAAACGGGCGATGCGCTCGCCGCTTTTTCGTCCGCCTTTTTCTCCGGCTGCGGCTGTGACGCCACGATGTCGTTCAATATCTTCTGTTCCGCCTGTCTGTTCTGCGGCTTGACTTCCAATCCGCGCACAACGCTCACCGACGGTTTCGGCACGGATTCGTCGTATTTCATCGAATCCGCCGGCGCGTTCAAGCCCTTGCGCAAAAAACGCTTTTCCTTTTGCCCGAAGCGCCCCTGCACGTCGACGGCGTCTTTCGCCGCCTGTTCCGCCGACACGACTTTCGTTTTAAAAATATCCGAAGCGCGCGGTTTCGTTCCCGCCGCCCGCGCCTCGTCCGCCGTCATGGGCGTCGTATAAGGGCGATCCGGCACGTCGTATTCCGCCAATTCGTCATCGGGATAACCCGCCGCGCACCCCGTCAAAAGCAGGGCGGCAAGCAAATACGGACTCTTTTTCATCTTCCCACCTTAAAAAACAACCTGTCGCTTCAAATACTACAAGCACTTGCCTTCAAGAGCAAGTTTTTATCGCCGCGCGCCCGCAAAAAAGCCGCTTTGCCCGTTTTATAGAAAAAATCGGCTTGCGCGAAATCCCGAACGCCTTTATATCCCTTTTGTTGAAGAAAATTCACTGGACAAATTAGACAAATTTGTTGACTCCGCAAAAATAATCCGTTATCCTGACTTTTAAGAATGGATAAGTGTATGTTTTTAGAGGGATGTGTGTGATATGGATAACGAAACGATTAAAAATTTACCGAAAGCAACGCTTCATGAACACGTCGAAGGCACGGTGACGCCCGAATTGGCGGCGAAACTGGCGGCGCGTCATAACGTGTCCCTGCCCGATTCTTTCATTATGAAAGACGGCGAATACGACCGTCAGGACTTCCCCAACGGACGTTACGCGTATGACGAAAGCGACTTTTGGGCGTTCATCAACACCTATGACACCGTGGCGGATTTAATGCGCACGCCGCAGGATTACTACGATGTCGTCAAGGATTATCTGGTCAAAAACGCGCAAGAGGGCGGCGTTTACGCCGAAATGATCGTGTCCCCCGCGCACATGGCGGTCGTCGTGAATCCCGAAACGGGCAAAGGCGAACTGTCCGCCGCGCGCTACAAGGCGATGATGGGCGCGATCGCCCAAGCCGCCGCCGACGCGAAAGAGGAAACGGGCATTGAAGCGCGTTTCATCGCGACGGGCGTGCGCAATCTGGGCGCGGAAAACGTCAAGCAGGTCGCCGAACTGGTGCGCGACAATCCGCATCCGCTGGTCACGGGCTTCGGCATCGCCGGCAACGAACGCGAAGGCAAATTCGAGGATTTCGCCGAAGCGCTCGACATTGCGAAATCGTGCGGCTTGAAACTGGCTTTGCACGCGGGCGAAATCTGCGGACCGCAGAGCATGAAAGACGCGATTGCGCAGGGGGCGTCCCGTTTGGGACACGGCGTTTCCGCCGTTCAAGACCCCGAAGTCATGAAGACTTTGGCGGAAAAGAACATCATGGTCGAAGTCTGCCCGACGTCGAATCGTATTCTGGTCGGCGAATTGAAAGGCGATTTGGCGAACCACCCCGCGCGCAAACTGTACGACGCGGGCGTGCGCATCTCCCTGAACCCCGACGACGCCGGCATTTTCGGCACGAACACGGGCAAGGAACACCGCGTCAGCGAACAGGCGTTCGGTTTTTCCAAAGCGGAAATGCAGGACATCACCCTGTGCGCGATTGAAAACGCCTTTGTCGACGTTGCGACGAAAAAGCAGTTGAAAGAGAACGTCTACAAAACCATGACGGCGCAGGATCGCGCGGAAATGGCGGAATTGGCGGCGAAAGCGCAGAATCCGCAACTGAAAGCGCGTTTGGAACAGCGCGTTGAGGAGAGCGGCAAAGTTGCAAAAAAAATGGAAATCCAAAAGCGCAAGGAAGCCGCGCGTCACGGTAAAAAAGCCGCGCCGTTTTCCGCCGCGCTGATGCTGAAAGGTCGGCAAGGACGCTGATTTTCCGGCGGGAATTGAAAAAGCGGGATGAAAATTCCCGCTTTTTTTATGCTCGAAAGTCGCGTGCCGAAAACAAAGTTCCGCAGGGCTTTTCGCAACGCCGGAACGTCTTTGACGCGCTGGCGCAAATTCTGTGAAGCAAGCGGCAAACGTGTCAATAAACGACTTGAAC
Source organism: uncultured Alphaproteobacteria bacterium (assembly GCA_934277945.1). Lineage (GTDB taxonomy): Bacteria > Pseudomonadota > Alphaproteobacteria > CAAGCB01 > CAG-977 > CAKQWA01. The sequence goes on from CAKQWA010000002.1 coordinate 22,950, forward strand.
AAACCGCCTCACGCGATGCGGAAATACAAACGCCGCCGCCGAAATATCGTGCAATTTACGCGCAAAAGCGACAAACACGGCGTTTATTCGCGCGCCGGCGATTCGACCGCCGTTTGCCGCCCGACTGCGTTTCCAGCGTTTTTTATTGCGCGGGATTGATGGCGACGCACCCCTTGTAAAAACGGTTCGACCAGTCGATATCCGCGTTTGTGTCCGTCTGACCGAAGCGGCAACACAACAGCGTGCCGTAGGTGCGGTTGAAATTGACTGATGCGGTCGCGCCGCGCGTCACCGCCGACGACAACTTCCAAGAAGTGTTCGTTTGCGGCACCCACGTCAAAAGTTCCATATCCGTCGTTTGCAGACAATAGTCTTTGCCGCTGCAATAGCCTTTCTGCGTATTGCCGGAAACATAGCGCGAGTTTGTGTTTGTGCGGCGGTGCCATGTCAGGCAGACGTCGGAAGATCCCAAATCGACCGCGCCACTCAACCCGATGCGCCCCAAGTACGTTCCCCACTGGTTTTGCCTTGTTGTCAACGGGAAAGAGGAATTCAGACGGTACATCAGCGACGGCGCCATATAAAGTCCGCCGTTGCCGCATCGGGTTGAGCTGACTTTTCCGTACAAGTTCGCCGACGTTTTCAAATAGTCGTAGGAAAAATCTTCGCCGACGGACATATTCCACAACGACGAGGAATACGCGTAATTACCGACGTGACTGATATCCTCGTCCGTGCCGGTGCCGTATGTGCCGCCGGTCGCGACGGAACACGCCAAGCACGGTTTGTATTTGTATCCGTCGTTTTTACCGTTGTCCCAATCGGTAGATTTCATCGTCGACGAAATATTCGGAGTCAGACAGGGAACGATTTTGCCGTTGACGCAGGTGTTCCATTTGTGACTGACAGTCTGGTTGACGCTTAAATCCGTCATATATACTTTGTTTTTTGACAAGGACACACCGGACGGATTTTTCCACAATTCGTATTCAAACTGAATACGGTCGTCGACGCCGATGTTGTCTTTGTTCGTCCATGTGGCGCTGCAAGTGGTTGTCAGACACGCCTTGCCCGCGTCCTTGATTTTCTGCCAGTTGCAAGTGATGCGGCATTCCCAAACGCCGACTTCGTTCAAAACGCAGGAACGCATATGCGAATATTTCGTCGAGCAGGACGTATCGCTCGCCCCCGAACATTCCTGATACTTGCACACGCCGCTTTTCGCGTAGGTGTATTTGCCTTTCGCGCACACCCAATTTTTGCCGAAGCGGTTGGTGCAGTCGGTGTTTGACTTGCACTCCGACGATATGTCTTTGCACTTCGAATCGTTTAAATTTGCGCCGGCGTATCCCTCCAAACAATTGGTGGACGTCGTCGTTTCCGACGAATACGATTGCCCCAGTTTGTACGCGGGCGTAATCGACGCGGCATGAGCGACGACGCCCATTCCCGTTAAAAAGATGCAGATACAGTACGGCAAAAAGATTTTTCGCATGAGAACCCCGTTTAAAGTATGTACACAGTCGCTTTTTTCAGGGTATCCCTTTTCCAGCACTTTTTGCAAGCGAAAAAAGCGTCCGGACACGCTTGAAAGCGTTGTCTTTCCGCAAAAAATCGAAAAGCGGGGCAAAAATTCCCGCTTTTGTTGTTCAAACGCCGATAATCATGAAATACGCGTTGCCGTTTTTGAACGTATCTTCGACCCACGGCGTCACATCGGCGACGACGTCGCGCCAAACGGATTTTTTGGCGGCGTATGTCAACAGCCGTTTCCAATCTTCCTCATCGACGTACATAATGCCGTAAAGGTCGAAATCGGGAATGATTTTCGTAAACAAATCCGTCAGTTTGAATTTATGCCACAAGGACAAATCAAGGCTGACGGAATCTTTCGCGTGATAGCCGACGGGATTGTCTTCGATATTGGCAATCGCGTGTTCTTTTTGAAATTCCAGACAAGCGGTGACGCAGATGCGCGCCCGTTCGTCTTCCGTGTAAAAGTATTTCATGTTTTCCTTTCTTTGAATCCGGATACAAAAAAGCCCTTGAACCGATAAATTCAAGGGCTTTGAATTTTAAAGATAAAAGCGGATTAACGCCCCATCTGACGCGCTTTCATCATCGCGGCGGATATCTGCTGCGGAGCCTGCTGTTTTTCGGCTTCGCGCGCTTTGGCGTTCGCTTTTTCGGCGGAAACGAACTGAATGTGTTTCTGCATATCGACCCAGCCTTTTTCCAGAACGATGTCCGGCTGATAGGCGGGTTCGCTCAACAGCCGGGACATTTTTTCAACGCCGAGCAGATAGTTCGGATTCGTCGGGATGCGGTAGTACAGGTCGATCGCTTCCTGCGGCACGGCGCAACCGTCTTTCTGCCACGCGGAAAATGCGCCCAGAGCGTTCGCGCCGCCGCAGTCGGCTTTCAGGTTGTCGCCGACCATCATGACGTTTTTCACGCTTTCAATGCCGCGGTCTTTGCGAATTTGATCCAGCGTTTCCGGCGCGGGTTTGTGCGAACCGGGGGGCAACACCTGCAACACGCCGCCGGCTTTTTCAAAATCAGCCATCCATTTCGCCGTTTTGCCTTCGACGGGCATGGCGACGGGCTTGTCGTTCTTGTCCAAATCGGGCTGGCAGTACACGGCATCGACCAAGTCCGCCGGCACGCCGTACTGGGCGATGCGGTGCAGAACGGAAGAACGCGGCGCGTCGGAATACAGTACGAACTGCGCGCCCGCCGCTTTCGCCTTGCTGATCGTCTGAACGACGCCGGCGTACAATTTCACGTCGTCGCGCCCTTTTTGCCATTCGTGGACGATTTTGGCGTGTTCCTTGTCGAAATACTTGCGTTCCTCGTCGTTTTTCGGACGGAAAGACGGCACATGATCAATCATTTCGGGCAGATTGTGCATACGCGATTCCGTCGGCGTACATTCCATGACTTCCTTTTCCAAGGCTTCGCGGGTCATGCCGTGCAAAGCGCACAAGGAATCGAACGCTTTGTCCGTCGTTGCGCCCCACATACCGAAAAAGTCGACGACAGTGTTGTCGATATCGCTGACCAACAGCGCGATTTCGGGTTTGCCCTGCGCGATAATCGCCTGCTTTTCGGCGGTGTCTTTCGGCGTAATCTGTACGTTGCTCATCACACTCTCCTGTTATGAATCTGTTGTTAGATTCATAATATAGACAAAAAAGGACAAAAACAACCTTTTTTTCACAAAAAGCCGAAAGTTTTTATTTGTAGCGGTTCGCAAAGTCTTCGACGGCGCCGGAAATCGCCGCGGCATCCGTCAGTTGCAGCAAATTGTCGACAAAATATTCCATCTCGTCCATGCGGCAGCGCAGGATGCGGTCTTTGACAAGCGGCAGGTTGGTCGCCGGCATGGACAATTCGCGCACGCCCAGTCCGAGCAGAATTGGCGCGTAAAGCGGATTCGCCGCCATATCGCCGCACACGCACAGCGGAATTTCCGCGTACCGCGCCGCGTCCGCCGTCATTTTCAGCAATTTCAAAATCGCCGGATGCAACGGATTGAACAAAGCGGACACGTTTTCATCCATTCTGTCGACCGCCAGCGCGTACTGAATCAAATCGTTCGTGCCGATGGACATGAAATCGCAATTTTCCGCCAAAGACCGCGCTTCCAAAGCGGCGGACGGCACTTCGATCATCACGCCCAAAGAGGGCAGTTCGTCCGGCACTTCCTTTCCCTGCGCGCGCAAACGCTCCGCCACGCTTTCCATAATGGCGCGCGACTGGCGCACTTCCTCGACGCTTGTAATCATCGGCAGAAGAATGTTGATTTTGCCGTAGGCGCACGCCCGAATCGCCGCCGCGAACTGCGCTTCCAAAATGTCCGGATGTTTCAGCGTGTAGCGGATGCCGCGCAGACTCAACGCCGGATTTATCGCCTGAACGGGTAGAACGGGACTTAATTTTTCACCATCGGCGTCCAGTGTTCTGAACGTCACCGGACGGTTGCCCAAACGTTCGGAAATATCGCGCAGGACTTGAAACTGCTCTTCCTCGTCCGGCGCATTGCGGTTGATGAACAGATATTCGCTGCGCAACAGTCCCACGCCGTCCGCGCCCGCTTGTAACAACGCCTCAACTTCGCCGATCAGATCGATATTGCATTTCAAACTGACGGAAACGCCGTCCGGCGTCACGCAAGGCAGGTGCGCCAGATGTTTCAGCCGATGCTTCCAGCGCAAAAAATCGGCGCGGTATTTGCGGTAGCGCGTCAGCGTTTCCTGCGTCGGATTAACAATCACCTTGCCGTAGGTGCCGTCGATAATCAGCACGTCGCCCGTATGCACGTTTTGCACAAGATCGGCAACGGAAATGACGGCGGGCAAAGCCAGAGAGCGCGACAACAAGGCGGCGTGACTCTGCTGAGAGCCTTTTTCAATAATCAGTCCCGCAACGTTCGCCAAATCGAAAGAGGTCGTATCCGCCGCGGTCAGCCGCTCGGCGACAATAATCGCGTTGTCGGGCATGTCCGCTTCTGCGGGAAAGGACGGCGCCATGTTCTGACCGATGCGCATCGCCAGCCCCTTGAAGTCCTCCAAGCGCGACGCCAGATACGAATTTTTGATTTTGACAAACGATTCCGTCAGCGCGCCTATCTCTATCTGCAAAGCGGCTTCGGCGTTGATCAAATCCTTTTCAATGCGTGTCAAAACACCGCGCACCAGACGCGAATCCGTCAGAATATACTGATAAACGTCGAAAACTTGCAAAACAGGGTCGTCGGACGCCAAATTCGCCTGCTGTTTGACGGCTTCCAACTGTTGCGCCGTCTTGGCGACCGCGTTCATAAAGCGGCGGCATTCCGTCTGCACGTTCAAAGCGGCGATGTGATAACGCGGAATAACTTTCAAAACGGGGTCGTACACATACGCCCGCCCGATGACAATGCCGGGGTTCAGCCCTTTGCCCTCGCGCGAAAATTCCGCCTGCCGTTCCGCCGTGTTTTTAATGCGGGGAAAAGTCTGCGCAACCGATTTAATCTTCGTAAAATTTTTCATTTACCAAGTTTTCCAATGCGTTAAAAGCCTCTTGCGCCTGCGCCCCCGTGCAAACGACGTGAATTTCCTCTCCCATGGCGGCGCCCAGCATCATCAATCCCATAATGGAACTGCCGCTGACGCTTTTGCCGTCGCGATCCGCCGTCACGACCGCGTCATATTGATCGACAACGCGGACGAACGACGCGGCGGCACGCGCGTGCAGTCCCTTTTTGTTTCGGATTCTCAAAATGCCTTCGACGGTTGCTTCGCTCATGAGGATGTTCCTGTGTTATGCGTCCTTTTTCAATAATACGGAAGCGACGTTGATATACTTTCGCCCCGCGTCCTGCGCGCTGATCGCCGCTTCGTTCACGCTTGCCGTCGCGCGCACCTGCGCCAGTTTAATCAGCATGGGCAAATTCATGCCCGCCAGCACTTCGATGTTTTTCTTTTCCATAATCGAAATCGCCAGATTCGACGGCGTGCCGCCGAACATATCCGTCAGCACGACAACGCCCTGTCCCTTGTCGACGGCGTCGATTTTTTCAATGATTTCCGAACGGCGTTTTTCCATGTCGTCCTGCGGGAAAATGGCGACCGTTTCGACCGCTTTCTGCTCGCCGACGACGTGTTCCATCGCGGCTTTCATCTCGTGCGCCAGATTTCCGTGTGAAATCAACACCAATCCTATCATTTTCCCTCACTTTACCTTTTCGTATTTCGCCAAAGCGTGATGTTCCAGCAAGACAGTATACATCTTTTTGTCCGAAAGCCACGCATAAAGAGATTCCGCCGTGAAAACCGAGCGGTGCTTGCCGCCCGTGCATCCGACGGCGATCGTCAGATAACTTTTGCCCTCCTCCGCATAGCGCGGCAAAAGCAAATCCAGCAAATCAGTCAATTTGTTGAAAAACGGCGCGAAATCCGGATCTTGCCTGATATAGTCCGCCACGCCCGCGTCCCTGCCCGTCAAATCGCGCAAAGACAAATCGTAATACGGATTGCGCAAAAAGCGCACGTCGAAAACCAAATCCGCCGACACGGGCAGACCGTCGCGGAACGAAAACGAACAAACCGTCACGACCATTTTTTTGCCCGCCAGCCGCAACACCTGCTTTTCAATGTATTTCGACAATTCGGCGGCGCGCATTTGCGTCGTGTCGATGACGACGTCCGCGTGCGTGCGCAATTTTTCAAGCAGGCGGCGTTCCTGCGCAATCCCCTCGACAATGCTTTTGTTTTTCGCCAAAGGATGCGCGCGGCGCGTTTCGGTAAAGCGGCGAATCAGTTTGTCGTCGTCGCAATCCAAAAAGACAATGCGCGCGTTCAAGTGCGCCGTTTGCTGCAGATTTTGAAACAAATCGAAAATTTTGCCCGCGTCGAAATCGCGCGTGCGGGTGTCGATGCCGACCGCCACCGCGCCGCCGCCCTGCTGTGAAACCAACGAGGGAATCAGCGCGACGGGCAGATTGTCGATAACCTCAAACCCGTTGTCTTCCAACGCTTTCAGCGCCGTCGTCTTGCCCGCGCCCGAAACGCCGGTCACCAACACCAAAGAATTTTCCACGCCGTTTGTCATTGCGCCAACCCGATTTTTCCGTCAACGACCGCCAGAGCCGTCTTGATTTTTTCAACAGCAACGCTGTCAAAGGCGTTCACCTTCAATTCGGGAATCCGCCCCGCAAGCACCGCTTGTTCAAACTCTGCCGGTATTCTATCAATTTTATCGAAAGAACTCAAACAAACCTTTAATTTAACGGTCGTTTTTTCTTTGTACGGCATTTTTACGATGCCCAAGCCGCGCACTTCCAGCAAGCCGCGAATGTTTTCGGGCGCGAAAGCCGTCAGCGCGCCGTCCTTTTCCGAAAGCGTTTCGACGCAATCGTCCGCCACCAGCGACGCGCCCGCGTGAATCAGCCGCAAAGTCAAACCGGATTTTCCCGCGCCGCTGTCGCCGAAAATCAGCACGCCCGCGCCGTCCCAATCGACACAGCAGGCGTGATGCAGAACCATGCCGCCCCCTCGTCAGAACGACTGGTCGTTCAAATGCCAGAAAGCGTCCGTTTCCTGCAAGGCGGGATTTTCTTTCGCGTAATCCAGCGCCGTTTTGCCTTCCCCGTTCGTTTTCTTGGCATCCGCGCCGGCGTTCAGCAGGCAGTCCAGAATGTCGGGCTTCGCGTTGTCGCGCGCCGCCAGCATCAACGCCGTCATGCCGTCCGACGCCGCTTCGTTAATGCGCGCGCCGTGCTGCAACAGCAATTCGATCAGGTCTTTGTCCTGAATGAACGACGCGGCGAACAAAAGCACCGTCATGCCCGTTTCCGTGCGGGCGGAAGCGTCCGCGCCGGCGTTCAAAAGCATGGCGATGACCGACGGATTTTGCGCGTACATGATCGCTTTCATCAAAACGGTGAAACTGTCGCGGTCGCGCGCGTTGACGGAAGCCCCCGCGTTCAAAAGCATATCGACGATTTCAATGTCCGCGTTGTTCATCAGCGCGTACATCAGCGGCGTCATGCCGTTTTTGTCGCGCGCGTTGATTTCCGCCCCCGCGTCAAGCAAAGAGGCGACCGTGTCCGCGCTTTGATTTTCCGCCAGTTCTTTCATCAGCGGAGTCATCAGGTTTTCGTCGCGCGACATCGCGTCCACGCCCAAGCGGGAAAGTTGCTGACGCGCTTTTTCCGTTTTGGAAATTTCTTCTTTCAGCAGGGAACGGAAATCGTCTTCCTCAAAGCCGAAATCGGAGGATTCGCGCTTTTCACGCATCCGTTTGCCGCGTCCGCCGTCATGCCGCGAACGGTGAGCCGGCGTCAAAGCGGGCGTTTCCTCTTGCGCGGCGGAGACTTGCGCTTCGTCGGGTTCAAAAGACACGTCGGGAATTTCGGGCGTCGGCGTTTCGGACGGCGCGTCGTCGACGGATTCGGGAAAATCGGTCGCGGCGGGCACGGGAACGGCGGCGGTGTCGTCTTCAAACACAAATTCTTCCGCATCGTCCGGAGCGGGCGGCGCGGGTTCGTTTGCCGGCGCGGATTCATCGCTCGCGTCTTCAAAAACAAATTCTTCCTCGTCCGGAGCGGCGTTTTCAAAAGCGGCGGGCGCGGCGGATTTTTCGTCTTCGCCGCCGGCAAGCGCGTCCGGCAAAACGGAAGCGGGCGCGTCGCCGTCATCGTCCAAAGGCGGTTCCTTGTCGTCGTCCGCCGCCGCATCCGGCATGAAGTATTCGGCAAGCGGATTCACGGGCGGTTTGTCGTAATCGGCGGACGTGACGTCCTCCCTATGCGAATAATCGGGGTAATCGACTTCTTCGACGCGTTCGCGCGGCAAATCGGGTTCGGGCGGCAACGGCGGCTCGTCGTCGGGTTCGGCGGCGGGCGCGGCGGGTTCGGGCGGCAGAGGCGGTTCGTCGTCAAGTCCGGCTTCGGACGCGCTTTCGCCCTGCCCTTTGCGCTTTTCCTCTTCGTCCATGTAGAAGCGGATGACTTTTTCATTCGTGTTGAAGTTGCGCGCGAACATGACGACGGACACTTCCATGTCGTCCTGCGCGAAAATGTCCGCGCCGCTTTCCAGCATCAGTTCCGCGACGTCCAAATGCGTGTTGTTGCGCGCGGCGAACATCAGCGGCGTGCGGTTCAGTTTGGCGCGGGCGTTGACGTTCGCCCCCGCGTCGATCAGCAGGGAAACCAGTTCTTTGGTCTGGTTTTTCTCCAAAGCGTACATCAGCGGGGTTTTGCCTTCCTCGTCCGCCTCGTTGACGTTTTCGCCGCGCTTAATCAGGGATTTGACGTACCCCACCAAAGGCACTTCCGCTTTGACGGCGTTGATCAGCGGATATTCCTTGTTGTTCTTTTCGCGCAAAAGCGTGCGGAAAGAGTCGTATTCGTCGGCTTGCTCGCCGTCGGCTTTCGCCCGCAGTTCCTTGATTTTCTCAACCGGCGATTTTCTGACCTTTTTCTTGGCTTTCGGTTCGTAGAGCAAATCGTTCTGCGCCTGCGTTTTTTTCTCCCGCTCAAAAATGTGCCGCCAATCCATATATTTGCGGAACACGAAAACCGCGATGACGATGATGATGACGATTTTGCCCAGCGACAAATTCGCCGCCTTCATGAAATCTTTGATATTCCGGAAAATTTTCGGGAAAGAGATGACAATCGGCGCGGTCGCGGACTGCTCCGCCGAAGCCGAAGCGGTCGTCGTTTCCATGACCACGGGCTTGCGCTTCGCTTCCTGTTCCGCCAGCAAACGCAAACGCTCGCGTTCCAGAAAATCGCGTTCCGTCTGTTCCAAAACGGCAATCACGTCCCCGTCGGGCGACGGCTTTGCGCGCGCCAGCATGACGGCGGTGCGCCCCTCGCGGTCTTTGGGACGGAAATCCGCCCCGCCCGCCAAAAGCAGTTTGACGTACGCGACGGGCATATTGTTGTCGACGGCGATCATCAGCGGCGTCATGCCGTTGTTGTCGGCGGCGTTGATTTCCGAACCGTTTTGAATGAAATAATAAATGGTCTTGTAGGGCAGATTTTCCTGCAAAGCGCGCATTAAAGGCGTGCGGCCGTCTTTGGAGCGTTCCTGCACCGCCTCGCGTTTTTCAAGAAGTTGACGGAAAACCTCCGGCGCCGCCTTTTGCTGCAACGCGGCGTCCATAATGGAATAGCCCCAGCGGTTGCGTTCGGTCACGTCCGCGCCGCTTTTCAACAGCAATCCGACGATTTCGGACGACGAGCGGCTTTCAACGGCAAGACGCAACGGCGTGCGCCCCGCTTTGTCCGTCTTTGTCAAATCGGGAGAGGCGGTTTTTAAAATCTGCTGCACGCCGTCCGTGTAATTGGATTTAATCGCCGTGAACAGTTTTTCCGTATCGGTCATGCTTTGCGCACAAGCGGAAAAACTGACGGCAAAAACGACACAGAACACCGAAATTGCGGCTTTAACGCGCATAATTCCCCTCGTCATTCCTTCACTAAGTCAATATCCAAGAAAACAACATTTTCGCCTTTGATGTCAACCTCTCGGGTATAAACCGGCGCATTATTTCTTAAAATTGTCATAATATACGATCCGGACGGCAAAGAAAAGGACTGTTGCCAGATATTGTCGGGAAGCAGACTCCACGCGCGCAAATCGACCGAGTCCGACGCTCTGATGGAAGCCGCGGACACCTTGAACGCCGCAATCGCCGCAAGCTGACTGAACGCGTCGTCGTCGTCCCAAAGCGCGTACGCCGCCCACAAAGCCGCCGCGTATTTCGCGCCCGCCCACGCGCCTTTTTTCGCAATGCCCGCCGCCCTGTGCGTCATGTATTCGTGATAGACGATCTGCGACACGGGTTCGACCAGAACGGCGTTCTTTTTGATTTTCTTGGCTTTGCCGCTCTTTTTCTCAAAGACGATTTCATATCCGTCGGGCGTTTGCGGCTTGTCCAGATACAGATATTTGAATTCGATTTTTTCGCCCGCCAGCGCGAGTTTGATGAACTCTTTAAAGCCCTTGTCGTCCCAATGCCCCAACAGCAGAATTTCCCACGGCACAGTGAAAGAGACGACTTCCTCCTTGCGTTCGGAAACCAGCCCCGTTTTCATCAGCACCTGCACGTTCGGGCGCGATTTCGAGGGCGCGAACAGCGCGTTTTCCGACTCTTTGGCGAAAGCGGACAAATCTTTCGCCCGCTTCGTCGCGGAAACGTATTCGGCTTTCACTTGCGTTTCCGGCATATCCGGCAGTTTTTTATACGCGTCGGCGTATTTTTCGGCGCGCGCGTTGTAAACGGGATACGCGTTGTAATGGCGCAAAAGCACCTTGTCGACGTCGCGGTACAGCAGTTTGGCGATTTGCCGGTCGCCCGACGAGCCGTAGCGGTCGTGAATGTACGCGCCCCACGTTTTCGCCAGCATATCCTGCTTGAACGTGTCTTTGCCCGCCAGTTCCGCCGAATAGGACGACAAAAGGGAATCCCAATCCAGAATGTTGGCTCTGGCGGCGGTGAAATGGCGGCGTTTTTCGCTTTCGTCAAGCGTCTTTTCCTCAACGACGCGTTTGCCGTCCGGCGCTTTTTCATCATCGACGACGTAAGATTCGTACACGCCCTTTTCGGACAGGCGCAAGTGCGTCAGCGACGTGTAGAAGCGCAACAGGGACAATTCGTAGAGCGGGGTCGGATAATCGGTCATCGCGTCGCCGCCGACAAAGCCCGCAATCGCGCGGGACACGCTTTTCGTGTACTGTTCCTTGCCCAAAGCCTGCGCCTTGTCGAAATTCAGCAAAGCCTGATAGTAATCGCCCTTTAAATAATACGCGGTGCCCAAATCGGTGTATTTGACCATGCGCGACGCGTCGCCGGAGAAAAATTCGTCCGAAGACGCGATTTGAACCGCCGTGTCGAAATCTTCGTTCCGCACCGCCTGCGCCATTTTGCGCTGGGCTTCGTAATCGGAAGCCAGCGAACAGGCGCATAAAAGGAAAAAGAGGGCGAAAACGAGTCCTTTTTTCAAAAAAAGATTCATCTCCGCCCCCTTTTAATATCGCCGGCTACGCGCTTACCAGCCCGCGCCGCTGCGTTTGGAATACTTGGACGATTTGGTGCGCACGCGCGCGACTTCCACGCCGGACTCGATGTCCGTCATGCGCAAATTGACCGTGTATTCCTTGATGGTTCTGCCGTTCAGCGTTTTCGGCTGCATGCGCACCGCGCCGAAAATCAGCAAATCCGCGCCCGTCTGTCTGCCGATTTTCTTGATGTCGGAAGCCTTGACCATGCCGTCGTTCTGATACTGGATTTCCTTAATCAAACGGCCGCGCGCGGCTTCGTCGATCAAAACGTAGTCGCCCGACGCGGAAAATTCGTTCAGCAATTCGTCGTTCAGATCGGCGACGGGGAAATACGCTTCCGCCGTTTCGTTCTGCACTTCGGCGATGAACAGGCGCGGCTGACGCTTCAACCCGCGCAGCCATCTTTGATAGCCCTGATGTCTGTCCAACTGCTTCAACACGTCTTTGACGGCGATTTCCGTATCCGTCAACAGCCATTCGTCCGTGATGGACGCCGCTTCCTCGTCGCCTTGCGCCGTCGTCAAACGCTGGGTCTGAATACTCGGACCGCACGCCTGAACGGACAGGGCGGCGGCGAAACACGCCGTTAAAAGTTTCTTGTTCATAAAGGCTCCCCCTTTTTAAAAATTCAAATTCAGGATATTTTCGGACAGGTACGCTTTCAAATCGTCGGCGACGCTGGCGGCGGCTTGCTTTTCATTGCGCCCCGAACCGTCGAAAGACGTTGAAAGCAGTTCGACTTCAACCCCTTTTTTGTCCGGTCCCGACAGTGTGAAATGATAAACGTATTTCACAAAGCCCGCGACGTTCAAATGCGCCTGTTCCGGCGTGATTTCCACCCTGACCGCCGGCGTTTTCAGCGTTCTGTTTTTCGCGAACGTGTAGCCGTTTTGCGTCAGCACTTCCTTGACGGCGGATTCCAAAACGGGCGCGGCGTTCGTCACCAGATAGATGTGGCGCGCGCCGACTCTGGACTTTTTCGCTTTGTACACGTCGTCGTAAGTCACTTCTTCGGGGTACGATTTGCCCGTCAGGACGATGTATCGCTGGTTGATTCCGACGCGCTCGAAATACGTTTTTTCCAATTTGACGGCGGACGCGGGCGTCGTGTCGCGCATCAGGTTTGCCATTTGGGAATCCAGAAGTTGCAACTCGCGCACGGTCTTTTCGATCGCGGTGTTTTTGTTCAAAACCGCCAGCGCGTAATAATCGGTCGGCGTTTCAAACGTTTCCTTGATTTCCACCGCGTCGATCAGCATATCCGTTTCGACGTTCAGATGATCGCGCACGCTTTCGGTGATTTCGTCGTTGTCGGAAGCGGTCGTCGAAGAAAAGGACGACTGCACGCGCGATTCAAAGATTTTCGCAATGCCGCTGCGGGCGTCGGCGCGCGCCATTTTCAACTGGGAACCGACGCCGACGGCGCACATTTCGTCTTTGGCGCAAACCTTGTACGGATTGTCAATCCAATCGGGACGGTCGTTTTGAGAGCCGGAGCGGGCGTGCGCGCACGAAGCGACCGCGAGCGCCGCCAGCACCGCCGGAATGAAGCGGTTTTTGCGCATGCCCGTCAATCCTCGGATTCTCTCAAATCTTCGGCGACTTCGTCAAAAGCCTTCGCCATGGCTTTTTTCTGATCCGCGTCTTTCAGCGAATTCAGCGTCTGCTGTTTGTAGGCGTTCAGCGCTTCTTCCAAAACGGTCACTTTCATTTTCACGACGCAGTCGCATTTGAATTTTTCAATGTCTTTCGCGGCGCCCATTTCGGCTTTGTACGCGCGGCGTTCCCAATAGGTGCCGGCTTCGCGCGCGCCGTGCAGACGCGTGGAGATGTTGCGCGCCAGACGGTCTTTCACCGCGGCGGTCGCATTGTCGTCCAAAGAGTCGTTCTTTTCTTCAAATTTGCTGACGATTTCCTGAGAAATTTCTTCTGCCATTTTGCGCACGGCGTTCGCTTTCGCGCTCTGCTGGCACAATTTTTTGTTCACGTTTTCGGCGTCCGCCTTATAGAAGCGGAATTCTTCGCGTTCCTTTTTGTTTTGAGCCGCTTTTTCCGCGTCTTCGATCCAAGAGGGTTCGCCGCCTTTCATGCGGTCGCGGACTTCGTAATCGGGCTTGACGCTCGCGCAGGCGTTCAACAACAGAACAGCCGACAAAACGGGTAAAATCTTTTTCATGGAAACTCTCCCTGACTGATAAAAAAAACTGTAAGCGGGAGTATATAAAAAAATGAATAAAGAGTAAACATTTAAAATCCCGCTTTACAACAAACGGGGGATTTTTTTATGATGAAAGAAACTTCGTTTCAAGGAGATTGCAATGTCGAAAGTTTTATGGAAACCGGGGACGATGATCTATCCCCTGCCGCCCGTCATGGTGTCTTGCGGTTCGATGGAAGCGCCGAACATCATCACGGTGGCGTGGACGGGCATTGCGAATTCCGACCCCGCGATGACGTACATTTCGTTAAAGCCGCAGCGTTTTTCGCACGGTCTGATTCAAAAGCGGCAGGAGTTCGTCATCAACCTGACGAATGAAAATCTGATTAAAGCGGCGGATTTTTGCGGCGTGCGTTCGGGGCGCGATTTGGACAAGTTTGCGGTCACGAAACTGACGCCCGAAAAATGCGAACACGTTTCCGCGCCGATGATTGCGGAAAGCCCCGTCAGTCTGGAATGCCGCGTCGCCGAAATCATCAAACTCGGCTCGCACGATATGTTTTTGTCGCAAATTCTGGGCGTGTACATCGACGCGTCCCTGCTGGATGAAAAAGGAATGTTTCATCTGGAAAAAAGCGGCGTGGCGGCGTACTGTCACGGGCATTACTACGCGCTGGGGCGCAAGTTGGGCAAGTTCGGCTTTTCGGTCGAAAAAAAGAAAACGATTTCGCACCGCGTATCCGTGCGCTGAACTGAAAATCAGGCATAAAAAATCCCGCTTTCACGGCGGGATTTTTCTTTTGCGTCAAGCCCTTAATTGCGTCTGTCGCCGAAAAAGCGCAACAGCGTCAAAAACAGGTTGATAAAGTCCAGATACAGCATGAACGCGCCGTAAATCGCCTTGCTCGTCACCTGATTTTCCGCGTCGTTTTCTTCGTACATTTCGCGGATTTTCATCGTGTCCCACGCGGTCAGCCCGACAAAAACGAACACGCTGACAATGGAAATCGTGTAATACACCGCGGGACTGCGCAAAAACATATTGACAATCGTCGCGATGATGATTCCCAACAGCCCCATTGTCAAAAATCCGCCGAATTTTGTCATGTCGCGGTTGGTCGTGTAGCCGTACAGACTGGTCGCGGCGAACGTGCCGGCGGTAATCAGGAAAACGCGCAGAACGCTCAATCCCGTGTACGCCCAAAAAATCGTCGTCAGCGACACGCCCAAAAGCGCGGAATAAACGATGAACAGCGTGAAAGCCTTTGCCGCGTTGCCGCTCGTCACGGCGGACGAGAGCATGAAAATCAGCACCAGCGGCGCGAAAATCGCCACCCAGCCTAACATATTCGGCTGACCGTTCGCGCTGAAAAACATCAGTCCCAGCGACGTGACGGAAAACAGATAACTCACGAAAGCCGTTATCGACAGACCCAAAGTCATATAATTATAGACTTTCAGCATATAGCGGCGCAAGCCCTCGTCGATTTCAACGCCCGCGCCCGCGCGGGCTACGACGTCGGCTTCGCTTCTTTCATCCCAAGACATAACATCCTCCTGCAATAAAACTTTGTTTCCGGTTGCGAATATGATAAAAAACAAATGACGGATATTCAAGCGATTAAATGGCATTGGAATCAATAATCATGTATGGCGTTTTGTTTGTATGCACGGGCAACATCTGCCGCTCCCCGACGGCGCACGGCGTTTTTCGCGAATTGGTGAAACAGGCGGGTCTGCAAGACAAAATCCGCGTTGATTCCGCCGCAATCAGCGCGTATCACACAGGACAGGCGCCCGACCCGCGCGCGATTCAAACGGCTCTGGCGCACGGCATCCCCCTGTACGATTTGCGGGCGCGCCCCGTCTGCGCGCAAGATTTTGAAGATTTCGACCTGATGATCGCTATGGATTCGTCGCACTTCCGGCGGCTGAACGAAATGCGCCCGAAAAACGCGCAAAAACCGGTCATCGCGCGCATGATGTCCTACGCGCTCGAATACGGCACGCCCGACGTGCCCGATCCGTACTTCGACGGCGGATTCGACCTTGTGTTCGACATGATAGACGCCGCCTGCCGCAACCTGCTTGACGACGTGCGCGCGCAAACGGAGAAAGAAAATGGATGAAAAAACGCTGAAACTGTTTTTCGACCGCCTGAAAAAACAAAATCCGAATCCGCGCTGCGAACTGACCTATACGAACGATTACACGCTTCTGGTCGCGATCGTGCTGTCGGCGCAAACGACGGACAAGAACGTCAACAAGGCGACGCCCGCGCTTTTCGCCGTCGCGGACAGCCCCGAAAAAATGCTGGAACTCGGCGAAGAAAGGCTCAAAACGTTCATCCGCTCCATCGGGCTGTACAATTCCAAAGCCAAGAACATCATCGCCCTGTCGAAAAGCCTTGTCGAAGATTTCGGCGGCAAAGTGCCGGCGGACAGGGACGTTCTGCAAACGCTGGCGGGCGTTGGGCGCAAGACGGCGAACGTCTTTTTAAACGAAATGTACGGCGCGGAAACGTTCGGCGTGGACACGCACGTTTTCCGGCTGTGCAACCGGCTGGGCATCGCGGAGGGCAAAACCCCGCTCGACGTTGAAAAAGCGTTGGAAAAAGCCGTCAAAGGCGTGCTTTCCCCCGAAGACGTCAAGTGCGTGTCGCATTGGCTCGTCCTGCACGGCAGATACGTCTGCACGGCGAAAAAACCGCATTGCGACGTTTGCCCGAACGCCGACATCTGCCCCGCGAAAAACGCCGCCGGTTAAATTTCTGTTGAGCCGCCGCGCCGGAACAGGTACAATTTGTACTTACGAATAAAAAAAAACGGGGGTGCGCATGACTGTCTTGTATGTCATTATCGGGTTGCTGGCGCTGTTTTGTCTGGTTGGAAGCGTTTACATCGCGAAAGAGCGCGTGCGGTTGCGCGACGCGACGGCGAAAATGCTGAAACTGCAAAACGAACTGGTGCAAACGAAAAAAGATTTGGAAAACGTCACGCGCGAACAGCATCAAAAGTTCGACCCGTATTCCTCGAAACTGACCAAAAGCATCATCTTGTCCATGGACAGCGACGGCAACATCATTTCGCTGAACGATTACGGCTTGCAGTTTTTCGGCTATGAAAAAATCGACGAACTGAAAGGCAAGAACATCATCGGCACGCTGTGCGCTACAAAGGACAAGGAAGGGCAGGATTTGAAAAATCTTGTCGAGCGCATTCAGAACAATCCCCGCCTGTTCACCGACAACGAAAACGAAAATCTGTGCAAAAACGGCGAACGCAAATGGATTTCGTGGACAAACCGCGTCGTGTACAACGACGACGGCACGCCCAAGGAAATCCGCTCCGTCGGGTTTGACATCACGCCGCGCAAACGCTTGGAGGAGGAATTGCGCCAGATGACGACGATCGACCCCGTGACCGGCGTTTTGAACCGCCGCAAATTCTTGGAATACGGCACAAAGGAATTCAAGCGCGCCCGCCGCTACAAACGCGAGTTGTCCGTCATTTTGATGAGCCTTGACCGCTTCAACGCCATGAACAGCGAACTGGGCTCCTCGTTCACGGACGAAGTGATACAATCCGTCGTCAACGCGTGCAAGGCGGCGACGCGGGAATCGGATTATCTGGGACGGCTGGCGGACGTCGAATTCGCCCTGCTTCTGCCCGAAACCGCGCTGGACGGCGCAATGACCGTCGCGCACCGCATTCAGCAGAACATCGTGGAATCGCCTCTGACGGTCGGCGAAACGCAGGTGACGATTGAAGCCAGCATCGGCGTCACGTCGTACCGCGACGACGACACGACGATCGACACCGTGCTGATGCGCGCGTTCAACGCGTTCCGCTCGGCAAAAGACGCCAAAGCGCCGATTGCCAGCGCGTGATTGGCGCGCCTTTGCTTATTTCATGAAATTCAACTGCGCCGGCGTCCAGCCTTTCGCGTGCGTCGCGTCCGGCAGAATGACGACCATCGCGTCGGCGGGATTTTGCAGGGAATCGACGAAATTCTGAATTAAAACCGGCGGAACGACGTCGTCTTTCGCCCCCGCGTAGTGTCTTTGCGGCACGGCGGCGATTTGCTTGCGGTAGGAATCCGCGTCAATGGAGCGCGTCAGCGGCGAATCGTCGTGATACGCCGTCCAAGCCTTTTGATCCAGAACGCCGGCGATGGTAATCAGTTTTTTAACGAGAGGCAGGCGCACGGACAGCGCGGCGGCGACGGTCGCGCCTCCCGAATAGCCGATCAGCGTCACGTCGGTCGTTTTCGTTTTATTGATGTAGTATTGCGCAGCGTCCTGCATGGCGGACACGACTTCGGGCGCATAGCGCGCATCCGTCCAATACGGCACGTCGCATTTGTCCTGCGTCCAGACGTACTGGCACGGGCGCGCCAGATAAACGACGTTCGCCGCATCGTCCTTTTGCGCCAGTTTCAACAGCATCTGCCGGCGGGGAGTGGGGTCGGACGACGGCAGATACGGCGTGCGCCACGCGTATCCGTCCCCCTCGATGTAGATGTGCAGAGGCTTTCCCTTTTGCGATTCCCTTTCCCACGTCGCGAGTTTGAAATCATCGGTTTTCAAGCCGCGGAATTCCATGTTGTCGGGGCGCGGAAACGTCGAACAGCCCGCCAGAAAAAAAAGAGCGCTTATAAGGATTTTCTTCATCTTTTTCTTTTACGTTCAAGTTGAAACCTTTGGCTACCATATCAAATTTACGGCGGGATTGCATGAAAAAATATCTGGCGGAATTCATCGGAACGTTTGCTCTTGTTTTCATTGGCGGCGGCGCGGCGGTTTTCGCGCACCCGTGGGTCGGCTATGTCGGCATATCCCTGTCGTTCGGGTTTGCGATATGCGCGCTGACGGCGGCTTTTCAGGACGTGTCGGGCGCGTGCTTCAATCCCGCGATCGCCGTCGCCGCCTGCGTGAGCGATACGGACAAAAGCGTGCCGTTTTACAAAAAGATTCTGCGCATGACGGGCTACGCCGCCGTCGAAACCTTGGGCGCGTGCGGGGCGGCGCATCTGCTGAAATACCTGTATTTTTCCAAAGCGGGATACGCGCGCACGGATTTGTTCGCCGCGAACATGGTGACGAAATATCCCGTTTCGACGGGCTTTATTTTGGAAGCGGTTTTGACGCTGTGCGTCGCGTGCGCGTATTTGGGAACGGCGAAAAAAGAAAAAAGCCGCGCGCAAACGCCGCTGGCGGTCGGATTGATGACGGCGGCGTGCTACATGGTCGCCCTGCCCGTCACCAAAGCCGGATTAAACCCCGCGCGCAGTACGGCAATGGCGTTGTTCGACATGGAAAACGCCCTGCCGCAGTTGTGGATTTTCTGGCTTGCCCCCTGCCTTGCGGGGTTGGTCGCGGGTCTTGTGTTCCGCGGCGAAAAAGACTGATTTTAAATCAAATTCATCTTTTTGTGGATGCAATGGGCTTTTAAAAAGTCCCACGCGTCCTTGCCCGGCGCGACGTACAGATTCTTTCTTTCGGGGAAAGGTTCGTAAGGCGACCCGTCGGCATAGGCGGCGTATCCGCCCGCTTCCGCGTGAAGCATAATTCCCGCCGCGTGATCCCACGGCTTGATGCACGCGGTTTTGTAAACGGAAAAATCCGCGCTTCCCGTCGTGACAAGCAGATAGTTGTACGCCGCGCTTCCCCAGTACGCCGGCGGAGCCTTCAACGCGCCGTCGAAAATCACGTTGCGCCCGACCGCGCCGTGCATCAGAGAAAAATCCTGCGGCGACGACACGCGGCACCGCCTGCCGTTCATGAACGCGCCCGCGCCCTTTTGCCCGCACAGCAGAATGTTCTGCACGGGATAGTACAGCCAGCCGGCGACGGTTTCGCCCTTGTACGCCAGCGCAACGACCACCGCGATTTCCGGCTTGCCGTCGGTAAAATTCGTCGTGCCGTCGATGGGGTCGACGATGAACACGGGCTTGTCCTCTTTCAAGAGGTCGTACAGCGTTTCGTCCTTGAACACGGATTCTTCGCCGATGATGACGGAATCTTCGCACAAAGGCGGCAGAAGTTGCGTCAATTTTTCCTCCGCTTTCAAATCGGCGATTGTCACCAAATCCCCCGGAGAATCCTTCGTGGAAATGTCCGACACGCTCAATTTGTTAAAGCGCGGCATGACTTCGGTTTGCGCGACAAAACGCATCGCTTCGGACACTTTGTCAAAATCCGGCATTTTCAACATGGCTCTATTTCAACCTCCGCATATCCCGATTTGAATTTGGCGAGCGCGACCGGCGTAAAACGCACCAGCGCGACGCTTCGCCCCTTTTCTTCATCCGTTTCACATTCCAGCACTTCGCCCGAACGGTGCAAAGCCGCGAACACCGCGCCGTCCGACACGTCGAAACGCGCCCGAACCGTCACGCAGTCCGCGTTCAGCATCTCGTCAATTGCCGCTTCCAGTTCGTCCAATCCGTCGCCCGTCACCGCCGACACCGCGACGGTTTTCGTATCGCGCGACGATATGTTTTTCAGGCGGGCGCGATGATCTTCGTCCAGCAAATCCGTCTTGTTCAAAACCTCGATCATCGCCCCGTCGATTTTTTCGCCGACGCCCAATTCCTTTAAAACCGCCAGCACGTCGTCCTTTTGCGCCTGCGTGTCGGCGTGGGACGCGTCGCGGACGTGCACCAGCAAAACCGCTTCGGACACTTCTTCCAAAGTCGCGCGGAAAGCGGCGACCAGTTCCGTCGGCAATTCGGACACAAAGCCCACCGTGTCGGATAAAATGACCTGCCGTCCGCTCGGCAGTTTCAAAAGGCGCATCGTCGGGTCGAGCGTGGCGAAAAGCAAATCTTTCGCGAACACGTCCGCGCGCGTCAGCCTGTTGAACAGAGTCGATTTGCCCGCGTTCGTGTAGCCGACCAGCGCGACGACCGGATACGGCACCCTGCGCCTCGCCTCGCGATGAATCCGCCGCGTGCGCGTGACCGTTTCCAGTTCCTTTTTGATTTTGACGATGTTGTCGGTGATGACGCGCCTGTCCAGTTCGATTTGCGTTTCCCCCGGTCCGCCCAGAAAGCCTTTGCCGCCGCGCTGACGCTCCAAGTGCGTCCAAGAACGCACCAAACGGCTTTTCTGATACGTCAAATGCGCCAGTTCGACTTGCAGAACGCCCTCTTTCGTGCGGGCGCGCTCGCCGAAAATCTCCAAAATCAGCGCGGTGCGGTCGATAACCTTGCATTGCCAAGCGCACTCCAAGTTGCGCTGCTGCACGGGCGACAAAGCGCAATCCGCGACGACAAGCACGGCTTCGTTTTGCTTGACGATTCCGGCGATTTCCTCGACCTGCCCCTTGCCCAAAAGCGTTGCGGGACGAAACATTTTGACGGGAACGGCAATCGCGTCCGTCACGTCCAGTTCGATTGCCGCCGCCAGATTTTTCGCTTCTTCCAAGCGCGCGTCAACGGGACGCGGCGACGCGGGCGCGGCATCGTTTTTCAAGTAAGGGTAGACAATCAGTGCGCGTTCCTGCATCAGACCTCTTTTTCAAAATCGAAATCGACGGGCGCGGCGGGCATCACCGTCGACACGGAATGTTTGTACACCAGTTGCGTGTGATTGTCGCGGCGCAACAAGAACGACGCGCCGTCAAAGCCCGTGATGATTCCCTGCAACTTCACGCCGCAAATCAAAAACACCGTCACGGGCGTTTTTTGATCCGTCAGCGTTTCGAGAAATTTCGTTTGAATGTCTTGCGTCATTGTTTTTTCCTTATTGTTGTTATTTTTAAAGACATTATTCGTAAGAGCGGAGCAAATCCAGCAACCGCGTGCAATTTTTAACGCAAATCGTGTGTTCGTCAAAGGGTTTTTCGGAAACGTACACGCCGCACGCGCCGATGTTGCGCGCGCACTGCATATCCACCGCGCCGTCGCCGACAAACCACACGGGCGCGGTCAATTTGCCGTTTTCGTCCACAATATCCGTGCCTTTCAGCGCGAACATCGCGGCGTCGGGAGCGGGCTTGTCCGCCGGCGCGTCGAACGAGCCGACAATGCTGTAAAAGAAAGGCGTCCAGTTCAAAAAATCCGCCTCGTCGCGCAAAATGCGCCCCGTTTTGTTGCTGACGACGCACAGACAATCGACTTTGTCCGCCGCGTATTTCAGCATTTGAAAAGCGTCGGACATCGGCTTCATGCGCTTTAAGTGCATCGCTTCAAAAGCGTCCAGATACGCCTGCCGCGCGTCCTCCCACTTGTCGCCGAAAATCTGCGGAAAGGAATCGCGCAGGGAAAATCCCTGACAAGAAAGCAGTTCCTCGTACGTCGGAGGCGTCACGCCGAACGCCTTGTACGCCGTCACCGCCGCGTCGTACACGACGGGAAAGGAATCGACCAGCGTGTTGTCCCAATCGAAAATAATCGCTTTCGGAAACGGATATCTCATGTCTGTCATCAGAAAAACTCCACGCCGACGGAAAACATTTTCTCGACCTGTTTGACCGCGTCGGCTTCGGCAAACAGAATCAGACGGTCGTTCACTTCAATGACGGTGTCGCCCGTCATCTGCACGCTTTCGCCCTTGCGCACGACCGCCCCGATAATCACGCCCGCGGGCAGACGCACGTCGCGCAGCGCCGCCCCCGCGTACTCGAAACTTTCAAACACGTCGGCTTCCAGCACTTCGCACAATCCCGAACGCAAGGAATACGCCGCGTAAATCTTGCCCCTGCGAACGTGCTGCAAAATCGTCGACACGATGATGTCCTTCGGGTCGATAACGACGTCGACGCCCAAATTCGTCACCAGTTGCGCGTACAGCGTCTTTTCGATCATCGTCAGCGTCTGCGCCGCGCCGTATTTTTTCGCCGTCAGCGACGACAGGATGTTGTTTTCATCGTCGCTCGTCAGCGCGACCACCGTGTCCGCCGCCTCGATGCCCGCCTCTTCCAAAATGGCCGTATCCAAAAAATCGCCGTGAATGACGATCGTGCGCTTTAAGGATTCCGCCAACGCCTCGGCGCGCGCCTCGTCCTTTTCAATAATCGTGATGCGCATATCGTCGGATTCTTTTTCCAAAGCCGCCGCCAGATGAAGCGCGATTTGCCCGCCGCCCAAAATCAGCACGCCGGACGCTTTCTGATTGTCGTAGCCGAACAGGGACAACAGCCGGCGCACGCCCGATTTTTGCACCGCGACATACACGTCGTCGCCCGCGCTCAACCGCGAATCGCCCGACGGGATAATCAATTCGCCCTGCCGGACAATGCCGACGATGACGGCGTGCAAATCGGGAAACAGCGTCGACAACTGGCGCAAAGGCGTGTTCAGCATGGGGCAGACGTCGTCGCAATGGATGCCGATCAGCCGCACGACCCCGCCCGCCAGATGCAGCACGTCGAACGCGCCCGAATAACTGATCGAGCGGCGGATGGAGCGCGCGATTTCGACTTCGGGGGAAATCACGACGTCGATCGGCGCGTCTTTCGCGGCAAAGAACGGGTATTGCGCCCCCGTGTATTCTTTGGAGCGGATGCGCGCGATTTTCGTCGGCACGTTGAAGAATTTTTCCGCCGCCTCGCACGCGATGATGTTCACTTCGTCGGATTCCGTCACCGCAATCAGCATATCGGCGTCCTGCGCCTGCGCTTTTTGCAAAACGGACGGGTGGGAGGCGAATCCCAAAACGGGGCGCGCGTCGATTGCGTCCGTCAGCGCGTCCAGTTTTTCCTGATTCTTGTCAATGATAACGACGTCGTTGCCGCTTTGCGCCAGATATTCGGCAATGGTCGACCCGACGCGTCCCGCGCCGCAAATGACGATTTTCATTTTCTTTTCCTTTTCGCCGCCGGTTTCAAAACGGGTTCGTTGTCGTCCAGCCGGTAGGCGCGCAATTTTTTCAAAAGCGTGTTGCGGTTGATTCCCAAAATCCGCGCGGCGCGCAGACGGTTGCCGCCGACCGCGTTCAAAGTCGCAGAAAGCAGACGCTTTTCCGCCTCGCCGACAATGCGCGCGTACATCCCGTCTTCCGCGTCGATGTTGCTGCAATTTTCGTAAAACCGCGTCAGATAGGCTTCTATCGCCGCGCCCAGTCCTTCGTTTTGTTCCGTCATGCCCGATGCCCGAAAAAATCCGTTACGGCGTTTTTCACGTCCCGCCCGTTTGTCATTTCAAACAGCCGCTTTCTGAATTCGACTGCGCCCGCCATTCCCGCGGCGTAGCGGCACAGCAGTTTGCGCGCGACGAAAACGGCGTTCCGTTCGCCGTAATAATCTTCTAAAAGTTCAAAATGCACAAGGATAATCGACAATAATTCGTCCGGCGGCGGCGGATTTTTCAAAATGCCCGTTTTCAAATACGATTCCGCATAGCCCGAAAGCCACGGTCTGCCCCACAGCCCGCGCCCGATCATCACGCCGTCGCATCCCGTTTCTTGCAGACGGGCGGCGGCTTGCGCTTCGTCCGTGATATCGCCGTTGCCGAACACCTTGATTGACAAAGCCTTTTTCAGTGCCGCGACCGCGCTCCAATCCGCGCGCCCCGCGTACCCCTGTTTGACCGTGCGGGCGTGCAGGAAAATCGCGCTCGCCCCCGCTTTTTGCATCAGGCGGCAAAAATCAATGTAATTCAAATCCGATTCGTCCTGCCCCAAGCGGCATTTGACCGTGACGGGACATTTGACCGCCCGCGCCGTTTTTTCGACGATTTGCGCCGCCGTGTCGGGCGATTTCATCAGCGCGCTTCCCGCTCCCGACGACGTGATTTTGCGCACGGGACAGCCCATGTTGATGTCAATGAACGCGATGTCCGCCTCGTTTTCCAAAATGTGCGCCGCCGCCGCGACCGCTTCGGGTTCGTGTCCGTACAACTGCATGGCGATTCCCGTTTCGCCGCGCCCGATTCCCGCCATTTTCAGCGTGCGCTTGTGCGTGTGCGCCAAAGACTGCGCCGACAGCATTTCGGAAAACAAAAGCGAATCGCCGAAGCGCCGCTCGATCTGCCGGAACGGATAATCCGTCACGCCCGCCATGGGCGCTTGCGCGATTTTCTGCGTCAAAAAAGGAATCACTTCGCCCGCCTTTCCCGCTTTTCTTTGCTTTAAAAGTGTTTTATGCTGTTGCCGTCATTTTTTACAAGGAGTTTCCTTTATGGTCAAGTGCGCCGTTATCATCGTCGCCGCAGGGCGCGGTCACCGCTTTTGTTCGGATATGCCCAAACAGTATTGCGATTTGGGCGGGCGGATGATTTTATCGCACACGCTGGCGGCGTTTTGCGCGCATCCGCTGATTCATTCGGTCACGACGGTCATCCACCCCGACGACGTCGAATTGTTCAAGCGGGCGGCAAAGGGGCTGTTCAAGGCGGCGTACGTTTTCGGCGGCAAGGAACGGCAGGATTCCGTCAGACTCGGTCTGCAAAGCCTCAAAGATGAAAATCCCGACGTCGTGCTGATTCACGACGCCGCGCGCCCGTTCGTCAGTTTCGATTTAATCAACCGCGTCATCGCCGCCTGCGCGGGCAAAGGCGCGATTCCCGCCCTGCCCGTCGTCGACACGCTGAAATTCGCCGGCGAAGGCAATCTGATTCAAAAAACCGTCGACCGCAAAGGCTTGTGGCGCGTGCAAACGCCGCAGGGCTTCCCGTTCGCGCAGATTTTAAAGGCGCACGAACAAGCCGCCGGAAACGCCCTGACGGACGACGCGGCGGTCGCCGAAAGCGCGGGAATGAGCGTAGTGCTTATCGACGGCGACGAAGACAATTTCAAAATCACGACGGCGGCGGATTTGACGCGCGCGCAAAAAATTTTGAACGCCGAAACGCCCGAATGCCGCACGGGACTGGGATTCGACGTGCACGCGTTCGCACAAGGCGACGGCGTGTGGCTGTGCGGCGTGAAAATCCCGCATGACAAAAAACTGGAAGGACACTCGGATGCGGACGTCGCCCTGCACGCGCTGACCGACGCGATTCTGGGCGCAATCGGCGCGGGGGACATCGGCGTGCATTTTCCGCCGTCGGACAATCGCTGGAAAGGAAAGGAATCGTCCTTTTTCCTGAAATACGCCGTCGCCTTGGTCAAAGCGCGCGGCGGGCGGCTCGTCAACGTCGATTTGACCGTCATTTGCGAAGAACCGAAAGTCAACAAATTCTGCTTGGAAATCGTGCAAAGCCTGTCGGAAATGCTGGAACTGCCCGCCGACCGCATCGGCTTTAAAGGCACGACGACGGAAAAACTCGGCTTTACGGGGCGCAAAGAGGGAATCGCCGCGCAGGCGGTCGCGACCGTCCTGCTTTAAACGGATTGCCCCGCGCGACACGGGCGGACAAGCGCGAAATCCGACGTCGCCACGTTCGGCGCATCACATCAGTCCCATGCCGCCCGACAGACATGGCGACACGTCCGGCGCAACGCGGTTTTGCCCCGCGCAACGTAAAAGCCCCTTTTGCAAGGGGCTTTTTTCAAGGAGTTTATGCTTACATCATCTTCCCGCCGCCATACGCGCGCGCATCGCTTTGGCAAGCGCGGGGTCGGCTTTGACCGTCCTGCCGTTTTCCTTGTTGCGCTTGGCGACCTGCTCGACGGTGTAGTTCTGCGGTTTGGAAGACAAATCGTCGTGAATCGTGTAGTTGGGTTCGACTTCCTTGCCGTCGCGGGTGAAACCGTATTTCTTCGGGTCGTAAATCATTTCGTCGGAATACGGAATTTTGAACGTGCCGTGCTTGCCTTGCAACTGGTCGTAGCCGACGCCGCGCGGATTGACCTGCGGATCCATGACGTCGTGATGCCACTGGTCGTGCGGGCAGAGCGGGGTCAGGATAAAGTTGGAAAATTCGTTTTTGCCGCCCAGCGCGATCGGATGCATATGGTGCACGTTGTAGCCGTTGATGGATTTGCCTTCTTTCATGCGTTCGATTTCCGCATCGGACAAGCCCAGACGCTCAATCAGCATATCGCGTTTTTCGGTCGCCAGATACTGCAAGAATTCGGTGCGTTTTTTATTGAACTGGGAACGCAGTTTTTTGCGTTCGTCCTTGTTCGGAATGTAGTATTCGACTTCTTTGAGTTTCAAGCCGTGAATCGTGTCGAAACTGAATTCGCCGTTGACCTGCTCGGCGTTGTAGCACGGCAGAAAATTGTTCGCCTGCGGTTGCGGCCTCGGCGTTTTCGATTGGGACGTGTAGCCGTTGTTTCCCTGATTTTGATGATGCTTTTTGCCGCCTTTGCGTTCGCGTTTGACATAAATGTATTCAGCCATGACACCCTCCTTGAATTGCTTTAAGGGAATTGTAGCACGGCTTTGTCTATTTTGTCTATAAAAATCTTTTTTCCGTCAAAAAGATTTTTCATTCCAGCCACGCGGCGACGGTTGCCAAAGCGTTCGCGCGCGAATGGGACAGGCTGACGGCGAAGCGGACGTTTTCAATTTCCGGCGCGTGCAGGACAACGTACGGCACGCCGTTTTCAAGGCGTTTGATTTCAATATCCTTATAGGCGGGCGCGGCGAACCCCAAAGAGCACAAAGCCTTGACCACAGCCTCTTTCGCGCAGAACCGCGCGGCGAAATGCTGGGACGGTTTGGCTGCGGATTGACAGTATTCCTGTTCGGCTTTCGTGAACACTTTGTCCAAAAAGGTCTGCGTTTTGTTTTCAAAGCGTTTGACTTCTTCGATATCGCATCCGACGGCGTAATTCATTGTCCCCCCCTTTTGTTTTTGCGCGGCTTTTTGCGTCCCCAGTCGACAATCGCCGTTTTTGTCAAAACGTCGCCCTCCTCCGCCTGATACAGCGCAAGGCTGGCTTCAAACGACGCGACGGAGTCGATTTGCTCGCGCAATTTTTCCTGCGCAATCTGCATACGGCGCATCATTTGCGTGTCGGTGATTTCGTTATTGTTTTTCATCGGCGGCGCAACGGTGTCGCGCTCCCCCTCCGCCGCGTTGTTCAGCATGGAAAATCCCGTGTCCAGCAGTTTGAAAATCTGCCGGTCGCGCTCGCGCACGGAATTGCGCCCCATGACGACGCCGATCAGCCTTTTGCCGTCGCGCACCGCCGACCCGACGACGTGATAGCCCGACGCGTCGACGTATCCCGTTTTCAGCCCGTCCCCGCCGCGATAAAAGCGCGCGACCAGATTGTGATTGCCGTAATACCGTTTGCCGTAACGGAACCCCTTGACCGAAAACAGTTTGTAATAGTGCGGAAAATGCTGAATCAGAGCCATGGACAGCACCGCCATGTCGCGCGCGGTCGTGACCTGTTCGACATCGTGCAGACCGGACGCGTTTTTAAACGTCGTGCTTTTCATGCCGAGTTCGTGCGCCACGCGGGTCATCCTGTCGGCGAACTGCGCTTCCGACCCGCCCAAGCCTTCGGCGATGACGACGGCGGCGTCGTTGGCGGATTTGATAATCATCGCCAGCACCGCGTTTTCCACGGATATTTTCGAGTTTTTCTTCAAATTCAGGCGCGATTTCGGCGACCCCGCCGCCTTTTGCGACACGACAAGCATCGTGTCGAGCGTGACGTCCCCCTGTTCCAGCGCGTCGAAAACCATGTACAGCGTCATCATTTTCGTCAGCGAGGCGGGATAGCGCAAATCGGTCGCGTTCTGCGACACAAGCACCCTGCCCGTGTCCGTTTCAATCAGAAACGTCGCCTCCCGCGTTTGATAGGCGCGCGCGGGCGCGGCGATGCCGGCGCACAGCACCGCGACGGCGAAAATAACGGCTTTCAAACGCGTCGTCATGGCGGAAAAATCTCCTTTTGCGATTCTTTTACATAAAAAAATTGTACATTTGGTAAATTTTTCACGCTCTTTCTATTGATTATGCGGCGCATAATCCTTTATCTTAATCGTAAAAACGGAGCGCGAAAATGGCAAAATCCCCCCAACAAAGACCGATGGAAGAAAGCGGCGTGGCGACAAAAGAGCGCGTGCGCACGAAAAAACCGTCCATGTACCGCGTCATTTTGCTGAACGACGATTTCACGCCGATGGATTTCGTCGTGTCCGTCCTGCAAAGCGTCTTTGACAAAACGCGCGAGGAAGCCGTCGAAATCATGATGCAGGTGCATCAGACGGGCGTCGGCGTCGCGGGCGTTTACACGTTTGAAATTGCGGAAACGAAAGCGGCGACCGTCGTCGCCATGGCGCAGCGCAGCCAGCATCCGCTTCAATGCGAAATCGAAAAGGTGTGATATGCTGTCGGAAAATCTGGAACGCACGCTGAAACGCGCAGGCGACGTCGCCTTGTCCTGCCGTCACGAATTCGTCACGCTGGAACACTTGCTGGCGGCGATGTGCGACGACGAGGACGTGCAGGAACTGTTCATCGCGCTTCAAACGGACACGGGCGCGCTGACGGACGAACTGTCCGACTTCATCCGCAACGATTTGTCCTGTCTGGTCGCGAAAAAGCACACGACGCCCAAGCCGACCTTGGCGTTCGGACGCGTGCTTCAACGGGCGGTCAATCAATGCCAGTCCAGCGGCAGAGCCGTCGTCACGTCTTTGCACCTGATTGTGTCGATGTATTCGGAACGCGACTCTTTCGCCGTGTCGTTTTTGGAAAATCAGGGCATGACGAAACTGGACGTCATGAGTTTTTTAAGCCGCGGGTCGTCCAAAACGGGCAAGCGCAGACCGACGGGCGTCGACGAGGACGGCGATACGGTCAAAGAGGGCGAGGAAGCCCTGAAAGCCTACTGCGTCGATTTGAACGAACTGGCGCGAAAAGGCAAAATCGACGCGTTGATCGGGCGCGACAGAGAACTGGAACGCACGATTTTGATTTTGCGCCGCCGCACAAAAAACAATCCGCTGTTCGTCGGCGAATCGGGCGTGGGCAAAACCGCTCTGGCACAGGGATTGGCTTTAAGAATCGTGCAGGGAAAAGTCCCCGACTTCTTAAAAAACGCCGTCATTTTGCGGTTGGATTTGGGCGCGCTGCTGGCGGGAACGCGCTACCGCGGCGATTTCGAGGAACGTCTGAAAGAGATTTTAAAGCAGATTGAAAACAATCCGGACATCATTCTGTTCATCGACGAAATCCACACGGTTTTGGGCGCGGGCGCGACGTCCGGCGGCACAATGGACGCGTCCAACCTTTTAAAACCCGCGCTGTCCGACGGCTCGATCCGGTGCATCGGGTCGACGACGTACAAGGAATTCCGCAATCATCTGGAAAAGGACGCCGCGTTTTTGCGCCGCTTCGGGAAAATCGACGTGGAAGAACCGGACGTCGAAACGACCGAACGCATTTTGGAAGGTTTGAAACCCGCGTACGAAAAGCACCACGGCGTCAAATACACGGCGGACGCGATCAAAACGGCGGCGAAACTGGCGGCGCGGCGCATGAACGACCGCAGACTGCCCGACAAGGCGATTGATTTAATGGACGAAGCGGGCGCGGCGAAAGCGTTGAAATCCGCGCGCAGAGGCAACAAGCGCGTGACCGCCGCCGATATTTGCGACACGCTGGCGCGCATGGCGCAAATTCCGTCGCAAACGCTGAAAAGCAACGACAAAGCCGCTTTGATGGCTTTGGAAAAAGATTTGAAATCCGCCGTTTTCGGTCAAAACAAGGCGTTGGAGACTTTGGCGGGCGCGGTCAAACTGTCGCGCGCGGGTCTGCGCGACCCCGTCAAGCCCGTCGGCAGTTATCTGTTCTCCGGTCCCACGGGCGTGGGCAAAACCGAAGCGGCGAAACAACTGGCGAAAACGCTCGGCGTCGATTTAATCCGCTTCGATATGTCCGAATACATGGAAAAGCACTCGGTCGCGCGGCTGATCGGCACGCCGCCGGGGTACGTCGGATTCGATCAGGGCGGTTTGCTGACCGACGCGGTGGACACGCATCCGTACTGCGTGCTTTTGCTGGACGAAATCGAAAAGGCGCATCCCGACCTGTTCAACATCCTGCTTCAAGTCATGGATTACGGCAAACTGACGGACAGCAAGGGCAAGAAAATCGACTTTTCAAACGTTATTCTGATTATGACGACGAACGCGGGCGCGGCGGCGATGGCAAAGCAGGCGATGGGCTTTACGAACGACGTGCGCACGGGCGAAGACAAGGAAGCGATCGAACGGCTGTTCACGCCGGAATTCCGCAACCGCTTGGACGCCGTCATCGCGTTCGACAGGCTGGACAACGAAACGGTGCGCCGTGTGGTCAACAAATTCCTTGCGCAAACGCAGGAACGCCTGAACGCCTCCCATGTCGTTCTGGAAACGGCTTTTTCCGCGAAAGAATGGATTGTCCGCAAAGGATACGATTCGCAAAACGGCGCGCGCCCGATCATGCGCTTGATTCAGGAATACATCCACAAACCGCTGGCGGATGAAATCCTGTTCGGACGGCTGACGCACGGCGGCAAAGCGAAAGTCACGGTCAAAAACGACCGGCTGATTGTGTCCTGCACGCCCGACGCGCCGCGCAAAAAACAGGAACGCGAAGAAGAACCCGCTTTGTTTTAACGGGAAAGCACCGGATTTTAACGGAGCGGCTTCGGCGGAAACATTGATTTAACGGGGCGGCTTCGGCGGAAACATTGATTTAACGGGGCGGCTTCGGCGGAAACATTGATTTAACGGGGCGGCACCAGATAAACCGCCGCGTATTCCGGCGACAAAATCCCCGCCGGATTGATTGTCACGCCGGCGGCGGAAGCGTTCAGCGCGCTCAACAGAATCTGCATATCGTCAACCGCGCTTGATTTGTCCGCCAAGCGCACCGCGCCGCCCACGCAAGCGCCGTGCTTGTGTATGAGATTTTCCGTGTAGCGCGTCAGCGCGGCGGTGATTTCCTGCGACAAGCCGTGCAGATACTTGTAATCCGCCGTTTTGCCGTTCATTTTCCATTTGCGCGCCGTCGCCTGCGCTTTTTGCCCGCAAGTCGCCAGAATCAGCGCGGCGGTGTCTTTCAGGGACGCGCCCGCGCCGCAAAATTTGTCGGTGACGCATCTGCCGTTTTTCTCGCGCGGAAAAACGTGCGCGTAATAGGATTCGCTCGCCTCACCCTTGTACAAAAACAGCGTTTCGCTTTGCGCCGCCGCTTCCGTGTACACGAAAGACGCGCGCAAATCGTAGATGTTCTCCCGCTCGCAGTACGCGACCAGATTGTTGAAAACGGGCACAAGTTCCGCCTGCGCCCAGCGGCACCATTCGTCGCGGCTCGCCGCCCCCTTGTCGAATCCCCAGCGTTTTTCAAACAAATCAAGTTCGTCGATGTAGGGCAGCAAATCGCGCAGGGACGCGCGCACCGTTTCGGGTCGGTCGAGCGCGACGGGCGACAGGGCGAGAAGCGGCTGGTCGTCCTGCCCGTCGTCTTCCTTTTGCGTCATGACGGCGATTTCGTCCGCGTAATCCTCGGTCGCGGGCGCGCCGGCGAACTCCTCGCCGAACAGCCCTTTCTGCCCCTGATTTTCCGCTTCCTTCCGATTGTTTTCGCCGCTCAAAGCCGTCGCCCCTTTCGTTGTTCCAAGCCGGATTGTATGCGATTATCGCCCTTTTTTCTAATGTTATTCGCTTGTGTTGCGTTTTTTTTTGCGATACTGTGGTGTTTGTATTTTTTTCAAAGGGTTATCATGCGTTTTCGTCCGCTTTTCTGCCTTGTCCTTTTGCTGTCCGGATGCGCTTCGGCGCAGTCCGCCGGCGACGGCGCGGCGAACGACCCTTTCGAGTCGGTGAACCGCGCGATTTTCACCTTTAACACGCAGGCGGACAAATACGTCATGCGTCCGGTCATCAAGGGATACCGCTTTGTCACAACTCAGCCCGTGCGCGACGGCGTCGCCAATTTCTTCGACAACACGACCGAACCGATGAACATGGCGAATCAGGCGCTTCAAGGACGGTTCAAATCCGCCGGAAAAACGGTTTTGCGCTTTGTCGTCAACACGGTGGCGGGATTTTTCGGCACGCACGACGTTGCGGCGAAAATGGGACTGTACGGCGAAAGCACCTATTTCGGCGACACGCTGGGCGTGTGGGGCGTACCTGCGGGTCCCTACCTGATTTTGCCGCTTTTGGGACCATCCGACGTCCGTGACCTGACGGGCTTGGGCGCGAATTATTTTCTCGACCCGCTGACGTATATTTCTTGGCGCAACAGCCGGAAAGATTTAAGATATTACTTCTGGGGGCACGCGGGGCTGAAAGCGCTGGTGGCGTATGATAAATCGACGACTCTGCTGGACGACATCATGAACAATTCGCTTGACCCGTACGCCGCCATGCGCTCGATGTATCAGCAGTACCGCGCGCAGACGGTGGCGCGGCTGTCGGGCAAGCCCGCGGCGCAAAGCGAGGACGGAAGCGGCAAGGCTTCTTTTGAATTTTCTTTGGATGAACTGGACGACGAATGATGAAAAAACTGTTTCTTTCCCTTTTGTTTTTAACGGCTTTCACGGGCGCGGCGACGGCGGCGACAACGCAGGACGCGGAAAATTTCGCGAAAAGAATCGCCGACAGGCTGGTCGTCGAAGTGATGCAATCGAAAGACCCCGTGGCTCAAAAACGCCAAAAATTCGAGGAAATTTTCGTTACGGACGCCGACATGGACATGATTGTCAAATTCGTGTTGAGCCGTTCGTACAAAACCGCGTCGCCCGAACAAAGAGAGGCTTTCAAAGCGGCTTTCATCGACAATTTCGTCGCGACGTGGGCGGACAGATTCACGAAATACAGAGGCGAATCCATCAATTTCACAAGCACGCGGCAAGATAAAAAGGAATTTTGGTCAACCTCGGAAATTCAGGTTCCCGACTCCGACAAGCCGATCGTCGTTTTGTGGCGCATGCGCGAAAAGAACGGTGCGCTGAAAGTCGTCGATCTGGTCGCCGAGGGCGTCAGTATGCTGCAAAACTACCGCAACGAATACACGTCCGTTTTACAGCAAAACAACGGCGACGTCGGCAAACTGACCGCCATGCTGAAAAAGAAAAACGCCGATATGGTTCAAAACCGCAAATAATCATTGACAAAACGGCTTTTTTCGTACATCTTTCAATCCTATTTCCGAAAACGCGGACGGCTTTGCCGCCCCGCCGTCTGATTTTACAGCCGGCATATCGGGACAAAAACAATAAAATGGAGATAAAATATGTCTAAACGCATTTCTGCGAAATACAAAATCAACCGCCGCCTCGGCGTCAACCTGTGGGGCAGAGCCAAAAGCCCCGTCGAAAAACGTCCCTACGGCCCCGGACAGCACGGTCAGCACAAAGGCAAACCGACGGACTACGGCACGCAGTTGATGGCGAAACAGAAACTGAAAGGCTACTACGGCAACGTTTCCGAAAAACAGTTGCGCAAATACTACGCCGAAGCCATTCGCCGCACGGGCGACACGTCCGAACATTTGGTCGGCTTGTTGGAAACGCGCTTGGACGCCGTCGTCTACCGCATGAAATTCGTTCCGACGGTGTTCGCTTCCCGTCAGTTCGTCAGCCACGGTCACATTCTGGTCAACGGCAAACGCGTCAACATCCCGTCCTATCTGGTCAAAGAGGGCGACGTGATCGAAGTGCGCGAAAAATCGCGTCAGCTGGCTTGCGTCGTTGAAGCGCTGGCTTCTTCCGAACGCACGGTTCCCGATTACATGGAAGTCGACGAAAAGGCTTGCAAAGGCACGTTCCTGCACACGCCGAAATTCGCGGACATTCCCTATCCCGCGCAGATGGAACCGCAACTGGTCGTCGAATTCTACTCCCGTTAATTTTCAAACGGACGCAATTTTACGAAAGCCCTTTGTTTTCAAAGGGCTTTTTTGTTGTCCGAATCGCGATTTTTTTGCCGATTAACTGTTTTTTTATATTATATAGAGTATATTTTTGGTATGATTTCTCGATTCTTTTATAAAAAACAGGAACGACCGTGAATTCATTTTTGCAAACTTTGAAAAATCTGGGGACGACGCGCCTGATCGCAATGGGCGTGACCGCCCTTTTCCTGATGGGGCTGCTGATTTATGTCGCCACGCACATCGGGCGTACGGAAATGGGCGTCCTGTTTACCGATTTGGACACGACGGAAGCCAAAAACATCATTGAAAAACTGGACGAACGCAACGTGCCGTACCAGTTGCACAAAAACGGCTCGGAAGTGCGCGTTCCCGTCACGGAAGTCCTGAAACTGCGCGTTGAACTGGCGGAAACGGCGGGCGGCGCGGGAAGCGTCGTCGGCTACGAACTGTTCGACAAAGCCCCCTCCCCCGGCGTCGGTCAGGACGTGACGAATTTGCAGATGTTGCGCGCTTTGGAGGGCGAGTTGGCGCGCACGATCAAGGCGATCGAACACGTCAAGGCGGCGCGCGTGCATCTGGTTCTGCCCAAGCGCGAAATGTTCACCCGCGACGAGCAAAAGCCGTCCGCGTCCGTCGTCATCAAAATGGACAACAACGCGTCGCTGTCGCCCAAGCAGGTCGAAGCGATTCAGCGTCTGGTCGCCGCCGCCGTGCCGAAAATGGATTTGCAGAACGTGTCGATTTTGGACACGCGCGGCAACCTTTTGACGAAAGAGTATCTGGACGAAGAACACCGCACCATGTCCACGAACGAGGAACTGCGCCGCGATTACGAACAGCGCATGACCGCCGCCGTGCAGGATTTGCTGGAACGTTCCGTCGGCGTCGGCAACGTGCGCGCGAAAGTCAATCTGGAAATGGATTTCGACCACGTCGTCACCAACAAGGAAATCTACGACCCCGACACACAGGTTCTGCGCTCCTCGACAACGGTTGAGGAAAACTCCAAAACGGACGAAAAGGAACCGATTGTCAGCGTTCAGCAAAATCTGCCCGACGCGGAAGTCAAAAACGCCAATCAGGTGACCTCGCAGGCGAACCGCACGGAAGAAACCGTCAACTACGAAATTTCCAAACAGGTCGTCAATCAGGTGCGCAAAACCGGCGTCATCAAGCGCGTTTCCGCCGCCGTCATCGTCGACGGGACGTACCGCTTGCAGCCCGACGGCAACAAACAGTATGTGCCGCGCTCCGAAAAGGAAATGGAACTGCTGACCGCTTTGGTGCGCTCCGCCGTCGGCTACGACGCGACGCGCGGCGACACGCTGGAAGTCGTGAATCTGCCGTTCTTCAACGCCGAAGATTTGTTGCGCATGGACGACCCGATTTTGTTCATGGGCTTTTCAAAACAGGAAATCATCAAAATGTCTGAAAGTCTGGGCATCGCCCTTGTCGCCGCTCTGGTCATCCTGCTGGTTGTCAGACCGCTGGTCATCAACGCGTTCGAGCCGACGCAAAACGAGGAGGAGGAGCGCGCTCTGGCGGCAAGCATGACACCGCAACTGACCGCGCCGAAAGAGGACGAAACCGAAGATCTGGAAGAACTGATCGACATCGCCAAAATCGAGGGGCGAGTTAAGGCGTCGTCCGTCAGGAAAATCGGCGAACTGATAGACAATCATCCGCAGGAAGCGCTGAACATCGTGCGCGAATGGCTGTACAGCGATAAACAGTAGGGAGTGGCGAATCCATGGCTAGCATTGACGATTACAATACGCTGACGGGCGCGCAAAAAGCCGCCGCTTTGATGCTGTCGCTGTCCGACGATCACGCCAGCAAACTGTTTTCCATGATGGAGGAATCCGAAATCCGCGAACTGTCGACCACCATGGTCGGACTGGGCTCCATTTCCGCGAACGTCGTCGAAAAACTGTTCGTCGAATTCGCCGAAGCGATGTCGCGCACGGGATCTTTCGTCGGCAACTACGAAAACACGGAACGCCTGCTGTTAAAGACGATGGACAAAGACCGCGTTTCCGCCATTATGGAAGAAATCAGAGGTCCCGCCGGACGCACCATGTGGGACAAACTGGGCAACATCAACGAACAGGTGCTGGCGAACTATTTGAAAAACGAATATCCGCAAACGGTCGCCGTCATTCTGTCGCGCATCAAAGCCGAACACGCCGCGCGCGTTTTAACGCTTCTGCCCGAAACGTTCGCCATGGACATCATCATGCGTTTGCTGCGCATGGAAGCGATTCAAAAAGACGTTTTGGACGGCTTGGAACAGACTCTGCGCACCGAATTCATGAACAATCTGGCGAAAACCGCGCGCTCCGATTCGCATGAACTGATCGCCGAAATCTTCAACAATTTGGATCGCAACACGGAAAACAGGTTCATGGCGGCGTTGGAGGAACGCAACCGCGAATCCGCCGAACGCGTCAAGTCGTTGATGTTCACGTTTGAAGACCTGACCCGTCTGGACGCTTTGGGAATTCAGGTTTTGCTGCGCAACATCGACAAGGAGCAGTTGGGCATCGCTTTGAAAGGCGCGTCCGAAATCATCAAGGATTTGTTCTTCAAAAATATGTCCGAACGCGCGGGCAAAATGCTCAAAGAGGATATGGACGCGATGGGACCGGTGCGCCTGCGCGACGTTGACGACGCGCAGACGGCCATTGTCAACCGCGCCAAAGAACTTGCCGCCACGGGCGATTTGGTCATTTCCGAGGGCGGCTCGAAAGACGAACTGGTGTACTGATTTTACATTCGGGTAAAAAGGTATGGCGAAAGAATTGAAATTCATGTTTGACCGCAGTTTTGACGATCCCGTCGAAAACGTTTTCGACGCGGCGGACGCCAAACCGCTGTCCAACATTTTCAAAGCGGTCGAAACGCTGATCGACCAGCAGACGAACGCGCCCGAATTGTTTGAAAAGCGCACCCAGCGCGAAGTCGCCGCCGCGCAAACGGAAAAAGTGTCGCTGATGACGCACGATTTCACGCCGCCCGCAGAAATCATCAAAGAACCGCCCGCCCCCTCCTTTTCGCAGGAGCAACTGGACGAAGCCGTCGCCAAAGCGGTCGAAGAAGCGAAAAGACAGGCTTTTGAAGAAGGCAGGAACGCGGGCTTGCAGCAAGGAATCAAGAAAGGGTACGACAAGGGCGCGGCGGAAAAGGAGCAAGCCGTGCGCGATGAAATGTCCGCCGCTTTGGAAACCCGCAAAACGCAGGCTTTGGAAACGATTGCGGACAAACTGACGCGCGCCGCGGAACAATGCGCCGCCGATGAAAAGGCTTTGTTCGACAACGTGCTGTCCGTGTGCGGCGCGGTGTATAAAAAAGCCCTGCCCGCCCTGTTGGAAAAGCACGGCGCGGCGGAAATTTCCGCGCTGATCAGGGACACGCTTCCGTCGCTGAAAGAGGAATCGAAAATCACCCTGCGCTTGTCGGAGGATATGGCGAACGCGCTGAAAGACACGCTGGGCAAAACGGTCGCGGAGACCGGATTTTCCGGCAAAATCGCCGTTGTCAAAGACGATTCCCTGCAAGCCGGCGATTGCTGCATCGAATGGAAAAACGGCGGCGTCGAACGCAAAATCAAAGACATAACGGGACAGACGGACGCTTTGCTGAACGCCTACGCGTCGTCGCCCGCGCAAAAAACACCCGAACAGGAGGATACCGATGGCGGAGAATAAAGAATCCGAAAGCGAATTGAATTTGTCGGAACTCAATCCCGATATGCCGATGGGACCGATTTCACCGAAAGTCAAAAAGCGTTACGAAAACGAACTGCCCGACAAGCCGAAATCTTCCGCCGAACTGGAAGCCGTGTTCGACGTGCCCGTCCAAGTGACCGCCGTTCTGGGAAAATCCAGTATGCAGGTGCATCAGTTGCTGAAACTGGGGCGCGGCGCGGTCATTGAACTTGACCGCAAAGTCGGCGAAGCCGTCGACATTTACGTCAACAACCGCTTGGTCGCGCGCGGCGAAGTCGTGCTGGTCGATGACCGCTTGGGCATCACAATGACGGAAATCATCAAAGAGGAAAAAGCGTAATTTCGCCTGCAAGGTAAAGGATGTGAATATGCGTTTGCTGATTATCGGAACTCTGGACGGACAAATAGGCGCCGCAAGCCAAATCGCCGTGAAAAAAGGCGGTTCGGTGTTCCACGCCCCCGACATTGACACCGCCATGTCGCTGTTGCGCTCCGGTCAAGGCGCCGATTTGATTATGGCGGACGTTGATCTGGACATCTATTCGCTTGTCGAAACCTTGGAGCGCGAGCGCATCAGCATTCCGGTCGTGGCGTGCGGCGTGTCGACGGACGCGAAAGCCGCCGTGCGCGCCATTAAAGCCGGCGCGAAAGAGTACATTCCCCTGCCGCCCGACGCCGAACTGATCGGCGCGGTCATTTCCGCCGTCGCGACGCCCGCAATCAACGTTATATATAAAGACGAAGCCACCGCGAAACTTTTAAAAACGGCAAAGCAAATCGCCCCGTCCGCCGCCAGCGTGCTGATTACGGGCGAATCCGGCACCGGCAAGGAAGTGCTGGCGAAATTCATTCACGCGAACTCGAAGCGCGCCGATATGCCGTTCATCGCCGTCAACTGCGCCGCCATTCCGGAAAATCTGCTGGAATCCGAATTGTTCGGATACGAAAAAGGCGCGTTCACGGGCGCGGTTTCCCGCCGCATCGGGAAATTCGAGGAAGCGAACGGCGGCACGCTTTTGCTGGACGAAATCAGCGAAATGGACATCCGGCTGCAAGCCAAACTTCTGCGCGCGATTCAGGAACACGAAATCGACCGCATCGGCGGCAAAGCGCCCGTCAAGGTCGACGTGCGCATTTTGGCGACGTCAAACCGCAATATGCGCGAAGAAGTCGACAACAAGCGTTTCCGCGAAGATTTGTATTTCCGCCTGAACGTCGTCACGCTTGCCATTCCGCCGTTGCGCGACCGCAAGGACGACATTGCGCCGCTGGCGGATT
Organism: uncultured Alphaproteobacteria bacterium; assembly: GCA_934277945.1. GTDB lineage: Bacteria > Pseudomonadota > Alphaproteobacteria > CAAGCB01 > CAG-977 > CAKQWA01. The sequence continues at coordinate 62,396 of CAKQWA010000002.1, forward strand.
TCTTCATTAAAAAGTATTCCGATTTGAACGACCTGCCCGAAAAGCCCCTGTCCGCGCAGGCGCGCCAAAAATTGCTGGCGTACAACTGGCGCGGCAACGTGCGCGAACTGGAAAACACGATGCACCGCGCGGTCTTGATGGCGGTCGGCGACAGCATTTCCGAAGACGCGATTATCCTGACGGAAAGCATGGAAGCGTCCGAAAGCGCGAAAAACGGCGGAAACGGGGACGATTTTGTCGGCAGGACGGTCGCGGACGTCGAAAAGAATCTGATTATCAACACGTTGAAGCACACGCTGGGCAACCGCACGCACGCGGCGAACATTCTGGGCATTTCCATTCGCACCCTGCGCAACAAATTGAAACAGTACATGGAAGAAGGCGAAAACGTGCCGCCCGCCCCGAACGATTTTTCATAACCCGTAACGGATGACACCGATGGCACAGGCTCCCGTTCCGACTTCAAAAACCTCCGCGGACATTCGCCAGAGTTTTTCCATGCTGGCGAAGCGGTCGGACATCGCCTTGGCTTTGGGCATCGTTTTGATGCTCGTGTTTTTGATTCTGCCTTTGCCGACGTGGTTGCTGGACGTGGCTCTGGCGTTATCAATCACGTTTTCGGTGCTGGTGCTGATGACGTCGATTTTCATTGAAAAACCGCTTCAATTCACGTCTTTCCCGCTGATTTTGCTGATTTCGACGGTGTACAGGCTGGCGTTGAACCTGTCTTCCACGCGCTTGATTTTGTCGAACGGCGACAAGGGCGTCGACGCGGCGGGCAAGGTCATCGCGGCGTTCGGCGGCTTTATCATGAGCGGCAATTTCATCATCGGGGTGATTGTGTTCGCCATTTTGGTTTTGGTGAACTTCATGGTCATCACCAAAGGTTCGGGGCGCATCGCGGAAGTCGCGGCGCGTTTCGCTTTGGACGCCATGCCCGGCAAGCAAATGGCGATTGACGCGGACTTGTCTTCCGGCTTAATTGACGATGCGGAAGCGCGCAAACGCCGCGACGAACTGTCGCAGGAATCCAGTTTTTACGGCGCGATGGACGGTGCGTCGAAATTCGTGCGCGGGGACGCGATCGCCGGCTTGATCATTACGGCGATCAACATCATCGCGGGCGTGATTATCGGCGTCGTCGACAAGAACATGGATTTCATGAAAGCCGCCGACACCTATATGCGCCTGACGGTCGGCGACGGTCTGGTGTCGCAGGTTCCCGCGCTGATTATCTCTGTCGCCGCCGGTATCATGGTGTCGAAAGCGGGCATTTCGGGCGGCACGGAAAAAGTCCTGTTCGGGCAGTTGTCGCATTATCCGAAATCGCTCGGCATGACGGCTTTTCTGTCGTTCATGCTCGCCATTACGCCGGGGACGCCCGCCGTGCCGTTCATGATGTTGAGCGTCATTTCGGGCGCGACCGCGTGGCTGTTGGACAAGACGGAAAAAGAGCGCGAAAAAAAGCGTCTGGAAGCCGAAAAGGAGGAAGCCGACGCGCCGCCGCCCATTTCCGAAGAACCGATCACGAAAGTGCTGAAAATGGACGCCGTGCGCTTGGAACTCGGATACAGCCTTTTGTCGCTGATTAACGAATCGTCTAACCGCCGCCTGACCGACCAGATTAAAGCCCTGCGGCGCAATCTGGCGTTGGAAATGGGCTTCATCATGCCGTCGGTGCGTATTCAGGACAATATGCAACTCGCGCCGAACACATACGTCGTTTACATCAAGGAAACCGAAGCCGGACAAGGCGATTTGCGCCCGAATATGCTTCTTGTCATGGATCCGCGCGGCGAGGAAATCACGCTGAAAGGCGAAAAAACGAAAGAACCCACGTTCGGACTGCCGGCGATGTGGATTGACGTTTCCGAACGCGAGGACGCGATGTTCCGAGGCTACACGGTCGTCGACCCGCCGACGATCATCACGACGCACATCACCGAACTGGTCAAGGCGAACATGTCGGAGTTGTTGAGTTTCACCGAAACGCAAAAACTGCTGGACGAACTGGACAAAGACCAGAAAAAACTGGTGGACGAAATCATCCCCAAGCGCATCACGGTCAGCAACTTGCAGCGCATTTTGCAAAATCTGCTTCAAGAGCGCATTTCAATCCGCGACCTGCCGACCATTTTGGAGGGCGTCGCCGAAGCGTGCACGGTCACGTCGTCCCTGTTGTTGATTACGGAACACGTCCGCTCCCGTCTGGCGCGCCAGATTTGCGAAGCGAACAAAGGTCCCGACGGCGCGATTCCGTTCGTCATCCTGTCGGGCGAATGGGAACAGGCTTTTGCGGAATCCCTTGCCGGTTCGGGCGAAGAAAAATCTTTGGCGATGCCGCCGTCGCAGTTGCAGCGCTTCTTCACGCGCTTGCGGCAGGTTTATGAAGAATTGGGCGCGAAAGGCGAATCCCCCGTCCTGCTGACGTCGGCGGGCATCCGTCCGTATGTGCGCTCCGCCATTGAAAGATACCGCCCGTCGACCGTCGTCATGTCGCAGGCGGAAATCCACCCCAAAGCGAAAATCCGTTCGCTCGGTCAGTTGTAAGGAGGCGTTTGAATGAAAATAAAGACCTACATCGCGCCGACCATGTCAGAAGCCATGGATTTAATCCGTCGCGAATTGGGCGAAAACGCCATCATCGTTTCCACGCAACGCTTGGGCGCGGGCGGCGGCGTGCGCTTGACGGCGGCGATCGAGGAAGACGCTTACAAAGAACCCGAAGAATTTTCGTTCGACGAGGAACAGCCCGAATCCGAACTGCACGAAACCGTCCGCAAAACGCTGGAATACCACGCTTTGCCGCCGGCGCTGATTGAACGGATTTTGATGTACGTTCACGAATCCAAAAAGAAAGACGCGCTTGTCGCGTTCGCGGCGGCTTTGGACACCGTTTTTTCGTTCCACCCCCTGCCCGAAGAAAAGGGCGGCGCGTTCATGCTGGTCGGCGCGTCGGGAAGCGGCAAAACGGTCACGACGGCGAAACTGGCGACAAGAGCCTGCCTGTCGAATAAAAAAGTCGGCATCATCGCGGCGGATTCCGTGCGCGCGGGCGCGGTCGAGCAACTGGTCGCCTTTACGAACATTTTGAACGTGACGCTGTTAAAAGCGCGCTCCGCCGACAATCTGCGCGCCCATTTAAAGACTTTGCGCCGTTCGTGCGACACGATTCTCATCGACATGCCGGGGCTGAACCCGTTTTCCGACGACGACATGACTTATTTGTCCGACTATGCGGACGTGTCGAACGCCGTTCCCGTTTTAATCATGCCGGCGGGGGTCGATCCGTACGAATCGGCGGAAGCGGCGGAAGCGTTCGCGCAAGCGGGAGTGACGCACCTGCTTGCCACGAAACTGGATGCGGCGCGGCGGTTCGGCGGTGTTCTCGCCGCGGCGAAAGCGGGCCGTCTGACCGTCACCGAAGCGTCCATGAGCGCGAATGTCACGCGCGGATTGTCCCCCGTGAATGCCGTTTCCCTGGCGCGACTGCTTTTGAACAGCGCCGACGAAACCGCGGAATACAAGGAATAATGCCATGAATACACCCTCTTTGAAAGAAAACACCACGCTGACAATGGCAATGCGCAAGACAGGCGCGGCGCAGGCGAAAAACATGATTGCCGTCGCTTCGGGCAAAGGCGGGGTCGGCAAGACTTGGTTTTCCATTACGCTGGCGCACGCTTTGGCGCGGCAGGGACTGAAAACGCTGTTGTTCGACGGCGATTTGGGACTGGCGAACGTTGATATTCAACTCGGACTGATGCCGAATTACGATTTGGGAAGCGTCCTGACGGGAAAAATCACGCTGAATCAAGCCGTGTGTCATTACGCAGAGGGAAATTTCGACGTGATTGCGGGGCGTTCCGGCTCCGGTTCGCTGGCGACCGCGCCGATCAGCAAACTGCAACTGATTAACGAGGATTTGCACATTCTGGCAAGCCGCTACGACCGCGTCATCGTCGATTTGGGCGCGGGCGTCGACCGTTCGGTGCGCCTGTTCGCCGCGTCCGCCGCAACGCTGGTCATCGTCTGCACGGACGAACCGACGTCGCTGACCGACGCGTACGCGTTCATCAAGACAATCTGTATGTCGCAACATTGCCCGAACATTAAAATCGTCGTCAATTCGGCGAATTCCGCGCGCGAGGGCGAACGCACATACGCAACATTGCTGAAAGCGTGTCAGGGATTCTTGCGCATTTCTCCGGCTTTGGCGGGCATCATCCGCCGCGACACGCGCGTGCGCGACGCGATACGCAATCAAACGCCTTTGCTGACGCGGCATCCGACGACGGAAGCGGCGGAAGACGCTCTGACGGTCGCCGCGCGGCTGAACAAAGAACTGTTGTAACGGGAGCGGGTGATGAGCGATTCCGTCTTAATGCCGCAAACGCCCCCCGCCCTGTTTTCCGCTTTTGCGACAAACGCCGCGCCGCTGGTGCTGACGGACGTTCCCGCCGAATTGACCCGCCTGCCCGCCGGAACGGTTTTGACCGCCGACGTCGTCGCTTATACCGACACGCAAAACGCCTGCGTTTTAAACGTTGCGCTTCCCGACGGCTCGACGGTCGCCTTTCAGACAAACGCCGCCTTTCCGGAATCCGCCGGCAACACGGTTTCCTTTAAAATCCTGCCGAACGAAGCCGCGCCCGACACGCTGACCGTGCGCCTGATACCCCCGAAAACGCCGGACGGCGCGCCGCAAGCGCAAATCCCCGTTTCAGCCGCCGCGTCCGACGTCGTCGTGCAGAACGCTCCCGTCGTCAGCGGACGGATTTTGCAAAACATTCCGCCGCAACTGGATTTATCCCTGTTCGAGCCGCCCGCGCCCGATTCTTTACCCAAAGGCGCGCAACTGGAATTGCGCCTGATTGCCATCGAGCCGCCCGCCGCGCGCCCCCAGGCCGCCGCACAGCCCGTTTTATCGCCGAATACGCCCGCTTCCGCAACCGCGCGCCCCGCCGATAGCGCGCTGAAAGCCGTTTTGCCGCAACCCGCGCCGACGCCGGAAACCGATGCGCCCGTTTCAGCCGCTTTTGCCCCGCAACCGCCCGCGCCGACGCTTGAAAATCCCCCGCAAATTGCCGTTTTGCCGATGACTCCGGAAGCAACGCCGTCCGAAGCGGCCGGTCAAACAACCGCTCAAACAATCGCGCCGCCCGCAACGCCCGCGCTTTCCGCGTCCGAGATTCCCGCGCCGTCAATCATGCCCGTGCTGAAAGAAAGCGCGCCGCTTGACGCTCCTTTGCCGCCGCAACAGGCAAATCCGGCGCAAACGACGCCACAGGCTCAAACCGCGCCCGCCGCTTCTCAATCTTTTGCGCCCGCTTTGCCCTCGTCCGACTTTTCTCCCGTTTCCGCCCTGCCGGACGCGCCCGAAAACGCCGCTTCGACGCAACCCGCAACTTCCGGAAAGACCGCGTCCGTTCCGTCGGAAATCAAGGGCGTGTTCGTTCAGCCCAAAGCGTCCGAGCCGCCGATGATTGTTTCCGGCGCGGGCGTTATCGCCCTGAACGAAAAAATTTCCGTGCCGCATTTATCGACGCTGACGCTGAAAATCGTTTCTTTAACGCCGCCCGAAATCCCCGTACCCGATTTTTCGCCCGCGCAAGAAAACACGTCGCCGTGGAACGTCTTGAACGAAGCGATTTCCGCGCTGGAACAGGTTGACGCGCCCGCCGTCGACGCGCTGAAAGCCGTCTTGGTGCAGACCGGCAACAAAATGCCCGCCCTGATGCTGAATTATCTGAACGCCGTCAACGCGGGGGCGGACGTGCGCGCGTGGCTGGGCGACGCGAACGTGCGCGCGCTGGAATCTTTGGGCAAGCGCGGGCAAGCCGTGTTAAAGCAGTTGGAAAAGGAATTTTCATCCGGCGCGAAAAAGATGACGGACGGAAAATCCGTCTGGAAAGGCTACGACATTCCGTTCATGACGGGAACGGCGGTCGAACCCGTGTCGCTGTATTTGCAACAATCGTCCGAAGCGTTGGAGGAGCGCGCGAAAAACAAGCCCGCGCCCGTGACCGCCGTGCGCTTTGTGCTGGATTTGAATTTGACGAAACTGGGGCGCGTGCAGTTGGAAGGCTTGTCGCAACGCGCCAAACGCTCTTTCAATCTGAACATCCGCCACGCCTATCCGTTCGACGCGTCGTTTGAAGACCGCGTCCGCGCGCTGTTTACGAAAACTTTGGACGCGCTGAACTACACGGGGGTCGTCGCCCTGAAACGCACGGACGAGTTCATTGAAATCAAAGAGGAGCGCTCCGCGCCCGCCGCTTCGGACGGCGGATTATGGGCGTAAGGATATTTATACAAGCGGTAAAAAATACGATTGTTTAAAACAACCGCAAGTTGTTTCGTTTTTATTTTAGACTCAAAGGCTGTAATTTAACCTTTTGTTCTTATTTCATTCTTTTCGGCTATAAAAAAAATGATGCGACTCGTTGATTCTCTTGATGATTCAAAAAACCGTCATTTTCCGCCGTGTTCGAGTCGTTTTTGCGAATCCGGCACGGCGCGCTTTGTCAAAAAAAAGATTCGTTAACGATTTTTTTACTGGATTAGCCGAGTCGTTCTTATATAGTGGTCTTTGTAAGACGTATTAACAAAGGAACTTTTCTTCATGACCACCCTTGCCGCGAAAACGAAAATCATCCCGTTGGCGATTGACGAATCCCTGTTTGAAACCATCAAAATCCATGCGCAGCAGGAAGGGGAATCCTTGGAAGAATTCATCTTGAACCGCCTGCACGATTCCGTCGACGCTTGGACGGATTACTGCGACGCGGTGTCTTTGTTAAACGAAGAAGAAGAAGCGCATTTCCACCTGCGCGTCACGGGCTAGGATTTTTTATTCAAAAGGGCTTCCAGCGCCGCCAAATCCGTTTCCGCGTCGGGCGCGAAATCGACCTGTTCGGAAAACGACGACCAATCCCCCTGCGTGTTGATGTCCGTCACGGCGAAAACATCGTCAAGTTCCATTTCAAACAAATAGTCCGAATGTTCCATCAGCACGGGCGACCAATGCGAATCTTCGGGGACGATTTTAAACGCGGGGAACAAATCGCGCGCCCACAGCACAGGGTTGTAGCGCACTTTATTAAACACCGGCACGCACACTTTTCTTTTTTCGGCGGGGTTGAACCCGTCGATCATCGCGTCAATGTATTCTTCCGTGAAAGCGGGCATATCCGCCGGCAGAACCAGCGCGCCCGCGACGTCCGCCGGCATCATCGACAGCCCCAGACGCGCGGAACTCAACACGCCGGAAGCGTAATCCGTGTTGCGCACCGTTTTCACGTCGTAATCTTTCAGCCGGCGTTCGATAATCTGCGCCTGATGCCCCGTCACGACGTAAACGTAATCCGCTTTGGAAGCCAGCGCGTTGCGCACCGTCTGCTCGATGACCGTCACGCCGCCCAGCGATTGCAGAAGTTTGTTCTGCCCCATCATGCGCCTTGAAGACCCCGCCGCCAAAATCAGCACGGCGATTTTATTCGCCTTGTCAAGCGCGCCGACCGCGACGCTGTTTTTTTCCTGTTCGGGCGTAATGAATTGAATCGAACGCTGCAAGGACAGGCTGTTTTGCGCCAAAGACGGCAAAAGCGACGCGTCCGGCATCGTGTCCGTCGCCAGAAAACGCAAAATGCGGTCGAAAGCGGGTGTGAACAAATCGCTTTCTTTCAAACCGATCAGCCGCGCGTCCTTTTTGTGCGCGAAAACGGCGGGCACGACGGGATCAAGCGGCAAGCCGAGGCGGTCAATGTCCGCGGCGCTTTCCTTGAACGCGACGGGAATGATGTCGTTGCGGTCGGCGGGCGCGGCAAAAGACAGGCACAAAACGTTGCGCGCGCCTTTTTCCAACGCGTTGCGCACGGCGTTTTCAATCTTGTCCTTGTTATGCGGGCAAGATTCAAAGGACGTGACTTGAAGCCCGCAAGTTTCCAGTTTTTTCAAAATCTTCGGGTCGATTTTCAGCGTCGGCTCCTCGCCCGCGTCAAGCGTGCGCACAACCGCCGTTTCGCGAAATTTGTACGGCGCGATTTTCAACAGCGCGCCCATGCCCGTGATTTTCGTCACCGCCTGCGCCAGCGTTTCGCCGTCCACGGCGGGCGAAATAATCCGCAATGTCGCAATCAGTTGATTTTTATAAACCGGCGTCAAAAGCGGCGCGGTCGCCAAGGAAATCTGCTCGCAATGTTCGTTAAAGCGGCTCAAACGCTCCGGCTGGCAGACGAAAACGCCGTCCGAGTCCGCGTAAATTTCGCTGTATCCGTTCTTGACGTTGACATAGCGGGTATAATCGCCCGCCAGCGATTTCAACAGCATTTCCGCCGCCGTGTCCGCTTCGACGTCGCTCGGCTGCAAGCGCGCGCCGACGACGCTTTGAACGTCGTTGTAGCGCAGGACGGTCAAATCCTGCGCCGTCAATTCGTGTCCCTTGTCAAAGACCCTGTCCCCGCAAACGACGGGAAACGCCAGTTTGACGCCCAAAGCCTTGTACAAGGGAAAATCGCCGAACTCCATTTTGCGCCTATTTGAAGTTTTCCTGAATCGAATTCATGATTCCCAGCGGCATTTCGCCCGCTTCGCCGTCGGATTTCAGCAGTTTCTGCAACGTGCCGTCAATATCCAGATTGATCTTGCGGTTGCGCTGGGTTTCATCCGCCGACGAATAGCCGTCCAGCCGGAATTTGAATTTCATCTGCCCCGCCGGTTTGCCCGTCATGGTCAGGTTCAAATCCTTGAACACGACGCTTTTCAAAAATTCCTTCATGCGCGGATCAAGTTTGACATTCTGCGACGACGGCGGGTCGTAACGGAACATTCCGCCGATGCCGCCCGACGATTTCGACAGGCGCAAACGTCCGTCCTCGATCATCACTTCGCCTTTGTCCAGCGACATTTTCATCGTCAATTCGCCCGAACCGTCGACGTCCAGCCCCGGCATACGCAACAGGGACGACAACTTGGAAAAACTGACGCCCTGCCCTTCAATCAGGAACGGATTGGGCACGCTGTCATACGGAATGAACAGCGGCTTGACCAAACGGAAGCCCGCGTCGGCGTACTGCATATTCAGCGACGAAACGGTCACGCCGTCCGCTTGCGCGCGGAACGATATTCCGACGTCTTTGAACGGAATCCCCATGTTCATCTGCCCGATGAACACGTTTTGATTTTCCGCCGTTTCAAACGGAGTCAAAGACGTGATTGTCAGCACGCTCGTCATGTTCTTCAAGTCGAAAGAACCGAGTTTCGTCGACACGTTCATCAGCAAAACTTTCATCGCGCCGGTCACTTTGCCGCCCGCGATATTCAGCCTGCCGTTCATGCCCAGCGTGCCGTCCATCTGCGCGTTCATCTTTTTGGAAAGCACGGGGAATGCGTCGGCGAAATTGATGCCCGCTTCGGAAAACGCCGTTTTCGGCATATCCAAGAACAAAGACCAACTTTTCGACGCGAAATTGTAACTGCCTTTGGCTTTCAGCGTAATCAGCCCGTTGCGCATCGCGCCCGTCATGTCCAGACTGTATTCGTCGGCGTTCAGCGGCGCGACCGTCGCCTGAAAATCAAACGGAGCGACAATGTCGGGCGTCGTCAGCGTGATGTTTTTCGCCATCAGTTTCGCTTCGGTCAGCGAGGACTGGCGGAATCCGGCAATGCCCGATATGTCCGCCGATTTGAAATCCTTTGTCATCAGTTCCGCGCCGGCAAACGCCGTCTTGCCCGAATACTCGCCTGTAAAGACGTTATAGGTGATCTGCAAATGCGTGTTGTTTTTCAACGCCGCCGCCACTTGCGACGAAGATTCGGACGCGGAAACGAACGCTCTGAACGACGTCGGCAGAATGTCCGACGCGAACACCAGCGTCCCTTTTTGGAAATCGACCAGATTGTCTTTCGTGAACAGGGAGAATTTCACCGGTTCGGCAATGCTGACCTTGTTGTACGCGCCGAAATACTGCAACGCCGCCAATTCGATCGGCGCCTCCTTTTTTAAACGGTACGCGCACGCGCCGTCAACGCACGACAGGACGCCGCTCAACGCCAAAGACATATCTTTAATCGCCAACGTCTTGTTCGTCGCGGAAACGACTTTCAGATTCAGCGGCAAATCGACCGTCGCGTTCTGCGCGTTGCCCTTAAAAACGATCTTGTCGGATTTCAGCGAAATTTCGCCCGTGAAGTTGTCGCCGGCGTCAAAGCCCTGCTTGAATTTGCGGGCGAAAGCCGTGTCCAGAGAGAAACTCGCATCCTCGTGCGGCGTGACCGTCCCCGCCAGTTTCATCGTCTGGCTGGGCGTTTCAATCGACAAGTCCGCCTTTGCCTGAGTCAGCGCGCCCGCCTGCATGGTCAAATCCCATGTGCCCGTCACGGAGCCGGCGGTTTCCTCGCCTTCCAGCACGTTGCCCTCGGTGATTTCCGCCGTGATGTCCGTCTGCGCTTTCGTTTTGTTCAAAACGACGTTCGCCTTGACGGAAAAACGGTCGTTCAGGAAAGACACGTCCGTCGTCAGATTCATCGCGTCGGCGGACACGGAGCCGTTCGACGTAAAGCCCAAAACCAGCGGTTCATCGCTGTTTTGACGGTTGACGACCAGCTGACCGTTCGTCAGGCGCAGTTTTTTGGCGATGAACGGATTGCGCGCCGCGTTCGCGCTCAACGCGCTTTCCAGACCGCCGAACGAAATGCCGTCTTCGGAAATGTCGCCGTTAATCGTCAAGCCGCTGACATCCATCGTCTTGACCTGTTTGTTGCGCCACAAATCAATCGGCGAATAGGTGATTTTCACGCTTTTGATGCGCACCGAGCCGGACGACATCACGAAATTCATCAGTTCCGCCTGCGTCATGCCCAGACTTTTCACTTTGAACGATTTGAGCATGATGCCGTTTTTCTTCAAATACTGCGGCAGTCCCGATTCGACCAAAGAGGGCGTGGCGGAAATGCCGACGACGACGGCAATCAGGAAAACCGCGCAAACGGACGACAATATGAACACTTTGGAACGAAGCAGGCGCGAAACGGTTTCTTTCGCTTTCTGCTTGGCGATTTTCAACGCTTCGGAATCTTTTTTCGCGGGAGCGGCGGGCTTGACGGCGGCGCCTCTGCGGGGACGGGACACGCCGGCGGGAAGCGGGGAAGCGGGGGCTTTCGCCGTTGCCGGATGCGCGTCGGAAGCCGGAGTCGCGGGTGCGGGAGCGGCTTGCGGCGCGGGTTGCGCCGGAGTCTGTTGAGCGGGTTGAGCCTGTTGAGCCTGCGCGGGAGCGGCAGGCTGTTGCGCCGTCGCGGGCTGGGGAGCGGAAGCCTGCGCCTGAACCGGAGCGGGCTGTGCGGGCGCGGGCTGCGGCGCGGGTTGTGCCGGAGTCTGCTGCGCCGGAGCGGGTGCGGGCTGCGGCGTTTTGATATGCGGCGCGGCGGGAACCTTTATTTTTTTAACGACCGTCGCCGCGGGCTGTGCGGCGGGAGCTTCCTGCGTTGAATTTTGTTCGTCAGACATTTCATTCCCCGAAAAGATTTTAAGGATTTGTTATTTTTACCGGACTATCATACGGAAAAAATAATTATAAATGTTTAACACATTTTATCGCTTTGGGGGAGAATTTTTTATGAAAGCACCCGCTGTCGAAACCGCTTTTGACGTTGCGGAATGGTTTTTGGACACGGCGTTGAACGAACGCGAGTATCTGCAACCGGCGAAACTGCAATCCCTGATGTTTCTGGCGCAGGGGTTTTACGCCGCCGCGAACGACGGTTTGCGCTTGATCCCCGCCGTTTTCGTCGTCACGCAAAACGGTCCCGTCGAACCGAACACTTATAAATTGTACGCCGCGGGCCGCCCGATGATTACCAAATCGCCCCTGCCGCGCGACGTCGCCGCTTTTCTGGATCGCATCTGGCGCAGATTCGGCGCGTACTCCGCCGGATATCTTGTCAAAATGCTGTCGAATCACACGCCGGTCGCCGAAGCCGCCCTCAACGGCGAGCGCGCGGAAATCAGCGTCAAGAGCATGACTCTTTTTTACAAGGACGCTCTGGCGGGCGAAAACACGGCGGACGCGATGAACCGCCCGCGCCTGATGCGCACCCAAACAGGCAGAACCGTCTGCGTGAAAAAATGGATTCCGACCAACCGCCATTCTTCATAGATTCTTCACAGTTATTTAACAAATTGCCGTTACATTATAAGAATCAAAATGTATCAGGACGCCTTTTAGGGATATCAGTCATGGAAAATTTGGAACAAAGAATTCAGTTGTTGGAAAAAAGATGCCGATTGCTGACGCGCGCCGGCTTTGTGCTGTTGCTGTTCGTCGCTTACGCCTCCTTTTCGGGAGCGGCGGTTTCCTACCGCGCCGCGAAAGCGCAGATGGACGACATCGTGACGGCGGGCGATGAAAACGCCGTCAGATTGGGTCAGCCCGCCGCTCCGCGTATGCGCGCCCGCGCCCGCCGCGCCGCCAGAAACAGAAACGCCGCCGCCGATATGCAAACGCAGGACGGCTCGCCCGATATGCAGCAGGCGGCTCTGGACGGTATGCCCGTTCCCAAAAAAGACCCGAAAGTCGTCGAAGGCGAAATCTTCATCCTGAAAGATTCGCAGGGCAACATTCGCGGCGTGTGGACGGCTGACGACGAAACGACCTCCTTTGCCATGACCTACAAAGAAGACGTGCCCATCATCGGTATGTCGGTCGACCAGAGCAGCGCCGTCATGACGCTGAAAGATTCCAGAGGCGGCAAAATCGCGTTGAGCCTCGCCAATTCGATTCGCTCGGTTTCCGTCTGGGACGACACGGAAAAGAATTACATCTACATGGGACTGACCGGTTCGGGCGACGCCGCGCTTGACGTCGTCAGCGAATTGAGTTCCTCCATGCTGTTAAGCGGCAAAGTCACGGCTTTGGACTTCTTGGGCGACAAAACGGCTCTGCGTCTGGCGGACACGGTCGGCGGCATGGTCACGCTTCAAGCCGGCTCCAACCTCGCCGCGTTGGACTTCCGCGACTACAACGGCATCAACACCATGCAGTTGTCGTCGATCGCGGGCGAAACGCTCTTGCGCATGAACTCCACGGCGAAAAAGGAAATCAAAACCATTTCGACGCAAAAAGACGCTCCCGCGCCTGCGGCAGACGGCGAAACCGTGGAAACGGTCGTCGTTGAAGAGGTCGTGCCGGTGGAAGCCCCCGTCAAGCACGAAGAACCGGTCAAAACGGACAAAACCGTCGCTCCGGCGGAAAGTTCCTCTCCGGCGCCGACGGCTTCCGCGCCCGCTCCGGCGAAATGACAACATTGCGAAAGCCCTTGCAAAAGGGCTTTTTCTTTTACTGCGGAGCGCATCGCATGACTTTCGTCCTGATTTTCCTGATTTCCCTTTTCACCGCGCGCGCCGGACTGGCGGACGATACGCTGACCATTTTCGGCGACGCGGGAAAACAAACCGTCGTGCGCATTGAAACCGCCGACACGCGCGAAAAGCAAAAAACGGGGCTGATGTTCCGCAAATATCTGCAACAGGACGCGGGTATGCTGTTCACGTTCAAACGCTCCGGACGCATCGGGATGTGGATGAAAAACACCTATCTGCCGCTGGATATGTTTTTCATCGACGAAAACGGGACGATTACGGACATTGCGGAAAACACGGAACCGCTGTCGCTGAAAACGATCGCGCCGCAAAACGACGTGAACGCGGTCTTGGAAACGAACGCCGGATTTGCGAAAAAACACGGCATTAAAATCGGCGACACGGTCGGACACGCCTTTTACAAAACCGAAAAGAAAGATTGAAAAAGAACGCGAAACGGGTATTATCACAAAGGTTTCGGGGTGTGGCTCAGTCTGGTAGAGCGTCTGCTTTGGGAGCAGAATGTCGCAGGTTCGAATCCTGTCACCCCGACCATTTTTCGCAACCGGAAAAAACTTTGAAATGTACTTTGAATACGGCGAAAAGGAAATAAATTACCTGAAAGCCAAAGACAAGAAACCGGCGGCGGTCATCGACAGGGTCGGCGAAGTCCGGCGCGCCGCGGACACGGATTTGTTTTCTTCGGTCGTGCATCACATCGTCGGTCAGCAAATCTCCACAAAAGCGCAACAAAAAATATGGAACCGCCTGACAAATTCCACGGGGAAAATAACGCTTGAAGCAATTGACCGCATGGATGCGAAAGAGTTGCAATCTTTCGGCATTTCATTCAAAAAATCCTCGTATATCAAAGACTTCGCCTTAAAAGTGTCAAGCGGCGCATTTGACATAAACGCTGTTTGGCAAATGCCGGACGAGGAGGCTGTCGCGGCGTTGTCCGGCTTAAAAGGCGTCGGCGTGTGGACGGCGGAAATGATATTGCTTTTCTGTATGCAAAGACCAAACGTGTTCAGCTTCGGCGATCTGGCTATTTTGCGGGGGTTGCGAATGGTTTACCGTCATAAGACAATCGACAGGAAACTTTTTGAAAAGTACCGCAAACGATTTTCCCCTTACGGCAGTACGGCAAGCCTGTATCTCCGGGCGGTTGCCGGCGGCGCGCTTCCCGAACTCGAAGATTGCGCTTCGACAAAACGCTAAATGCGCACGCCCGCGCTTCGCCGTCAAAGACAGGAAAAAGCAGGCGATTCTATCGCGGCGCACCTGAATTGACGCCACGGCGGATTTCCCGCGCCTACCGGCTCGGTTCGTAAAAAGCGGGCGTAACAGGGATTCGCAATTCCGCCCAGGACTTGCGCCGTCCGGTTGAACGGCGCGAGTCAAGGCTCATTGGGCTTGCAGACAAAAAACTTGCCGTATGGCAACTTTTTTGCTTAGCGCCCCTATTTACAGGTTCGATCAAATTACACAAACCATAAAAAAAAGACCTCTTTACGAGGTCTTTTACAATTCCGTCTAAACTCGCCCGCGCCTGCCGGCTCGGTTCGTTAAGGCTCATTGATTAAAAACAAAAAACCTGCCATTCAAGGCAGGTTTTTTAGTTTTTAATGGTGGGCGTAACAGGGATTCGCAATTCCGCCTAAGACTTGCGCCGTTCGGTTGAGCGGCGCGCGTCAAGGCTCATTGGGCTTGCAGACAAAAAACTTGCCGTGTGGCAACTTTTTTGCTTAGCGCCCCTATTTATAGGTTCGATCAAATTATACAAACCATAAAAAAAGACCTCGTAAAGAGGTCTTTTTTTATGGTGGGCGTAACAGGGATCGAACCTATGGCCCCTACCATGTCAAGGTAGTGCTCTACCGCTGAGCTATACGCCCGAAACAATCGCAAAACGAATTTGCTTTATCGGATGCCTTTCTTCATATATGCTTATAAAATGAAATGCAACAAAAAAAATGACGGGAGCGAATTTTTTTGCAAGAAAGTTTGAAAATACCGCCGTACACCCTGTCCAAAAAGGGAAAAGGAAGCGCGCCGATCGTTGTCGCAAGCGCGCACAGCGGCACGCATTATCCCGCCGCGCTGACGGAACTTTCAGACTTGAAAATCGCGGATTTTCGCAGATTTGAAGACGCCGCCGTCGACAAATTGTTCTCTTTCGTCCCTAATTTCGAGATCCCTTTTTTAACGGCGACCTATGCGCGCGTGTGGGTGGATTTAAACCGCGCCCCCGACGAGTTGGATCCCGCCATGTATTACGATTCGCTTCCCGCCACCCGCGCCGATTCGCCCCGCGTGCAATCCGGTTTGGGCGTCATTCCGCGCTACATTGCGCCGAATCTGCCCGTTTACAAGTCGAAATTGCGATTCGACGACGTTAAAAAGCGTTTGGACGACGTGTATGCGCCCTATCACGCCGTTTTATTCAACACGATTCGCGCGCACATCGCCCGATTCGGAAAAAATCTGCTGATTGACGCGCACTCCATGCCCGACCTGCCTCCCGACAGACTGATTAAAGGCAAAACGCCGGATTTCGTTCTCGGCGACGTCGACGGTTCGTCCTGTGCGCCCGAAATCACGCGATTCGCCGCCGAAACGCTGCGGGAAATGGGCTATTTCGTCACGGTGAACCTGCCCTACGAGGGCGCGTATACGACAAAGCATTACGGTCGTCCCGCGCAAAATTCGCACGCTTTGCAGGTTGAAATCGCGCGGCATCTGTACTGGGACGCGGAAAAATACGAAAAAACGGCTTATTTCGACACGCTGTGGCATCATTTATGCCTTTTCATCGACAAAATGCGCCGATTCATGCAGGATTGACAATGCGCCGCCTGATTTTTCTTTTGAGCCTTTTCGCCGCTTTTCCCGCCGCCGCGCAATCCGCCTTTGACGACGAACTCGCCTGCCTTGTCCAAACGGCGAAGTACGAAAAGAAAGAAAAAATCCAGACAAATCTGCTTTCGTCGGTCGCCTTGGTCGAAAGCGGGCGGTATTCCGAAAAGCACAAGACGGGCGTGGCGTGGCCGTGGACGGTCGGCGCGCTGAAAAAAGGCACGTTTTACAACACGAAAGAGCAAGCGGTCGCGGCGGTTGAAAAATTGCGCGCGCAAGGCGTGGAAAACATCGACGTCGGGTGTATGCAAATCAATTTAAAGTACCACCCCGACGCCTTTCATTCGCTGAACGACGCTTTCGATCCGCAAAAAAACGTCGCTTACGCCGCGAAATACCTTAAATCGCTTTACGACGAAACGAAATCGTGGGGAGCGGCGGCGACGCGCTATCATTCCAAATCGGCGGGATACGCGTTCCGCTACGAAGACAAACTGCTGGACACTTGGCAGAAATTGCTGAAATTCGGCAATCCCGCCGCGCCGTTTTTGAAATCGGAGCAAACGCGCGCGCCCCTGAAAAAGCAAAAGGAGTTCCTCTCCCTGCCCCGCCGCCCGCTTGTCGACAAAAAAGAATCGAAAACCATTCAGGCGGGATCGGAGGAAAGCAAAAAAATCGCGCGGGAATGGCGGCAGGAAATGCTGGAAAAATATCGCGCCGGCAAAAAATCTTCCGAGAAAAACTAGACAAAAACAGACAAAAAAATCCTTGAAAAAGCCCGCGCCCTTGTTTTATACTGCGATTAACAGGCGAAACAGCGTTCGTTTAAGGGGGAAACGCAGATGCAAGACGAGGGGATGTACTGGACTGCGCACGGCGGAAACGGTACGAATCTGATGTGGGCGAGTTGCCACGAATACACATCCGTCGTCAAGGATGCCAACGGGCGCGCGCACGAAGATAAAATCCTTGTCGATTTGGGACAGTTCGAGGCGGCGCGCAAAATCGGCGGCGAAGCGTTCGGCGGGCGTTTCGACAAAATCGTCCCCGACGTGTCCGGCGTCCTCCCGTCGTCCGAAAGCGGCGAAACGAAAGCACAGGCTTTGTTCCTGACGCACGGACACACCGACCACTTCAACGGCGTGTTCGAGTACGTTTTGGCGGGCTTTGAACTGCCGCCGGTGTACGCTTCCGAATACACGCTGAAACTGCTGGAAGCCGGATTTATCGAGCGCGGCATGGATTGGCGCAAACATATAGAGCCGCACGTCGTCAAAGAAAAGGACATTCTGCATTTCGGCGACATGACCGTGGAGGTCGCCACCGCCCCCCACTCCATCCCCGGCTCTCTGGGGTTCAAGATTTCCAACGAAAAAGCGAGCGTGTTCCACAGCGGCGACATTAAACTGGAAGAAACGTCGTACATCCGTTCCGGCGCGGATTTGAAGCAATTTGCGCAAATCGGCGCGCAAGGGCTGGATTTCGCCGTCATGGATTCCTGCGGCGCCAGAGAAAAAGGACACGCGTTCAACGAAAAGCAGGCTTACGGCGTATTCAAGGGATTGTTCGACGAAAACGCGAACAGGCAAGCCGTCGTGGTCGTGCCGCCGGCGCACGTCGAGCGCATCGCCACCGTGTTGCAGGCGGCGAAAGACGCGGGGCGCGAAGTCGTCATTGACGGCGGTTCGGTGATGGACGCGCATTTGTTGGGACTTCAAGACGGCGAACTGCTTGACAAATTTCCCAACATCGTCGCCGCGCAGGACGTGAAAGACTCCCGCAACGCCGTCGTGCTGACAAGCGGCGTGTTCGCCAAATACGACAACGAGGATTCGCCGCTGGTGCGCGCGCTGAACAAAGGCGAAAAATACGACAAAATGGACGACGACGCGCTTGTGCTGATCGCGCATCAGCACGCGTCTTTAAAAACGCTGATTCACGATTCCGGATTGTATCCCGACGTGACGGTGCTGGACGATTCGGACGTTTCGGGACTGTACGCCCCCGGTCACGCCCGACTGGACGATTTGAAAGATTTGCTGGGGCTTTTGAAACCCGCCGCTGTCGCGCCCGTTCACGCGCCCGCAAACGTCGTTGCGGATTTCAACAAGGAATTGGCGGCGAGCGGATACGGCGTCGTCGGCGACCGTCCCGTGCGCAACGGCGACACGGTCAAAATCGTGTCGGGGCAAAAGCCCGAAATCGTCGAAACGCTTGACCACGGCGCGCTGTGCTTCACGCACGGCGTCGTCAACGGCGTCGAACGCGTGGAGTCGTGCGAAAAGCACACTTACGGCGAATTGGGCATCAACACGGAAAACCGCGTTGACGGTTCGCGCCGCAAACTGCGCGCTTCGTTGGAGGAAAAACGCTCGGCGTACCGCAAATCGCGCATGAACATGACGCAACATCTGATTAAGCAAAGGGCGCAGCATGGCAGATAATTTGACATGGCGTTCGTTCGACGCTTTGGCGGAACGCTTGGAAAAACGCTTTCCGGACGCGTCGTTGCCGACGCTCCGCAACGCGCGCCTGACGGAAATGGTCGGCGAAGTGTGCGCCGACGGCGAACTTTGCGCGCCGCCCGATGATGAAAAAGAATTGCAGGACGTCTGTTTCGGCATTAAAATCGCGTGGACTCGCCGGCGGGGGAACGGCACGCCTTTGTCCGCCAATGTCGAGCAGGATTGATTTTTTAGGATGACACAATGACAAACGCTGGTTTGATTGCCGATATCGGCGGGACGAACGCCCGCTTTGCGCTTTGCCGCGCGAACGGGGAAATTTTTGATTCCATGGTGTTGAAATGCGCCGATTACCCCTCCTTTCAGGACGCCGTGCGCGGCTATCTGGCAAAAACGGGATGTGAAAACGTCAAGCACGCGGCAATGGCGATCGCCTGTCCCGTGCTGGACGACGACGTGTCGATGACAAACTGCTGCTGGCGTTTTTCCAGAAAACAGATGCAGGAAGTTTTGGGATTCGATTCGTTCGCCTTGGTCAACGATTTCGTCGCGCAGGCTCTGGCGGTGCCGTGTCTGGACGAATCCCAGCGCGTTAAAATCGGCGGCGGGGAAGCCAAATCAGGCTATCCGATCGGCATTGTCGGTCCCGGAACGGGCTTGGGCGTGTCGATTCTCATGCCGGTCGGCGACGAATTCACGGCAATCGCGGGCGAAGGCGGGCACGCCACCGCGCCGGCAATGAACGACAAACAGGCGGAAATCATCGCGACGCTGCGTCAAAAATGGGGACATATCTCGGCGGAACGCGTCATTTCCGGCATGGGCTTGGAAAACATCTACGCGGCTTTGCGCGAAATGAACAATCTGCCGGAAGAGGCGAAAACGGCGGCGCAGATATCCGAAGGCGCGGCGAACGGCGACGAACTGTGCTTTGAAGCGTTGTCCGAAATGTTCGATTTTCTGGGCGTTTTCGCCGGAAATCTGGCGTTGACGGCGGGCGCGTTCGGCGGCGTGTATCTGGCGGGAGGCATCCTGCCGCGTCCGAGCGTTTTAAAAATGTTCAAAGAATCGTCTTTCAGAAAATCTTTCGAGGACAAAGGACGCTTCAACGCCTATCTGTCAAACGTGCCGACGTATGTGATGACGGCGGAAAACCCCGCTTTTCTGGGACTTGCGGGGCTTGTACGAAAAAAAATTGCATAAAGATGAAAAAATCTCTTGCAATCGTGTTTCTAAACGGATATAACTGCGCTTGGTCAATGGGGGCGTAGCTCAGATTGGTTAGAGTGACGGCCTGTCACGCCGTAGGTCGCGGGTTCGAGCCCCGTCGCTCCCGCCATTGTCCAAAAAAGCCGTCCGCAAGGGCGGCTTTTTGCATATCCGCCCTTTATTTTTACGATGCGTTAAGCCCTTGCTGATATGCTTTGCCGCAAAGAAAAAAAGAATCGGAGAGGGAAAATGAAAAAATCGCTTTTACTCGGCGCGCTGATTTGTCTGAGCGCGTGCACGTCGATTACGGTGGACGACTACAACGCCGTGAAAAAAGGCATGAGCATCGGCGAAGTCCAACAACGCTTGGGCGAATGGTATTGGAATCAGTCCTGCAAACAGGACACGTCGCCGGAAAACGAAGCGGCGGGCGTTGAAAAATACTATTGCAACGGCGACAACGGCTTTCGTTCGTACACAATCGGCTTTACGTTCAAAGACGGCGTGCTGATTCGCAAGTACAACAACGGCAGATTGGATTGAGCCGACTTTCGCATAACCGCGGGGGCGCCGTTCGGCGCCTTTTGTGTTTCGGCTTCAAATTTTTTTTGTCCTGCACTCTTTGACAGATTGCTTTTGCGCGCGAAATTGATACAATGGCACTCCCGCGCATAGAAGGAGATTAAAATGCTGAAATTTGCCATGTTTGACGCCAAGAAATACGACATCGCCTCGTTCGACCGCAATCTTGACCCCTCGTTCATTTCCATTAAATACTACGACACGAAACTGACCGCCGACACGGTGCATCTGGCAAAAGGGTGCGACGGCGTCATCGTCTTTGTCAACGACACGCTGGACAAGACCGTCATCGACGAATTGTACGCTCTGGGCGTCCGCCTGATTGCCTTGCGATGCGCCGGCTTCAACAACGTCGACACGCGCGCGGCGTTCGGCAAAATCCATATCGTGCGCGTTCCCGCCTATTCGCCCTACGCGGTCGCCGAACACGCGATGGCTTTGCTGCTGACCCTGAACCGCAAAACGCACAAAGCGTACATCCGCACGCGCGATTTCAATTTCAGCCTGTACGGGCTGACGGGCTTCGATTTGCACGGCAAGACGGTCGGCGTGATCGGCACGGGCAAAATCGGCAAGATATTCATTAACATCTGCCGCGGATTCGGCATGAACGTCATCGCCTACGACGCGTTCCCCGACACATCGAGCGACATCAACTACGTCGATTTGGACACGCTGTTCGAGCAAAGCGACATCGTGTCCCTGCATTGCCCGCTGTCGAACGAAACGCGGCACATGATCGACACGGACGCCTTAAAAAAAATGAAGCGTTCCTGCATTCTCGTCAACACGTCGCGCGGCGGGCTGATTCACGCGGAAGCGCTTTTGGCGGCGCTGAAAGAAGGCAAGATTTCCGGCGCGGCTTTGGACGTGTACGAAGAAGAAGGCGACATCTTCTTTGAAGACCGCTCGGACATCATCGTGCAGGACGACACGCTGTCCCGTCTGATTTCCCTGCCGAACGTCATCGTCACGTCGCATCAGGCGTTTTTGACGCAGGAAGCCCTGAACAACATCGCCCAGACGACGCTGGAAAACATTCGCGATTTCGCGCTGGACAAGCCTTTGGAAAACGAATTGTGCTATCATTGCATGCGTAAGGAGGACTGCCGCAAAAAGCGCGAAGACAGGTGCTTCTGACGGCAAAACGGCAACAAAAAAAGCGGCGTCGGGCTATTCCGGAGCCGCTTTCTTTATTATTAAAGAGCTATCACGCGTCCGCTTTCCACAAGCCGTGCAGATTGCAATATTCGTAAGCGGCGATGACTTCGTCGCCGTCGCACAATTCAAAGCACGCCTGCGCGGGTTCTTCGACCGGCAGTTCCTTGCGCTGATTGCCCTGTTTTGTTTGCAGAGCAATCCAAGAAATATGGTGCGCGGGAATCATCGGATGCGGCGCGGAGCCGATCGTCACGGTGACTTTGTTGCCCTCGCGCGTGATGACGGGAACGTGCTTTTCTTTCGCCGCATCGACGGTGTTCGGTTCGATTTTAACCATATTTT
This sequence comes from uncultured Alphaproteobacteria bacterium, assembly GCA_934277945.1. Taxonomy (GTDB): domain Bacteria; phylum Pseudomonadota; class Alphaproteobacteria; order CAAGCB01; family CAG-977; genus CAKQWA01. Next base: position 84,371 of record CAKQWA010000002.1, read on the forward strand.
GACCGCAGCAGGACACGGGAACGCCTTTGTTTTCCACAAAAGCGATAATGTTGCCGCAGCGTTCGCATTTATAAAATTCCATTTTTTCTCTCCCAAGTTACCGGTTAAACATTTTTATAATAGATGACATCATATTTTTCGTCTTCGGACAAGGGCTCATAAAGTTTTAGCCTGTCGTCGAAACAATGTTCGTCAATCATTAAGGAATCGGCATCTTCCGCCGTGCGTTTCAGCACGCGTTTTCGGGCTTCCGGCAAATCGCACTCGACGCAATGAAAGCGCACGTTTTCGCAAAAAATCCGCGCGCGCTCGAAAGCGTCCCTGCGCGCTTGCCGCGTCCAAAATCCGTGATCCAGAATCACGCTGACGCCCGCGCCGACAATCTGTTCAGCCATGCGCCAGATGAAATCGTCCGCGATTTTGTACTGATTGTGAAAATCGTCCGGCGCGCGTCCGAAAAAGCGGCGCATCACGTCGTCGTGCGAAAGCAGAACCGCGCCCGTCTGCACCGACAGTTTGCGCGCTATCGTCGTTTTGCCCGTGCCGATGAATCCGCACATCAGGTGAACAAAAGCCATCGTTTTTTCCTTTTGCTTTTTATGTGATGCCTATACAATGGGCGTAATTTCAAGGAGATACTATAATGAAAATCCGCGTTTCTTTCATTAAAAAAAGTATGCTGACTTACCTGTCCGCGCCGTTTTTGCTATTTTTGGGCGCGTGGGTGCGTCCGCTGATTTCCCTGCCCTGCGCCGCGTTGTTCCTGTACGCTCTGCGCGCCGCGATGAAAACGCACGACGATGAAAATCAAAGCACGCTGACGCTGTCGAAAACGGCTTTCGCGCTGATCGCCCTGATTGTCTTGCTGTGGGGATATTGCGCGGGGCAAGGCGGATTTTTCTATCAAAGCCCCGATTACCATTACCGCAACGCCGTGTTTCGCGACATGATTTTTTATCCGTGGCCCGTTTTGTACGCGGCGCACAAATCCGCGCTGGTGTACTATCTGGCGCATTGGCTGGTTCCCGCGTCGGTCGCGAAATTGTTTTTGTTCGCGGGCGCATCGGCGCAAACGGTCTGGGCAATCGGCAACATATCGCTTTTGCTGTGGGGCGCGGCGGGCGTGTTTCTGACGGTTTTGCTGATGATGCACACGCTGAAAGCGCGGTCGGCGGGCAAAAAGACGCTGTGCCTGCTGATGCTGATATTTTTCAGCGGCATGGACGCGGTCGGCGCGTGGCTTTTGTACGGCGGACTGGCGGCGCATATCGAATGGTGGGCGCAAAGTTACCAGTACAGTTCGCTGACGACGTGTATGTTTTGGGTGTTCAACCAGACGATCGCCCCGTGGATGATTGTCATGATGCTGTTTTCCCGTCAAGACGTGCGCAATTTCGCTTTTACGGGCTTGCTGTGCCTGTTTTTCGCGCCGTTCCCGTTCGTCTGCCTGACAGTTTATTATATCGCGTTCGCCGCAAGGGGTTTCATCCGCGCGTATCGGGGAAAAGCCGCCGCGCCGTTTTTAAAAAGGGTGTTTTCGGTGCAGAACGTCGTCGCTTCCCTCGTGATTTTCCCGCTGACGTACTTGTACTACGGCGCGAACACCGCGATTAACGCCGGCAGAAGCGAAGCCTTTGTCGCGTGGCGTTTCCTTGTCGATCCGAACTGGTTCAACCCGTACGCCATAACCGTTTTCGCGTGCTTTCTGCTGTTGGAGTTCGGTTTTTTGTGCATGGCGCTGTTCCGCGACGAAAAGCGCGACTTGTTTTTCCAAACGACGCTGTTCTGCCTGATTTTAATTCCGTTCATTCAAGTCGGCGAATCGGGCGATTTCGTCATGCGCGCTTCCATTCCCGCGCTGTTCGTGCTGATGCTGATAGCGACGCGCCGCCTGTTCCAAGTGAATTTGAAAAGCGCGCGCGGCGTCGCCCTTGTGCTGTGTCTGGCAATCGGCGTCGTCACGCCCGCCGTCGAGTTCGCCCGCGCCTTTACGACGATCGCCGCGTACAAAAGAGCGGATTTGACCGCCGACGCGGTCGTCAGTCTGGGATTGCACGTCGGCAAGGCGGATTTGCGGAATTTTGTGCGTCTCAACGCCGACGAAACCGCTTTTTATAAATATATTGCCCGCTTGCCGAACGCGGAATGATTGCGTATGATGAATGAAATTTCCTAAAAAGGATCGAAAAAATGGGAACTGTTCAAAACGAAGACGAAGCCTATAAACTGCTTCACCAAAAACCGACAATCGTCAAAGCGGCGAACTGGTTTGCGCTGATTTGGCTGCTTGCCGTCGTCGCGCCCGCCGCGTACTATTTCTGCACGCACACGACGCCGATGAAAGAATACGCCGTCGTCAAAGCCTCCGCCATGGCGTACAATATGCTGGAAAACCGGCTTTCCGCGCTGACGAACGACGTTTTGAAAAAAGTGGACGTTTCCAAATACACCGATAAAATCGACATTCCGCAAATCAAACTGGATCAGTTGGACAAACTTGAAAAAACGGCGAAAAAGGCGAAGGACATTTCGTCGAAACTGGCGAAATTCGGCGTCAAGGACGCGGATAAAATCACCGACGCGACCGATTCTTTGAAAAAGCAGGTCGACAAGGTCAACAAACAGATTAAAGACACGACCGCGAAAGTGTCCGCCACGTTGAACAAGGAAGTCAAAAAAGGGCTGGAAAAGGAAGTCAAATCCGCCGCCGCCGGACAGGTGCAAAAACAACTCGGCTTGTCCGACGCCGCGTACAAGGCTTTGGTCAAGGGAAAAATCGCGTTCAATTCCAAAACCGCGGCGACGATTTACAACGAATTGAGAACCAACAAAAACGGCGTGTTTTATCAGACGGCGCGGCAAATCGACGCTTATGCGATTTACTTTTTCGCCGCTATCGGAATCGCCGGTCTGCTGATTTTGCTGATTGTGCCGTTTCTGGTTAAGAAAATCGCCAAAAAACTGGCAAGCACCTACACGCAATGCCCGTATTGCCACAAGGTGTACCTGACCAAAGGCAACGCTTTCAACATTTTGAAAATGGTCAAATTCTGGTAAATTTCTTTGCGCTACGGGCGGTACGTCGGGTATTCGCCCGCCAGCACTTCATCAACGGATTCCAAAGATTTGCCGAATAAGGAACGGTAAATCCAGTAATTCGCCAACACTTTTTTGACAAAGCCGCGCGTTTCCCGCGACGGTATCGCTTCCATGAAAAACAGCGGATCGTTTTTGAAATCCGCGCGTTCGTTCCAGCGTTTCAAGTTGCGCGTGCCGCAGTTGTACGCCGCGATCGCCGCCATTAAATTGCCGTTCACGTCCTTGCGGTTCAGCAAAGTGGACACCAGTTCCTGCCCGACCATCAGATTGTACGGAATACGGTGCAGTTTGCTTAAACGGTACGGTTCGCCCAATTTTTTGGACATCAGTTTCGCTGTGGACGGCATCAACTGCATCACGCCGCGCGCGCCCGCGTTGCTGAACGCCTTGTTTTTAAAGCACGATTCCTGACGCACGAAAGCGTAAATCAGCGCCTTGTCGATTTTCCAATTATTCAGCGGCGTCCAGTTCGGGAACGGATACAGCGCCTTTTGTCCCGTCGGCGTTTCGATTTCGCCGCGCAATCCCGCCAATCTTGCGGACAGTTCCGGCGCTTGCGACAGCGACGAGGCAAACGACGCAAGCGTTTTGCGCATGGCGGGATTTTCCGCGTACAGTTTAATCAGTTCGCGTTCGGCTTCGTCGATCATGTCCAACTGCAAGAACGCCAGCGCGCGCTTGCCGCCGTTTGTTTGAGCCACGACGCGCACATCGTCCGCGTCGGACGGCGTAACGGAAAAATCTTTCCAGTTTTGAGAAATGTCCCAACCGAGCGAACGCTGCGCCAAAATGCCGTACACGGAATGAGGGGCGACGGTCGCGGCGTCTTTCAAATACGGCGTGACGGCGTAAAACATTCCGTTTTTAATCATGGCGCGCGTCGTCCAAAAATCCGCCGCCGCTTTGAACACGGGCGACGCTTTGGGCGAATCCGCAATCGTCTGGAACTGGATTTGCGCGTTCGGATAATCTTTCTTGCGCCAATAGACAAGCCCCGCCGTCCAGCGCGCCAGAAGCAAAGCCTGATCCCCCCTGTCCAAAACGGGTTTCAGCACTTCAAGCGCCTTGTCGTCCTCTTGGTCGACGAAATAGGCGAAGCCCAGCGCGGTCAGGCTTTCCTCGCGGTCTTTGCGCGACAGGTACTTTTGCACTTTTTTGTCTTGAAAATGCAGTCTTGCCGCCAGCGTTTTGCCGCGCCGCAAAGCCGAGGAGAAAAACTGCATCGAGCGGCGCACCGACGCCCTGTCCTGCGCCGGAACGTAATTCACTTTTTTGTAAAAGGAATAATCCATCGGGTCGGGGATGCGCATGGAGGTGCACGATCCCGCCGTAAAGTGCGCGGCGGCGTCTTTCGGGCGGCTCATCGTGACGTGAACGTCCTTGCGCATGGCGAATTCGTACACTTCGGACGCAATCGGCTGATCGCGGTATTTTTTCAGCCAGCCCTCTATTTCCTTTTGCGTGGGCTTGCGCGCCGGCTGCGCCAAAATCATGCGCCCCGAGAAAAGCCCTTTCAGCAACGCGTTCCGCACGCCCTGCAACGCGTCCTGCGCCGCCTTGATTTCCCCCTCGTCAAGCAGGGAAAAGGCTTCGGCGTATTTTTCGACGTCCTGCGGGGACAAAACTTCCCACGCGCTTGATGTTTGCGCGGGCGCGGTTGGCTGTTCCGCGCGAACGGAAGCGGCGGCAAACACACCCGTCAGGCAGAAAATTCCCGCAATCAAAAGTCTTTTCAAGTTACGCAAAGTCAAGGAAACAACCGCTTGTCAAATCATTTCAACACAACGAAATTCGCGCAGGCTTCCGCTTTCGCCGGACCTAAAACGCACTTTTGCGTTTCCAGACGGGGCTTGACGCGCAAAGACGGGCAGTTATCGGAAAAGAACGTTCTTTCCTTTGACACGATGGCGTTCGGCGCGACGTCCGACAAATTCCAATACGTCGAATCCGAGGGCCAATAGAACATCAGGCGCAGATTTTCCAGTTTGACGTTCGTGCGGTTCTGCAAACGCAGCGTCAGGGAGCATTGCGACCCGTTCGACGTGAAATCCGTCACATAAACCCACAATTCGCCTTTCGGAACGGGACGTTCGACGCCGTTTTCGTCAAACATCATCCCCGGCGACGGGGTTTCTTCGGCGATTTTCTTCGCAATGGCGGCTTTGCGGCGTTCCTCCGCCAGTTTCATCGCCTCGCGCTCCTTTTGTTTGCGGGTGGCGTATTCTTCCAGCAGAATGATTTTCTGCGCCGGCGACATATTGCGCGCGTCTTTCGCCGCCGAATCGACCGCGCTGAAATCGGGCATATCGTCGTCCGTCATGGCGGAGGGGCGGTTTGCGTTCGTCCGCGCCGCGCTTTTCGGCGACGCTTTGACGTTCGGCGCGGCTTGCGTCCTGCCGCCGTTCGCGGAACGCGCCGTGTTCGCCGGAGCCGCCTGACGCGCTGAATTCGCCGAAGAAGACCTCGTGAAACTGACCGGCGCGCTTGAAGCCGGCTTGGGCGCGGAATTCGCCGCCGTATTGGATGTCGTGCGCGTGAATCTGGGCGTTTGCGCCGTTCCCGCCGACGACTGTTGCGGCGGCGCGTTGCGTGTCGTGAATTGGGCAAAAGCCTCGCCCGACGCCAGAATCATGCCGGCAAGACAATACAAAAAGAGGGATGAGCGGCGCATAAAAAACTCCTTGTATTTCGCTTCTTTGTAAAAATTAAATTTTATTTTAATCGAATTCGTATATTTTCACGAGATAAATTTAAAAAAATCTTTCACTTTTCGGGACGAAAGCCATGAAATCGTACTTTTTTTGCGGAATCGGCGGCAGCGGCATGAGCGCTTTGGCGGTTCTGCTTGCCAAAAACGGATACGCGATATCCGGCTCCGACCGCGGTTTCGACGCGCAAAAAGGCGCGGATGTCCGCGAAAAATTAATGAAACAGGGAATCGCCCTGTTTGCGCAGGACGGTTCGGGCGTGACAAAAGACGTCGATTGCGTCGTCGTGTCTTCGGCGGTGGAAGAAAGCGTCCCCGACGTGAAAGCGGCGCGCGCGCTGAACATCCCCGTGCGCAAGCGGGCGGAGATTCTGGCGGATTTTCTGGCGACGACGAACGGAATCGCCATCGGCGGCACGTCGGGCAAAACGACGGTGACCGCCATGACCGCGCACATTTTAAAACAGGCGGGCGTCGACCCGAACGTCGTGAACGGCGGCATCATGCTGAATTACCGCACCGACACCGAAACGGGCAACGTTCTGACCGGAAAAGGCGGATTTTGCGTCATTGAAGCGGACGAAAGCGACGGGTCGATCGCGCTGTATTCCCCCGCCGTCAGCGTTGTGACGAACATTTCGCTTGACCACAAGCCGATTGAGGAATTGCGTCCGCTTTTCGCCGGATTCATCCAAAAGGCGAGCGTCGGCGCGGTCGTCAATCTGGATTGCGAGGAAACGGCGAAAATGCGTTCTTTGAACAAAAACGTGCTGACGTTCTCGCTGAAAGACGAATCGGCGGATTTGTACGCGCGCGATATCGTGCCGACGGATTGCGGCGTGAAATTCAAATTGAACCGCGACGAAGCGGAACTGCTTGTGGCGGGCAGACACAACGTCGCCAACGCTCTGGCGGCGATCGGCGCGGCGGATCTGCTGGGCGTGCCGCGCGCGAAAAGCCTGTCGGCTCTGGCGTCGTTCAAAGGGGTCAAGCGGCGACTGGAAACGCTGGGGGAAGCGGGCGGCGTGTACGTCATCGACGATTTCGCGCACAATCCGGAAAAAATCGCCGCGACGCTCGACACGCTGAAAGAAAAATCGGGACGGCTGATCGTCATTTTCCAGCCGCACGGATTCGCGCCGACGAAACTGATGAAAGACGGCTACATCAAAACGTTCCTGACAAAAACGGACATGGACGACATCATCATCATGCCGGAAATTTTCTACGCGGGCGGCACGACGACGAAAGACATTTCGTCCGCCGACATCGTCAAGGAACTGGCGCGCGCGGGCAAAAAAGCGCACTTCATCCCCGAACGCGCGAAAATCGCGAAACTCGTGCCGGCTTTGGCGAAAGCGGGCGACCGCGTCGTCGTCATGGGCGCGCGCGACGACACGCTGACGGATTTCGCTTACGGCATTTTAAAGGAATTGGGAGAACGCTGATGCCCGTTTCAATCAAGACAATCGGCGTTGCGGCGTGCGCTTCGGGCTGTCCGCAAAACGCGCTCGCCCCTGCGGAAAAATACTTTAAAGACAGGGGAATCGCCGTCAAAACGGGCGCGTGCGTTTATCAAAACACGCGTTTTCTGTCCGCTCCCGACGCCATGCGCGCGCGGGAACTCAACGATTTTTACAAAGACGGTTCCGTTGACGCCGTGTTTGCGGCGCGCGGCGGCTACGGTTCCGCCCGTATGCTTGATTTAATCGACTATGACGCCGTTAAAAGTCATCCGAAACTGTTTGTCGGATTAAGCGACACGACCGCCGTGCAGAACGCTTTTCTGGCGAAAGCGGGCGTTGAAAGCCTGACGGGATGCGTGCTGTACCGCCGCGACGGTGTTTTGATGCCGCCCGTCACGGAAAAGACGCTTTGGCAGGCGGTGAACGGCGAAGAACAGCGTTTCGACGGCTTGCAAACCATGCGCGCGGGCAAAGCGAAAGGGCGGCTGATCGGCGGCTGTCTGACGATTTTCGCGTCCCTGCTCGGCACGCCGTATATGCCCGATGCAAACGGCGCGATCGTCCTGATTGAAGACGTCGGCGAACAGCCCTACGTCATCGACCGTCTGCTGACCCAATGCGCTTTGTCGGGCGTGTTCGACAAGGCGGCGGGCGTCGTGTTCGGCGATTTTTACCGCTGCGAGTCAAAAGACGCTTCCGACGGCGAAATTCGGGACGTTTTGGACGAGTGGCGCGGCAAATTGAAAATTCCCGCCGTCAAAGGTCTGCCCTACGGTCACGCGCCGGACAGCGTCGTCCTGCCGCTCGGCAGAACGGTTGATTTGGACGCGTCGGCGGGCGTTCTGCACATTCAAAAAAGGAGCGTGTAATGGTTGAACTGCTTGCCCCCGCCGGCGAATTGGATTCGGGATTCGCCGCTTTCGCATACGGCGCGGACGCCGTGTATCTGGGCTTGAACAAATTTTCCGCCCGCGCGGAAGCGGTCAATTTCACGCCAGACGATTTGAAATTTTTCACGTCTTACGCGCACAGCCTCGGCAAGCGGGTGCTGGTCGCCGTCAACACGCTGATTTTCGACGACGAGTTTCGGGATTTGGCGGAAACGCTTTACGACATTCTTGAAGCAAAAGCCGACGGCGTGATTGTGCAGGATTTAGGCGTCGCGCGCTTTGCCAAACGCAACTTCCCGACCCTGCGTCTGCACGCCAGCACGCAAATGGCGGCGCATAACGAACAGGGCGCGCGGGCGTTGAAAGATTTGGGATTCAAGCGCGTCGTTCTGGCGCGCGAATTGACGTTCGACGAAATCGCAAACATCGCCAAACGCGTGCCGATTGAAATCGAAACGTTCGTTCACGGCGCGCTGTGTTACAGTTACAGCGGCTTGTGTATGTTTTCCTCCATATACACGGGCAGAAGCGCGAATCGCGGCAAATGCGTGTATCCGTGCCGCGAAAGCGTGTGCTTCGACGGCAAAAAGGGATTCGCTTTTTCCATGCGCGACCTGTCGCTTCAAGAAAGCGTCCGGCGGCTGAAACAGGCGGGAGTCGCCGCGCTGAAAATCGAGGGACGCAAAAAAACGCCCTTGTACACGGCGGCGGTGACGGACTTGTACCGCAACATTCTGGACGGTACGCCCGACAAAGCGTTAATTCAAAGCAAAAAAGACGCCGTGCGCACGATTTTTTCGCGCCTGACGACGACTCTGTACACGCAAGACCGGCAGAACGGCGCGGTTGCAGACGTTGAAACGACGGGGCATCGCGGTTTGCCCGTCGGGTCGGTGGAAAAAGCGTTTTCGCACGGCGGCAGGCGATTCATTCAGTTCAAGCCGAGCACGGATTTCGCCCGCTACGACGGATTGCAGATCGACTTGGAAAACGCGCCCAAACCGTTCGGATTTTCCGCCGAAACGCTGATTTGCGGCAAGAAAAACGTCTTTGAAGCCAAAGCCGGCGTTCCCGTCGCGGTCGCCCTGCCGGACAACGCGCCGTACATCGCGCAAAACCGTCCCGTGTATCTGTCGTCAAGCACCGCCGTCAAAAAGGCGTATCCGTTCACGCGCCCCGATCCGCGCGATTTTGCGCAGGACAAGATCCCCGTTGATGTCACGGTCGTGTTGAGCGAAAACGAATTGTTCGCGCAAGCCGGCGAACAAACCGCCTCCCTGCCCGCGACGTTAACCGCCGCCCAAAACGCAGAAGCGGTGGAAAAGAACGTGCGCCGCGCTTTTGAAAAATCGGGCGAATCGCGCGCGACGCCGGACAATCTGACGCTTGTCAACGCGCAAAATCTGTTCGCGCCCGTGTCCGCGCTGAACGACCTGCGCCGCGATTTGTACGCCAAAATCGACGAAGACGCCGTCAAACGCGCCCGCGCGAAACGCACGGCGGTCATTGAAAACGCCTTGAAAAACACGGCTCAACCCGCCGCGTCCGTCACGCCCGCGCGCAAACTGATCGTCAAAACGGACGACGCGCGGAATTTACAGGCGTTGAGCGGTGACGACCTCGCCCGTCTGTCCGAAATCGTGTTCGAGATTCTGCCCGACCGTTTTTCGCCGCCCGATTTGCCGAAAGAAAAACTGCGTTTCGCCCTGCCCGCCGTGTGTCGCGCATGGGAAAGCGAAAAAATGCGCCGCATCGTCGCGGATTTGAAAGCCGCGGGATTCGCGAAATGGGAAATCGGCAACGTGTGGGGGCTGGACGCTTTGGACGTTTCCAAAGACGACGTGTCGGCGGACGCGACGCTTTACACCGCCAACGTTCAAGCGGCGAAAATGCTGTGCGGTTTGGGATTGACGCGCTTTACGGTCGCGCAGGAAACGCCCGCGCCCGAAAAGATTTTCGCGGCTTTTCCGGACAAGGCTCTCGGCATTGCGTATCAGGACACGGCATTGTTCATCAGCGAAACCTGCCCGCGCAAAACGCTTCACGGCGCGTGCCTGAAATGCGGCGGGGATTTCAATCTGCCGCTGTCGTCGCGCTACGGCAAATTCGAGGCGGTCGGCAGAGCGTGCCGTTTCCGGCTGTTGAGCGAACGCCCACATCTGAAAATCGACGAAATGCTGCAAGCAAACGCCCGTCTGATCCGCGCGGATTTCGTCTGGCGCAAGCCCGACGCGGACAGAGTCGCCAAAACGATCCGGACGCTGTGCGCGCGCCTGTTTTGACGCGAAATCACGAAAACAGTTGAAAGTCGCCCCTTAACACTATAACATTAAAAAAAGCCGATACAGATTGTACAGCAGGTACATTGTTTTAAAAGGAAAGAACCACCCATGGCGAATTACCCGATTCAACCCGACGACATTTTTCAAAAAACGAACGGTCTGACTTCCAAATGGACCGTCGAGCGCATTTTGGAATTTCCCGACATTCCCCCGCACGTCCGCTTGGTTGAACAGGGCGGCAACGAACGCATCATCACCATCGCCATGGCGACGCTGCTTGACACGCAACAATGGGCCTGCATTAAAAAAGCGGCTCAAAAATAAGCGGCGGCGGATTTTTCCGCGCTGTTTCAAAGGGGTGCGTTTCGCGCCCTTTTTGTCGTTTCAGAACAGCGAATTGCCGTTTCAGTACAGCGGATATTCCGCTTCCGCCCTGTAATACGACCCGATGCCGTCGTGGTGCGGATGACTTGAAAACAGGGTGATTTTATCCACGCGGAACTCGCGCGTGCGGAACAGGTTGTTGTACGCCAAGAACTTGAACACGTCCTCCTCGCTTGCGCCGCGCAGTTTGGCAATGGTGACGTGCGCGTGGAATTTGTGCGTGTCCGCGCCCAGATTGTGCCGCTGAACAATCGTGTCGATTTTGTCGTGCAGAAAATCCAAATCGTTGAAATTGCTGACCCCCGTCCACAAATGGCGGATCTGCGAACCGGTCGCGAAAAAGCCGACCTGCGTCAGCGCCAGATTGAACGCGCGCGCTTGAATACGGCAGAAATCCGCGTGCAGATATTCGGCGTCCGTTTCGTCGATGTTGCCGATAAAGCGCAGCGTGACGTGCAGATTTTCCTTGTTCACCCACTTTGCGCCGTGCACGCCGCCGCGCAGGGTGTAAATGTGTTCCTTGATATCTTCGGGCAAATCAATGCCGGCAAACAAACGGATCATGGGCGACCTCTTTCATCAGGGTTCAACGGGCGTATTTTACGTCCAAAGCATTAAGGATTTGTTTCACCTGCGGCAAAATCCCCTCCACCATGACGGAAATCCCCTCCTCGTTGGGATGCATCTGGTCTTTGCCCAGCAGTTTCGGATCGTAAAGATTGCGGGCGTAATCCGCCACGCCTTCAAGAATGTTTTCGTACAGCGGCACGTCGTATTTTTTCGCCAAAGCCGCATACATATCCGCGTAATCCTCCGGCAGAACGTCCTTGCGTATCGGCGGGACGCTCACTCCCGCCAGCAGAACGGCGATATCGTTTTTCTGCGCCAAAGAAATCATGCGCGCCAGATTTTTCTCCGTCGTTTCAATCGGCACGCCCTGAATCACGTCGTTCATGCCGAATTCGATGATGATGACGTCCGGCATTTGCGCGGCGACATCCGAAATTCTCTGCAAGCCCTTTTGAGTCGTGTCGCCGGTCACGCTGTTGTTTGAAACGCGCGTTTTATAGCCGTCCTCGTACAAAAATTCAACCAGTTGGGCGGGAAAGGAATCCGTTTTTTCCACGCCGTACCCCGCCGTCAGACTGTCGCCGAAAACGCTGATCGTGTACGTCTGCGCGCGGGCGCAAAGCGGGAAAATCAGCGTAAAAAGAAAAAGCAAAACGTATTTTTTCATTGTCCGGCATCCTTGTTTTTCGCATTTTAGCACATTTATGCCGAATTACAAACCTGACACCTTGACAATTTCGCCCGCGTTGACGAAAATAAGGGGGAATTGTTAGGTGATTTATGACTGAACCCGTTGAAAATCCGTTTAAAAACGAAAAAACCGTTAAAGACGCGCTGATGAACTCGGACGCCGAATCGCTGGCGAAGTCCGCGTCGAACGACAAAGAGGCGGAATTGGCGTACACGGCGGCGAAACAACTTGAAAAGCACGTCGCGAACGCCCTGCTTCAAAACAAGGACGCGCCGTTCAAGTGGCTCGATTTGTACAAGGCGCGCTTGATTTTGGAACAGACGCTTCAAAAAAACGGCTCGAAACTGCTGAAAACGAATTTGGAGCAGGATTTGTTCGACGCGGTTCTGGCAAGCATCACGCGCACCGTCCTGCATGAGCAACTGGATCTCGACCCCGACGAAGACGGCACGGATTTGTCCGAAATTCTCGACGGCATGGATTCACCCGCCGATTACTGCGACGAAGAACTTGACAAGGACGGGGATTTTCAAAACGCCCTGCAAGCCTGCTCGTCCAAAGACGTTGAAAAGGTGCGCGCGCGTCTGGCGTACACGCTGACGCACAACAACATGGCGTACACGCTGAAACGCGCGAATTACAAACTGGAAGAAGTCAAGGTGCAGACCGTCGGCTTTTTGGGCCGCCGCCTGTTTCCCATGTTGAGCGTGTCGGAAAAGCACACGAAAGCGAAAACGCCGTGCGAAAAAGGCATGGGCGACTGGATCGACACGCCGACGTCTTTCATTCTGGCGCGCGCGAACGATTTGATGCAGGAAACAAAGGGACGGCTCGCCCTGTACGCCGAAAACAAGCGGCAGGCGGAAGACGCCCTGCACCGCCGTCAAAAGTTGTTTTTGAAAATTAAGCAACTGTTCAAGCGCAAATAATCAGATTTTTAAAAAATCCAGCACGCCGTCGGGGTTTTCGACCTGCACGACTTGCGTGTTTTCCATGGCGTTCAAGCGGTTCGCCAGCGCGAAGTCGTTGCCGCCCTTGAACGTGCGGTCGCCGAAAAAGCAGATGTGCGCCGCCGGATAGCGCGCGCGCAAATCGTCCGCAATCTGTTCCTTGCCGAAGCCGTGCCGCACGATGTCCAGCGAAATGTTGCCGCCCAGAGTCAATTCGTATTGCGGGAAAGCCGCGCTCATTTCTTGGCGGATTTTTTGCCGCTCGCCCGTCTGCACGTCCCACGCGTTGTAGCGTTCGCGCTCGTCGTAGGGACAATCTCGTCCCAAAACGGAAAAATTGACCATGCCGACGCGCTTTTCCAAATAATTGCCGTACAAAGCGTACGGGTAGCGCGTGTTTTTGCGGTAATCTTCCAAACGGCGCAAAAATTCGGGTTCCAGTTCAAAATCTTTGCGGTAGACCATTTTGCCTTTCGCCCACAACTCGTTGCCCATGGAGCAATACAGTCCCGTGAACGCGCGGCGCACTTTTTCGGGCACCTGTTCGGCGACTTTCATCGTGTCGGAACCGGTCGCCACAAAGCACGGATGATTTTCCAAAAACGGCATGAAGCGGCGGGCGAAATCGTCCGTCATGGGCAATCGGGCGGGGGTCAGCGTCCCGTCCATGTCAAACACAAAGATATTCTTCACGTCCGCATTATTTGTCATACCGGACATTATGCGATATTCCGGCGGGGCAAATCAAGCAAAGAAAGTGTCAGGCGACGGCGGGAACGGCTTTGGAGCGGATGAACGCGGTCATTTTTTCAAACGCGCGCGTTTCAATCTGACGGACGCGTTCGCGGGAAATGCCCAGACGTTCGCCCAAGGATTCCAGCGTTTCCGGCTCCTCTTTCAAGCGGCGGGCTTCGATAATCAGGCGTTCGCGCTCGTTCAGCATCAGCAACGCTTTCGACAAAAGCACCAGACGTTCGTTCTTTTCCTGCTTTTCGGCAAGTTCGTCCTCGATATTGTCATTCGCGCGCAGAAAGTCCTGTTTTTCGGCGTATCCGTCGTCGTAAACGGGCGTGTTCAGCGACACGTCGCCGCTTAAACGCTGATTCATTTCCACCACGTCCGATTCGGGAACGTCCAGTTCTTTCGCAATCTGCTTGACCGCATCGTCCTGCAAATCGGTATCGTCGTAAAAGCCGAGTTTCGCCTTGATTCTGCGCAGGTTGTAAAACAACTTCTTTTGCGCCGCGACCGTGCCGATGCGCACCAAAGACCACGATTTCAGAATAAACTCGTTAATCGCGGCTTTAATCCACCAAATCGCGTAAGTGGACAGGCGCGTGCCTTTTTCGGGCTCGAATTTCTTGACCGCCTGCATCAGACCGATGTTGGCTTCGGAAACCAAATCCTCCAAAGGCAGACCGTAATAGCGGTAGGAAAAGGCGATTTTCGCCGCCAAGCGCAAATGGCTGGAAATCAGTTGTTTCGCCGCCTGCAAATCGCCGTGCTGACGAAAACGCATGGTCAGCATATATTCTTCTTCGGCGGATAAAACGGGGAACTGTCGAATCGCGTTCAGATACGCGCGCAAGCCGTCGCGCCCCGAAACCGCGGGTAATAAACTCATTGTCGTTGTCATCATCATATCCTTTCATAAAGCAACATGACTTACACGGGAGTCTTCAATCAGCCCTCCCGCAAGACGCATACAGTATACCGCCGCTGATCGAAAAAATCAACGGCGGAATGAAAAAATAACCGAAAAATCAGTTGCTGAACACGTTGCTCAACAGCATATACAGCCGTCCCGCGTCGCTGCTCAACAACACGTCGGACAGCACGTCGCCGCGCTCGGTTTCGCGGGCTTTGCGCAAAAGCGTGTCGAATTCGGCGGTGTATTTCGACACATAATCGCGGAATTCGGCGTTCTTGGCGAACAGTTCGGATAATTTGCGAATCTGCTGTTTGTCCAGCGACCGCGACAGATAGCGCACGAACGCGCTCCGGTCGCCGTTGTAATAGCGTTTCCACAAATCCGCCTCGACGTTCGGGTCGAACAGGCGCGCGATGTCCACGCCGAAAGACTGCAAATGCTCGGTGATGAACGTCGCGTCTTTCATAAAATGCGTCACGGAAGCGTCCTGTTTGCGCTTTTCCAAATCCTCGATGTAGTCCTGCGCGCCCTTTGACGCGTCCAGCAGAGCCTGCACCTGCCGCCCGAACGCGCCGCCCAGTTTCAGCGACTGCGCGGAAATTTTGTCGCCGGTGTCCAAAATCGTCGCGGCGTTTTCTTTCATCACGCCCAGCAAATCGTCCAGCCGTCCGACCGCCGTGTCCGCCGCCTGCGACAACACGTCGGACTGTTCGACGAACTGTTCGCCCGATTTGCGCACTTCCAGCGCGATGCGTTCCGAATTGGACGCGATTTCGCCGATCATCGAACGCAAACGCTGTCCCGCCAAGTCGATTTGAATGACGCCCTTGTTCGACATTTCTTCAAATTCGGTTTCAATCTGGCTCACCGCGTCTTTCAGCAAACGCACGCTCTGCGCCGACGATTCCGCCATTTTCGTAAAGTCAGCCGCCCGCTCGCGCAACGACACGCTCAACCCTTTGACCGCCTTTTGCGCGTCTTCGGAAATGCGGTTCAGTTGATAGGATTGGACAAGGAACGAATCGCCCGTCGCGGTCAATTCGTCGCGCGCCATGCTTCCCGCCGCCTGCATTTGCGCGGTCTGTTCGGCGAACACCTGCCCCGTTTTCTGCATGGAGGACACGACCGTCTGCGCGACTTCCGCCAGAATCGCCGCTTTTTCCTGCAAGAACGCCGCCGCTTTCGTCGAACGTTCCAGACTGTCGGACGCCGCGCTTGCCGCTTCTTCGTTGCGCTGACGCAGATTTTCGCCCATCGCGTCCAACTCGAACCCGATGCGCGACGACGCGCCCAGCAAATCGTTTGTGTTCTGGCGCACCGCTTCGTTGATGTTGCGGATGTGCGTCATGACTTCCTCGGCGGCTTCGCGCAAATAACGCGTCTGCTGCGTCAAAGCGGATTCGCCCAAACGCGACTGCGCGGACACGACGTTCGCCACGTCCGTCAGTTCGGTGATTTGCCGCTGCATCGCGTCGCGCACCATAATCGCCTGTTGGGTCGACTTCGCGGCGTGCTTCTGCAACGCGTCCGTCTGCGCCGTAATGCGCTCGTCCAAAGAATCGACCTGCGTCTTCAACTGTTCGGCGGATTCTTTGAATTCGTTGTGGCACCGCTCCATTTGCTCCGCCGCTTCGACCGCGCCCGCCGCGCTCGCTTTCAGCGACGTGTCGAACAAAGCCGTTTTTTCGGCAAGCAAATCGGAAACGCCGGTCAGCCGCTCTTTCAAAGAATCGCTCATGCCGGTCAGTTCGTCCGCCTGCTTCGTCAAGTTCTTGCCGACGCTTTCCAGTTTGCCCAAAGCGGTTTCCGTCGCGGCGGACAATTCTTTCGTCTGAACGTCCAAGCCCTCTTGCAGCAAACGCACGCGCGGCGCAAGACGTTCCAAATCCGCCTCCGCCTGTTCGGACTGCCGCCGGAGCAATTCCGACACGTCCGCCGCCTGCGCCGACAGTTTGTCCGACGTTTCGGTCAGCCGGTTCTGCTGGCGGACAAGCAATTCGCCCAAATACGCCGCCTTGTCGTTCATGGTCACGGTGGCGGCGTCCGCGTTGTCGATGAAGCCGTGCGCGTTGTCGCACAAAGCGTCGAATCGCGCCTGCATTTCATCGACCGATTTTTGCAGTTGCGCGCACAGTTTTTCGGTGCCGTGCGCAATCAGCGCCGTGCGGCGTTCCGCTTCCGCCGCCAAAGCGTCCGAACGCTCTTTCAGCAGATTCTGTGTTTCGTTGAAATCAGCCGCGCGCCGTTGCAGCATTTCGTTCAAGCCGTCGCCGACCGCGCCGATTTTGCCCGCCGCGCCGTTCAGCCCGTCCGTCTGGCGCGCCAAAGTCACGTCCGCCTGTCCGATTTTGTCAAGCACGTCGCCGACCTGCTCGACGGTCTGCGACAGTCTTTCCGCCAGATTTTCAATCGACTGGCGCGTTTTGCCGTCCAAAGCGTCCGCCAGATCGAACAAAGTCTGCGCCTGCTGTTTCAGCGCGTCTTTCGTCTGTTCGACGTTGGCGGCGGCGGCGTCCAGATATTTCTGCTGACGGTTCAAAGAGGCTTCCGTCACGCCGGACTGCGATTTCAAAGCCGCGCTCAAATCCGACAATTCGGACATTTTCTGATTCAATCCGGTCGTCAGGTCTTTCGTCTTTTCGCCGCAATCGTCCAGATGCGACGCGAAAACGTCCGCCGCACCCGACACTTCGTCGACGTAGGATTTGACTTTCTGCGCCGCGCCGTCCAGCACGCCGGACATCTTGTCCGCCGCGTCCGTCATCACGTCCGCCATGACCGCCGAGCGTTCGGCAAGCGATTTCACGCGCGCTTCCAGAACGTCGCCTTTCGCCGTCAGCGCGTCCGTCCATTCGGTCAGAGTCTGCTGCGAACGCGCGGACAGCGACGAAAGCGCCTCCGCCTTTTCGTTCAGCATCTGCGCCGCGGCGTCGATTTTCTCGTGCGCGTCGTCCGACACGCCGGAAATTTCGCCGACGTAGTTTTCCAAAGACGATTCGATGACCTTGAAGCGCGACAGGACGGTTTTGGTTTCCTCGTCCAGCAACGCGTTCTGTTTTTGGAAATTTTCAAGCACTTTCGACGCGGTGTCGTTCAGTTGCGCGTCGCGTTCGTCAAAGCGATCCGCCTGTTCGTCAAACACGGCGCACAGATTGTCCGTCGCCTTTGTCAGATCTCTGCCGATTCGCGCCGCGCCGTCCATCGCGTTTTGCGTCGCCTGCGCCAGTTTGTCCGTCTGTTCGTCGACCAAAAGCGTCAGCGACGCGACGTTGTCCTGCAAGCGTTCCTGCATTTGCGTCAATTCTTCGGACTGGCGCGTGAAATCGGTTTTAATCAGCGCCGCCTGCTCCGTCATCAGTTCGCGCACGGATTGCGCCGTTTGCGCCAGCGACGCGTTTTGCGCCGACGCCGTCTGCACAAGGCGTTCGGTTTGCGCCGACATCAATTCCTGCGCCGTTTCGCCCGCGTGGGTCAGCAATCGGGTCTGTTCGCGCACCTCGTCCGCCACCGCGCGCGTGCGGTCGCCGATTTGCGCGTGCGCGTCGTTCAGCAAAGTCAGCGCGTCCGCCAAAAACGCGTGGATGCCGTCCGCTTTTTCGCGCGCCTTGTCCCCCGCCGTTTCCAAAGAATCGAGCGCGTTTGCAATCAGCGCGGCGTTTTCGTGCACTTGCGACGCCGTTTTTTCGGATTCTTTGGCGAACGCGGCGATTTTCTCGTCGACCAGCGCGGACGCGCTCAACAGGGAATCGTCGAATTTTTCGGACAATCCGCGCATTTCGCTCAACGTTTCGCCCAACCCGTCGACAATGCGGCGCACGTTGTCCTGCGCGCTTTTGCACGCGTTGTTCAGCGCCTGCGTTTCGTCGGAAATCTGCGTCAAAAGGGATTTCACATACAGTTTGTCTTTCGGCGACGGCTGAATGAACTGGCGCAAATAGTTGCGCAGACGCACCGCTTCGTCGTCGTAGCGTTTGTGTCCCGCGAAATAGATGACGACGAACCAAATCAACGCCAGAGGCATCAGCAGCCCCGCCAGAAAACCGACGTATTCGGGCGGAGTCATGTCGTAGCGCGCGTCCCACCAGCCCGTTTGAGCCAGAAAATCGGCGGCAAGCCCCAGCCACGCGGCGCTGAACAGCGAGGCGACGATGTTTTCCGTGCGCAAAATCCACGGCTTGAAGTCCGTCAAATCGACGGATTGGCGCGAAAACAGCGGCGAGCCGTTTTCGTCGTTTTTGCTGTTGCGGGGCGAAGTATTGTCAGACATACGCGTGCGCCTTACATAAAAATAAAGTGAAATCTGTTGAAAGATTCCATAAAACAGCCCGTGCCGTCAAGTCAAGTCGCGCATTTTCTTCGATTTCGGGCGGTTGCGCGCGCAAAACGGCGGGCACGGCGGACGAATCGCGCGGACGAATCGTCATAACCCCGCCGATTTTCGATAAAATGATTGACCTGTCAGCCCCCAACGGCTAAAAGAAAGACAATGGTATGAAAACAAGGTGGAAAAATGGCAAAACAGAAACATTATCCCGACATTCAGGCGAAAGCGGATTTTCCCGCTTTGGAACAGGAAATCCTTGATTACTGGAAAAAGGACGAAACGTTCAAAAAGTCCGTCGCCTTGCGCGACGCGGGCGAAAAAGGCTCCAACGAATACGTCTTTTACGACGGTCCTCCGTTCGCGAACGGTCTGCCGCACTACGGGCATTTGGTGACGGGCTACGTCAAAGACATCATCCCGCGCTACCAGACGATGCGCGGACACCGCGTCGACCGCCGCTTCGGGTGGGACTGCCACGGTCTGCCCGCCGAAATGGACACCGAGAAATTCCTCGGCATTTCGGGGCGCGCCGCCATTTCCAAGTTCGGCATCGGCAAATTCAACGAAACGTGCCGCCAGCGCGTGCTGATGTACACGAACGAATGGGAACAGACCGTCACGCGCCAAGCGCGCTGGGTCGCGTTCGACAACGACTACAAAACCATGGATCTGCCTTACATGGAATCGATCATCTGGGCGTTCAAGGAATTGTACAAAAAAGGATTGATGTACGAAGGCGTGCGAATCCTGCCGTACAGTTGGGCGGCGGAAACCCCCGTGTCGAACTTTGAAACCCGCATGGACAACTGCTACCGCGAACGCGAAGACCCGTCCGTGACCATTATGTTCACGCTGAAAACGAACGAGGGCGAAAAGCCGACGAAAGTGCTGGCGTGGACGACGACTCCGTGGACTCTGCCGTCGAACTTGGCTTTGTGCGTGCGCGACGACATCGACTACGACGTGTACGAGGAAGACGGCACGCGCTACATTCTGGCGTCGGCTCTGGCGGGCAAGTACAAACGCGAACTGGCGAACGCGCAAAAGATTGAAACAATCAAAGGAGCGGATCTGGTCGGGCGCAAGTACGAACCGCTGTTCGACTATTTCAAGGACACGCCCAACGCGTTCCAAATCATTCACGCGGATTACGTTTCGACCGAAGACGGCACGGGCATCGTTCACATCGCCCCCGCGTTCGGCGAAGACGACATGAACGCGTGCCGGCCTTACGGCATTCCCGTCATCTGCCCCGTAGACAGCAAAGGGTGCTTCACCAAAGCCGTCCCCGATTACGAGGGGATGCAGGTTTTCGACACGAACGAACCGATTATCAAGCGTCTGAAAGCCGAAGGCAAACTGGTGCGCAAGGAAATGTACCGCCACAACTACCCGCATTGCTGGCGCACGGACACGCCGCTGATTTACAAGGCGATTAACAGTTGGTTCGTCAAAGTGACGGCTTTCCGCGACAAAATGGTGGCGAACAACCAGACGATCAACTGGATTCCCGAACACATTAAAAACGGGGCGATGGGGATGTGGCTGGAAGGCGCGCGCGACTGGTCGATTTCGCGCAATCGCTTCTGGGGCACGCCGATTCCCGTGTGGAAGTCGGACGATCCGAAATATCCGCGCGTCGACGTTTACGGCTCGATTGCCGAAATGGAAAAGGACTTCGGCGTGAAAATCACCGATTTGCACCGCCCGTTCATCGACACGCTGACGCGTCCGAACCCCGACGATCCGACGGGAAAATCGACGATGCGCCGCGTGGAAGACGTTTTGGACTGCTGGTTTGAATCGGGCTCCATGCCGTTCGCGCAAGTGCATTATCCGTTTGAAAACAAGGAATGGTTTGAAAACCACTCCCCCGCCGATTTCATTGTCGAATATCTGGCGCAAACGCGCGGCTGGTTCTACACGCTGATGGTCATGAGCACGGCTCTGTTCGACCGCGCGCCGTTCAAAACCTGCCTGTGCCACGGCGTCGTGCTGGACGAAAACCAGCAGAAACTGTCCAAGCGTCTGCGCAACTACCCCGATCCGTCGGAAGTGTTCGACACGCTCGGGTCGGACGCGCTGCGCTGGTTTTTGGTGTCGTCGCCGATTCTGCGCGGCGGCAACCTGTCCATCGACCGCGAGGGCAAGGAAATCGCCAAAGCGTCGCGCAAAGCGTTGATTCCGCTGTGGAACGCGTTTTACTTCTTTACGCTGTACGCCAACGCGGAAGGCTTGAAAGCCAAAGAAATCCGCGATCCGAAAGACGTGCTTGACCGCTATGTGCTGGCGAAAACGCGCGATTTGATTAAAGGATTGACCGAAAAACTGGACGCGTGCGACATTGTGGGCGCGTGCGCCGACGTTTCCGATTTTCTGGAAATCATGAACAACTGGTACATCCGCCGCTCGCGCGCGCGCTTCTGGGACACGGCGAACGGAACGGAAGCGTTCGACACGCTGTACACGGTTCTGGTCGCGCTGACCAAGGCGATCGCGCCTTTGCTGCCGCTGACGTGCGAATACATCTATCGCGCGCTGACGGGCGAAGAAAGCGTGCATTTGACGGATTATCCCGATTACACGCAATTCAAGGCGCAGGACGCGCTGGTCGCCGACATGGATTTCGTGCGCGCGGTCTGCTCGACGGCGAAAGCGGTGCGCGAGGAAAACAAACTGCGCAACCGTCTGCCTTTGGCGTCGATGACCGTCGCCGGCAACAACGCGCAGCGTCTGAACGCCTACGCCGATTTGCTGAAAGACGAAGTGAACGTCAAGGAAGTGCGCCTTGTCAGCGACGTCGCGGCTTTGGCGGACAATATGCTGTACATTTTCACGCCCGTCGTCGGCAAACGTTTGGGACGCTTCATGAAAGACATTCTGGCGGCGTCGAAAACGAACGACTGGACGAAGAACGCCGACGGCACGCTGTCCATCGCCGGACAGACGCTGAACGCGGACGAATTCGAGTTGCGCTTGGTGCTGAAAGACGGCAACGCGGGTCAGGCTCTGCCCGACAACACCGCCGTCGTCGTTTTGGACACGCAGGTGCGTCCCGAATTGGAACGCGAGGGCATCGCCCGCGACTTCGTGCGCGTCATTCAGCAAAAGCGCAAAGACAGCGGCTTTGACGTTTCCGACCGCATCAGCGTCGCTTACGCGTCGGACAGCGACGTTGTTTTGCAGGCGTTGAGCGAATACGCCGCTTACGTCAAGGAACAGGTGCTGGCGGCCTCGTTCGCGCAGACGGAAAACCTGACAGGCGACACCGAAGAAGTCGGCGATGCGAAAGTCACGTTCAAAATCGAAAAAGCGTAAGGCTCTTTCAACCGGAAAGCCCCCGACATCGAATCGGGGGCTTTTTTATCGGGCAAAAGCGGCGGATTGCCGTGCCGTCCGGCGAACCGGAAAACGCGTCACTTCAAAACGGATTTCATGTAGCGCGGCGCGGTGTCGTCCGGCGCGGGCGCGGCGAACGGCTTTCCCGTCAAAGCGGACAGGGCGAGCGCGTATTCCGCGTCTTGCAGGCGCAACGCCTCGAAATTGTAAAGCACCATCATTTTGGCGCGCATATCGTTCAATTCGTCCTTGTCGTAGGCTTTTTTGTTTTTCGGGACAAGTTCGACAAAGTACGAGTCGCGGTCGTATTCCATATATTTTGAATCGGGGAAAAGATCGATGACCGACGTGACGATGCCCGCGCCGTACGCCGTCGTCGCAATCGTCAGCAGGAACGGATAGCCGCACCCCGTCGGATTTTTGTCGCCGTCGTCGTCAAAGTGCGAATAAGCCACGCCCTCGCATTTTCCGGAAGAAACGTCCGTCGCGTACGAAAAAACGCCATGCCGCCGCCCTTTTTTATAATGCGATTCCGTCGGCAGAGTCACGGGCTTGTAGCCTTTTTTGCGCACGGAGATTTTCGCGCGGTCTTCGCCCGACACTTCGCGCATGAACGGCGTTTCCCCGACGATTTTATCGCCAACCCACACGTCCGCCGTCACGTTCGAGTCGATGAACACCCACTTTTTTTCCGTCGGCGCGCAGGCGCAAAGGGACAGCGACAAAATCAAAGATGTTAAGATTTTCCTCATTTCGCCCCCTTTTCAAAAGACAGACGGACGGACTTCACGTCGGACGCTTTCACGTTCTTAAAATAAATCGGCGTGACATACTGTTGCGGATTGGCGTTGACGCGCGGAACAAAAGCGACGGCGATTTTGCCTTTCGTTTCAAATTTCGACACGCCGAACAGAATCTTCTGCGTAATTGTCCGCCCGTTTTTCAGCGTGATTTCAATGACAAGCAAACGCTCTTTTTCATTCGGCACGGACGTGTCGATCGCCAATTCCTTGGGCGCGATCAGCACGTGCGCGTCGGCATCCGTATCGGTGTTCGCCCGCGCGGCGTCTTTCAAATCCTCCAACAGCCAGACGGAACTGACGTCCTGCTTGTACGAGCGTTTTTCCATAATCGTTTCATAGTTTTTATCAACGCCCGCTTCGATTTCGTACGTGACGGTACGCTTTGGCAGTTCGTAGGACACGGCGCAGCGCTGATTCAGTTTCGGAGGCACTTTTTTCGCGCATTTCGGCACTTTTTTCCAAGAACATTTTTTCTCCATAATCGGCGTGTTGCCGTACCAGTGCTTTTCTTCGCCGACTTTCACGTCCCTGCATTCCTGCTTTTTCGTGTACGATTGTAGCAGGCAGTGCTTTTCGGTCGCGCCGGCGCACTCAAAAAGGATGTCGCCGCTTTTTTCCTTGAATTCAAGCACTTTTGCCAATTTCAGCACTTCTTTGACAAACAGGTTTTCGTACGCCGCGCCGTCAAAGAAAACGCGCGCGTAAACAACCAGATTGTCGCCGTCCTGCGCGTACGAAACCGCCGCCCGCAACAGATTGTCCGTGTAATCCCACTTCATCAGCGCTTTGACGTAATCGTTCAATTTCGCGGCGTTCGGAATGACGGGTCTTGTTTTGGGCAAAAGCGTCAGTTCAAATTCGTGATTCTTGTCCGTCAGCGGCGTGGCGACGTTGCGTTTCGCGCGCTTTTTCACGACCGGCGCGGGAATGTCGGCAAGCGGCGTTTCCTTGTCCAACAGCACAATGCCGGCGTAATCGGAATCTTTGGACAGAGAGGCGTGCACGGGCGCGGTTTGCCCGCCAACCGCCGTAAATTCGCCCTTTTCCTCCAAATATCCCGCTTTGTAGATTTTATAGGCGTGCCGTCCGCGCGCGATTTCCTTTTTCAGCGGTTTCGCGCCCGTTTCGCCGATTTTTTCGCCGTCAACGAAAACCGAAGCCCCTTGCGGCAGGGACGTAAAGGACGCGAACGCGGATTTTTCGGTCATTTGCGCCATAAAAGTTTTGTTGTCGTCTTCGCGAGTCAACCCCGACAAAGACAGCGCGTATTCGTAAAATTCGTCGTTTTTCAGCACAATCGTATTATCGGTGTCCAGCCGGATTGTCAGCGTGCGGGGCGTATCGCCCTGCTTGACGCCGTTCAGGAAGATTTGCGCGTCCTCGCCGCCCGCCGTTTCGACATTGACGCGGATTTTGGCGACTTCCAACTGCGCGACGACCGCCGTCGTCTGTTTTGTTTCCACGGAGATTTTCTTGGAAAAGCGTTTGTAAAGCGGGTGGTCGATTTCCAAAACGTGCTTGCCGTTTTCCCAGTTGATTTTGACGTTGGATTTGTTTTGCGACACCAGTTGCCCGTCAATGTAAACGGACGCGTCGCGCACGGGGAACGTCGTCAAATCGACCACTCCCGAAGACGAACTGCGCACGCCCGCACTGTCTTTTTTCTCCGGCTTTTTTTCTTTCAGGCGTTTCTTTTCCGCCGCGATTTCCTTTTTGGAATACGAGCAAAGCACCCACGCCTCCCACGCGGTTTTGCCTTTCAGCGTGTACGTTTTTTCCGCCCTGAATCCGACCAGACGCGCCGCCATTTTCTCCGTCGAGTGCGCCGCCAGATCAACGGCGGACAAATCTTCGTACACGGACTGAAAATACTCGAACTCCATACCGAAATTGTCGGTAATGGCGCGTTTGACGGCGTTTGTTTCCGCGCCGTCCGACGCTTCCTTGCGCGTCTTGCCGTTCGCGTATCCGACGTAATACTTCGCCGTCGCGGAATCTTTGGGGACGCTTTCGACCCAAGCGGGCGCTTCGGCGGCGGCAAAAGCGGCGGGCGAAATCAACAAACTTAAAAACAGGGCTAAAACGACTGACATGGTACAAAATCCGGCAGTAAAAAACCGTTTGAGTATAGACCGATTTTCATACGCGGGCAACCGTATATAATCAAAAACGCGTCCCCGATTTCCCAGCTTAAAAAATCCGCGCATTCGTGGTGCAATAATAAAAAAAGGAGGCGCAAATGGTGAATGTTCGTGAAACAAGAAGAATCAACATCCGCGAAACAAACGAGGACGTGTTCGGACCGCCCGTCAATCCGCACGAAACCGCGCAATTCGTGAAAGACAAAATCGACGTGTTCACAATGAACGCGCCCGCCATGGTCGAAAAACTGCTGAAAGACGCGGAGGGCAACGCGGCTTTGGCTTTGCACCGGCTGATGCGGCATATGCACAACGTCGCGGCGGGAACGGCGCTGAACACGGCGTCGCTGAAACTGGCGAAAATCCGTTTGGAAGAAATGACGAAACAGGTTAAAAGAAAACCGTAACAAACGGAGAAAGCCATGTACAAAAACATCGACAAGGAAACAGTCTTGAATCTGGCGGAGTTGACGGATTATCAGGACGGGCAGATCGTCAGCAAAACGCTGGTGCAAAACGAAAAAATCAGCATCACGCTGTTCGCGTTCGACAAAGGCGAAGAAATCTCGACGCACGAATCGGACGGCGACGCGCTCGTTACCGTGCTGGACGGCACGGGACGCTTTACGGTCGGCGCAAACGTGTTCGTTTTAAAGCAGGGCGACTCGATTGTCATGCCGCGCCGCCTGCCTCACGCCGTTTTCGCGCAGGAACGCTTTAAAATGCAGTTGACCGTGTCGTTTTGACGCATTGTGCTTTTCTTATCGCGCGATTTGACATATAGTCCCCGAAAACACTTTCTTTTTCGGGGCTTTTTTTATGAGCATTTTAATTAAAAACGTTCTTTTAAACGGCGCGCGAACGGATATTCTCGTCAATAACGGACGGTTTGAAAAAATCGGCAAATTGCAGGGCGCGCGTGCGGACGAAATTTTCGACGGCGAAGACAAGGCGATTCTGCCCGCGTTTTACAATATGCACACGCATTGCGCCATGAACCTTTTGAAAGGCTACGGCGACGACAAAGACTTGTTCGACTGGCTGTCCGGCGACATCTGGCCCGCGGAGGACAAACTGACCGCGCGCGACATCTACGTCGGCACGAAAGCCGGCATCGCGGAAATGATCCGCTCCGGCACGGTCGGCTTCAACGATATGTATTTTGAACAGCCCTCGATTATGCAAGCCGCCGCCGAAGCGGGCGTGCGCGCGAAAGTCGCTTTTGTCGAAGTGGACAATTTCGACGCCAAACAGCGCGACATGAAAATCAAAGGCACGGCGGATTTTCTGGCTCTGCCCGTCCCCGCCCCCGAACGCGTGCAAAAGCAGATCGGCGTGCACGCGGTTTACACGTCGTCAGAGGAAATGATGGATTTGGCGCGAAAGACCGCGCGCGAAAACGCCATGAGCCTGCACATTCACGCGTGCGAAACGAAAAAGGAAGTCGACGATTGCTTTGAAAAGTACGGCTGTTCCCCGATCGAACTGTTCGCCAAGCACGGCTTGCTGGGCGAAAACACGGTCTTGGCGCACGCGGTTTGGGTGAACGACAAAGATATTGAACTGGTTGTCGAAACAAAGACGGTTTTGTGCGCGAATCCGTCGTCGAACCTGAAACTGTGTTCGGGAATCATGCCTTTCGACAAACTGCAAAAAGCGGGATGCCGCCTGACGCTCGGCACGGACGGCGCATCGTCGAACAACGCGCTGAATATGCTGTTTGAAATGAAAATGCTGGCGCTCGCCTCGAAAATTCAAAGCGGCGATCCGAAAGCCGCCAACGCGCAGGACGTGTTCGACGTCGCGTCCAAAAACGGCGCGCGGGCGTTCGGCGTCGACGCGGGCGAAATCGCCGAGGGAAAAACCGCCGACTGCGTGCTGGTCGATTTGACCAACCCGTTTTTAACCCCGCGCTACAACCTGACTTCAAACATGGTGTACAGCGCAGACACGTCGTGCGTCGATTCCGTCATCTGCGCCGGCGCGTTCGTCATGAAAAACCGCGTCATCGACTGGGAGCGCGATATTTTAAACGAAGCGCGCGACATTGCGAACCGCTTGAAAAAGTGACCTACGGCGCGTCAATGTCGTTTTTCAAACGCTCGACGCTCGGCGTGTTTTTGTAGCGGAGGAATTTGTACCCCGCTTCGTGAAACACCTCCTCGCTGGTCAATTTTTTCAATTTCTTTTTTTCCTGCGGCGTTTCGTCGAACTTAATCAGGCAAAACGGCGTCAGGGAATCGTCGCACAAAACGAAATCGACGCGGCAGCCCTGAAAACGCAAAAGCATTCTGGCTTTTTCTTTCGCGTTTTTCTTGCGGCTGTCCAGCAGGTCGCCGTACGGAACCTGCGAGAAAATCAACGCTTCGGGATACGCTTCACGCAATCGCTTGAACATATTTTTACGCGACGTCGACAAAAACGTTTTTTTGCACAAACGCCGCTCGTCTTTCTTTCTGTCGGCGATGCGGTAGTAGATTTCCGACCCGCCGACCACGGCGACAAACACCGCCAGCACACACCATATATACATGACAGACCTCCTTTGCGGGAGTTGCACTATATACAGGATACCACAATCGGCGGGCGGATTCTATCGGACTTTTTCAAGCACGACGTGATGCGCCGCGTACGGTTCCGAAAAGCACGGGCAGTAAACGACCAGCACTTCGGCGTTGTCGTCCAGATCGTTCCTTGACGCCGTGTTTTTGGCGGAATCGAAAACGGCAAGCCAGCTGAACGTCGTGTACGGCGTGATTTTAAAACGCGTTTTCGGATTGGAACCCTCGCCGTCCGGCGCGCGCACGCAAAACGTGCCTTGCGCTTGGTCGATGTCCGACACGACGCCGCGCAAACGGCGCATTTTCTTTTTTTCAAACAGTTTGTACGCGCCGAACGCCGTTGTCAGCGCGCCAATCGCCCCGAATACGCCCCATAACAGTTTTTTCATGCCAACCTCCCTTGTCTGATAAGGAAAGTATAGGCGAAACGGCGGCGCGCGGCGAGCCGTCAAAGCGGTTATAAAGGGTCTGTCAGCCGTCCTGATTTTTCATGAACTGAATGTTGTAGAGCATTTTGTAAATGCCGTCGCGGGACAGAAGTTCGGCGTGCGTCCCCTGATCGACAATCTCGCCCTCGTTCATCACGACGATTTTGTCCGCGTCGACAATCGTGGACAGGCGGTGCGCGATGACAAGCACCGTGCGGTTTTTCATCAGTTTTTCAAGCGATTTCTGCACCGTGTTTTCCGAACGCGAATCAAGCGCCGCCGTCGCTTCGTCCAGCAACAAAATCGGCGCGTCTTTCAGCATCGCGCGGGCAATGGACACCATTTGCCGCTGACCGCCCGACAATCCGCCCCCCTGTTCGCCCAACATCGTGTCGTAGCCGTCCTGCGCGCGCATGATGAAATCGTGCGCTCCGGCGGCTTTCGCGGCGGCGATCACCTGCTCGTCGGTCGCGTCTTCGCTACCGTAGCGAATGTTGTTCTTAATCGTGTCGTTAAACAAAATGACGTCCTGCGACACATACGCCGTCTGTTCGCGCAGGCTTTTCAGCGTCACGGATTTGATATCCTGCCCGTCAATCAGAATTTCGCCCGCGTCCGCATCGTAAAAGCGCGGCAGCAGGTTGATCAGCGTCGTTTTGCCCGACCCCGAATGACCGACGAACGCGACCGTTTCGCCCGCGCCGATTTTCACCGACACGTCGCGCAAAACCTGATGCTCGCCGTCATAGGAAAACGACACGTGCCGCACGTCGATTTCCCCTTTCGTCACGACCAGATCTTTGGCGTTTTCCGCCTGCACAATGGCAGGTTTGACGTCCAGCATGGAGAACAGTCGCTGCATGGACGCGACGCCCATCTGCATACGCATATGCAGATTCGCGACGTTTTTCATCGGCTTGTACGCCGCGACAATCGCCAGCAGGAACACCATGAAATTGCCGGGGCTCATGTTGCCCTGCATAATCTGATATCCGCCGTAGCCCAGCGTCGCCGCCATCGCGATGCCGCCGAAAAACTCCATCAGCGGACTTTGAATCGCGCCCAAGCACGCCATGGAAAACGACAGTTTGTTCATTTTGACGATCGTCTTGTCCAACTCGTCGAATTCTTTGTCTTCCATGCAGTACGACTTGACGATTTTAATGCCCTTGAAACTTTGGGTCAAAAGGTTGAAAAAGCCCTCTCCCGCCTCTTGATTGCGCTTTGTCTTTTTGCGCATTTTGCGCCCGCACCAGACGACCGGATACACGCCCAGCGGAAACACGAAAAACACGACGCACGCCATTTCAAGCGACTGAAAAAACATCAAAATGACAAGGAAAATCACCGACGCGCTGTCTTTGACGAAAGTGGTCAGGCTGTTCAAAACCGCGTCTTTGACCATGGCGACGTCGGACGTGAAGCGCGTAATGATTTCGCCCGTCGTGTGTTCTTCAAAAAACGCGTTGTCCATGCGAATCAGGCGTTTGAAAATGTCCCGCTGCATATCGGCGATAACGCGGATGGACAGTTTCGTCATGACGACGGACTGCGAATAGGAAAACACGCCTTTCAAAAAATACAGCGTCAGAATCGTCAGTCCGATCGTTCCCAAAGCCGCGCGGTTCTTGTCGATGAACACTTCGTCGAACACGGGTTTGAGCTGGCGCACCAAAAGCGCGTCGAAACTGGCGGCAATCAGCATCAGCACGACCGCGACGACCAGCCAGCGCCACTTGTCCGCCACATAGTCGCACCAGACGCGGCGGTACATCAGCATACTTTCTTTTGTTAAAGGGGGCAGGTCTTTATTCTTCGACTTTTTTAAAAACATACTCAAACTTTCAGCAAAAACTCTTTGGGGTCTTTCAGGGAAACCTGCGCTTCTTTCATATTTTCGACGGCTTTGTCAAGCAAGTCGTCCGGCGAACAGAACTCGTCGGGACCCGTCTGCGCCACGCCCATGCAGAACGCCACGCCGTACACGTTGCGTTTGCGGAATTTCTCAATCAGCCGGCGGCAGACTTTCGCCGCGTCTTTCGCGATCGCGTTCGGCATGATGACGACGAAATCGTCATAGGCGTAGCGGCACAAAATGTCCGTTTCGCGATAAGTGTCCGTCATCGCCGCCGCCATGATGTTCAGCAGGCGGTCGCCCGCGCGCCGTCCCTGCGCTTCGTTGAATTCGCCGAATTTGTTTAAATCGAAATACACGATCGACACGGGCCATTTGTGACGCTTCCCGTTGCCGATTTCGCGATACAGATTGTCGTAAAAGCCGCGCTGGTTGTACAGGTTCGTCAGCGGATCCTTTTGCGTCAGTTCTTCCAGCGATTCGGTCATTTGAAACAGTTTCTTTTCCAAAGAATCGACATAGTGGCGCAAACGCTTTTCGTCCGTTTTGTCGCGCCCCGCCTCCGCCGCGCGAAAAGCGTCGACGATGACCGCGGTGTCCAGACGGAAAAAGCGGTCGAACGCCTTGACGGTCAGCAGGGCGTTTTCGCCGTCGCCCATGACGTGCCGGATTTCCGATTCCATTTTTTCCTGAACAAACGCCAGAAACGGCATAAAATCTTTCGGATAAATCTCAAAACGGTGGAACAGACGCCCCCAGCGGTCGCGATCCTGAATATGCTCGGCGTCGCACGCGCCCTCGAAATAATCGCGCAAAAAATCGCGCATTTTCTTAGAAAAGGACTCCGCCGTGTACACTTCGCCCAGCAAGGCGCGCATCCCCTCGAACACGTCGAAAGCCGTCATCGTTTCCGCCGCCAGTTTGTCAATGCGCGCGAACAGAGCCGTGCGGTTCGTCGACAAAAGCGCAATGTCCGTCGACGACAGATTGAACATCTGCATCAGTCTGTCAGGTTCCAAAAAAGCGATGGAAACCTTTTCGGAGGGCAGTTCGTTTTCCATTCGATACAATCCTTATATAGCCGCCGTCGGAAACGCTCGTTTCGGATACGCCGCGCGCTTCAAACGGTCGTTGATCGCCAATCCCAAATCGTTCATCGGAACCGGCATGACCGCAATTCCCGTATACTTTTTATTATTGTCCAATTTGCGCAAATACGCAAACAAGTTTGCCGCCGCTTCGCGCAAATCGCCCTTTTCGCTTAAATTCAGCACCGCGTCCGGCGCGTGTCCGAAGCCCAGCAGAGCCTCGCCGCCGCGCGCTTCCGACGCGTTCAGGCGCACCGGCAAAGCGGGCGCGTAGTGCGACAGCATCTGACCGGGGGAACGCGGCAGGGTTTCGTCTTTTTCGGGACGCAGAACGTCGCCCGCCACGGCGCTCAATTCCTCCACCGTGACGCCGCCCGCGCGCAACAAAACGGGCTTGTCGCCGTCAACCGCCACGACGGTCGATTCAACGCCCACGCGGCACGGCTCCGCCTGCAAAATCATGTCAATCCGCCCGTTCAGACCGTCGGCGACGTGTTGCGCGGTCGTCGGACTGACCGTACCGGAAATGTTGGCGCTCGGCGCGGCGACAGGCACGTCGCACGCCTTTAAAAACGCTCTGGCGGCGGGATGCGCGGGAAAACGAACGGCTATCGAATCCAGCCCCGCGCTGACCAGATACGACACGGGCGAATTTTTCTTGCGCGGCAGAACCAGCGTCAGCGGCGCGGGCCAGAAACGCTCCGCCAGTTTCGCCCCCAGCGGCGTCATTTCCGCAAAAGCGTCAATCTGCGCAATGTCGTAAATATGCACGATCAGCGGATTGAACTGCGGTCTGCCTTTGGCTTCAAAAATCGACGCGACGGCGGAGTCGTCAAGCGCGTTTGCGCCCAATCCGTACACCGTTTCCGTCGGAAAAGCCACCAGTCCGCCGTTGCGGACGATTTCCCCCGCCTGCTCGAAAGCCCGCACGGAAACGGGCGTCATCACCGTTTTTTTATTAAAAATCATAGCCATTTCAACCGTTTGAAAACATACAAAAGCAACGCCGCGAAGCCCGTCAAAACCAGCGTGACGACCAGCAGTCCGTTTTCGTCCTGCGCGAACGGAATGCCGCCGACGTTCATGCCCATCAGCCCCGTCACAAACGTCAAAGGAATGAACACCGCCGCCAAAACGGACAGCATATTAATGTTTTTCTGCGTTTCCTCGCGCACTTGGTTCGCCAGTTCGTCGATGTTGATCATCGCGCGTTCGCGCAAAGACCCGATGTCGTCCAAAATGCGCATCAGCAGGTTCGCGTTTTCGCGCAACTGGTACAGATTGTCTTTCGTCAGCCACGAAGCCGTCTGGCGCGACAAAACTTCCAACGCGTACTTTTCGGGCGACAGATAGCGGCGCATTTCCGTCAGGGCGCGGCGCATTTCGGACAAAACGGGAATGAAATTGTCCGTGTCCGTCCCTTTGATGATGTTTTCCTCCATCTCGTTCATGCGGTCGTCAAAATCGTCCACGCTTTCGATAATCTTGTCCAGATTGACGTAGCAAATCTCGTCCAGAAGTTCGCCCGCCGATTTCGGTCCTCTGCCGATTCGCAATTTCTGCTCCACGTCGATCAGGCTCAACAGCGGCGATTCGCGCACGGTGATAATCCGTCCGCTTTCGCAATACACGCGCAGGGAAATCATGTCGTCGCGTTCTTCTCCGGGGTTCAGATTGACCGCGCGCATGAACAGCAGAAGATTGTCGCCGAACGCCATGCACCGCGGGCGCACTTCGTCCTCGTCCAACAGCAAATCGGCGATTGTCGGGTCGATTTGCCCCTTGTTGTGAATCCAGTCGTGCGTTTCGGGACGGTTCAAATCCATGTGCAACCACAAAACGCCGTCCCGCTCCGACCATGAATCCAACTCGGCGGAGGAAATATGCCGCGCGCCGCCCTCGCCGTTCAGGACGAAAGCGTATTGAAGCCATTTTTTATCGGCGGATAGCGAATTTTTCTGATCGTCCGTCATGATTTTCCCTTTTTGAAACCACCCCTTACGTCATACCAAAACCGCGACGCTTTTGCACGCAAATTGCGACAAAAAAATATGAAAATCATTTTCACAGAATCGCAAAAGCGGTGTATCGTGATTGCATATTCATTCTGACTTGAAACAAAGGACGTTGACAAGATGCAAATTCTTTTTAAAAAAACGGAAATTCCGTGCGACACGACCCTGTTGATCGGCGTGCACGCGGGCAATCAACTGTCGAAAACGGCGAAGAAAATCAACGCGCTGACGGACGGTGCATTGACGCGAATGCTCGACAATTCCGGCTTTGACGGCAAAATCGGCGAAACGTACACCGTCGCCGGCGGCAGCGGGCTGTCCGTCAACCGCCTGATTTGCGTCGGATTGGGCGACAAGGCGGAAAGTTCCGATTTGAACGCCCAGCTGATCGGCGCCGCCGCCATGCGCGCCGTCTTGAAAACGCAGGAAAAAACCGCGGAATTCGCTACCGACGATTTGCCCGCCGCGCAAGTCGCTTTCGGCGCGAAACTGGCGGCTTACCGCTTCGACAAATACAAAACGCTCGCTCAAAAACCCGTTTTGGAACAGTTCGTCCTGCTGACCCCGCTGGCGCAGGAAGCGCAAAACGATTACGAAATCCTGTCCGCCGCCGCGAAAGGCGTCTACACCGCCCGCGATTTGATGAACGAACCGGCGAACATGATGACTCCCAAGGACTTCGCCGCCCGCGCCGAAGAATTGAAAAAATACGGGCTGACGGTCGAAATCTACGACAAAAAACAGTTGGCGTCCAAAGGCTTCAACGTGATGCTCGGCGTGGCGCAGGGCTCGGCGAACGAACCCGTGCTGGCGGTCGTGCAATGGAAAGGCGCGGCGGGCAAAGACGTGCCGTTCGTCGTCGTCGGCAAGGGCGTGTGCTTCGATTCGGGCGGAATCAGCCTGAAACCCGCCGCCCACATGGACGAAATGAAATTCGACATGGCGGGCGCGGCAATCGCTTTGGGCACGCTGCAAACGCTCGCCATGCGCAAGGCGAAAGTCAACGCCGCCGCCGTCATGGCTTTGGTGGAAAATATGCCGTCCGGCTCGGCGCAACGCCCCGGCGACATCGTGAAATCTCTGGCGGGGCTGACCGTCGAAGTCGCCAACACCGACGCCGAGGGACGCTTGATTCTGGGCGACGCGATGTGGTACGCGCAGGAACGCTTCGCTCCCGCCGTCATGGTCGATCTGGCGACGCTGACGGGTGCGTGCGTCGTCGCTTTGGGACACGAATACGCGGGACTGTTCTCCAACGATTCGTCCGTGTGCGACGCCGTCAAAAAAGCCTCTGACAAAACGGGCGAACGCGTCTGGGAAATGCCGCTGTGCGACGATTTCGACAAGCAAATCGAATCCGACGTGGCGGACATTCGCAACATGGGCTCCGTCGAACGTTCCGCCGGCAGTTGCATCGCCGCCGCGTTTCTGAAACGCTTTGTCAAGCCCGAAACGAAATGGGTACATCTGGACATCGCCGGCACCGCGTATTTAAGCAAGGACACACCGCTGTCCGTCAAGGGCGCGACCGCGTTCGGCGTGCGTCTGCTGAACGCTTTTTCCAAAGATTACTTTGAGGAAAAAGCCGCCGAATAAGTACGGCTTTAACAAAAACGACTCCGCGCGGATTGCCGTTCGCGCGGAGTCTTTTTTATACCCGCTTTCGATTATCTGACCGAAAATCCGTCTGTATGCGCGCCGCGTTTCGCCGTACTCTGTATGCGGAGGTGAGACATGCCCTATTATTCCGACTGGTACGAAACTTTGATTTTGCCGCCGCTGACGCCCGCCGCCGAAGCGTTCCCGACGGTCTGGACGATTCTGTACGCCATGCTCGCGGTGTCGTTTTTACTCTATTTAACCGCGCCGCACGACAAATCCAAAAAAGCGGGCTACATCTGGTTTTTGGCGCAGTTGGCGCTGAATCTGGCGTGGTCGCCCGTGTTTTTCGGTATGCAGAGTCCGATCGGCGCGCTGTGCATCCTTGTCGCGCTGGTTGTCTGCCTGCTAGCGACTCTGCGCCGGTTCTACGCCGTTTCAACATTGTCCGTCCTGTTTTTACTGCCCTACACGCTGTGGTGCCTGTTCGCCTTGTATTTGAACATCGGCATCGTCGCGCTGAATTAAGGCTTTGAATTGAAAACGGCGATATGAAAAAAGCCCCTGAAACTTTCGCTTCGGGGGCTTAATTCATTTCCAAGCAACCGGATTATTCGGCTTTCGCTTCAACAACGGGAGCGCCCGAATCCAATCCTTTCGCGTTGACGTCGCGATCGACCAGTTCGATGATCGCCAACGGCGCGCAGTCGCCATAGCGCAGACCCGCTTTCAAAACGCGGGTGTAGCCGCCCTGACGGTCTTTGTAGCGCACAGCGACGACCGAAATCAGTTTTTCGACCATCTTTTCGTCGCGCAGGAAAGAAATCAACTGGCGGCGTTTGTGCAGATCAGCCGCTTTCGCGGTCGTGATCAGTTTCTCAAAGACAGGACGCAGTTCCTTGGCTTTGGGTAAAGTGGTTTTGATTTGTTCGTGCTTAATCAGAGCGTTCGCCATATTGGCAAACATCGCACGACGGTGAGCAAACGATTTGTTCAGTTTGCGCTTTGCATTACGATGATTCATGTTAATTTCTCCCTTAATGTGTTTCGATGACGAAACGGATAATTACACCCGCCGCACCGCTTTCTTAAAATTCATCGTTCTTTTAAGATCCCGTATGTAGCGGTGACGCTTCGACCGAAGCGTCGATGTTGTCAGAACGGTTCTTCCAAGCCTTTGGAGAGCGTTTCCAGATTTTCAGGAGGCCAACCCTCGACTTCCATACCCAGATGCAACCCCATCTGCGAGAGCACTTCCTTGATTTCGTTCAAGGACTTGCGCCCGAAGTTCGGCGTGCGGAGCATTTCCGATTCCGTTTTCTGCACCAAATCGCCGATGTAAACGATGTTGTCGTTTTTCAGGCAATTCGCGGAACGGACGGACAATTCCAATTCGTCCACCTTGCGCAACAGGTTGCGGTTGAAAGGCAATTCGTCTTTCTGCGCGTCCTGCGCGTCGTCTTCGGGTTCTTCGAAATTGATGAACAATTTCAGCTGATCCTGCAAAATGCGCGCCGCATAGGCAATCGCGTCTTCGGGTTTGACCGTGCCGTTCGTTTCCACCGTCAAGGACAGTTTGTCGTAGTTCGTAATCTGTCCGACGCGGGCGTTTTCGACCGTGTAGAACGCTTTGACGACGGGGCTGAAAATCGAATCGACGGGAATCAAACCGATGGGGCAATCTTCCGGACGGTTCGCGGACGCGGGGACATAGCCCTTGCCCGTGCCGACGATCAATTCCATATTCAATTCCGCGTCTTTATCCAACGTGCAAATGACCAATTCGGGATTTTTGATTTCGACATCGTGTCCCGTTTCAATCATTGCCGCCGTCACTTCGCACGGTCCTTTCACCTTCAAATACATACGGCGGGAACCTTCGCCGTCGTAGCTCAACGCCAGCATTTTGATGTTCAGAATGATATCGGAAACATCTTCGCGCACGCCGGATACGGACGAAAATTCATGCAATACGCCGTCGATTTTGATGGCGGTAACCGCCGCGCCTTGCAACGACGACAACAAAATACGGCGCAAAGCGTTGCCCAGCGTCATGCCGAAGCCGCGTTCCAGCGGTTCAACGACGACCGTCGCCTTGCATTCGCCGTCATGTGCGACGTCAATGTTGTTCGGCTTAATCAAATCCTGCCAATTTTTTTGAATCACGGATAAATCTCCTGCGAAATGTATCTTGCGATACTGTTGTTATCGGAAATCCTCAATTACACGCGACGACGCTTACGAGGACGGCAACCGTTGTGCGGAACCGCCGTAACGTCGCGAATCGCCGTAATGACGAAACCGACAGACTGCAACGCGCGCAGAGCGGATTCACGTCCCGAACCGGGACCTTTCACCCACACTTCCAACATTTTCAGACCGTGTTCGGCGGCTTTGCGACCGGCGTCTTCCGCCGTCACCTGCGCGGCGTACGGAGTCGCTTTGCGCGATCCCTTAAAGCCGTGCGCGCCCGAAGAAGACCACGACACCGCGTTGCCCTGAGCATCCGTAATTGTTACTTTCGTGTTGTTGAACGTCGAATTGACGTGCGCAACACCCGAAGTGATATTTTTGCGTTCACGTTTTTTTGTACGTGCCGTAACTGCTGCTTTAGCCATTTCTATCGCCTTTCTTCACTTAAACTGCTTTTTTCTTACCGGCGATGGGCTTCGCGGGACCTTTACGGGTGCGCGCATTCGTGTGGGTGCGCTGTCCGCGGACGGGCAGACCCTTACGATGACGCAGACCGCGGTAGCAGCCCAAATCCATCAACCGCTTGATGTTGACGCCGACTTCACGGCGAAGTTCGCCTTCAACGTGATATTCGTGGTCAATCAATTCGCGGAGTTTCAACACATCGTCATCCGTCAGCTCGTTCACACGCTGAGCGTCTTGGATGCCGATTTTCTCGCAAATTTCGCGAGCCTTTGTCCGACCGATGCCGTGAATGTACGTCAACGCAATCACGACACGTTTATTCGTCGGAATATTTACACCAGCTATACGCGCCAAGTTATATTCTCCTATTACAAATCAAAACCTGCCCGTTCCGTTATGAAACGGACACACAAAACAAGCGACGGTTTTTCTCTGCGGCCGCCTCTTGCCTTTTAAGAGTGGGAATTATACTTGATTCCCAGCCCTTGTCAAGCGATTGGTGTTACATTCCAATCACTTTTTTAATCTTTTCCGCGACCTCGTCGATCGCGCCCGTCCCGTCGATGACGGATAACAACCCCTCGTATTCGTAATACGGCAACACGGGAGTCGTCACGGCGTAATACGTTTTCAGACGCGACACGACCGTTTCCCAGTTGTCGTCCTGCCGTCTGATAAAGTGCGTTCCCTTACATTCGTCGCAAACGCCGAACACTTTTGTCGGTTTCAGCGTGTCATGGTACATCGCGCCGCACTGCGCGCACGAAAAACGACCGATGACGCGCTGGATGATCAAATCGTCCGGCACTTGAATCTCAATCACGTTGTCCAGACGGCGCCCTTTTTCAAAAAGCAGTTCGTCCAAAGCCTTGGCTTGCGGCAACGTGCGCGGAAAACCGTCCAAAATGAAGCCGTTTGCGCAATCGGGCTTGTCCAAACGTTCGGAAATCAGCGATACAATCATTTCGTCGGGAACGAACTTGCCCTTGTCAATCAGTTCTTTCGCCGCCAATCCCAGCGGAGTCCCGCTTCTGCCGGCGTTGCGCAACATCTCGCCCGTCGACAGATGAGGCACTTCCAAACGGTCGCGCAAAATGCGCGCCTGCGTCCCCTTGCCGCCGCCGGGGGGAGCCATCAATACAAGATGTTTCCCTTTTGCAATCACTTTTTGCGTCCTTTTAATTTCGCTTTTTTCATCAAGCCCTCATACTGATGCGCGATCAGGTGGGATTGAATCTGCGTCGCGAATTCCATTGTCACGGAAACAACGATCAACAGCGTCGTGCCGCCCAAAATGAACGGAACCGAGAATTTCGCAATCAAAATTTCCGGCAAACAGCACAAAGCCGCCAAATACGCCGCGCCCAAAACCGTCAGACGCGTGATGACGTAATCCAGATAATCCGCCGTGCTTTTTCCCGGACGGATGCCCGCGACAAAGCCGCCCTGCTTTTTCAGATTATCCGCCGTTTCTTCGGGATTGAACACAACCGCCGTGTAGAAGAACGTGAAAAAGATAATCAGCAGCGCGTACAGCGACAGATAGACAGGCTGACCATGCGCCAAAACCTGCGACAGCGTGGCAATCCAGTCGGGCGTGTTCGCGCTTTTCGCGGAAAAATCGACAATGGTCATCGGCAACAGCAACAGCGAGCTGGCAAAAATCGGCGGGATAACGCCCGTCGGATTGATTTTCAACGGCAGATGCGAATTTTCGCCGCCCATCATGCGCCCGCCCATTTGACGCTTCGGATACTGAATCAGAATACGGCGCTGGGCGCGTTCCATAAAGACGACAATGTAAATCAGCGCCAGAATGATGAACAGGAACATCAGCAAAACCCATGAACCCAACTGTCCGACGCGTCCCAATTCAAACGTTTGCGCCAAAGCCATCGGAATCCCCGCGACAATGCCCGCCGTGATGATCAGCGACGAACCGTTGCCCACGCCGCGCGACGTAATCTGATCGCCCAGCCACACGATGAACATCGTGCCGCCCAGCAGGGACACGACCGTCGTAAAGCGGAACCACATCCCCGGATTGATGACGGCGGAATATCCCGCCGCACCCGTTGCGGCTTCCAATGTCAGCGCCAGACCGTAGCCCTGAATGATCGTAATCAGAACCGTCAGGTAGCGCGTGTACTCGTTCATCTTGCGATGACCCGATTCGCCCTCTTTTTTCAGCGCCATCAGCGACGGAACGACGGACGCGCCCAGCTGAATGATAATCGACGCCGAAATGTACGGCATAATGTTTAAAGCAAAAAGCGTCATACGCGACAGCGCGCCGCCGGTGAACATATTGAACATTCCCAGAATACCGCTGGCGTTGCGTTCAAAAATTTCCGTCAGAATCGCCGAATTGATGCCGGGCAAAGGGATGAACGTCCCGATTCGGTACACGATCAGTGCTCCCAAAGTGAACACCAAACGTTTTTTCAAATCGGACGCTTTTGAAAACGATTCCCAATTCAAACCCGCAGCCATTTTGTCAACTGACGCCATTTTTGTCGCTCTTTTCTTTAAAAATTATGTCACACAAGAACCGCAAAAGAGAAGATACTCCTCTTTTGCGGCATACATTACATTTGAATCAACCGACGATAACCTGACCGCCGACTTTTTCGACAGCCGCTTTCGCCGCTTCCGAAGCACCGGCAACCTTAATGGTGATCTTCGCCGTCAATTCGCCTTTCGCCAGCAGGCGAAGTCCGTCGTAGCTGTGTTTGATAACACCTTTTTCGACCAAAACATCGGCGTTGATTTCCGCCGCCGCGTCCAAA
The DNA here is from genome assembly GCA_934277945.1 of uncultured Alphaproteobacteria bacterium. GTDB lineage: Bacteria > Pseudomonadota > Alphaproteobacteria > CAAGCB01 > CAG-977 > CAKQWA01. The sequence continues at coordinate 124,661 of CAKQWA010000002.1, forward strand.
ATGCCCTTGTCAATGGCCGCTTGCAAACGACCCAAGTTCACTTCCGCAAATTTGTCGGCGAAAATGTTGTTAAAACCGCGTTTCGGCATACGACGGTACAAAGGCATTTGACCGCCTTCAAAACCGTTGATGGCAACACCGGTACGCGCCGTCTGACCTTTACCGCCGCGGCCGCCGGTTTTACCCTTGCCGCTGCCGATACCGCGGCAAATGCGCATACGGCTCTTTCTGGCGCCTTCGTTGTCACGAATTTCATTTAACTTCATTTTTCTGTCTCGCTTTAAAAAGATGCGTCGCCGCATCGCTTAAAAAACTTTTGAAAGCCCTTGTTTCGCGCAAGGGCTTTCCCCTTACTTGTCTTCGGAGACCGTCACCAAGTGGGCGACTTTTTCAATCATGCCGCGAACCGCCGGCGTATCCAGCAATTCTTTTTTCGCGTGCATTTTTTTCAGCCCCAGACCGACCATCGTCGCTCTTTGCTGTTTCGTCGCACCGATGATGCTTCCCGTTTGTTCAACAATCAGCTTTTTTTCCGCTTTTGTCATCGTTCATTACTCCTTAACGGCGGCTTCGGCGTTTGCGCCGTCGCGACGACCGACGATGTCACCGACTTTTTTGCCGCGTTTGGCAGCAACCGCGCGAGGCGAGCTGACCGCTTTCAACGCGTCGAAAGTCGCTTTGATCATGTTGTGCGGATTCTGCGAACCGAGAGATTTCGCAACGACGTCCTGAATGCCCATCGTTTCAAAAACGGCGCGCATAGGACCGCCGGCAATGATTCCCGTACCGGCGGGAGCCGTGCGCAACACGACTTTGCCGGCGCCGAATCTGCCGACCGCGTCATGATGCAACGTGCGACCTTCGCGCAAGGGAATGCGGATCATGTCTTTTTTCGCCTTGTCGGTCGCTTTGCGAATCGCTTCGGGAACTTCGCGCGCTTTGCCCGTGCCGTAACCGACGCGACCGCGCTGATCACCGACGACGACTAACGCCGCGAAAGCCATACGGCGACCGCCTTTGACCGTCTTGGCAACGCGATTGACGTGAACCAGTTTGTCGATGATTTCATCGGCTTCGTGATCGGCGCGGTCAGCGCGCTGATCGTTGCGTTCGCGTTCGTTTTCGCGTTCTTTGCCCCCTCTGGGGCGACGTTCTTCATTATTTGTACGTGCCATATCTTTATTCCTTAGAACGACAGACCGGCTTCACGAGCCGCTTCCGCCAAAGCCTTAACTCTGCCATGGTAGACATACGCGCCGCGATCGAAAACAACGGTTGTGACACCGGCTTTCAACGCGCGTTCAGCCACCAATTTGCCGACGGCGCTCGCCGCCGCGATATCGGAACCCTTCTTCAAGACGGATTTCAAATCCTTGTCCAAAGAAGACGCGGCAGCCAGCGTTTTTCCCTGTTTGTCGTCAATAACCTGAGCATAGATATGCTGTCCCGAACGGAACACGGACAAACGGGCGCGATCTCCCGCTTTGCAGCGAAGGGCGTAGCGGGTGCGCGCCTGACGGCGCATGAATGTAAAATCAGCTTTATTCATTTTTCATTACTCCCACTTACTTCTTCTTGCCTTCTTTGCGCAAGATGAATTCGCCTTCGTACTTGATGCCTTTGCCCTTGTAGGGTTCGGGCGGACGATACGCACGGATTTCAGAAGCCATCTGACCGACTTTTTCTTTCGAAATGCCGGAGATTTCAACGTTCGTCGGCGTAGCGCAGACGACTTTGATGCCTTCGGGGATTTCATAGTCGATGTCGTGGCTGAAACCAAGGTTCAATTTCAGGACTTTGCCCTGCACCTGCGCCTTGTAGCCGACGCCGACGATTTCCAGTTTCTTGGAGAAACCTTCGCTGACGCCTTTGACAATGTTGTTGATACGGGCGCGCGCCGTTCCCCACATGCTGCGGTTGATACCTTCTTCATGCTCGACGGGCGAAACCCAAATTTTGTTGTCTTCCAATTTCAAAGCGACATATTCGCCGGCTTTATAGGACAATTCGCCCATTTTGCCTTTGGCGGAAATGGTGTCGCCTTTAATCGTCACCGTAACGCCTTCGGGGACAATGACAGGATATTTACCAACTCTTGACATCGCTTCCCCCTTAGAACACTTTGCACAAAACTTCGCCGCCGACATTGGCTTGGCGCGCTTCGTGATCGGACATGACGCCCTGCGGCGTCGACAAAACGGAAATACCCAAGCCGTTGTAGAATTTCTGCAATTCCTTAACGCCCGAGTACACGCGGCGACCCGGCTTCGACACGCGAGAAATCTCGCTGATCACGGGACGGCCTTCGTAGTATTTCAGTTCAACTTTGATTTCGTCGATGCCTTTACGGACGTTTTTGCGTTCGTAACCGCGAATGAAACCTTCGCGTTTCAGAACTTCCAACACGCTTTCGCGCAACTTGGAAGCCGGCACCGTAATGTCGCTCTTGCGAGCCTGCTGACCGTTACGAATGCGGGTCAACATATCTCCCAACGGATCGGAAAATGACATGGCAGTATCTCTCCTTTATTACCAACTGGACTTGACCATGCCGGGAATCTGACCTGCGGAGGCCAAATCCCGCAACACAACACGCGACAGTTTGAACTTGCGGTAGTTACCGCGAGCACGACCTGTCAACTCACAACGGGAATGAATACGAATTCTCGCACCGTTACGGGGCATCTGCGCCAGTTTCAGCACTTCCTGAAAACGTTCTTCCACGGACAAGGAACGATCATAAATCTTCGCTTTAAGAGCGGCGCGGCGGGCGCGATACTTCTGCGCCATGCGTTCACGTTTCTTATTGCGTTCGACAGCACTTGTTTTAGCCATATTTTTACTACGCTCCTTAAAATTATTTAGCAAACGGCATTCTGAAACCGGACAGCAGGGCTTTCGCTTCTTTGTCCGTTTTTGCAGACGTGCAGAATACTATATCCAAACCACGAATTTTATCAACAGAATCATAGTCGATTTCCAAGAAAATGATCTGTTCTTTCAAACCCATGGCATAGTTGCCTTTACCGTCGAAACTTTTGTTCGAAATTCCGCGGAAGTCGCGGACGCGCGGCAGAGCCGTCGTCACCAGACGATCCAGAAATTCGTACATACGTTCACGACGAAGCGTCACTTTGCAACCGATCGGCATACCTTCGCGCAATTTGAAGGACGCGATGGATTTTTTCGCATAAGTGATAACGGGCTTCTGACCGGCGATCGCCGTCATGTCTTTCAGCGCGTTGTCAACAGCCTTGCGGTCGTTGACGGCATCGCGACCGACGCCCATGTTCAAAACGATTTTTTCCAAACGAGGAATTTCCAATTCGTTTTTATAGCCGAACTCTTTTTTCAAAGCAGGGCGGACGACATTCTGGTAATGCTCGTACAATCTAGCCTTATTAGCCATCGTTCAATCCCCCTTACTTCTTGTCTTCAATGACTTCGCCCGAACGCTTCGCATAGCGAACTTTGCGTCCGTCGACAACTTTGAAACCCACGCGGGTCGGTTTGCCCGACGCGGAATCGATAATGGCGACGTTGGAAACGTCAATCGGCGCTTCCTTGGAAATGATGCCGCCGGGGTTCGTCTGGGTCGGTTTGGTATGGCGTTTCACCATATTGACGCCCTGAACGACGACTTTGTTCGTTTTCGGCATAGCGCGCAAAACGACGCCCTGTTTGCCTTTGTCGCGACCGGTCGTCACGACGACCGTGTCATTCTTTTTGATTTTATTAGCCATTTTTTAAATTACCTCCGGCGCGAGAGAAATGATCTTCATGTATTTCTTCGCACGCAATTCTCTGGTTACCGGCCCGAAAATGCGCGTACCGATAGGTTCGCCGTCTTTGTTGATCAGAACGGCGGCGTTGGAATCAAATCTGATTGCGCTACCGTCTGCACGACGGATTTCTTTTTTGGTACGAACGATTACGGCGCGAGCCACATCACCTTTTTTGACACGTCCGCGCGGTATCGCTTCTTTAATAGAAACAACAATAACGTCGCCGACAGATGCCGTCTTACGTTTGGATCCACCTAATACCTTTACGCACTGCACTTTGCGCGCGCCCGAGTTATCAGCGACATCCAGGTTGCTTTGCATTTGAATCATGGGTTCTATCCTTTACTTTACCCGTTTATTCGGCGTCCGCCAGCACTTCCCAAGAAACAGTCTTGGAAACCGGACGGCATTCGCAGATGCGAACGATATCGCCAACCTTGCAACGATTGGCTTCATCGTGCGCATGATACTTTTTGCTGCGCCGAATGAATTTTTTGTAAATCGGGTGCATGACGCGGCGTTCAACTTTCACGACGACAGTCTTGTCCATTGCATCGCTGACGACGACACCCTGTAAAATACGTTTAGGCATCTTTCAATTACTCCTTAGATACCGTTTTTTCGCGTTCAGACAAAATGGTTTTTATCTGAGCCGTTTCGCGACGGATTTGACGTCTACGGTTCGTATTCGTCAATTCACCGCTGGCCTGCTGAAAACGCAAGTTAAAACTTTCTTTCTTCAAAGTCAAGAGTTGTTCGTTCAACTCGTCAACAGACTTTGCGCGCAAATCTTTAATTTTTGCCATTTAGACCTCCTCTGCCGCCGAACGGGCGATAAAACGCGTTTTGATCGGCAATTTGGCAGAAGCCAGTTCAAAGGCTTCGCGCGCCGTTTTTTCCGAAACGCCGTCTACTTCAAACATAATGCGACCCGGTTTGATACGGCACACCCAGAATTCCGGATTCCCCTTACCTTTACCCTGACGGACTTCGGGGGGTTTCTTGGAAACGGGAACGTCGGGGAACATACGCAACCAGAAACGTCCCTGACGCTTCATGTGACGCACGATCGCGCGGCGAGCCGCTTCAATCTGACGCGCCGTAACGCGTTCAGGTTCCATCGCTTTCAGACCGAACGTACCGAAAGCCAATGTGGTTCCGCCTTTCGCAACGCCGTGAATACGGCCTTTGAACTGTTTGCGGAATTTTGTTCTTTTAGGACTTAACATTCTTCATGCCCCTTTCTTAACGCTGTTCGGACAAACGTTTATCTTGCGCCATCGGATCATGAGCCAGAATTTCACCTTTGAAAATCCAGACTTTGATGCCGCAAGCACCGTACGTCGTGTGAGCCGTCGCAACACCGTAATCGACATCGGCGCGCAGGGTGTGCAAAGGCACGCGGCCTTCGCGGTACCATTCGACGCGGGCGATTTCCGCGCCGCCCAGACGACCGCTGCAATTGATGCGGATGCCTTCCGCGCCCTGACGCATGGCGGACTGGACGGAACGTTTCATTGCACGACGGAAAGAAACGCGGCGTTCCAACTGCTGCGCGATGCTTTCGGCAACCAGCAGAGCGTCGATTTCAGGTTTGCGCACTTCAACGATGTTCAAATGCACTTCGCTTCCCGTCATTTTCTGCAATTCGGTTTTCAGCGCGTCGATATCCTGACCCTTTTTGCCGATAATCACACCCGGACGGGCGGAATAGATCGAAATACGCGCTTTTTTGGCGGGACGTTCGACGACGACGCGGCTGATGCCCGCCTGCGCCAAACGTTTTTTCAAGAAATCGCGGATGCGGAAATCTTCATGCAACTGTTTGGCATAATCGCCATCGGCGAACCAGCGGGAATCCCATGTACGATTGATTCCCAGACGCAAACCTATCGGGTTAACTTTCTGCCCCATTAACGTTTCTCCTCGTGTTCACGGACAACGACTGTCAGATTGGAAAACATCTTTTCAACACGGCCCGCGCGACCTCTTGCACGAGCGCGGAAGCGCTTCATGACCATCGCTTTGCCGACATAGGATTCGGCAACGACCAGACGGTCGACGTCCATGTTGTGATTGTTTTCGGCATTCGCAATCGCCGACTGCAATACTTTTTTGACTTCCCCTGCGACGCGGCGAGGCGAAAAACTCAACTGAACCAGAGCGTTTTCCACTTTCAAACCGCGAATCGACGCCGCAACCAAATTCAGTTTGCGGGTGCTGGCGCGAATGGCCGTCGCGCAGGCTTTTGCTTGTTTAACTTCTTTTTTCGCTACCATTTTTAGCCTCTCTTGGCCTTGTTGTCGCCGGCGTGCCCGTTGAACGTGCGCGTCGGAGCGAATTCACCCATTTTGTGACCAATCATGTTTTCGGTTACCAGAACGGGAATGAACTTTTTACCGTTATAAACGCCAAAAGTCAAGCCCACAAAATCCGGCAGAATCGTAGAGCGGCGCGACCACGTTTTGATCACTTCGTTACGACCAGATGCTTTGACCTTTTCAGCCTTCGTAAGAAGGTAACCGTCGACAAAAGGTCCTTTCCATACGGAACGTGTCATAATTTTTTACTCCTTACTTAAGCTTTTTTCTTAGCCGCATGACGCGTACGCATAATAAATACACTAGTTTTCTTATTTGTGCGAGTCTTTTTACCTTTTGTCGGCTTGCCCCACGGAGAAACAGGATGACGACCGCCGGAGCTGCGTCCTTCGCCACCGCCCAACGGGTGATCGACAGGGTTCATCGCGACACCGCGGACGGACGGACGAACGCCCAACCAGCGATTGCGACCGGCCTTGCCCAGATTTTCGTTCTGTTTGTCGGCGTTGGAAACCGCACCGACGGAAGCCATGCATTCGCCGCGAACCAAGCGCAATTCACCGGAACTCAAACGCAACTGGGCATAGCCCGCGTCCTTGCCGATCAACTGGGCGTAGCAACCCGCGGAACGCGCGATCTGACCGCCGTGACCGGGGTTGAGTTCGATGTTGTGCACAACCGTACCGACGGGCATATTTTTCAACTGCATCGCGTTGCCCGGTTTGATATCGACTTTCGCGCCGGAAACGACGACGTCGCCGACCTGCAAGCGCTGCGGCGCCAGAATGTACGCCTGTTCGCCGTCTTCGTATTTCACCAGAGCGATGAAAGCCGTGCGGTTCGGATCGTATTCCAAACGTTCGACCGTCGCGGTGACGTCGAATTTGTTGCGTCTGAAATCGATGATGCGATAACGACGCTTGTGACCGCCGCCCATACGGCGGCTTGTGATGTGACCGTCGTTGTTGCGACCGCCTGTTTTATTCAAGCCTTCGGTCAAAGATTTGACCGGAGCGCCTTTGTACAAATCGCCGCGTTCAACCAAAACAAGATGTCTGCGGCCGGGCGTTACCGCCTTAAATGATTTCAACCCCATGGCTTAAATCCCTGTCGTAATGTCAATGTTTTGACCGTCCGCCAACGTAACGATTGCTTTTTTGTAATCGCTGCGCACGCCTTGAATTCCACGAAAGCGTTTCGTCTTTCCGGACACGCGGATAGTGTTCACAGATTTCACTTTAACGCCGTACAACGCTTCAACGGCGTCTTTGACGTCCTTTTTTGTCGCCTGCAACGGAATGGTGAAAACGACCTGACCGTTTTCGGAGCCCTTCATCGCCTTTTCGGTGATGACGGGACGAATCAACGTGTCGTACATTTTTTCCGTTACTTTCACTTCGGATTTGCTCATTTCAGTCTGGCCTCCAGATTTTCCGCGGCGTCTTTGGTCAGAACCAAAGTGTCACGACGCAGAATGTCATAAACGTTCGCTCCCTGCTGGGGCAGGACATCAACGTTAACAATGTTGTTCGCCGACAACTTGAAGTTAGCGTCAATCGTTTCCCCGCCGATGAACAAAACGGATTCAAGACCCAATTTATTCATTTTAGCCAAGAGATCTTTTGTTTTGGCTTCGGACATCGTCAAAGAATCGACAATGACCAGTTTGCCGTTTTTCGCCTTTGCGGACAAAGCGCAGCGCATGCCCATCTGGCGAATTTTCTTCGGCAGATCCTGCGCGTGAGAACGCACGACGGGTCCGAAAACAATGCCGCCGCCTCTGAACTGCGTGGCGCGCAAGGAACCCTGACGGGCGTTGCCCGTGCCTTTCTGCTTGTAGGGTTTCTTCGTCGTGCCGCTGACTTCGGCGATCGTCTTCGTTTTGTGCGTTCCCGCACGGCGATTCGCCAACTGCCAGTTGACAACGCGGCTTAAAATGTCTTCACGGACTTCGGCGCCGAAAACGTTGTCCGCCAATTCGATCGAACCGACGTTTTGGTTGTCCAAATTAACGATATTCTGTTTCATCGCCGTTATTCCTTCACTTCATCAGACGCGGCGGCCTGCGCTTTCGCTTTCAAACCCGCAGGAATGGGAGCGTCTTTCGGCAGAGCCTTTTTCACGGCGTCTTTAATCAAAACGTAAGCGCCTTCAAAACCCGGAACGGCGCCTTTGACCATAATCAAACCGCGATCCGCATCCGTAGCGACAACCTTCAAATTCTGAACGGTGACGCGTTCGGCACCCAAATGACCCGCCATCTTTTTGTTCTTGAAGACGCGACCCGGATCCTGACGGTTACCCGTAGACCCTAACGAACGGTGGGAAATGGAAACCCCGTGCGTAGCTTCAAGACCGGCAAAATTGTGGCGTTTCATACCGCCGGCGTATCCTTTACCGATAGACGTGCCGACGATGTCGACGAATTGACCGACCACGAAATGCGCGGCGGACAGTTCGTCACCGGGTTTCAAGACACAGTCTTCGGAAACCCGAAATTCAACCAATTTGCGCTTCAATTCGGCACCCGCTTTGGCGAAATGACCTTTAACCGCTTTGGAAACGCGGTTGGCTTTCGCTTTGCCCATGCCCAACTGCAACGCCGTATATCCGTCTTTGTCCTGAGTACGAACAGAGACGACTTCGCAGTCCTCGACTTTCAGGACCGTGACGGGAACGTGAGTCCCGTCGTCCTGAAAGATGCGAGTCATGCCCATTTTTTCAGCTATAAGACCTGAACGCATTGCTCTTATCCTTTAAAGCTTGATTTCGACATCGACACCGGCAGCCAAGTCCAGCTTCATCAAAGCATCAACCGTTTGCGGAGTCGGATCGATAATGTCAATCACACGTTTGCACGTACGAATTTCATACTGTTCTCTGGACTTTTTGTCAACGTGCGGAGAACGGTTTACCGTAAATTTTTCGATACGCGTCGGCAGAGGAATGGGACCGCACACCTGCGCGCCCGTTCTTTTCGCCGTATTCACGATTTCGCCGGCGGATTGATCAAGCAAGCGCTTGTCAAAGGCTTTCAGGCGAATTCTGATATTCTGACCTTCCATTTTATTTAGTCCTTATTTTACTCAAAGATTTTGGCAACGACGCCGGCGCCGACGGTGTGACCGCCTTCGCGAATGGCGAAGCGCAAGCCTTCGTCCATGGCGATGGGAACAATCAGAGACACTTTGATCTTCACGTTGTCGCCAGGCATCACCATTTCAACGCCTTCCGGCAGTTCGATCGTACCCGTCACGTCGGTCGTGCGGAAGTAGAACTGCGGACGATAGTTCGAGAAGAACGGCGTATGACGACCGCCTTCCTCTTTCGTCAGAATGTAGCATTCCGATTCGAACTTCGTGTGCGGCGTAATCGTCTTCGGCGCAGCCAGAACCTGACCACGTTCGACTTCTTCGCGTTTCGTGCCGCGCAGCAACACGCCGATGTTGTCGCCCGCTTCGCCCTGATCCAGCAATTTGCGGAACATTTCGATGCCCGTGCACGTCGTTTTCGACGTCGGTTTCAAGCCGACGATTTCGATTTCGTCGCCAACCTTGATCACGCCGCGTTCGACACGACCCGTCACAACCGTGCCGCGTCCCGAAATCGAGAACACGTCTTCGATCGGCATCAGGAACGGTTTGTCCTTCGGGCGATCCGGCTGCGGAATGTAGTTGTCGACCGCTTCCATCAATTTCAGGATCGAGTTTTCACCCATTTCCTTGTCGCCGTCTTCCAGAGCAACCAGCGCCGAGCCTTTAATCACGGGGATTTCGTCGCCGGGGAAGTTGTACGAGCTCAACAGTTCGCGGACTTCCATTTCGACCAGTTCCAGCAATTCCGGATCGTCGACCTGATCGCATTTGTTCATGTAAACGACCAGCGCGGGAACGCCAACCTGACGCGCCAACAGAATGTGTTCGCGGGTCTGCGGCATGGGACCGTCGGCGGCGGAAACAACCAAGATCGCTCCGTCCATCTGCGCCGCGCCCGTGATCATGTTCTTGACATAGTCCGCGTGGCCCGGGCAGTCGACGTGCGCGTAGTGGCGCTTGTCCGTTTCGTATTCAACGTGCGACGTGTTAATCGTAATACCGCGAGCGCGTTCTTCCGGAGCCTTGTCGATGTTCGCGTAATCGACAAACTGCGCTCCGCCCTTGCTCGCCAGCACTTTCGTGATCGCCGCCGTCAACGTCGTTTTACCGTGGTCAACGTGACCGATCGTCCCGATGTTGCAATGCGGCTTGCTTCTGTTAAATTTCTCTTTCGCCATTTTAAAACTCCAAAAATTCTTTATTAACCGGCCACTTTAGCCTTGATTTCATCCGCCACGTTCGAGGGGACTTCCGCATAGTGCGAGAAGACCATCGAATATTGAGCGCGACCTTGGCTCATGGAACGCAGTGTGTTCACATAACCGAACATACTCGCCAGAGGAACCGTTGCGTCAATCACACGAGCGTTCCCGCGCTGGTCCATACCGGACACTTGGCCGCGGCGGGAGTTCAAATCGCCGATGATGTCGCCCATGTAGTCTTCGGGAGTGACAACTTCGACTTTCATGATGGGTTCCAGCAACTTGGGCTTCGCTTTCGCAATGCCTTCGCGGAAAGCCGCGCGGGCAGCGATTTCAAAAGCCATCGTCGAGGAGTCGACATCATGATACGCGCCGTCAAACAGGTTCGCTTTGAAGTCGGTGCAGGGGAAGCCGGCGATGACGCCCGTTTCCATAGCCGCGCGAATGCCTTTTTCAACCGCGGGGATGTATTCTTTGGGAACATTGCCGCCGATGACGGTGTTCTCGAACACAAAGCCCGAACCGGGTTCCAAAGGTTCAAAGCGGATTTTGACGCGCGCGAACTGACCCGAACCGCCGGACTGTTTCTTATGCAGATAGTCTTCCTCGTAAACCTGAGAAATCGTTTCGCGATAAGCAACCTGCGGCGCGCCGACGTTTGCGTCAACCTTGAATTCGCGTTTCAAGCGGTCGACGATGATTTCCAAGTGCAATTCGCCCATGCCTTTGATGATGGTCTGACCGCTTTCGGTGTCGGAGGACACGCGGAAGGACGGATCTTCCATCGCCAGACGGTTGAGCGCCAAGCCCATTTTTTCGACGTCGACTTTCGTTTTCGGTTCGACGGCGACCTCGATAACGGGATCGGGGAATTCCATTCTTTCCAGAATGATCGGGCTTTCAGGCATGCACAAGGTGTCGCCCGTGGTCGTTTCTTTCATGCCGACCAAAGCGACGATATCGCCCGCATAGGCTTCCTTGATTTCTTCGCGGTGGTTCGCGTGCATCAGAAGCATACGACCGATACGTTCCTTTTTGTCTTTCACAGAGTTCAAAATGTAAGAACCGCTGGTCAAGACGCCCGAATAAATACGGGCAAACGTCAACGAACCGACGAACGGGTCGTTCATAATCTTAAACGCCAAGACGGACAACGGCTCGTTATCGTCCGCTTTACGTTCAATTTCGCCGTCCGTTTTCGGATCGATGCCTTTTACGGGCGGAATGTCGATCGGGGACGGCAGGTAGTCGACAACGGCGTCCAACAGCGTCTGAACGCCCTTGTTTTTAAATGCGGAACCGCACAGCACGGGGACGAAGTCCATTTTGATCGTGCCTTTGCGCAAGCATTTTTTCAAGGTTTCCAGCGAAATTTCTTTGCCTTCAAAGAAGTCTTCCATCGCCTGATCGTCTTCTTCAACGACCGTTTCGACCAGTTTGTTGTACAGGTCTTCGGCTTGTTCCTTCATGTCGGCGGGGATGTCGGTGATTTCAAATTCCGCACCCAGCGTTTCGCTTTTCCACACAACAGCGTGTTTGTTCAAAATATCGACGACACCGACGAAATCGGCTTCGGCGCCGATCGGCAGCGTCATGACGACGGGCGTGGCACCCAAGCGGTCTTTGATCATATCGACGGCGCGCAGGAAGTTGGCGCCGATGCGGTCCATCTTGTTGACAAAGCAAATGCGGGGGACGCGATATTTATCCGCCTGACGCCACACGGTTTCGGATTGGGGTTCAACGCCGGCGACGCCGTCAAAAACGGCGACGGCACCATCCAAAACGCGCAGGGAACGTTCCACTTCGACCGTGAAGTCGACGTGGCCCGGCGTGTCGATGATGTTCAGGCGATGCCCTTTCCAATAAGCCGTCGTAGCGGCGGAAGTGATCGTAATGCCGCGTTCCTGTTCCTGCACCATGAAGTCCATAGTGGCGGCGCCGTCGTGGACTTCGCCGATCTTGTGGGTTTTTCCGGTGTAGTACAGAACACGTTCCGTAGTTGTCGTCTTACCGGCATCAATGTGAGCCATAATACCGATATTACGATATTTGGAAATGGGTGTTGTGCGAGCCATTTATTTAAAACCTTCTTTAAAATCTTACCAACGATAGTGCGAAAACGCTTTGTTCGCTTCCGCCATACGATGCGTATCTTCACGTTTCTTGACCGCGGAACCCCTGTTGTTCAAGGCGTCCATGAATTCACCGGCCAAGCGTTCTTCCATTGTTTCTTCCGAACGGTTGCGCGCGGCGGCGATGATCCAGCGGATCGCCAAAGCCTGACGGCGTTCGGGACGGACTTCAACCGGCACCTGATAGGTTGCACCCCCGACGCGACGGGAGCGAACTTCAACGGTCGGTTTGACATTGTCCAGAGCATCGTTAAAAGCCTTCAACGGCTCTTGTTTTGTTTTTGCGCTAACGCGATCCAACGCACCGTAAACGATTTTTTCGGCAGTCGCTTTGGCGCCGTCATACATGATGCAGTTCATGAATTTGGCGACAACGACATCACCGTATTTTGCGTCAGGAACGATTTCGCGTTTTTCAGCAGCGTGACGACGAGACATTTCTTACTTTCCCTTCTCTTATTTAGGACGTTTCGCACCGTACAGAGAACGGCTCTGACGACGGGCGGAAACACCCTGTGTATCCAACGTACCGCGGATGATGTGATAACGCACGCCCGGCAAGTCTTTTACACGGCCGCCGCGAATCATGACGACGGAGTGTTCCTGCAAATTGTGACCTTCGCCCGGAATGTAGCTCAAAACTTCGGCGGCATTCGTCAAACGGACGCGCGCCACTTTACGCAAAGCGGAGTTCGGCTTTTTCGGGGTCGTCGTGTAAACGCGGGTGCAAACGCCGCGTTTCTGCGGACAAGCCTGCAAAGCCGGAGCCTTGTTGCGTTTCACGCGCGGCTTGCGCGGAGCGTGAATTAATTGGTTTATTGTCGGCATTAAAATTCCCTCTATTTCTTGTTTCCTTGCGGAAACGCCTAAACCATTAAACAGACTTATCTCGATTCCTTTTTGAAAGGGAACCGAAAAAAGTTAAAACCTTTAAAACAGCGGAAACCCGCCATTTTTTCAATCACCTGACGCATCCGGAAGGGTTGCATACACACCCCTTTCGGACACTTCGGGTAAGGCATAGTCGCAAAAAACCGCCGTCGAGTCAAGGAAAATAAACGGTTTTTTGAGGTTTTTCGTAATTTTTTCAACGCTTAACGAGTCGCGTTTCACGAATCCTCACAGATTCAACCTGTCCATCAAAATTCCCGTATCCTTGTCGCCGCGTCCGGACAGATTCACGATGATGATTTCGTCTTTGCGGCACGCCGGCGCCAACTTTAACGCGTAAGCCAGCGCGTGCGACGATTCCAGCGCGGGAATAATCCCCTCCGTGCGCGAAAGTTCCAGACACGCGTTCAAAGCCTCGTCGTCCGTCGCGGAAACGTATTGCGCGCGTTTTGAATCTTTCAGCATACTGTGTTCGGGTCCGACGCCGGGGTAGTCCAATCCCGCGGAAACGCTGTACGTTTCCATTGCCGAACCGTCGTCTTTCTGCAAAAGGTAACTGTACGCGCCGTGAAGCACGCCGGGGCGTCCTTTTTCAAGCGTGGCGCAATGTTCGGGCGTGTTCAAGCCCCGTCCCGCCGCTTCCACGCCGACCAGTTTGACGCTTTCATCGCTCATAAAGCCGGAAAACAGCCCGATCGCGTTGCTGCCGCCGCCGACGCACGCGATCGCGCAGTCGGGCAGACGGTCTTCGTGTTCCAGAATCTGCCGGCGCGCCTCCGTGCCGATCACGGACTGGAAATACTTGACCATTTCGGGATACGGATGAGGACCGACGGCGGAACCGATCAGATAAAACGTTTCCTTGTAATTGCTCATCAAATCGCCCAAAGCGGCGTCGACGGCGTCGGAAAGCGTACCCTGCCCCTTTTCGACGGGAACGACGGTCGCGCCGAGCAGTTTCATGCGAAACACGTTCAAAGACTGGCGAATCGTGTCCTCTTTGCCCATATAGATTGTGCAGGGCAGTCCGAACAGCGCGCACACGGTCGCGGTCGCCACGCCGTGCTGACCCGCACCCGTTTCGGCGATGACGCGCTTTTTGCCCAATTTCCGCGCAATCAGAATTTGCCCCATCGTGTTGTTGATTTTGTGCGCGCCCGTGTGACACAAATCTTCGCGTTTCAGGTAGATTTTCGCGCCGCCCAGTTTTTCGGACAATTTGCGGGCGTAGTACAGCGGCGTTTCGCGTCCGACGTATTCTTTTAAATAACAGGCGAGTTCGCGTTTGAAAGAATCGTCGTTTTTGACGGCGTTGAACGTTTCTTCGATTTCGTCAAGCACGGGTTTGAGGCGATTGTCGACGAACGCGCCGCCGAACGCGCCGAAGTAGCCTTTTTTTGTTTTGTTTTCATTGGAAAGCGCATTCATTTTTTTCATCCTTTGCTAAAAAATAAGCCGCTTGTTCCGACGTTTCGGGAAAAGCGGGCGTTTGTAAAAGAATGAAAAAAAAACCGCAAGTCCCGAACGGGAACTCTGCGGCAAAAGCGGTTATGTCGGCAGGTTCCCTTAACGGAACCGCCACCAGTTGTTGTTTGACAATGATAAGACATATACCTGTTTCATACGGACAATTTAAAAACAATCCGCGCGCCGTGTCAACAGAAAATTCCGTATCGCCGGAATGTTTATGACATATCGGGCGCATTGACTTTTCGCGGACCGCAAGCGACGCTTGAAGCATTGAAAACGACAGGAGAAAAGCAATGAACAAGGTAATGACAGGATTTCTGGCTCTGGCTTTTTTGACGGCGACTCCCGCCGTCGCCAAAGAGGGCTGTATGCAGAAATTTGAAAAGAAAAGCGAGGAAATCGTGCAGGATTTTGAAAAGCACGTCAAAAAAATCCGCAAAAACGACGATTTAAGTCCCTCCATGAAAAAACTGCTTGTCAAACAGGCGGGCGAAACGCGCGATTTGAAATTGAAGCACCTGAAAGAAAAAACGGAATTGAAGCGCGCGCACAAGGCGCAGGTCAACGCCTTGCGTCCGGCTTCAACGCAGGACAAAAAGGCGAACGCGTCCATGAACGGCGACGATTCGGACTGGTATGTCGAGGAGGAGGAAATCGACATCGTCACCCTGCCCGCGCCGGAAACGGACGGAACGCCCGCAAAGCGCACGAAAAATCCGAACCGGCATTTGATGAAATAAGGCGCGGCGCATGAAAAAAACGATTGCAACGCTCGCTGTCGCCGCCGCTCTTGCGGGATGCACGCACGAACCGCCGCCGATGCAGGAACTTGTGCCGCCCGATCCGGCGGTCGCGGACACCGTCGTCGTGCAGGAGGAAGTGTACGAACCCGTCACCGTCGAACCGGCTCAAACGCCCGATTCGCCCGCACCGGAAAACGCCGTCCCCCCGCTTGAAAACAGCGGCGCGAATGAAAACGCCGTCCAACCGTTTGAAAACGACGGCGCGGCGGACAATTCGGATCCGGCGGTCTATGTGTCGCCGTTCGCCGTCCCTTAAAAGAGAAAAGCACCGTTCGCGCGGTGCTTTTTCATTATAAATCAAGACGCATCGGCACAAACCGGATGCCGTCGCGTTCGCAAACGCCGTTCGTCGCCTTAAAGCCCCGCTTTTCATAAAACGAAACGGCGGATTCGGCGCTGTTGACGGTCAGGCAGTCCTTGCCGAGCCAGTTTTTCGCGCGGTAGGCGGCGGCGCGCAGAAGCATTTTGCCCGCGCCTTTCCCCTGCCTGTTTTCTTTCACGAACAGCAGGCACAAATGGTTTGCGCCGCGCGTTCCGGCGACTCCGATCAGTTCCGCACCCCGAAAACAGCCGTAGAGCGCAATGTCGTTTTGCGGATTCGTCAGATTTTGCGGCGCGATGAATTCCAAGAAAGTCCGCACGCCGCGCGCGCTGTACGTTGGCGCTTCAAACCGCATGAAAACGTCTTTGACCAAGGAAACCGCGCCGTTCAACTCGAACGGTTCGATTTCGCGCACATAAAGCGGATTGTTTTCGTCGTAGGAAAAAACGCCGTTTTCGTAATGCACGACAATCGGCGTGCCGTGTTCGATCGCCGGCATACGCAAGCCCAAATACAGCATGAAATAGCGCAAAACCGCGCTGTGCGAGGCTATGCCGATCTTGCGCGACGGACAGTTTTCCGCCGTGCGAATCAGGGCTTCGACCATGCTTTTTTGAATTTCGCGCTTGGATTGCCCGTTCGGAAAGCGCGCGTCCATGAACGCATCGTCCAAATTGTGCCACTCGGCAAATTCTTTCGGGAATTTTTCCTTTATTTCCGCACGTTTCAACCCCTCCGCATCGCCCAAAGACGCTTCCATGAAGCCTTTTTCCTCGACAACGGGGACGTTCAGCGATTCGCCGACGATTTGCGCGGTTTTCAGCGCGCGTTTCAGCGGACTGGCGTAAATGATTTCAAGCCCCGCGCCTTTGAGATTTTCAGCCAGCGCGCGCGCCTGATTTTCGCCGTTTGCGTTCAATTCGGAATCAATGCCGCGCCCCTGCCAGCGCGTTTGGGCGTTCATATCGGTTTCGCCGTGGCGAAACAGGTAAAAATCGGTCATTTAAAACATATCCAAGATGTATTTGGCGTTTTCGCTCAACCGGTCGATTGTCCAAGCGGGCTCCCAAACCAGTTTGACGGTGACTTTGCCCGTTCCCGCGACTTTGGACACCGCTTCCGCCACCTGATTGGGCATGACGCCCGCGACGGGACAGGCGGGCGCGGTCACGGTCATGTCGATTTCGACGTCGCCGTTCTGCATACGATCCAAACGGTAAATCAGCCCCAAATCGTACACGTTCAGCATCAGTTCGGGGTCTTCGACGGTCTTGACCGCCTCGATAATCGCGTCGACGGAAGCAATCGGCGCGCCGGCGGGAAGCGGTTCGCCGCGCTCGGCGACGTAATCCTGCCCGAATTCGATGTACGGCACGTCGCCCTGCCCGTTCCAGAACAGATTCGCCAATTCCTCCTCCTCGGCGGATTGGCATGACAAATCCTTTTCGGCAAAAGCGGCGGTTTGCGGCTGCTCCGCCGGCTGTGCGGCGGTGTTTTCGGAAGATTCGGCGGAGTCGGAGACTTCTGCGGTTTTAACGGAGTCGGCGGGCGCGCCCGTCGCGGCTTCCACCCGCTTTTCCGGATTTCCGGCGGGCGCGGCGGACATCGGGATTTCCAGCGTTCCCGGAAAATCTTTCGGCAGCAGTTTCGCCAACTCCTCGTTTGAAAGCGTCGTCAAATCAATGTGTTTTTGAATTTCGTCCGTCATTTTTCACACTCCGAACATTTTTTTCGCTTTTTCAATGCCTTGCGCCAAAACGTCAATCTCTTGCGCCGTGTTGTACAGTCCGACGGAAGCGCGGATGCTCGCCGTCAGACCGAAGCGTTCGTGCAAGGGCTGGGCGCAATGATGCCCCGTGCGCACCGCGATTCCCGTATGATCCAAAATCATGGACGCGTCTTGCGGATGCACGCCGTTGATGACGAACGACGCGACGCCCGCCTTGTCTTTCGCCGTGCCGATCAGCCGCACGCCGCGAATGTTTTGAAGCGTTTCTGTCAGTTTTTTCGCCAGAACCGCCTCGTGCGCCGCCACGTTTTCCATGCCGAGCGCGTTCAGGTAATCTATCGCGCATCCCAATCCGACGGCTTGGACGATCGCGGGCGTTCCCGCCTCGAATTTCGCGGGCAAATCCGCCCACACGCTTTTGTCGAACGACACGGTTTTAATCATGTCGCCGCCGCACTGGTACGGTTCAAGCGTTTCCAGCACGCTTTTTTTGCCGTACAGAACGCCGATTCCCGTCGGTCCGTACAGTTTGTGTCCGGAAAACGCGTAAAAATCGCAATCCGAATCCCGCACGTTCACCGGAAAATGCGTCACGCCCTGACAACCGTCGACACACGCCAAAGCGCCCGCGTCGTGCGCCGCCTTCACAATGTCGCGAATCGGAAAGACCGTGCCGAGAACGTTCGACACCTGCATGACGGACACGAGTTTCGTTTTGTCGTTCAACAACGCTTTGAACGCGTCGAAATCGAACGAACCGTCGTCGCGCACGGGAGCGACCTTGATTTTAAAGCCCAAACGGTCGCGCCACAACTGCCACGGCACGATGTTTGAATGATGCTCTGCTTGCGATATAATGATTTCGTCGCCCGCTTTCAAGCGCGACCAGGCAACCGTTTGCGCGACCAAGTTCAGCGATTCCGTCGCCCCGCGCGTGAAAATGATTTCGTTTTCCGATTCGGCGCCGATAAAAGCCGCGATTTTGCGCCGCGCCGCCTCGAACGCGTCGGTCGCCTTTTCGGACAATTCGTACACGCCCCTGTGCACGTTGGCGTACGACGTTTCATAAAACGCCGCCATCGCGTCAATCACTTGCTTCGGTTTTTGCGCGGACGCCGCCGAATCCAAGAAAACCAGCGGCTTTTTGTGCGCCGTCGTCTGCAAGGCGGGAAAGTCCGCGCGGATTTTTTCGACATCATACGTCATGATTGAACCCTGCAAAAGCGTTCAGCGATTCGCTCAACGCGCCGCGCACGCTTTCGTCTTCGATTTCGTACAGAATTTCGCTTAAAAAACCCTGCGTCAGCAAAGCGCGCGCCTGCTGTTCGGGAATCCCGCGCGTCATCGCGTAATACAGTTGCCGGTCGTCCAGCGAGCCGATTGCCGACCCGTGCGCGCATTTCACGTCGTCGGAATAAATTTCCAATTTCGGCACGGCGCCGACTTCGGCGTCGTCGGACAACAACAGCGCGCGGTGCTGCTGCGCCCCGTCCACCGCTTTTTTATCGTAAGGAATCAGCACGCCGCCCTCGAAAGACGCTTTGGCGCGGTCGTACACGGCGCCTTTAATCAGTTGCGCGGACACGGTTTCGTCTGCGTCGTGGCGAATGTTCGTCACAATGCCCGCGACGTCGTCGTTTTTCAAAACATACAGCATATCGCTTTGCAAACGCGCGCCCCTGCCGCTTAAAGAAGCCTCGATTCGCGTGTCGCCGCCGCCCAGTTTGACGGTAATCAGCGTGTAGGACGCGTCCTGTCCGACCGACGCGGTCAGAACGTTGTTCTCGCGGCTTTGCAGGCGGTAATGCACCAAACGCGCGCCCTTTTCCAAAACGATTCGCGTTTCGGTTTGGGGATCGGTTTCAAAAACAACGCGGCTTTCCCCCTCTTTCAGCGTCAGCGCGGATAAATTTTCACTTTCCATTTACGCGCCCTTTTCCGCCATGAACTGCGCATAACCCGATTTGTCAATGATTTGCGCCAATTCCGCGCCGCCCGACTGCACCAGCCGCCCCTGCACCATGACGTGCACGGCGTCGGGTTTGATCAATTCCAAAACGCGCGAATTGTGCGTGATGATCATTACCGCTTTTTCGGGGGAGCGCATGACGTTCACGCCCGCCGCCGCGATTTTCACCGCATCGACGTCCAGTCCCGAATCCATTTCGTCCAAAATCATGAAATCGGGCTCCAAAACAGCCATTTGGAAGACTTCCATACGTTTGGACTCGCCGCCCGAAAAGCCCGTGTTGACGGGGCGTTTGAGCATTTCGTCCGTAATGCCCAACGCTTTGGCGCGCACTTTGACGTGCTTCATGAACGACACCGCGTCCAGTTCGGGCAGTCCCGCCGCTTTGCGCTTGGCGTTCAGCGCGTATTTCATAAACGTCATGACGGACACGCCGGCAATCGCGACGGGCGATTGAAACACAAGGAAAATGCCTTCTCTGGCGCGCTCGTCGACGCTCATTTCAAGCAAATTTTTGCCTTTGAACGTAATGGAGCCGCGCGTTACCGTGTAATGCGGATTGCCGCACAAAACGTTGGACAACGTGCTTTTGCCCGAACCGTTCTGCCCCATGATGACGTGGACTTCGCCCTGTTCGACGGTCAAAGAAACGCCGTTCAAAATCGGTTTGTCGCCGACGTTAACGCATAAATCCTTAATTTCAAGCCAAGCAGTCATAATCTCTCCTTATCCGACGCTTCCTTCAAGCGTCACGGCGACCAGTCGGGTCGCTTCCATAGCGAATTCCATAGGCAGTTTCTGCATCACGTCCTTGCAAAACCCGTTGACGATCAGCGACACGGCTTCTTCCGCGCCCAAACACCGCTGGGAACAGTAAAACAACTGTTCGTCGCTGATTTTGGACGTCGTCGCTTCGTGTTCGATGACGGCGGACGGCTGGCGCGACTGCATGACGGGCAGCGTGTGCGCGCCGCATTTGCTGCCGATCAGCAAACTGTCGCATTGCGAGAAATTCCGCGCGTTTTCGGCGGATTTCGCCATTTTGACCAAGCCGCGATATGTGTTCTGCGAATACCCCGCCGAAATGCCTTTGGACACAATGGTCGATTTCGTGTTTTTGCCGATGTGAATCATTTTCGTGCCGGTGTCCGCCTGCTGACGATTGTTCGTAATGGCGACGGAATAAAATTCGCCGACCGAATCGTCTCCGATCAGCACGCACGACGGATATTTCCACGTCAAAGCGGAACCCGTTTCAACCTGCGTCCACGACAATTTCGACTTTTCGCCGCGGCAAGCCCCGCGCTTCGTCACAAAGTTGTAAATGCCGCCCTTGCCGTCCTTGTCCCCCGGATACCAGTTCTGCACGGTCGAATACTTGACTTCGGCGCGGTTCATCACGACGATTTCGACAATCGCGGCGTGCAGTTGATTTTCGTCGCGTTGGGGAGCCGTGCACCCTTCCAGATAACTGACGTAGGAATCGTCGTCGGCGATAATCAGCGTGCGCTCGAACTGCCCCGATTTTTTCGCGTTGATGCGGAAATACGTCGACAATTCCATCGGACAGCGCACGCCTTTGGGAATGTAAACGAACGTGCCATCCGTAAACACCGCGCAGTTCAGGCAGGCAAAGAAATTGTCCGTGTACGGCACGACGGAGCCCAGATATTGCTTCACCAGTTCGGGATATTTGCGCACCGCTTCGGAAATCGAGCAGAAAATAATTCCCTGCGCTGCCAGTTTGTCGCGGAACGTCGTCGCGACGGACACGCTGTCGAACACGGCGTCGACGGCGACGCCCGCCAAAACCGCGCGCTCTTGCAAAGGCACGCCCAGTTTGTCGTACGTTTTCAGCAATTCGGGGTCGACGTCTTCGAGCGATTTGGGTTCTTCCGCGCTTTTCGGCGCGGCGTAGTAATAGATGTCCTGATAATCAATCGGCGCATAATCGACTTTCGCCCAATGCGGCTCCGTCATCGTCAGCCAATGGCGGTACGCTTTCAGACGGAATTCCGTCAGCCAGTCGGGTTCCTCCTTTTTGGCGGAAATATAGCGGATGATGTCTTCGTTCAAGCCTTTGGGCGCGGTTTCGACGGCGACGTCGGTTTCAAAGCCGTACTTGTAGGTGTCGTTTTCCACCGCCTGACGCGCCGATATTTTTTCCGTCCGAGTCATTTTTACCCTGCCTTTTTCATTTACAGGAAAGATACAAAAGAGTCCCTTATTTCTCAACAGAAAAATAAAAAACCCACCTGTTTTGCGGCAGGCGGGTTTCTTTACGACGGCAAGCGTCAGATTTTGTGGTTCAATTCGCCCGACGCATAGCGTTTCGCCATGTCGCACAAACGAATCGGCTTGATTTTGGAAGCCATGCCCGCCGCGCCGAACTGTTCGTAGCGCGCTTCACAGACTTTCTGCATTTCTTCCATCGCGGGCCCCATGTACTTGCGCACGTCGAATTCTTCGGGCTTCGTCGCAAAGACTTTGCGAATCGCCGCCGTCATCGCCATGCGGCAGTCGGTGTCGACGTTGATCTTGCGCACGCCGTGCTTGATGCCTTCCTGAATTTCTTCAACGGGCACGCCGTACGTCTGCGGGATTTTGCCGCCGAATTCGTTGATCATGTCCTGCAATTCCTGCGGGACGGAGGACGAACCGTGCATAACCAAAGCCACCGTCGGAATCTTCGCGTGAATTTTCTTGATGGTGTCGATGGACAAAATCGCGCCGTCGGGTTTGCGGGTGAATTTGTACGCGCCGTGGGACGTGCCGATTGCGACCGCCAGAGCGTCGATGTTCGTCGCTTTGACGAATTCGACCGCTTCGTCGGGGTCGGTCAGCAGTTTGTCTTTGCTGATCGCGCCGTCAAAGCCGTGACCGTCTTCCTTTTCGCCCTTGCCGGTTTCCAGCGAGCCGATGCAGCCCAGTTCCGCTTCGACGGAAGCGCCGATCATGTGAGCGATTTCGGCGACTTTGCCGGAAACGGCGGCGTTGTATTCGTGCGTCGCGGGCTTGCCGTCTTTCAGCGAGCCGTCCATCATGACGGACGTGTAACTGTTCGCCAGAGCGGTCACGCAGGTTTCGACGGACGAGCCGTGATCCTGATGCAAGCACACGGGGATGTCGGGATACATTTCGCACGCGGCTTCGACCATGCGGCGAATCATCGGGTCGCCGGCGTAGGAACGCGCGCCTTTCGACGTCTGCAAAATGACGGGCGAATTCGTTTTTTTCGCCGCCGCCATCACCGCCAGCACCTGTTCCATGTTGTTGATGTTAAAAGCGGGCATACCGTAACCGTACTCGGAAGCGTGGTCAAGCAGCTGACGCAAACTGATCATAGGCATTTTTATTTTCTCCTTGATAAAAATTAAGCCAGAACGTCCGTCGCAGCTTTGGCGACGGCTTCGGGCGTGATGCCGAAATGTTGATAGAGCAATTCCGCGGGAGCGGACGCGCCGAACGAACGCATCGCGACGATCGCACCGTCCAAGCCCGTGTATTTTTCCCAGCCGAACGCGCCCTGCGCTTCGACGGCGACGCGCGGGCAATCGCCCAAAACGGCTTTCTTGTACGCTTTGTCCTGCTTGTCGAACAATTCCCACGACGGCATGGAAACGACGGCGGCTTTAACGCCTTTTTCCGCCAAAATCTTCTGCGCGTTGACGGCGATTTCGACTTCGGAGCCCGTCGCCAAAATCGTCACGTCGCGCTTGCCTTCGCAATCGGAAATGACATACGCGCCTTTCGCGGACAGATTTTCTTTCACGCTCGTGCGCAACAGGGGCAGATTCTGACGCGACAGCGCCAAAACGGACGGCGTGTGTTCGGCTTCAATCGCCAATTCCCAGCATTCGGCCGTTTCGACGGCGTCGCAGGGACGGAACACATACACGTTCGGAATCGCCCGCATACTCGCCAGATGTTCAATCGGCTGATGCGTGGGACCGTCTTCGCCCAGACCGATGGAATCGTGCGTCAGAACGTAAATCGCGCGCACGCCCATCAGCGCCGCCAGACGCAGAGAGGGCTTCAAATAGTCCATGAACACGAGGAACGCGCCGCCGTAGGGAATGAACCCGCCGTGCAGGGCAATGCCGTTCATCGCCGCCGCCATGCCGTGTTCGCGAATGCCGTAGTGCATATAGTTGCCCGTGAAATCGTCGGGCGTGACGGACACGGACGCTTTGGCGTTCGTCAGGTTGGAACCCGTCAGGTCGGCGGAACCGCCCAGCAGTTCGGGAATCGCGGGGACAAGGATTTCCAAAGCCATTTGAGAGGCCTTGCGCGTGGCGACCTTGGGCTTGTCCGCCAGCAACTGTTCCTTGTACGCCATCATTTTGTCTTTCCAGCCCGCCGGCAGAATGTGGTTGACGACCGTGCGCTCGAATTCGGCTTTCTTCGCGCCGTCCATGGCGGCGAAACGGGCTTCCCACGCTTCGCGGTCGGCTTTGCCGCGCGCGCCGAATCCGCGCCACGCGTCCAGAATGTCCTGCGGCACTTCAAACGGAGCGTATTCAAAGCCCAGTTTCTTACGGGCGACCAGCAGGTCTTCCGCGCCGATCGGCGAACCGTGGACCTTGTTCGTGCCCTGCTTCGTCGCGCCGTATCCGATGACGGAATGGCAGGCGATCAGCGTCGGCTTGTCGGATTTTTTCGCGCGTGCGATCGCCGCTTCGATTTCTTCGGGCTTGTACGCGTCGCATTCGTCCGTGTTCCAGCCGTTCGCTTCAAAGCGCGCGCGCTGGTCGGTCGACGTCGCGACGGACGTTGCGCCGTCAATCGTGATTTTGTTGTCGTCCCACAGAACGATCATCTTGTTGAGTTTCAGATGACCCGCCATGGAAATCGCTTCTTCGGAAATGCCTTCCATCAGGCAGCCGTCGCCGCAGATGACGTAGGTGTAGTGGTCGACGATGTCGTTGCCGTAACGCGCGTTCAGCAATTTTTCGGCGATCGCCATGCCGACGGCGGTGGCAATGCCCTGCCCCAAAGGACCGGTCGTCGTTTCAATGCCTTCCAAATGGCCGTATTCGGGGTGTCCCGCCATTTTGGAACCCATCT
The DNA here is from genome assembly GCA_934277945.1 of uncultured Alphaproteobacteria bacterium. GTDB lineage: Bacteria > Pseudomonadota > Alphaproteobacteria > CAAGCB01 > CAG-977 > CAKQWA01. Next base: position 149,450 of record CAKQWA010000002.1, read on the forward strand.
GGCGAAAATTCTTGATTTGGTCGAGCGTCGCTTCCTTGTATCCCGTCAAGTACAGCAGGGAATACAGCAGCATGGAGCCGTGTCCGGCGGACAAAACGAAGCGGTCGCGGTCCGCCCAATGCGGTTCGGACGCGTCGAATTTCAAAAATTTAGAAAACAGAACGGTCGCGACGTCCGCCATGCCCATGGGCATACCGGGGTGACCGGAATTCGCTTTCTGCACGCCTTCCGCCGCCATGAAACGCAGAGCGTTTGCCAAATCCTTATGAGAAACCATAAATCCTCCTAATTAGCAGATTGGATAAAAAAATTAAGTTGCTGGGAACTGTTATAGCACAACAAAATCAAAACGAAAAACATTCTTAACGCGAATTTTGATTTTTTTTCAAATTTGTCGCCGAAAGGTTGAAAAGCGGGGCGGGAAAGTGAAAAAGACGTTGACCGGCGCGCATAAAGCGAGTATAAAGCGCGTACAAGACCCCGTCGTCTAACGGTTAGGACACCGCCCTCTCACGGCGACAATACGGGTTCGAATCCCGTCGGGGTCGCCAATCGGCAGCATCAGCCGAATATGAACAACGTCGCGCCGCGGCGTTTTTTTTATGCCCGATTTTCGCGCGTAAAAACAAAGTTGCACTCCCCCGCCTTTTTTGCTAGGCTTTTAAGCGGCGCGGATTTTCCGCGCAAGTGCCTTTGCGGGTGCGGGGCTGTCGTAAGCTCTCATAATCTCATACGGCGCAAGATATGCGTCGACACCGTTTTGCGTATCGCAAATGCGGAAAATATCCCCGAATTCATCTTTGATGGTTCGGGGAGCTTTCGGTGTATGTTCAGAAGTTTCGACGAACATCGACTAACTTTAAAGACCGGAAGAATCATTTTTATGAGATTATGATTTACGAACTCCCCGAGCCGCCTGAAAAGGCGGTTTTATTAATTCTTCAATGGGAGAGTATCATGGCTTTCACACTTGGAAACAATACGTTGGAAAACTATTTTAAAGAATACACTCTATCGAAAAGCCAATCGCAAGTCTTAAAAGAACTGACTGATTTTCTCCATAATTCAGAAGAACGCATTTTTCTATTAAAAGGCTACGCTGGGACAGGTAAAACATTTATCGTAAACGGATTAACCGATTTTCTGACAAGTCAAGGACGCTGTTTCCATTTAGCTGCTCCTACGGGAAAAGCCGCACAGGTACTTGCTCAAAAGGCGCAAGCGGATGCTGGAACTCTTCACAGCCTGATTTATAATATAAACGGAATGAAAGAATTTAAGACGGAAGATCTTGAAAATTCAGAAACTTACCGTTTCTATGCAAATCTCAAAATCAATGACGATCCGGCAAACACAGTGTATATCGTGGATGAAGCATCTATGATATCAGACAGCGACAGCGAAGCTGAATTTATTAAATTCGGTAGCGGAAAGCTTCTTTCCGACTTTTTAGAATATGTAAATTTGGACAATAATGATCACGATAAAAAAATAATTTTTTTGGGAGATCCCGCTCAATTACCACCAGTAGTGAACGCCGGCAAAAAGGATTTTTCGCCGGCTTTATCTGCCGAATATTTAAAAAACTGTATTCACGGCGCGCCCTCTCGCGAATTTTTAATGACAGACATCGTTCGGCAAAAAAAAGAAAGCGGTATATTGAAGTTTGCAATGCAAATCAGAGAAGGAATAGAAAAAAGCGACTTTTATAAACTGTATGTTGCTCCGGATTCGCTCGATATTCAAATTACATCGGATTTCGACAGCACTTTTAAAATGGCATGGAATGAATCAAAAAACAGTATGGTCATTGCCAGAACAAATGAAAAGGTGGCATTGCTCAATCAGTCTGTCAGAAAATATCGCTTTCCAAATGCACCTCTTCATTCGTCAGGAAAAACCGTTTTACAGAAGGGGGATAAGATAATAGTCACAAAAACGGTGATTACAAAAAACCATGCCGTCTACAATGGAGATTTCGGTCTTATATCCGCCATTAAAGAAAGTGTTGAGCTGCCAGCGCCTGTATCCGTAAAAAATGCCGAAACAGGTCAAACGGATACAAAAAACGTAACTGTCATATACAGAAAAGTCGATTTGACACTTAAAGATACAGACGGAAAAAAATTTGTAATTCAGAATGTTTATATCATTGAGAATCTTCTTTACAATAATCAGCCCGACTTGTCTTCCTATGAAAAGAAATCGCAATACATAAACTTTAAGAAGCGAATGATTGAAAACGGCATAAAGCCAAATTCGGAAGAATTTAAAAGATGCTTGGAGATTGACCCGTTTTTCAACGCTTTTTGCGTAAAATTCGGATATGCAATCACGTGCCATAAAGCGCAAGGAAGCGAATGGGATATTATTATCGCAGACACGTCTGTCCCAAATAAAAACAAATCGGAATATTTTCATTGGCTGTACACGGCAGTAACCCGTTCTCAACAGAAATTATATCTTCTAAACTTCAAAAATATGGATATAGGAAGTACAATTAAAACGCCCCTCAATTTCGGAAAAGAGGAAACAGCCGTTCAGAACGAACTTGCGTCCCAAAACACGCAAGACAAAAATATAAATGCCGAAGAAACGCCTTTATCAAAGATTAAAAGATTCGTTTCATCCGCACTTAAAGAATCTGGCATCAAAATAATCTCACAAAAATCAAACAACTATATGGAAGAATACACTTTCCAAGAAGGCAGTTCTGTTGCAATATTTCAAATATATTATAATGGAAAGTTTTTCATCACTAACATTACACCAAAATTCTGTGACGATTTTTCTGAAAAAGTTTTAAGAAAAATCAGTAGGTTATGCGGATGTTATATCGGAAACGTCACAATTAACAAGGTAGTATTGGCTGAAAATTTTAAAAAAGATTTTAACAACAGGATATCAAAAATTGCGGAAAGAAACGGTTTCTGTATTATGGATTTGGAAGAAATCCAGTCTGCACTTCGTTATACCTTTTTTAAAAATGATCGGATTTGTGTTTTGGATTTTCCATTTAAATCAGCACAAACTTTTGAAGCGGCGCCTATGGTTATCAAAAAATTGTCATCATCCGATAAAGAAGCGCAAGAACTAGCGTGTTTAATCGTAAATTCTTTGCGGGAGTGTTGAAAACCATCACGAGTTGATAAAATTCTATTCCCGCCAAGATTTCAGCAAGGCGATTTCCCGCGCGTAGCCGTCCAATTCGTTCGGCGTTTCCAGATAGAACGGCAAATCCCTTAACAGCGGGTGGTTGATCAGGCGTTTGAGCGCGGGCGCGCCGATGTGTCCCCGTCCGAGTTTTTCGTGTCTGTCCTTATGCGAGCCGAGCGGATTCTTACTGTCGTTCAAGTGAACCGCTTTCAGCCGTTTCAGTCCGATGATTTCGTCAAAATCTTTCAGCACGCCGTCAAGGTCGTTCACGACGTCGTATCCCGCGTCGAAAACGTGGCAGGTGTCAAGGCACACGCCGACTTTATCCGACAATTTCACGCGGTCGATGATCGCGCGCAACGCCTCGAATTTCCCGCCGACTTCCGTCCCTTTGCCCGCCATGGTTTCCAAAAGCACGGTCGTCGTTTGGCTTTCGGTCAAAATGCCGTTCAAAACTTGCGCGATTTTTTCAATCCCCGTTTCAATCCCCTGCCCGACGTGCGCGCCGGCGTGGAAATTGTAGTAATTGTGCGGCAGATGCTCCATGCGTTTTAAATCGTCCGCCAGCGTGTCGAAAGCGAACTGACGCGTGTCTTCGTCGGCGGCGCAGGCGTTCAGCGTGTACGGCGCGTGCGCGAGCAATTTGCCGAAACCGTTTTCTTGCGCCGTTTTCAAAAGTTTCGCAACGTCCGCTTCGTCAATCGCTTTCGCTTTGGCGCCGCGCGGGTTGCGCGTGAAAAACTGAAACACGTTCGCGCCGATTTTCAGCGCCGCGTCGCCCATTGCGGCGAAACCCTTGGCGCATGACAAATGACATCCGACGTAAAACACGGCTTTCTCCATACAATTCAGCCCCTTGTGTCAAGGGGCCGGACTAAAATTATTTTTTCACGGGCTTTGCGCGGAATTGCGCGTTCAGCGGTTCGATTTCCTTCAAGATTTCGTACAAGGGGAAGCCCTTTGCCAAATCGGTGAACGCCTTGACGTCTTTCGGGAAGCACTTGCCGCCGTAGCCGAACGATCCGTCGGGACCGGGGACGCTGGTGTGCGTCGGCGAAATGTATTTGCTTAACAAAATGCCCTGACGCACCACGTCGAAGTCGCATCCGTTCTTTTCGCAATAATCGTAAACGGCGTTGAAATACGTTACTTTCAGCGCGCCGAAAACGTTGTGAACGTACTTGATGACTTCCGCTTCTTTCGAGGTCGCGATGATGTGCGCCTTGTTCGGAAACACTTTTTTGAGCAAATCGTAGTGCGCGGTGAACACCATCGGTTGAGAACAGAAATCTTCGTAAGCCGTGCGTTCGGTCAAAAATTCGGGCATGAAATAAATCGGTTTGCCGAATTCTTTTGCCAAAGCGTCGCACGTTCCCGTCTTCATCGTCGTGCGGATGAAAATGGGCACGTTCGGCAATTTCGCCAGAATGGACTTCAACAGCGTCAAATCCTGCGAGCCGTCCGCTTCCGTAATGATGTGCAACTGAATGAAAACGACGTCGGCTTCGCTTAAATCGTCGTTCATGTTTTTCGGGGGATCGGAACACAAAACGGTGTGATTCGTATGCGTTTCCAGCCATTTTTTCATCACGCCGCCCAAAACGCCGACGCCGACCAGACCGACTTTCAATTTTTCTTCCGACATTTATTTCGCCTCATATTTTGTAAGCAACTCTTGATAAATACCAAGCGTTTTATCGCAAAGCAACTGTATTGTGAAATTTTTGCGCACAAAAGCGGCGGCGGCTTCGCGCATTTTCTGCTTTTCGGCGTCGGGCAGGTCGATCATCGCGTCGAGTTTTTCAGCCAAATCCGCCGCGTCCGACGGCTTGAAGTGCATCCCCGTCACGTTGTGTTCGATTGTTTCCGCCGCGCCGCCGTAGTTCGCGCCGACCACCAAAGCCCCCATCAACTGCGCTTCGGGGATTGTGCGTCCGAACGCTTCGGGCTTTGTCGTCGCGGAAATGACGATATCCGCCAGCATATACGCCGCCGGCATCTGCGAGCATCCGCCCGTCAGAAGCACTTTGCCCGTCAGCCCGCGCTTTTCGATTTCGGCTTTCAGTTCGTCCGTGTATTCCGTCTTGCCCTGATCGCCGCCGACGAACAGGCACTGCACGTCGTCCTTGTGCCGCATTTGCGCCAGCGCGTCCATGACCAGATGATGCCCCTTGATGCGCGTCAGCCGTCCGGGGAGCATCAAAATCGTTTTGGATGTGTCAATCCCCCATTTTTCAGCCAGAGCGCGCCGTTCCTCTTCGGAAACTTTCGCGGGGTCGAACAAATCCGTTTCTGCGCCGCGGCAGACCAGACGGATTTTTTCATCGGGCACGCCGTAATTTTCTTTGATGTGGTTCGCGATGTGCTTCGACACGGCGATGACCAAATCCCCCGACAGCATGACGCGGTTGTAGGGCTTTTTAATCCACGCGGGCTTAATGCCGTAAGTGCCGTGATACGTCGCCAGAAAAGCGATGTTTTTAAACGGTTTCAGCGCGATTTTCGCCGTCCACGCAGGCGCGCGGGAGCGGACGTGCACGACGCCGACGTTTTCGTCCCTGAACACTTTGCGCAGTTTCAGCGCGGTCAGGAACATCACGAACGGATTTTTGGAATGCACGGGAAGCGTGACGTGCTTCACGCCCGCCTTTTCCAGTTCGGCGACCAGTTTGCCGCCCGAAGACACGACCAGATTCGGCATCCCCGCTTTTTGCAGGGCGTTCGCGATTTCAAGCGTGCCGCGTTCGACGCCGCCCGAATCCAGCGCGGGCAAAATCTGACAAACCGATCTCATGGCAATCCCCCTTATTCCTCGTCAAAGCGCACTTCTTCAATCCAGTTGCCGAAGCGCGTGTATTCCTTTTCAAAAAACAGCGGAATGGTCGCCGTGGGACCGTGGCGCTGTTTGCCGATAATCAGTTCGGCTTTTTTCTGCACTGCCTGTTTTTTGGCTTCGATTTTGTTCTGCCGTTCCTGAAATTTCGCGTCGTTTTCGTTTTGACGCTGCTGCGGTTCTTCCTTTTCCAAATAGTAGATTTCGCGGAAAATGAACATCACCGCGTCCGCGTCCTGTTCAATGGAGCCGGATTCGCGCAAATCGGACAGTTGCGGACGTTTGTCCTCGCGTTCTTCGACTTTGCGGGAAAGTTGTGACAAGACCAGCACCGGCACGCTCAATTCTTTCGCCATCATCTTCAAGCCGCGCGTGATTTCGGACAAGGACTGCACGCGGTTTTCGTGATGCAGGGTGTCGGAATCGTCAATCAGTTGCAAATAGTCGATGACAATCAGCCCCAAGCCCCTGTTCGCGTCGCTTTTCATGCGGCGGGCGCGCGTGCGAATGGCGGCGACGGTCAGCGCGGGCGTTTCGTCGACGTACAAAGGCAGTTTCTGCAAATGCTCCGCCAGTCCCGCCAAGCGCGTGAATTCTTCGGGCTTGACCTTGCCGTTGCGCAGGTTGTGCGACGAAATTTGCGCTTCGGTCGCCAAAATGCGCCCCGCCAGCTGATCGGCGGACATTTCCAGAGAGAAAAACGCCACGCCTTTCTTTTCCTTGCCCGCTTTCGCCTGTTCGTAAAAATACGACGCCGTGTTAAACGCCAGACAAGTCGCCAGCGCGGTTTTGCCCATGGCGGGACGCCCCGCCAAAATCAGCAGGTCGGAATCGTGCAGACCGCCCATCGCCTTGTCCAAATCGCGAAAGCCCGTCGTCACGCCCGAAATGCCGTCGGGGTTCATCATCGCGCTTGCCGTCGCCTGAATCACCTTTGTCAAGGGAACGGAAAATTCCTGCGGACCGCCGTCAAGTTCGCCCTTTTCAGACAGTCTGAACAACTGCTGTTCGGCAAGGTCGATTTGCTTTTTCGCGTCCTTGTCCACGGAAATTTCGTACGCGCCGTTGACGATGTTCGTGCCGAAATCAATCAGTTGGCGGCGCAAATAGCGGTCGAAAATCAGGCGGGCGTAGTCCCCCGCGTTGATAATGGCGGGATTCGAGCCGACCAGTTCCATCAGGTACGCCATGCCGCCGACCTGATCCAGCGTGCCGTCCGCCGAGAAAAATCCTTTAAGCGTAATGGGGTCGGCGATGTGTCCGCGCTTGTACAAAGACAGCGCCGCGTCGTAAATGCGCGCGTGCACGGGCGATGAAAAATGTTCGGGACGCAAAAATTCGGACACTTTTTCAAAAGCGGCGTTGTTCGACAATAAAGCGCCCAACAGCGCCTGTTCCGCTTCCAGATTCTGCGGCGGAACGCGCTCGGCGGCGGTTGTTTCCATCACATTCCCCTAAAAAATCAAAATATGTTTTAAATAATCGCAAACGGCGAAACGCGTTGAAACGTTCCGCCGTTCGACTTTATCAGTTCTTGCACGCGAGCCGGGAATCAGACGGCGGCTTCGGCAGGCGCTTCGGCGGCTTTCGCGGCTTCGGCGGCGGCTTTGGCGGCGGCTTTCGCGGCGGCGGCTTCGTTGCGTTCGATTTCTTCCTGCGAACGCGCGATCACCACGTCAACCGTGCGGCTGACATCGGGGTGCAGGGAAATGCGGACGCTGAACGTGCCGATTTCTTTGAACGGCTGATCCAGAATGACCTGACGGCGTTCAATGTTGAATCCCGCTTCGCGAATCGCGTCGCGAATGTCGCGGCCCGTGACGGAACCGTACAACTGTCCGGTTTCGGCGGCCTGACGGATGACGACCAGTTTCAAGGACGCCATCTTTTCGGAAATCTGTTCGGCTTCCGCTTTGCGTTTCAGGTTGGCGGCTTCCAGCTGGGCTTTCTGCGCTTCAAAAATCGCGAGGTTTTCCTTGGAGGAACGCAACGCTTTCTTTTCAGGCAGCAGATAGTTGCGCGCATAACCGGGTTTCACTTTGACGACGTCGCCCATCTGACCCAGTTTTTCGATACGTTCGAGCAAAATAACTTCCATTTATTTTCTCCCTTAGTCCATAACGTAAGGCAACAGGCCCAGATAGCGCGCGCGTTTGATCGCTTTCGCCAATTCGCGCTGTTTTTTCGCGGAAACGGCGGTAATGCGGCTGGGAATGATTTTACCGCGTTCGGAAACGAAACGCTGCAACAGTTTAATGTCCTTGTAATCAATCTTCGGAGCGTCTTTCGCCGCAAAAGGACAAGCCTTGCGGTGACGGATAAAGGGACGACGGATAGCAGGCATCAGAATTCCTCACTTTCATCTTCGGCATCAAATTTGTCATCGAATTTCTTGCGGCCTTTCGTGTCTTTGCCCTTGTAGGACAAGATCGCGGAAGGAGCGTCATCAAGTTCTTCCACACGGACGGACAGATAGCGGATGACGTCTTCGTCGAAGCGCATCTGGCGTTCCATTTCAATGACCGCGGCGGCGGGCGCGTCGATATTGAACAGCACATAGTAGCCTTTGCGGTTTTTGTTCATGCGGTAAGCCAGAGTACGCAGACCCCAGTTTTCTTTTTTCGTGACCTTGCCGCCGTTTTCCTTGATGACGTTTTCAAATCTGTCGATCAAAGCGTCAACCTGAGAGGCAGCAATATCCTGACGTGCGATAAACACGTTTTCGTATAAAGCCATTTAACATCTCCTTTTGGCTTATCTCAATCCCGATCGGGCGGCGTTCCCCATGAATGACGTCCTCGGGACATAGTCGGTCCGTTAACCGACAAGGAGTAACGGAAAGACCTGCACTATATGCGCATTTTTCGCGTTTGGCAAGCACGATTTTCAAAATCGCCGCTCACGAAGCCGCCATTGTTTGAAGCGACGGATAGTCGACCTTGCCCGAACTCAACAGCGGGATTTCGGCAAGAACGACGATTTTCGACGGCACGCCCAAATCGCTCAACCCCTTTTCGCGCACATATTTTTTAATCTCGAAAGCGTCGGCGTTTTCGCGTGTCGTGAACAGGACGAGTTTTTCGCCCTTTTTCGCGTCCGCGACGGCGACGACGGCGTTCTGCGCGTCGGGATACAGCCCGTTGACCGTCCCCTCGATCGCGCCCAGAGAAATCATTTCGCCGCCGACTTTGGCAAAACGCTTCGCCCTGCCCTTGATGAAAATGAAATCCTCGTCGTCGACTTCGACAATGTCGCCCGTGTCGTACCAGCCGTCCCTGACGGGTTCCAAAACGCGCGGATTTTCGGGGCGCATATAGCCCATCATGACGTTGCCGCCCTTTAACAAAAGCCGCTTGCCGTCCGTAATGCCCGCCGCCTCTTCCAGTTTGTAATCCAAAGCGGGAACGATTCGCCCGACGGAGCCGCGCCTGTTATACATGCGGGAATTGACGGAAATCAGCGGGGAACATTCCGTCGCGCCGTATCCCTCGATGACGCGGATGCAGAATTTCTCGATGTACAGTTTTTCGGTCGATTCTTTGAGTTTTTCCGCGCCGACGATCGCCAGCCGCAAACTGTAAAAATCGTACGGATGCGCCGCTTCGCCGTATCCGGCAAGGAACGTGTCCGTCCCCACGAGCACCGTCGCGTTCGTGTCGTAAATCAGTTCGGGAATGATTTTATAATGCAGGGGCGAGGGATAATACACCGTCTTGATGCCGTGCAGCGTCGTCATCACCGTCGCCATGCCCAATCCGAACGAATGGAACATCGGCAGCGCGTTAAAGAAAACGTCGCGAGGATTCAGTCCCGCCGCCACGACGCCCTGATAGCCATTAATCAGGAAATTGCGATGGGACAACAAAACGGCTTTCGGCATACCCTCGGATCCCGACGTGAACAGGACCGCCGCCGCCTCGTTTGCCGTTCTGCGCGGCATCACGCGGCAAAAATACCGTCCCAGCCCCCTGATTTTATCGCCGAGCGACAAAGACGCGGCGACGTCCTCCAAATACAAGATGCGGACGCCCGCCTCTTTCAGCGCCGATTCGACGTTTTCCAACTTGCCCGCCTCGATGAACGCGCGCGACGACACGACCGTGCGCACGCCGACGGCTTTCAGGCAACTCAAAATCTGCGCCGGTCCGCTGGAAAAATTCAGCATGGCGGGAACTTTGTCGGCGGCAATCAAGCCGAAGAACAGAACGACGTTCGCCAAGACGTTCGGCATCATCACGCCGACGTATTCCCCGTCACGCGTGCGGTTGGCGATCGCGCCGCCCAGCACATAGCCTTTCAACAGCAAATCCTTGTAGCGCAAAGCGTGCCTTGACGCGTCTTCGGCGATTTCGCGGTTCGCGCCGAACGTGTCGCGCGCGTCCCACAACGCTTTGACAAGGTTGCGGTTCGCGTTGAACGATTCGACCAGCATCCGCGTCATCATGCGATACATCTGCAACGACACGGCGTAGTTGCGTTTGCGCTTGTCCGCCGTTTGAGAAACCTCCAATTTCCGCGCGGGCATGATTGTCAGGCGGATTTTCGGCAGCCAGCGGGTTTTATGCTGTTCTTTCTGCAAGGAAAATTTGGAATACTGCGCGCCGGAAATGCACACGGGAAGCACGGACGCGTTCGCTTTTTGCGCCATGACGCCGACTCCCGCGTAAATTTTCATCAGCCCGCCCGTCACCGCGGAACGCCCTTCCGGAAACACCAGCACTTTCGCATTGCTTTTCAGCAAGGCGATCAGCGGGCGCAAAGCCATCGAATCCTTCATATCCAGAATATGCACGTCGGCGAACAGCGAACAGGCGTATTCAAAGAAACTTCTTTTGCGCGCGGGCGGCAGGACGACGGCAATGCGTTCGGGCATGAAAGCCGCAATCAGCAGCGCGTCGATGCTTGACATATGGTTCGCCGCAATCAGCACGCGATGCCCCGATTCCAAGAAATGCCGCTGTCCCTTGACCGTGACGTGAAACAGGATTTCCAGCACCGTGCGCACCAGCGCGCGCTGAAACGACGCGGGACTGATCCGGCAGTTGTAAATCAAAACGCCCGCGCCCAAGACCGCGCAGAACGCGAAAATCGCCCCGACGGGCATCCCGTAGCGATAACGTACCGCCGTCAGAATCAGCGCAATCAAAAAACACGCGAGATTTAAAAATTTCGTCGCCACGACCAAAGCCTGAAAATTGCGTTCCCGCACTCGCGTGCGCAGAGCCAGCGACAAGGGGAGCACATACATCCCCGCGCAAAACGCGTTGCCGCTCCACAAAATCAAAGAAGCGGCTTTGGCGGCGACGCCGTCGTACATCGACAAAACAGCCAAAACGGACAGGCACAGCGTCATGCCCGCGGTGTTCAGCGGCGACAGCGTGAAATCCAGAATCTGCCGCGCCAGCCGCTTGGCGTAGGCGCATCCGCCCCAAAAAGAAAACGCGGCGGAAAAAATCAAAACGTTTTCAAGCAAAACATTCCCGTTCGTCAGCGCGTCGACATTAACCAGCAGCAAGTATCCCGTCGCCCACATCCAGCTGATGCCGAACGACGCGCGGCACAGCACGGCGTATTTGCGAATCTGCGCGAAAGAGGATATCACCCGGCGCGCGCCGATAAAGCGCATATCCGGCTCTTGCCTTTTTTCAAAAAACGAGGCGAGCGTCCGGACGGCGCACAAGGCGGTCATCGCCGCCAAAGCGGTTTCAACCGACAAAACCGACCCGCAGAGCGACCCCGCCAGCATACTGGCGTATGTTGAAAAACGGCGGTAGTCGCGATTGAAAAACGCTTCGCCGTTTTCGGCGTCAAAGGAAACGGGCGCGCGGAACAAAGACGCGGCGACCCCCGCCCCCAGCGCAAGCGTCACGGGCAAAACGGGCAGATATCCGGCATACGCCGCCGTCATCAGCGCGAACAGGACGGTTTCCGCGCCGCGCAACAGGCGGCTGTTTTTCATGAAAACGCTTTCTTTCGCCGCGAACAGCAAAAAAACGAACATAAAGAAGAACATCGGCAGAAAATCGGCGCGCCCCGTCGCGCGATACGCTTTCAAAGCCATTAAAATTTCAGCAAAGCACAACAAAATGCGCACGTTCACAACCGATAACAGCGAATGAATCACTTTAAATTCCCCCTTTGGCGATTTTTGGAAATACAATTTTATACAAATTTATAAAAAAAATCATCTCTTAACGGCGAAATGCGCAAAAATAATTCAAACGCTTATTTGAAATGCAAAAAAGCGTCTTGTTTTTTTTTTCGTTATCTGATATTTGAGAAAGTCGTGCGCGGTCATGGTGGAATTGGTAGACACGCAAGCTTGAGGTGCTTGTTGCTTAACCGCAGTGGAAGTTCGAGTCTTCTTGGCCGCACCATTTTTTAAAACGCGCTCCTGTCGGGGCGCTTTATTTTTGGAATTTCACCGATGCTTGAAACGATACAAAGCCTTGATTTTTCCCTGCTCGACCTGATTGCCGCCCGCCGCTTCGGCGCGGCGACAAACGCGCTGACCGTCGTCACCCGTCTGGGCGACAACGGCGTTTTATGGATTGCCATCGCGCTGATGCTGTGCGTGTTCAAAAAAACGCGGCGCACCGGCGTTTTGATGATCATCGCTTTGGCGGCGACGTTCGTCGTCAGCACGCTGGGCTTGAAGCATCTGTTTTCCAGAGCGCGCCCCTGCGTCGTCGAGCCGGACAAAACATTCCTTTTCTGTCCCGCAGGCTATTCGTTTCCGTCGGGACACTCCGTTTCGTCTTTCGCGGCGGCGGGCGTTTTGTGGTTTCGCAGGCAGACGGGCGCGTTCGCGGCAATGCTCGCCGCTTTTCTGATCGCCTTTTCCCGCGTGTACCTGTTCGTGCATTTTCCGACGGACGTGCTGACCGGCGCGCTCTTGGGCTTGGCGGCGGCGTACATCGTCTGCAATCTTGCGCAAAAACGCGCGGATTTTTGACAAAATAATTGACAAATTCGACAAGCGGCGATACTTTACATATAAAGAGTCTTTTTGATAGCAAAGGCGAAAAAAATGGCAAAAAGAAAAGAGAGCGATTTTCAGGCGGAAGCGAAAAACTTTCTGAACGGTCTGTTTTTGAAACGTCCCGCCGTTCCTTTCAAACTGCAAGGCACGCGCGAAGAACAAAAGCGCATGACGATGATCATTGACGAGGTTGCGAACAATTCCCCGTTTGCCAAAGAAATTTTGGAAAAAGCGGCGAACGCGGGCTACACCCTGTCCCTGACGCATCTGGGCAACGCCGTCGGTTCGACGAACGGCAACGCGAAAACCATCATGCTGCAAGAAAGCGCGTCGTCCGAAAAACTGATGTCAACGCTGATTCACGAATCGCGTCACGCGCAACAGTATGAAAACGGCGTCGATTACGAATTCTTTTCCCTGAACGTCAAATCCGAAATCATGGTGCGGCGCGCCATGGAAGCGGATGCGTGCGCTTGCGCGGCGTTCGGCGTGACGCAGATGAAAGAAAACGGCATGGGCGGCGCGTATTTCGCCTATTCCGACGAAAAACCCGACTTGTTCAAATCGCTGGAAGAAGGGCGCAAACAGGGCGGCGACAAAGGGGCTTTGCGCGGCGCGTTCGACGCGTGGTACAAAGACACCAACCAGAAAGCCGCCTATGAAAACCTGTATCTGACCCAGCCGATGCGCCGTGCCGAACAGGATTGGAATTTCATGTTCATGGATTTCTACAAAGACGTGAAATCCGAAGACGTCATCGACAAAATCTGCGCTTTCGGCGACACCCGCTATTTCGACGGCAAGGACGCGCTGGAAGACAAGAAATATCTGGACATTTCCGAACGCACGAAAGAAATCGCGGACAAATTCTTCAAACTGCGCGAAGATATGCAGTTCATGAAACCCGACAAATCGTACGAGGAACTGCCGACGCGCCAAGCGTCCATGTCGGAATCGCTGACAATGGTGCTGAACGGCTTTGGCGAACTGGATATGTCGCAGGAAAGCAAAAAAGAAAAAATCATGGAAAACAAGGAACGCTTCATGAAAGCCCAAGCGCCGAAAAAGAACGTTTCCGCTCTGGCGCGCGCCGCCGCCATGAAAAAGCAAAACGCCCGATAATTTCTCTGTCAGGCAACAAAAAATCCCCGTGCAAACGGGGATTTTTCATATCCGGTTCAAACGCCGCGCAAACCGCTACATCAGCAAAAGCGCGAGCAACTGCGCCGAAATAATACGCAATCCCGTCACCAGCGGATACACCGTCGCGTATCCCAAAACGCCCGCGTCCGACGTCGACAGGCTGTTGATGAACGACAAGGCGGACAGGTTCGTAATCGAGCCCGACAGCGTGCCGCACATGGACAGGTAATTCATCTTCATCACGACGCGCGCGTAAATGCCGGCGAGAATCAGCGGCACAATCGTGATAATCAGCCCGTAGCCGATCAGCCGCAAGCCTTCCCCGTCTTGAAGCGATTGGAAAAACGCCCCGCCGGAAGCCAGTCCGACAACCGCCAAAAACATAATGATGCCGAAATCTTTCAGTGCGCCGACGGCAAGCGGGGGCATATAGAAAATCAGCCGCCCCAAAGAGCCGCGATACGACAAAAGCAGGGCGACGATCAGAGGACCGCCCGCCGTCCCCAAACGCAACGGCATCGACACCCCCGGAATGTGAATGGGAATCATGCCCACGAAAATGCCCAGCGTCATGCCGACGAAAAACGGCACGAAACGCATCAGGTTCATCGCCGTCGAACTGTTGCCCAAAAAGCGCACCAACGGCAGCACGTTGACCGTTCTGCCGACCGCAATGACCGAATCGCCGAACGCCAGTTCCAAATCAGGCTGGGCGGGCAAAGACACGCCGTGACGAATCACGCGCGAAATCACCCATTGATGCCGCCCGTCGCCCATAATTTTTTTCAGCGGCAGACCGACGCGCGACGGACGCGTGACGCGAATGGTCGTCGATTGAATCTGATCCGCCGACTCGACCATCAAATCGTGTTCGGGATCCAGTTGGAACAGCAGGGACACGGTGGAAAAGTAGGTTTTCGGACCGAACAGCAAAAGCACGTCGCCGACTTTCATTTTCGTTTGCGGATTCGGCACAAGGTATTCGTCGCCGCGTTTCATGCGCGACACGACGACCGCGTTGTTGACCATTTTCGTGAAATGCCCGATTTCGATATTGTTGAAATTCGGGTTGTTGACAACGACGTTGAACGCCTCCATTTGCGGATTGTCCTGCGCTTTTTTAAATTCGTAGGACGTCACTTCGTCTTCGATTTTCACCCGCATGGCAAATTTCAAAAGAACGAAAACGAACAAAGCGCCGATAATCGTGAACGGATACGCCAGCGCGTAAGCCAGACTCGTCTGCGCCAAAGCCTCGACGCCGAAGCCCAGTTCCGTCAGCACCTGCTGACCCGACGCCAAAGACGGCGTGTTTGTCACCGCGCCGGAAACCAGACCCAGTAAAATCGGCAGTTTAATGTCGGCGCACTTGAAAATGACAACGGCGGTCAGCGTGCCCGCCGCAACAACCAAAAAAGCCAGCCCGTTCATCGCCCAGCCGTTTTTCTTGAACGACGCAAACACGTTGGGACCGATTTGAAGCCCCATGGAATAAATGAACAGAATCAAGCCGTATTCACGGATGAACGCCAGCACTTCGGGATTCAGCAAAATCTGCGATTTATCCAAAAAATGACCGACAATCAGCCCCGCGAACAAAACGCCGCCGACGCCCAGACCGATGCCCTTGAACTTTAAATTCCCCAAGAGAAACCCCGTAAAAGACGTCACGGTCAGGCATAAAATGGTAATAACGGTCTGCGACATGATTTTACTCCATCAAGTCAAAAACGGGAACGGCGGACGATAAATTCGTCAAACAGCGTTTTAATCCCGTTCAGGTACTCTTTGTCAAAGTATTTTTGAATTTCCCGCGCGTCCGGAGAATCTTTTTCTTCGGGGAATGAATGATATTCCTGCACGGCGTAGGTTTTCACGCCCATGCCGGACAATTCGCGCGCCAAAACGGGCAGTTCGTCAACGGCGATCGTGCGCGGATCGAGCGTCGTGCGCACCTCGAACGGCACGCCCGACTCGATGACGGCTTGCAGGGAATCGCGCACCGTTTCCCCGTTTGAAAGCGGGATTCTCTGCGCATATTTGTCGAACGGCGCTTTGATGTCGAATCCGACCCAGTCGATTTGCGGCAGGACGGCGCGCAAACGCGGCGCGAACATTCCCGACGTGTGCAGTCCCGCCAGAAAGCCCATTTCCTTGACGGCGCGCACCGCGTCTTTAAGATTTTTCTGCATCAGCGGCTCGCCGCCCGAAAAAACGACGGCGTCCAGCAGACCTCTGCGCGTTTGTAAAAATTCGACCGCCGTTTCCCAAGGCACAGCGGTCTTTGTCTTTTGCGGCGGCTGTAATTCGGGATTGTGGCAGTACGGGCATTGCCACGCGCATCCCTGACAAAAGAAAACGGCGGCCAACTTCCCCGGATAGTCTATCGTGGTGAAAGTTTGAATACCGCCGATTGTAATCATGGCACATGCCTTTTAAAACAAAGTGAGCGCCTTATTCCGCCGCCATCGCGCAACGCGTTTGCAAAGCCTTAACTTCGCTGAAACATTTTCTTTCCGCGTATTCGGATTTTTTGCCGATGTTGAATTCGGAAACGGGACGGAAATATCCCATTACGCGCGTCCAGACTTCGCAAGGTTGGCGTTCTTCGTCGGAAATGGTGATGTTGTCTACTGTCATGGTTCTATCTCTTTGCTAGGGTTAACAATCTTCAATCCTCGGCGCGTCCCGCATCAGCAGGCACACGCCTGTTCCTTCTTCACGGCGATCAGTTCTTCGTCGCAGTACGGGCAGAATTTGTGTTCGCCTGAAATGTACCCGTGCTTCGGACAAATTGAGAACGTCGGCGTCACCGTTACATATGGTATACGATAATTCTCTAAAATTTTCTTAAGAAGATTGCGGCAAACGTCGGCGCTGGAAATTCTTTCGCCCATGTACAAGTGCATGACCGTGCCGCCCGTGTACTTCGATTGCAGGGATTCCTGCAAATTCAGCGCGGTGAACGGGTCGTCCGTGAAGCCGACCGGCAACTGCGACGAGTTCGTGTAGTACGGCGCTTCTTTCGTGCCCGCCTGAATAATGTCGGGATAGCGTTTCTGGTCTTCTTTCGCCAGACGGTAGGTCGTGCCTTCCGCGGGCGTGGCTTCCAGATTGTACATATGCCCTGTTTCCTGCTGGAATTCGACCATTTTGTTGCGGATGTACTCCAAGAAGCGATTCGCCATCGCCTGACCGTAATCGTCGGTGATGTCGTGTTCGTCGTTCGTGAAGTTGCGGATCATTTCGTTAATGCCGTTCACGCCGATCGTCGAAAAATGGTTGCGCAACGTGCCGAGGTAGCGTTTCGTGAACGGGAACAAGCCGCCGTCGATGTGGCGCTGAATGACTTTGCGCTTGATTTCAAGCGTCGTGCGCGCCAAATCCATCAATTCGTCCAAACGGTTCATCATGCCGGCTTCGTCGCCTTTGAACAGATAGCCCAAACGCGCGCAGTTCAGCGTCACAACGCCGATGGATCCCGTCTGCTCCGCCGAACCGAACAGCCCGTTGCCGCGCGCCAGCAGTTCGCGCAAATCCAACTGCAAACGACAGCACATGGAGCGCACCTGACCGGGTTTCAGGCTGGAATTGATGAAGTTCTGGAAGTACGGCAGACCGTATTTCGCGGTCATTTCAAACAGCAGGTTCGCGTTTTCGCTTTCCCACGGGAAATCGGGCGTGATGTTGTACGTCGGAATCGGGAACGTGAACAGGCGTCCTTTCGCGTCGCCCGCCGTCATGACTTCGATATACGCCTTGTTGATCATGTCCATTTCGACCTGCAAATCGCCGTAGGTGAACGGCATTTCCTCGCCGCCGATGACGGGCACCTGTTCGCGCAAATCTTCGGGGCAGACCCAGTCGAACGTCAGGTTCGTGAACGGCGTCTGCGTGCCCCAGCGCGACGGAACGTTCAGGTTGTAGATGAATTCCTGAAAATGCTGTTTGACTTTTTCATACGGCAGATTGTCCTTGCGGATGAACGGCGCCAGATAGGTGTCGCACGACGAGAAAGCCTGCGCGCCCGCCCATTCGTTCTGCAAAGTGCCGAGGAAGTTGACCATTTGACCCAAAGCGGAACTCAAATGTTTGGGGATGCCCGATTCGACCTTGCCCGGAACGCCGTTCAAGCCTTCTTGCAGCAGGTTGCGCAAGGACCACCCCGCGCAGTAGCCCGACAGCATATCCAGATCGTGAATGTGGAAATCGCCGCGGCGATGCGCTTCGCCCGCCGCCGTCGGATAAACGTGGCTCAACCAGTAGTTCGCGACGATTTTGCCGGACACGTTCAGAATCAAACCGCCCAGAGAATAGCCCTGATTGGCGTTCGCGTTGACGCGCCAGTCGGCTTTTTCCAGATATTCGTTGACGGAGGACGCGACGTCGACCAGCGTTTTGTGATCCTGACGCAGTTTGCCGCGCTGTTCGCGGTACACGATGTACGCGCGCGCCGTCTTGTAATAGTTGGCGGAAATCAGCACCTGCTCGACGATATCCTGAATCTGTTCGATTTCGGGCATTTTCGTCGCGGAAAAACGGTGTTTCAGCACTTTCAGCACCTGCGTGGTCAGCAGGGAAGCCTCGTCTTCGTCGAATTCTCCGGTCGCTTCACCGGCGCGGCGAATCGCGGAAAGAATTTTGTCCGAATCGAAAACGACTTGCGTGCCGTCGCGTTTGACGATGCGGGACAAATCCCCGTCCTGTTGAACTTCCTGCGTTTGCGCGGCGTTTTCCGACATACCGAATCTCCTTAAAAAACTGTTTTCAATTTTTGTAAAAAAAACGCACTAAACTAACGTTTGTGTGTTTCATGCCCTTCGGATAACAATATCTAGTAAGGACAAAACGTCAAGAAAAAATGTGCGTTAAAAATTTTTTCTTTATAACCTACTGTAAACGAAAGTGAATTTTATACTGCACGCCTGTATAAATACCCTGCTCCGCCGACACGCGCCCGAACGCCGCGTCACTTCAATTCGTCGGGGAGCGGCGCGGGAATTTTGCCCGCTTTCCACTCTTTTCTGTGCGCGTAAAGCCATTTTTCGCCGGCTTTGGAATCGGGCCAGCGTTTGTGCAGCCACAGCCACTGCGCCGGATCGTCCCTGATCCAGCGTTCAAAAATCTGATTCATTCGGCACAGTGCGTTGTAGATATCCGCCTGCTTGTCGCCGGTGCTTTCAAAGTAAATCAGCGGTTCGCACGTCAGACGGTAGCGCGCGCCTTTCAGCCGCTGAATCCGCACGGGCATAACGGGGATGCCGTATTTCAGCGCCAGATGCGCCAGCGCGGGAGTCGTCATGGCGTTGCGGTTGAAAAACGGCACGGAATCGCCTTTGTTCATCTTCTGGTCGATAATCAGCCCCAAATGCTCTTTCTTTTTGATTTTTTCGACCATGATGCGCATACTCGCCAGACTTTTGGGAATCAGTTCGCCCTTGCTTTTGGAGCGGAAGTAGCGAAACAGCCATTCGGCAAGCGGATTGTTCGCGTAGCGGTACACGCGATGCACGGGAATGTCCAGCATATTGATGATGACGCTTGACGTTTCCCAGTTGCCGAAATGCCCCGAAAACAAAATGCCCGCCTTGCCGTCGTTTTTCATTTCCAAAGCGTGTTCCATGCCGATCACTTCGGTCAGATGCTGTTTTTTCGTCACGATGTCGCGCAAATGCGGATATTCCAAAAACGTGCGCCCAACGTTGTCCCACATATCCGCGACGATTCGGTCAATTTCCTGCGGCGATTTTTCGGGATACACGCGCATTAAATTGTAGCGCGCCGCCCACGATTCGCGCACGCGCGGTCCGATGTGCCGCCCCAAAAATCCGCCGATTGCGGACGCGGCGTTCAGCGGCAGCAAACGGAAAAGCGCGCAGAACGGTATCAGCAAAACCAGTTGCAACGGATACGAAACGCAGATTTTAAACCACGATTTCGGCGAACGTTCGATTTTAACGGCGGCTTCGGTTGAGGACATCGCGCTTCCTTTCTAGCAAAAACGGCGCAGCGCCGCCATCAGCGCGTCCGTCGTGTCCCAAACCATATACGCGGGAATTTCGCGCACGCGGTCGCGGAAAGCGGCGGGAACGCGGACGTAATCTTTCGAGGTCGTCAGCAATACGGCGTCCAGACGGGAGGCTTCCTCGACCAAGCGGTACAAATCCGCGTCCGTATAGGCGTAATGATCCGGAAACGCTTTCGTCGCGACAAGATTCACGCCGTACTCTTTGAGCATATCAAAGAATTTTTCCGGCAGACCGATGCCCGCGAACGCCAACGCCCGCGCCCCGTCCAAAGACGAAACGACGGCGGCGTCCTGCTCGACGTGCGTGGCGAAAAACGGCAATTCCGGAAAATCGCGTTCGATCCGTTCGCGCAAAGCCGTCCTGTCCCTGCCGACGATTAAAAAAGCGTCCGCGCGCGCCAAGCCGTCTTTCATCGGCTCGCGCAAAGGACCTGCGGGGAAAACGCATCCGTTGCCGCGCCCCAGCCGCCCGTCGAACACGACGACGGAAAAATCTTTGCGCAGATGCGGGTTTTGAAATCCGTCGTCCATGATAATCAAATCCGCGCCCAACCGTTCGGCGTATTTCGCCCCGCGCTTGCGGTCGGAATCGACGATTGTCGGCGCGACGCGCGCCAAAAGCAAGGCTTCGTCGCCGACGTCCTTGGCGGTGTGCTTGTCCAAATCGACCAAAACGCCGGTCAGACCGCCGCCGTACCCTCTGGTCAGGAAGACGGGCTTTTTGCCGTTGATTTTGTAAAATTCGGCAAAAGAAACCGCCAGCGGCGTTTTGCCCACACCCCCCATCATCAAATTGCCGATGCAAATCACGGGGATTTTCGCTTCATACGGCTTGGCTTTTTGACGGCGCACCCTGCCCGCGAAAGCGTACAAAGCCGCCAGCGGCGACAATATCTTTGAAACGGCGCCGCGTTTTTTGTTCCAGAACGACGGAGATGAAAACGGCATTATTCTTTGTCCTTTTGCGATTTTTTCGCTTCCGCGCCCGACGGCTGAAACGGCAGATGCGGCGCCATTTCGTCTGTCAGGCGGTCAAGCACGCCCATTTCGGATTTTGCGAAAGCGGCGGCGTTCGCCTGACTTTTCGCCAATTTTTTAGGATGCGTCAGCAACGTTTCCAGCCTGTCCGCCAGTTCGTCCCTGTCCTTGACGACGCAAACCGCGTCCGCGTCAACCGCGCGTTCCATGATTTCCTTGAAATTGAACGTGTGAGGTCCGGAAATGACGGCTTTGCCCATACGCGCGGGTTCCAGCACGTTCTGCCCGCCGAACCGGATCAGCGACCCTCCGACAAACGCGACGGACGCCAGTTTGTAAAACAGCCCCAGTTCGCCGATCGTGTCCGCCAGATACACGTCCGTCTGCGACGTGATTTTTTCGCCGAGAGAACGGCGGTTGATTTTGATTTTCGCCTTTTTGAACAATTTTTCGACTTCCTCGCCCCTTTGGGGATGACGCGGCACGACAATCGTCAGCAAATCGGGCAACTTCTTTTTCAGCCGCTGATGCGCGTACAGCACGTCCGCCTCCTCGCCGCGATGCGTGCTTGCCGCCACCCAGCAGGGACGGTCGCGCAACTGCAAAAACAGGCTTTCGTATTCTTTGGAATCGACGGGAAGCGGCGCGGCGGCGCATTTGATGTTGCCGACGCACAGCGCGTTCTTCGCGCCCAAAGCGCTCAATCTGCCGGCGTCCGCCTGCGTCTGACCGAACGACATGGTGAACGCTTCCTGAATTTGCGCGGACAGGCGCGGAAAACGCTTCCACGACGCGAAAGATTTTTCAGACACGCGCCCGTTGATTAAAAACAGCGGTATCTCCCGTTCCTTGATAACGGACAGGATGTTGGGCCAAAATTCCGATTCCAGCCACATCACCGCGTCGGGCTTCCAGTAATCGACGAAACGGCGCACGAACGGAAAGCAGTCGATGGGAATGTATTGGTGAAAAGCGCGCTTGGGCAGGCGTTTTTCAAGCAGGCACGCGGAAGTCACCGTGCCGGACGTGACCATGATGTGCAGGGCGGGATATTTTTTCAACAGCGCGTCAATCAGCGGCAGGGCGGACAGCGTTTCGCCGACGCTCGCCCCGTGAATCCAAAGCAATTCGCCCGCCGGACGCTTTTTTTCCGCCAAGCCCAAACGTTCGGGAAAGCGTTCCAAATCCTCTTTGCCCTTTTTCTTCCTGAACGCCAGATAAACGCCCAGAAAAGGCTTTAAAAGCGTGCTTGCCGCACGATACCAAGCCATAGAAACCGGCAACTTCATCACGCGCCCTCCTTTAAAAAGTCCGGAACTTTCCTGCCCGCGCGTTCTTCCGCCTTTGCGGTCAACGCCAGCAGACGCTTTTCCAATTTTTCGCGCCATTCGTCAATCTGTCCGTCCGTCAAATCGGCGGGCAGAAAAACGGGCTCGTCCAAAATCACGACGCCTTTGCCGAACGGAAACGGCAAAAAGAAGCGGTCCCACGTCTTCAAACGCTTGCCGCGCGACGTGGCGGACGCCGCCAGATACACGGGCTTTTGCGCCTGCGACGCCAGACGGATGATGCCTTTCGTCAACTTGTAACCGGGTTTGCGCCCGTCCGGAGCCATGAACAGAATGGACGATTCTTCCATCAGGCGAATAATGGCGAGTCCCGCCGCGACCCCGCGCTTTTTGGCGGAACCGTCAATAACGTCGCCGCCGAACATCCGCGCCGTTTTGGCGACGATGCGCCCGTCGCGGTGCAGGGAAGCCAGCAGATACCACTTGCATTTCTGCTTTTTCGCCGCGTCGTACTTGAAGCCGATAAAGGGCGGCGTCAGCAAATGCCCGTGCCAGAACGTCACGAAGAACGATTCGCCCGCTTCGCGCTTGTCTTCGGGCCAACCGACAAATTCCCAGCGGTTTGTCGCGTACACCAAACGCGCGTAATAGTACAGGGCGGCGCCCAAAATTGACGCGGTGACCCCGCTTGCCCCGATTTGTTTGATTTTCGCTTTGATTTTTTCCGACAACGCCATGACCGCACGCTTAAAAAATTGAAATTGCACCGTTTTTTATCATAATCGGAAAAAAATCTAAAAACCGTTAACGTTTTTATTGATTGTCAAAGGAAACGTTCCGCGCTTCGTCCATCTCCTTTTTCTGTTCCCGCAAAGCGCGCTCTTTCGCCTCCTTGATCGCCTCCGCCGTGTAATCGGACAAAAGCGTGACGCTGATGCGCCTGTTTTGCGGCGCCGTCGTGTCGTTCGGCAGATACGGCTTTTTGTCGGCGTATCCCGCCACGCGCACGATTTGCTTCGGATTCACGTTCAGCGCCAACATTCTGCGGCGGAACGCCAGAGCGCGATCGACGGACAGTTCCCAGTTCGTGTAATTTTTCGCGCCCGAAAACATCACCGAATCCGTATGCCCCTCAATCGCCATTTGCTGCGGCATTTGGGACAGGACTTTCGCCAGCATCGCCGTCAGACGCAAGCCGTTCGCCGTCAGTTTGTCCGACCCCGACGCGAACAGGTTGTGATCCTGCTGGTCGATCAGCTGAATGTTCAAACCTTCGGGCGTTTTGGTCACGACCAGATTGTCGATCAGCGCGTACAGGGAGGGATCGGCGTGCAAAGCCTCCTCCAACGCGATTTTGGCGCGGTCGAACAGTTCCTGTTCGCGATTGGCGAAATAGCGGCGCTGTTCGTCGTCCATCATGTAGGGCGCGACGTGCGACCCGTCGAAACCGACGAACATGGACGTCGCGTTCGCCGTGCCGATTTCCGTTTGTCCCGACAAAATCGTGGGCGCGCCGCCCGCCGCCGAATCCATGACGGAACCCGTCGTAAAGTAATAGGAAATTGCCTCTTTCTGCTCGTCGGAAGCCATGTTCAACAGCCACATCAGCAAAAAGAACGCCATCATGGCGGTCATGAAGTCGGCGTACGCGACCTTCCACGACCCGCCGTGTCCGCCGTGTTCCGCCTTTTTCGGTCTTTTAACAATAACGACTCTTTTGTTTCCCGCCATTTTTCACCCGTCTTGTCAGCCGTTCGGCAATTTCAATTCCTGACACATCTTGTCGACTTCCGCAAACGTCGGGCGGATGTCGTGCGGCAGGGCTTTGCGGGCGAATTCGACGGAAATCTGCGGCGCATAGCCTTGAATATGCCCCATCAGCCCCGCGCGAATGACTTTCAGATATTCCAGTTCGGGAACGGTCACGTTCGCCACCGCGTTCGACAAAGGCGCGATAAAGCCGTACGCCAGCAAAACGCCGAAAAACGTGCCGACCAACGCCGCCGCAATCAAATGCCCCAGCACTTCGGGCGGTTCGTTAATCGCGCCCATCGTGTGAATGACGCCCAGCACCGCCGCGACGATGCCCAATCCGGGACAGCCGTCGGCGACGCGGTTCAGCGCGGCGCTCATTTCCATTTTTTCATGCTCGATCGTTTCGATTTCCATGTCGATCACGGCTTCGATTTCATGCGGTTCGGGCGATCCGAACGTCAGCAAACGCAAATGCCCGCACAAAAAATCCATTGCCTCCGCGTTTTTCATAATCGTCGGAAACTGCTTGAAAATTTCGCTGTTCGCGGGATTGTCGACGTGCTGTTCCAAAATCATGTTGCCGCGCGTTTTCGCGTATTTGAAGAAAACGAACAGCATGGCGAGCGTTTCGGTGAAACTCTTTTTGTTGTATTTCGGCGGCATAAAGATTTTCGGCAGCGTTTTCAGCGTGGCGAACACCGTCGCGGGCGGAGTCGCAATCAGAAAAGCGCCGAATGCCGCGCCGCCGATGATTAAAAATTCGCTGGGCTGAAACAGGGTGCCAAAGTGACCGCCGCCCCACGCGAAACCGCCGGCGACGCTTCCGATGACAACCAACAAGCCGATTAAAGGGAACATTTCGATTTCTCCGAACAGACACAATTCTATACACTTATATATCTATCATCTTTTTATTAAAGATAAAAACCTTTTTATTTTTTTTCGGAACGGGGTAAAAATAGAGCATCCAACATACGAAAGGACGAAAAAATGCCGCCGTTTGATTTTGTCGATTCCGTTTTTTTCAACAACACGCCGCTGGACAAGGACAAAGCTCTGCTTTTGTTAAGGCGGGCGGCGGGCAAGTGCGACGACGCGGATTTGTATTTACAGCAAAAAACGTCCGAGCATTTCGTTTTCGACGACGGCAGGATTAAAAGCGCGGGGGCGGACTTCACGCGCGGCTTCGGACTGCGCGTCGTGCAGGGCGACACGTTCGCGTACGCCCATTCGACCGACATCGGCGAAGACGCTTTAAAGCGCGCGGTGCAAAACGTCCTGCCCGTTCACGCGGAAGCGTCCTGCGGGGAAATTTCACCCGATACGCCGGAACGCGAAACCTCGCTTTACGCGCCGCAGGATTCCGCCGCATTGTACGCCGGCGCGCAAAAGACGGCTTTTCTGGCGCAGGTCGACGCTTACGTCCGCGCGCAAGATCCGCGCACCGTGCAGGCGACGATATCCCTGTCGTTTTCTTTCGATACGGTGAAAATCATGCGTCCCGACGGATTTGAAGCGCAGGACGCCCGCCCGCTTGCGCATTTCAGCGTGCGCGTCGTGCTGGAAGAAAACGGACGGCGCGAAACCGGCTCGTGCGGATTCGGCGGCAGATACGGCTATGACCGGATATTCGACGAAGCGGCGAACGGAGGCGCGTGGAAAAAAGCGGCGGACGCGGCTTTGGCGCAGGCGCGGGTCAATCTGTCCGCCGTCAACGCGCCCGTCGGGGAGATGCCCGTCGTTTTGGGCAACGGCTGGTGCGGCGTTCTGCTGCACGAAGCGGTCGGTCACGGCTTGGAAGGCGATTTCATCCGCAAAAAGACGTCCGTTTTCACGGACAAAATCGGCGAACGGGTGTGCGCCAAAGGCGTGACGATTATTGACGACGGTTCCGTTCCCGAACGGCGCGGCTCTTTGAACATCGACGACGAAGGCACGCCGACCCGCCGCAACGTTCTGGTGGAGAACGGCGTTTTGAAAGGCTATATGCACGACCGCATGAACGCCCGCCTGACGCGCGCCTTGCCGACGGGAAACGCGCGCAGGGAATCGTTCGCCGCACCGCCGCAGGTGCGCATGACCAACACGTTCATGCAAAGCGGCGAGTGCGATTTTGAAGATATGCTGAAAGGCGTCGACAGCGGCATTTACGCCGCGTCGTTTTCGGGCGGGCAAGTCGACATCGTGTCCGGCGATTTCGTGTTCTGCACGTCGGAAGCCTATAAAATCGAAAACGGCAAAATCACGACGCCCGTTAAAAACGCCATGCTGATCGGCAACGGACTGGGCGTCATGAACGCCATTGACCGCATCGGCAACGATTCGTGTCTGGACGACGGCATCGGGTCGTGCGGCAAAGGCGGACAAAGCGTTCCCGTCGGCGTCGGTCAGCCGTGCGTGCGCCTGTCGAAAATCACGGTCGGCGGCGCGGCTGACAAGCCTTAATAACGGGCGCGCGCTTTAAATTTGCGGAAAGTCTGCACGCGCGGACGCGACGGCTCCGACTGCTGTTCCGTCGCGGGACGGGCGGCGGGCGCATCTTCGACGGATTCGCTTTGAGCAGGCTGTTCCGGCGCGGCGTTTTGCTCCGGTTGAGATTCCGGCGCGGTTCCGGCAGACTCGGCGGCTTCCGTTTGCGGTGCGGACGCATCGTCAGCCGGCTGTTCCGGCGCGGTTTCGGCGGATTCGCTTTGAGCCGGCGGCTCGTTTTCAAACAGCGGTTCTTCGCCCTCGTTTTGCGCAATCCATTCTTCAATCGCGGCGTTCAGACGCTTCTGCTTTTCCACGGGGTCTTTCATCAGACGGTTGAAATTTTCAACGAATTTCGGTCTTAAATGGCGGCATTGCGACATTTTCGACCATGCGGCGAACAGTTTGATGGAACGCAACGGCGTTTGCGAAATGTGCAAACGGTCGTACACTTTGAAGCGTCTGGCTTCCGCCACCGCCGCATAAGGCGACGAAATCATGAAATCCGCCTGACCGGTCAGCAACCGCTTGAACGCTTCGCGAGGACCGTCCACCCAATCGACTTTGGTGTCCGTCGGCAAAGCGGGCTGAATCAGCTGGCGGATGCCTTCTTCGTTGCGCACGACGCCGCGCAGACCGCTCAACGCGTCGAACGAAGACACGTCCAGCGGCTTTTCCTGCAAGGAAACGACCACGAACGGATTGCCGAAATAAGCGGGGAAAATGTAATCGACGTTGGACTTCTTTTCGTCTTCATAGTAAGCGGTGAAAAAAACGTCCGCCTTGCCGTGTTTGATTTCGCGCTTTAATTTTTCATAATCGTCCTGAAAATAATCTTGAAAAACGATATCCGCCTCTTTCAAGGAATCCTTGACGGTGTCGTACACAAAGCCGCGATATTCGTAGCGGTTCAGGTATTCTTCGTCCCCCTTGAACGTCATGACTTTCCACGAAAACGGCGGATAGTTCGTATATCCAGCCGTCACGACCGGCATATCTTTCGTGCCGCAGATGTTTAAGATCTCCTTTTGACTTTGCGCAAAAGCGGCGGATGAAAAAAGCGTTTGCGCGGCAAACAGCGTCATAAGAAATTTTTTCATTGCTCGGCTCCCTGTTCAAATCCGTCGACAAGCATATCGTCCAAAACGTCCTGCACCTTGAACGCCCAATTCAAAGCAGTCTCCATTTTACCCGAAAAATGCGCCAAACGCACCCTGATTGCGTCCGCGCGGGCGAAATTGTACGCGACTTCCATGCCGACGCAGAAATCGGGCGTTTCAAAAACGCCTTGAAACAAGCCGTCGGGAAGAATGTACAAACGCGCGGATTCGTCGTCGTCCGGCGAAAAATCGTAAATCATTTCCGGCTGTTCGCGTTTTTCCCCGACGCTCGCCGCATCGCACGCGCCGCGCTGTTTTCCCGCCTCCACCAAAGAGCAAGCCAGAGTCGCGAATTTATAAATCAGCGTGTCCGCGTCCGTCTGTTCACCAAGGGTTTCGCCCGTTTCTGTCATTTCGTTCATTTTTTCAACTCATCTTTAACAAATTCGTTTTTTAATATACCATAGATATAGCATTTGGAACTTTTTTTACAGGAGTTTTTACGTCATGACCCTCAATCCGTACGCCGCCGCCGATGTTTCCGCCAAGCCGCAAAATGAAATGGAAGCGCGCGCCTTGGTGCGAACCGCCTCTCGTTTAAACGCCCTGAAAGAAAACTGGCCCCCCAAAAAAGAGGATTTGAACACGGCGCTGGAACTCAACCGGAAACTCTGGGCGTTCTTTTTAAGCGAAGTGTGCGACGAAAGAAACCCCCTGCCGCACGACATCAAGCAAAACATCTTCAATCTGGCGCATTTCATTTTCAAACACACGTTCAACATTCAGGCGAAGCCCTCCGCCTCGTCGCTGGACGTGCTGATCAACATCAACATGAACATCGCGCGCGGTTTGAACGAACAATCGAAATTCAAAGCGGAACAGGCGGCGAAATCCGGCGGCGCGACCGCGTAAGGCGGTCTTTAACGCCCTGAAACGCAAACGCGCCCCTGAAAGCGCGGACGATTCCCGAAATAAAGCGCTCGCTCAAAACGCAAGCGCGCCCGACAAAATACGGCAAGCCTTAAACACACAGCCGCGCCCCGCAAAAAGCGCCGGCGCACCCTCTCCGAAATGCAAAAAAGCGGCTTTTTCGCCGCTTTTTTTATTATGTCACTTCCGTCACCGCGCGGATGTTGCCCTGACGGTTGATTTGCACCACGCGCAACTTGTCGTGCATTTCGGCAATCGTCTTTTCGCGGTCGATTGTCGGATAGCAGTGCAGAATACGGTCGGTGAACGCCTTGTAAGCGGCTTCGGAGTTTTCGGCGTGGATGGTCGCAAAGCAGTTGTCGTGCCCCGACCCCATCAGTTCCCACAGCGCGCCCGCGTTCGCCGTTGAAATTTCGCCGCCGATAATCGCGTCGGGAGTGAAACGCACGACCAAGTCGATCAGTTTCGGGTAAGTCATCGTGTTCGTCTGTTCGGTACGCGACAGCACCAGATGAACGTGATTGGGATGCGGAACCATCAATTCGCGCGTATCTTCAATGGTGATGACGCGTTTGTGAATGTCCAGAATGGTTAAAAGGTTGTTCAAAAAAGTCGTTTTACCGGTCGCCGTCGCACCGGAAACCAAGATGTGATCGCCGCGCTTGATTGACAAAATCAGACGTTCGTACGGGTCTTCGGGGTTTTCCACTTCTTTCAAACGGTTCAGTTTCTGCAAGCGTTCGCCGGCTTTCAATCCGTAATCCCCCAGTCCGAATTTCAATTCTTCGGAGTGGACGCGGACGCACATGGCGATGCCGCCCGTCAAGTCTTCGTTGTCGTACATGACGTTTTTGCCGGCGATGCCTGTGAAACGGTGATCCCCCGGCAAAGTCGCGTACACGGCGGGCGAGCCTTGTTCGGGGTCAAACGGCAGTTCAAACGTGTTGGCGATGATGTGCATGATGTCCGTCAGATAGGTGCGCGACAGGTTTTTGTCCGCCTGCGCCGCCCATGGATGCGCGCGCCGTCCGCGCAAACGCAGCCAGATTTCGTTCGGGCGGTTGATGGAAATTTCTTCCACATTGTCCTGTTCGTACCAATAGGACAAATACCGCAATGTCGACTTTAAAACCTTAAAAGCATCCGTAGACATTTCAACCTCGCTTTACGCATTAAAACAGTTCGGGAATCCCCTCGTCCTCCGCCGCCGCGGGCGCTTTCGCCGCCGCCTGAGCCGCCGCTTTCGCCGCCGCGTTCTTTGCGTTCGTCTGCTGCGGCGTTTTCGGCGTTTCAAGCGTCGTTTGCGGCGCTTGCTGTTGCTGGTTCGGCATATTCGGATTGTAGCCGTAATACGCGTTCGCCGGCATTTGCGACGGGGACTGCTCGACTTCGGCGCCGCTTGTCAGTTTCTGGGAGGAAGCGTCGATTTCACGCTGTTTCTGCTCTCTCAATTCCTGTTCGCGCTTGTCGATCAGTTTTGTCGTCTTTTCGCTCTGATAATTCATGTCGTCTTCTTCGTCTTCCGTTTCCGTGCGCAACCACAAATCCTGATTGGCAAAAACGGTGATGCGCGTTCCCGACGGCACGAAAGAGCCGGACGAAATCTGTTGCAGTTCGGAGAAGATCGCGTCGAAAATCTCCTGCATTTTGTCGGAGAAGTTGGAACGCGCGTCGTCCAAAGCCTGCTGTTTGCCGGTCGTCGTCGTCGTCGTACTGCCACCGGAAGCCGTTTCGACGGTCGTGCCGCCGTCCGCCATCATCCACAAAGCCGCGGATTCGACGACCGTTTCCAAAAGCGGCAGACCGAAGCGTTTCAGCAACTGCAAGTCCAAATAAGCGGGGATGCCGCCGCGTCCCTGCGCGTCGCCCGAAGATCCTTCCGGTTCGAACACGAATCCGACGCCGTCCGGACGAATCAAACGCGTCCACACGATAGCGATTTTCGACGCCGCCATCGGTCCCGCGCCGCTCTTGCCATCGCCGCCGGAGCCGATTTTCCCGATCAGGCGGCTGCCCGCCGGAATCAGAATGTTTCTGCCCGTTTCGGAATAAACGTTTCTTTCAACCACGGCGGAAACCGGCACGTTCGTATAGCGCGAATCAATGGAGCGCACCAAAACGGCGGGAATCGCCTTGTCCGCCAGAATCATGCGGCTCATGTCGACACGGTAGGAGGACGCGGTTTTCTTGATGCCCTGATCGCTCCAATCCTTGCTGACTTTCTGTTTGCGCCGGCGCTGTTTCTCGATATCGCTCTGCGACGCGCTTTGCAGTTGCCCCATGCTCATGGATTTGCGGCGCGCTTCCTGCATCGCCTGCAACTGCGCGATTCTTTGCGCGGAATAGCGTTCGCTGCGCCCCTGTCCGTAGCCTTTGATGCCGTACGCACCGCCGGATTTGATGCCTTTACCGGCGGGAATTTCCGCCCCGCCCGTTCTTTTGGCTTCGCGCTCGGCATCGATTTTCGCCTGTTCCTCCGGCGACGTCTGCGTGCCGATGATATTGCCGTCCGCGTCAATGATGTCGCCGTTTTCGTTGACGTAGCCGATGATGTTGCCGTTTTCGTCGACAACCGTGCCGTCGTCCAGAATGATGCCGAGTTTTTTACCCGTTTTAGAATAGGCGTATTTCGGTTTCGCCGCGTCGTTCGCGGGCGTAAAAACGCCGTCGTCCCAAGAACCGATGACGTTGCCGTTGATGTCGACAATCTGACCGTCGGCGTTAATTCTGCCGATTTCCACGCCGTTCAGATTGACGACGCGGCCGTCGGGCAAAATCAGTCCGATGATGTTGCCGTCGGCGTCGCGCAACGGTTCGCCCTCCATGACCGACCCGATGACGTTGCCGTTCATGTCGACGACCGTGCCGTCGGGCAAAACTCTGCCGATGATGTTCCCTTCGTTGTCGCGCACATAGCCGTCCGCGCCGACAATGCCCAAGAACTCGCCGTTTCTGCCGATTGCCATTTTCACGGTTTCGTTGCCGGAAACGGCGGACACCTGACCGATGACGTTGCCGTCCAAATCGACGACCGTGCCGTCTTCCAGCACGCGCCCGATGATGTTGCCGTTCTCATCGCGCACAAAGCCGTCTTCGCCGACCGTGCCGATGACTTTGCCGTCGGGTCCCAAAACCTGCCTGCCGACAAATTTTTCGCTTGCGCCGACCTGCCCCAGAATGTTGCCGTCCATATCGACGACCGTGCCGTCGTCCAGCACTCTGCCGATGACGTTTCCGTTCGCGTCGCGCACCAGACCGTCCGCGCCGACCGTGCCCAAAAGCGTGCCGTCAGGACCGTACACCTTGCGTCCCTCGAACGTCGCCTGAACTTTGCCGATGGGATTGCCGTTCATATCAACGACCGTTCCGTCCGGCAGAACTCTGCCGATGACATTCCCGTTCGCGTCGCGCACCAAGCCGTCCGCGCCGACCGTGCCCAAAAGTTTGCCGTCGGGTCCGTACACCTTGCGTCCCTCGAACGACGGCGCGACCTTGCCGATCGTTTTGCCGTTCATGTCGACGACCGTGCCGTCGGGCAGAACCCTGCCGATGACGTTCCCGTTCGCGTCGCGCACCAAACCGTCCGCGCCGACCGTGCCCAAAAGTTTGCCGTCGGGTCCGAACACCTGTCTGCCCGCGTAAGAGGGCGCCGCCTTGCCGATGACGTTGCCGTTCAAATCGACGACCGTGCCGTCGGGCAAAACTCTGCCGATGACGTTGCCGTTCGCGTCGCGCACCAAGCCGTCTTCGCCGATCGTGCCCAGCACTTCGCCGTTCGGTCCCAGAACCTGCTGATTGGCGAACAGGGAAGCCGGCACGCCGTCTTTCGTGTTCATCATGGAAATCCAGCACAAGTCCGTTCCGTCCTCTTTCACCGCCTTGCCGTTCGCCAGCAGTTTGCCCAGCACTTCGGAAGCCGTGTTGACGATTGAACCGTCATAATGCACCTTACCGACGGCGACGCCTTTCATTTTACATTCTTCGCCGATAGGCACGACGCGCCCCAAGAATTTCTTGTCCGGCGTCAGCGTGCGCATTTCGGACGTGACGTAGCCCAAATCCTTGCCTTTGACGTTAACCACGCGTCCGTAGGGAGTCACCGTGCCGACCACGTCGCCCTTTTTGGAAATGACCAGTCTGCCGAAAGGCACTTCCACACCGATTTCCTGTCCGCTTTTGTAAACGGCTTTGCTTTGCTCGTTGACGACGCCCAGCGCGAAGCCCGTCACGGGATGCACGACGTAGCGGTTGCCGAACACGCGCCCGAGAACACGCCCGTGTCTGTCAACCAGATAACGCCACCCCGCCGCCGCGCCGATGATGTTCTTTTCGGCGTCCAGCACCATGCCGTCCTGCGTGAAGCATCCGAGCGGATTGCCCTGATAGTCGATCACTTCGCCGTCGCCGACCGTGCGTCCGAACGACGAGCCGTCAAACGTGACGACCACGCCTTTCTGCACCAGTCTGCCGAGATTTTTGCCGCGTTTGTCGCGCACGACGCCGTCGAAATCGACGCATCCGATTTCATCCATGCGCCCGTTCAGCACGCGCCCCTCGGCGTTCAGATTGCCGACGACCTCGCATTGAGAGCCGACCACCGCGCGCGGTGAAACGACCAGACCGATCAAAGAGCCGTCGTTGTCGATCACGCCGCGGTCGTACGTCATGCGGGCGATGTTTTTGCCGTTTTTGAACACTTCGCCCGTATCCATGCTCAACACGCCCGCGTCCATGTTGCAGGACGGCGCCAGAACGTACGGATCCATCACGCCGTAGCCGATGACGGCGTTCATTTTGTCCGTGACCGTTTCGTCGGGCAGGAACTTGCCGACCGTGCCGCGCTGTTGATGCACGACGTCGCCGCGCATGGAAATGCGTCCCAAAAAGTCGTTGGACGGCGTTAAAGCCAAGCCCGAAGACGATTTGAAGCCGACGACCTGACGTTCCGCGTCCGTCTGCATTTTGCCGATAATTTTGCCGTTGAAGTCGGCGACCGTGCCGTCCGTCCAGACGCGCCCGATGATTTTGCCTTTGAAATCGCGCACCAGAGCGTCGCGTCCGACAACGCCGAGCGGCTTGCCGTCGAAATCGACCGCCTGTCTGTTGATGTACTGCGCGGGCGGGTCGATTTGCCCGATGATTTTATCCTTGTCGTCCTCAACCGTGCCGTTGGGCAGAACTTCGCCCAAAACGGCGTTTTGACGGTCGACGACGTTGTTGTCGTTGTCAACGCGCCCGATGATGTTGCCCGTTTCGTCGTAAGCGCGCAGGGAAACGCGCCCGATGACGCGCCCGTTCAAATCAAGCACCGTGCCGTCGCGAATGACGCGCCCGATGATTTTGCCGGAGGAATCGCGCACCAGACCGTCGGCAAACACGACACCCAGCACCGTATCGCCCTGTTGCGAATACACGTCGTGATCCACGAAATTCGCGGGGGCTTCCAACTGCCCGAACACCTTGTTCGCGGAATCGTTGACCAAGCCGTCGGAATCCGCCGTGCCGACGATTTTGCCATCGTCGGAAACGACTTTGCTGTTTTCGTCCGTCTTGCCGATGAACGTGCCGAAAGAATCGTACGCTTTCGTTCCCACGGCGGGTTTGACGGAAAGCACTTTTTTGCCCTGCGCGTACTGCCCGATGACTTTTCCGGAAGCGTCCAGCACTTCGCCGGTCGCGGACACATAGCCGATGATGTTGCCGTTCGCGTCCATAATCGGTTCGCCGACGGCGACGATTTCGCCGATTTCGCGTCCCTCTTTGTCGAAAACGCGGTTGGACATATCGGCGTAACCGATGATGTTGCCGTTCAAATCGACGACCGTGCCGTCCGGCAGAGCCGTCCCGATGACTTCGCCGTTTTTGCCGATGACCTGACGCACGCCCATGAACACGCGCCCGACCGTCGCGCCGTTTTTATCGACGACGCGTCCGTCCGGCAACTGCAAATTGCCCAGAAATTCGGATTTCTTGTCCAGAGCGATCCCCTCCGGCAGAATACGCCCGATAATCGCCATGGAAGCGTCGAAAACAGGCACGCCCGCGGGAATGACGCCCGCGATTTTAACGTGTTCCGCGTCTTCAATGTAGCCGGTGCTGACGACGCGTCCCAAACGCTTGTCGCCGCCCAAAGTCAACGCTTCGCCGCGTTCGTTGCCGCGCCCGAACAGAACGCTGTCCTGATTAAGAGCCAAACCGGTGGAAAGAGGCGTCCCCAAAAACGCGGGCTTGCGCCCCAGCATACTGATCAGACCGTCCGCGCGCAGACAGCCGACGGGCTTGCCCTCCTCGTCGATCAGTTCGCCCTTGTAGTTCGTATAGCCCAGATACTCGTTCCGGTTGCCCAAAACGCTGCCGCCCTTGACAACACGTCCGATAAACTTGTCCTTATCGTTGAAAACGGCGTTATTATCCTGAATGTAGCCCAAACGCTCCATGCGCGAATTGACGATGCGCCCGTCGGGAATGATTCTGCCCAGCGGCAGACACGGCATCTGCATCGCGTAAGCGTCGCGCGGCACGACGCGCCCGACTTTCGAGCCCGAAGCGTCAACGACGACACCGTCGGAGAACACGCGCCCCAAAACCGCGCCTTTGATATCCGTCGCCATCGCGTCGGGAGCGACAAAACCGACGGAACGCCCTTTGGCGTTGATGACGCTGTAATTCGGCAACAGTCCGCCCAGCACGACGTTTGTGGAATCAATGGCGAGGCGCGACGGATCCATACAGCCGATGACCATGCCTTTCTTATTGACGACCTTGCCGCTTTCGTTGGCGAAGCCTTCCACTTCCCCCGATGAACCGACGACAATCGGCGTATACGGTATCGCGCCGGTCACCATGCCGTCTGCCCCGAAAACATCTCCCGAAGAACTCAACGAACCTTCCACCTGACTTGTCGAAACGGAAACGATCTTGCCTTCCGAGTCAAGATACCCCAAGACTTCACAGCCGGCTCTGACGGCAACGGGAACATCGTCGTTCACCCAAGCGCCCGTCACCTGCCCCGTCGACGACAGAAAAGCACCGTCGGGCTGAATGCGCCCTTTCAGTTCTCCGCCCGAAACAACCGCGCCGTCCGGCATAATCCGTCCGATAAACGCGCCCCGCCGTCCGACGACAACCCCTTTGGGACGGACGCTGGCGATAATTTCCATATCAGAGTTTAAAACGGTGGATTGCGGGGTCAGGCACCCCAGCGGATCGCCTTTGTGATTGATCGGCGTGCCGTCCGTGTCAATGCGCCCGATGATGTTGCCGTCCCAGTCCAGCAGCGGACCTTCCTGCACCAAAGAGCCGACCGGATTGCCGTTCAAATCCAGAATGACGCGCGTGGAGGTCATGTGACCGACAAGTTTGTTGTCTTTCAGCACGGAGCCGTCCGTGCTGACGCGCCCGAGAACGCGGCATCCGGATCCGACGGCGATACCGGTTTGCACCGTGCGGCTGATGATGTTTTTATTGCTGTCAATAATCAGACCGCCGGGCAGAGCCTTGCCGATGACCGTGCCGTCTTCGTTGACGACGCGGCCGTCCGGCAGAACGACGCCGAGCGAACGCCCCATGCCGTCCACGACGCCCCCTTGCGGCACCAGCGTGCCGAGAGGCTTGCCTTCCAAATCGACAACCGTGCCGTCGGGGTTCAAATAGCCTATCAGATTTCCCGTTTCATCGACGACGCGGCCGTCCGGCAGAACTTTGCCGATGACGTTGCCCTTTTTGTCGTACACGTTGCCCGCCGCAATCGCCGAGCCGATGACGTTGCCGTTCAAATCCACGATCGTGCCGTCGCGCAACGCCCTGCCGATGACGTTGCCGTGCGAATCAACGACGCGCCCGTCGGGCAGAACCGTGCCGATGACTTCGCCGTTCGGTCCCAAGGCGATTTTCTGCCCCTCGACGACGCCGATGATGTAACCGTCCGCGTCCACAACGGTGTTGTCGGGCTGAACCATGCCGATTTTCTTGCCGTCCAGACCGATGGCGACGCCGTTTTCGTCGGCGTACCCGATCGGTTTGCCGTCCAGACCGAGAATCAAGCGTCCCTTGTCCTGCAAATTTTCAATCATCGTGCGTTTTTCGCCCGACGGACTTTCCACGTTGTCGCAAACGCCGCACATACTTGTGTCGATTGCGGTCGCGGAAACGGGAATGACGACTTTTTTACCGATGATGCCGAAAGTTTCGTCGCGCCAGCGCACCGCCAGATTGTTTTGAATGGAGCGCGCCTGCTTGGGCTCCCAGCGCACGACGACGTTGCAAACCGCGTCGCCGGTCAAGATTTCGTTCGCCTTGCACTTGTTTTCCAGCGTAAAGCCGTCTTTCTGGACTTCTTCAAAATCGACGGAAATGATGCTGACCTTGCCCGACGAACTGGACAGCGAAACGGTCGCTTCCGCCTCGGTGTTCAGCACGACCTGATCGAAACGGATCGCTTCGGGGGTCGCCACGACGCGCACCGTCGTTTTTTCAGGCATGTTGATTTGCAACTGGTCGACGCCGGTTCCCGTCACGCCGGACGACGCGTCAACACCGTCGCCGACGGTTAGCTTTGCGTCCTCCTTGACCGTTTCGACGCCGCCCATCAGAATAACCAACCCGATCAGAAACGCGAACAACGCTCCCAATCCGACGAACAGAATCGTCCGGTTTGTCTTTTTCAAATATGTTTCAGACGAGCTGAGATATTCTTCTTCGTCAGACATGGTGTCATTGTGTCCTTATCACCGTGCAGGCGACGCCGCGGCGTCCCAACTGCGAACATAACGAGTTGCCCTCTTTCAGACTTTCGACGGGTCCGATGCGCAAACGGAACAGATCCTTGCCGTCGCCGTCCGCCGAAGCGTCAATCGAATAGAACGGCGTGAATTTGCCCAGCAAATCCTTGTTCTTGCGGGAAATGTTGCCCCACAAGCGTTCCAAATTCGCAATTTCGGCGTCGCTGCCGAATTCGACGGAAATCTTTTCGGGCAGGTTCTTCGCCGCCGGACGCTTGACATAGCCGTCCGACACCCCTGCACAGCCGGCGCAATTCATTTGAGCCAAGCCCGCCATCGCCTGCGCCGCCGTCATCGGCGCGCCGCTTGTCATCGTGTTCTTGATTGTCGCGCCGCCCGTCATGTTCAGCCCCGACGTTTTCGGATTGATCGGCGCGGGGACGTATTCGGGCTGGACGGCGGGATCGTAACTGACCCATTCCGTGCCGAAAGCGGGATCTTTGCGGATGCGCAGGCAGACAATCCGCTTGCCGTTGCGCAAAACCATGTCGCCAACGCCCTCGACCACAATCAAGCGGCTGTGCGGTCCCCGAGTTCTGAAACCGACGGGAACTTCGGAGCCCTGCACCAAAAGGTTGACAATCGGACGTTGCAACATGCTCAACGCCTTGGGTCCCAAGTCGATATAGGTGAAAATTTCGTCGCGCCACACGCGTTCGGGGGCGATTTCAATGTCGTCGGGGTTCGGAATGAACACGTCGATGTCGAAACGCAGTTTTTCCGGATCGACGGGAATATCGTCAAGCCAGCCGTCGCCGGCGGGATTCGTTTTCGTCGTTCCGCCCTTGCCGACGGCGGAAGAACCGCCTTTGCCGTTGCGGGAAACGCCGCCGCCCGCGCCTTTCGCCACCGTTCCCGCCGCCATGGGCGTCGTGCCGGAAGCGTCGGGCGTGTAATTCGCGTCGTTGACGACGATGTCGACGACCGCGTTCGTGATGCGGTCGGTGTTAAACGTTTCGCTTCTTAAATAAAAGACGTATCTGTTGCCCGACCGTCCCATGACGACCATGTTGCTGTCCACGCCGACGAAGCCGGAGGAGGCTTCCGCGTAAACCAGCAGGGCGTTCGGCGCGGCGAACGTCGTTGAAAAAGCGACCTGATCGCCGACCCAGACCGTGTCCAGCAATTCCCAAGACGGAAAATTGATCAGCGTGACCATGCCTTCGCGAATGCGCAGCGGCAGAACCAGATCCGGCGTCCATTGATAGCGCGAATATCCCGGTTTCGTCTGCCCCTCGCCCAGATGCTCCATCGGCTTGTTCCACGCCTTTTGCTGCATCCCCCAAGACGACAGATGACTGATGTCCATTTCGGAATACTGCCCGTTCGACTGTTCGATTGCGGCGTCCATTGATTCGTAAGAGGACGGGGCGGCTTGCGCGAAAGAGCGCGACGGCAGGCAGGACAGCCCGAAAACCGTTGCGGCGAGAATGGATTTTTGAATAAATGTTTTCACGGCAGCACCTATCATCAGTCGGTTACGCTTTCAATGGAATATCCGTCGACGGAAAAGCCGAGCGGATTTTTCAAACGGTTGACATATTTCACTTCGTTTTTGGCGAAGTACCGTACCATGACCTGCACTTTCCAGCGGGACAAAGCGGGTTCTTCGGCTTCGGGAAGCATATCGCGCGTTTGCAGATACACCACCCACAAATTTTGCTGGCGCACGACGGATTCGATACGCACTTCGCGGGTCAGCCCGTCGATTTTGATGCGTTCCAGCCAATCGCGCAGAGTTTTGTTGAATTCGTTGTAAACGCGGTCGGACGACATCCAGCGGATCGGACCGTCGACGCCCCAGCGGAACGACATTTCGTCGATATCGGCGACCATGGTGTTGCGCAACAGGACGTACTGGCGGATCAACGCTTCGGTAATGATGTCGGAAGCCGCCAGATTCGCGCTGAGCGGCTGGACGCGCACGACCTGTTCGTCGCGGCTTTGGAACGTCAGCAGATACGGCTCGACGCGCTTTAACGGCAGCAAATTCCCTATGGCGAGCATTAAAACGATGTTCGCGCTCAAAGCCACGCCCGACACAATGGCGAAAGCGCGCGCCGTCCACAAATAGCGGCGTTCGCGCAACGCGTCGACGGACACTTCGGAAATTTCGGGCGTCGGAATTTTCGCCTTCGCCTTTCCGGAAGCGTTGTTTTTCTGTGCGGGAGCGGCGGGTCTAGCCATAGCGTTTCATCCTCGGTCAGATTACGACATCAACCATTCGGGCAAACCGGGTTTCAAGTCGATTTGCATACAGGCGCACGGCGATTTTTTCAATTCGGAATAATCGGGTCCTATGCCGACGGGTTCGGTTTCATAAATCGAACTGCACGCGCCCAGCGCGGCGGTCAATGCGAAAATTAAAATCAATCCTGTTTTTTTCATCGCGTTCTTCCTGTCTGTCTTTTTTTCTTTTATCCGTTTATCGACCTTTTGTCCATGAGAAAGCCTATTTTTTCTGCTTGGCGACGTTATATTGCATCACCGTGAAGCCCATCGGGTTTTTCAAACGGCGCGCCATGATGGCGTTAAAGGCGAAATAGCGGAATTGAATGGTGGCGATCCAGCTGGTGACAACCGGTTCGACCGCGCCTTCTTTCAGTTCGCGGGTGTCGAAAAACACCTGCCAGTTGTTCCAGCCGTCCTTGATAATGCGCTTCATGTCGACTTCGACGGTCTGTTCAATGGCTTTTTTGCCGTCGACGATGTCCTCGACGTAGCGTGTGGCGAATTTTTCGTACACGGACGGAATGGACAGCGAAGCGATAACCCCGCCGTAGCCCCAGTTGACTTTCATTTCGCGCAGATTCTGCACGACGGAGTGGCGAACGGACACATATTGACGCACATACATTTCCGCCAGCGTGTCCATTTTGGGCGCGTCGGCGTGAAGCGGCTCGAAATAAGCGAGATTTTCGGAAAAAGTCGGCGACGTGACGACGAACGTGTTCGCCTCCGCCTCGCCCGCCAGATGCAGCAGCATCAGGGACAAAAGCGCGGAGGTCGCCGTAAAGAAAAAGCACAAAGCGCCGAAAATGCGCGATATCCACATAAACTGCGTGGCGCGGTTTTCGGCAATGGCTTCCGCGCGGCGTTTTGCGGCGTTAATGGCGGCGTTTTGAGCCTTTTTAAGTTGCGTATAATTTTTTTCCATTCTTCTATATTGTGCTTATTTCGTTAAAAATATCTTTCTTTTACGCGCCGGAAACGAACTTTTCCAAAGAGACCGCAAGCGCGGCGAACGCTTCGCCGTCAATGCAGTGCCCCATGCCGTTCACGGCGTGGAACGAAACGTCGCATCCGGCGGATTTCAGGAAACTCCGCGTCAGTTCGCAGGCGGGATACGGCACGACGGGGTCGGCGGTGCCGTGAATCAGCGCGACGGGCGGGGTCGAGCGCACGCTTTCCCTGTCGAACAGCGGGGGACAAAACACCGGACAGCAGGCGGACATACCGATAATGCCCGCCGCTTGCTCTTTTGCAAGCAATCCGGTCAATATGGCAAGCAAACCGCCCTGCGAAAAGCCCGCCAGCACGATTTTCGACATCGGCAGGGAACACGCTTTTGCGATTTGAGCGACGTAATCCGCCGTCAGTTCCGCCGCCTTCAACGCGTCGGGCATCAGTTCAAAAAAGATGTCGCGCGGATTGCGCCCCGCTTCGACGTCCTCGAAAAAATGCGGCAAATCGAACCACGCGCGCATATTGACGAAAGCGGGCGTGTTCGGCACGTCTTCGGGCGCGTCGGGAAAGAAAAAGGCGGTGTCGGGGACTGCGCGCGCCAAATACGGCGCCAATTCCGCCAAATCCGAACCGTTCGAGCCGTATCCGTGAAAGAACACGGCGGCGGATGACGGATTTGCGGCGCCCTTGCGCACGGTTGTCAAAGAAAAAGCGGTCATAAAAATCCCCCTTGCGAACGAAAAAAGTTTACAAAACGGCGGTTTTGTTTTTTTATGGATTTAACGGATTTTATACTGAAAAAGGAGCGCGCTTCAATGTTAATTGACAGAAACGATTCAACTTTGCTGATTATCGACGTGCAAGAGCATCTGACGCCCGCGCTGAAAACGCCGCGCGATGTCATCACGGGGACGGAAAGACTGGCGAAAGGTGCGAAAATGCTGGGCGTTCCGGTCATTGCGACGGAGCAGTATCCCAAAGGGCTTGGTCCGACGATGTTCGACGTGCGTTCGGTTCTCGCGCCGGAAGATTTCTTTGAAAAATGCGCGTTTTCGGTCTTGGCGCAGGACGGGTTCAAGGAACGTCTGGAAGCGCACGGCAAAAAGCAGGTGATTATCACGGGCGCGGAAATGCACATCTGCGTTCTGCAAAGCGCGATCGCGTTAAAAGAAAGCGGCTATTTTCCGTTTGTGGTTGAAAACGCGTGTTCCAGCCGCTTCGACCGCGATTTTCTGGCGGCGAAAGACCGCCTGACGCAAGAGGGGATTCCGCTTGTAACGGTTGAAATGGTGCTGTTCGAGTGGTTGCGCACGTCAAAAGCGCCGGAATTCAAACAGGTGCAGTCGCAACTGGTTTATTAAGGGAAAGCGATGTCGAAAAAGCAAGTCGTGCTGTTGCCCGCGCTGTTGTGCACGCCGGAAATTTTCATCAATCAGATTCACGCGTTGCAGCCGCACGCGGACTTTCACACGCCGGACACGACGAAGCGCGCGGATATTGCGTCTTTGGCGAAAGACATTCTGGACGGCGCGCCGGAACGGTTCGCTCTGGCGGGGATTTCAATGGGCGGCTACGTCGCGTTCGAGATTCTGCGTCAAGCGCCGGAACGCGTGACGGATTTGATATTGATGGACACGTCCGCCCTGCCCGACGCGCCGGAAAAGCGCGCGAAACGGGCGCAGATTGTGGAATTGGCGAAAGCGCGGGGCATTGAAAGCGTCGTGCCCGCCGTTTTGCAAAGCCTGCTCGCCCCGCAGTATCGCGACTTGTCGCAGTTGGGGCGTTTCATGACGTTCATGGCGCAGACAATCGGCGTTCAGGGGTTCGCCAATCAGCAAAGCGTCATCGCCTCGCGTCCTGATTCGACGGATTTGCTGGGACAAATCGACATTCCGACAACGGTGGTCGGCGGCGCGTGCGACGAAGTGACACCGATTGACAAAATGCGCGAACTGGCGGCGCAAATTCCGCACGCGCGCTTTGTATCCGTCGCGGACAGCGGGCATCTGCCGCCTTTGGAAAATCCGGCGGCGGTCACCCGCATCTTCCAAGACGCGTTACTTTGATTTCCTGTTTTTCTCGCGGAAAGCCTTGATGCGCGCCTGCTGGCGTTCCTTGTAGAGTTGCTTTTTGGACTTCGGCGTGCCGTCGTCGTTGTACAGGCGGATGCCGTATTCGTCTTTCAAAGCGGACACGTCGTTGCCGGTGATTGAAGCGGACGGCGCGGACGCGGCGGGCGCGTTCTGGACGGCGGTTTCAGCCGCCTGATTGTTTTTCGCGCTCTGTTTCGCGTTTGACTTTTTAGCGTTTTTCGACGCGGGCTTTGTCTGTTTCGCCGTTTTGTCGTCTTTGACGGCGGCTTTCTTGCCGGCGGCGTTCTTCAAGTCTTTGGCGGGCTTCGCTTCTTTTTTCTGCGTATCGGCGGATTGAACGGCGGACGCTTTTTTCATCTTGGTGACAGCCGCGCCGGAAACGCACTCCTTGCCGCTCCAATACGGCGTTTTGCGGTTGCAGATGTCGCATTTTTGGAATTTGACGCACACAAGCGTGCCGTCGTCGTCAATGCCGGAAACGGCTTGATCGCCGGCGTCTTCACCCTCGACGGAAGCGTTCTGCGGCGCGGGCGCGGCGGATTTTTCAGAAGCCGCCTCCTCCTGCTTTTTCTGTTTTTCCTCGGCGGCTTTTTGCTTGGCAAGATCGGCTTCCTGCTGTTTGCGCAACTTGCGCAGGCGTTCGACTTCCTTGCGCGCTTCTTCTTGCTTGGCTTCAAATTCCTTGCGGTATTCGGTGTGCGATTTCACCGCCTGCCCGCCGCCCAAAACCCACGGTTGAGCGCGCCGGCGGGAGTGAATTCCCAGCATATCCTCGGCGGTGGTGTCGGTCGTGTCGTATCCGGCGCGGTCGTCATTTTGGATTTGTTCGGGCGTGTAGACGGCATACGCGCCGCCGACGCCGGTCGGATCGCCGGAAGAACCCAAACGCTGTTGCGCGTGCGCGGGCAAGCCGGCGGCAATCAGCAAAGCGGAGAAAAGAAACCATTTTTTCATGACAAATCTCCTTTACAAACAGGATCTGTAACGCACGACGCAGGACGCGCCCTTGTATTTCAGCAATTCGACGGCGACCATGTACTTTTCAAGCGAGGTGACGCCCTCTTGCGCGCGAATGAAGTTGACGACGCCTTTGGGCAGGAAAACGGCGTTTTTGTCGTCGATGCCCTTGGCGTAAATGCGGTAGACGGTGGAAGCCTGATCTTCGCCGCCGGAAAATTCGGTGAACGTGCCGTCGTCGTTTCTGGTCATGCGCTTTAAGAAGCCCAAATGCT
Organism: uncultured Alphaproteobacteria bacterium; assembly: GCA_934277945.1. Lineage (GTDB taxonomy): Bacteria > Pseudomonadota > Alphaproteobacteria > CAAGCB01 > CAG-977 > CAKQWA01. The sequence continues at coordinate 193,404 of CAKQWA010000002.1, forward strand.
TGCTCCCCGGTTCGCGCAAATCGACGGCTTGGAACAGATAGTGCATACTTTTGGTGGCGTAGCGGTAGGGCACGCGCCCGTAAGTGACGACCATGGCGACGGTGTCGTTGTTGTCGGCGGACAGACTGCACTCGGCGTTGTCGACGGCGGCGGTCAGCACGGGCTCGTCGATTGTCCCGCGCACGCAGAAGTACGCGCTGGTGAAGCCGTCCGCCATTTTAAGATATTTGTAGGCGTTGATGTGATATCTGCCGCCCTCCGCCAGTTCGGAATTTCCGGCGACTTTGCCGTTCGCGCCGACGGTGAAGATGATTCCGGAATCGGCGGGGTATTTGGGTTTTGCCTCGCCGACAATGACGGAGGACGCACCCTGCTTTATGGCTTTGTCGTAAACGGTCAGTTTTTTGGTCGCGTATTCCGCCGCCATTTTGTTTTGTTGCAGCATGGACGACACCATGGCTTCGTACACGGGGACGACGTAATCGTCGGGAGCCTTGGCGACTTCGCCGAATTTCCCCCATGCGAGCATGGAAATCAAGCTGGCTAAAACGACCCAAAAAAACATGGCGTTAATCCTTTTGTTGCAGGCGGGGCGTTCGCGGGGAACGTCCCGCCCGTTCGTTATTTATGCTTCATGAGCAGATTCGGGTTGTCAACCGGTCTGACGCGCCGCTGTTCGTAATCCATGTACGCGTTCGGGAAGTTGAAGTTCTGCGGATCGAAGTAGCAGTAGGTGTGCACCAGCGCCTGCATCGAGCCGGAGAAAATGCCGCCCATGTTCCAGAAGTAATCCGGCGAAGTGGCGGACGTTTTGACCTTGTTCGGCGTCACGGTGCCCATGGCGACCGCCCAACCGCACAAAGTTTTCCCGCCGTATGCACCGCAATCGTAACGGGTCGTATCGGTGCGCAACCTTGTATCCATTGTAATTTGCAGACAATTTGCCGGCGAGTTCGCGCACAGCGGCTTCGCGGCGACGGCGATGCGCGTCGCGGGCTGGTAGATGAACGGCACTTCCGTGCGGTAGTCCTGATGTCCGAAGTTCTGGAAACGCCGGCTTGTCTGAATGACGTCCGCCAGATACCTGTTCGGCTGATCGGGATCCGTATGCGCCTCCCAACCGTAAGTGGGGTCGCCCTCTTGCGAGTCGTCTTCTTCGACAATGGGCAGTTTGCTCAAATCGTTCACGACGTAAAATTCGCCGCCCGTCGTCGTCGGACCGATAGGAATGGTGCTTGCCGTCGAATTCGACCCCGCGTCGATGAAGATGACCTTGCCCACGTCGAACGCTGTCGGCGTGACGGTCATAACGGGCAGATAACCGGCGGGGCAAATGCCTGCCAAATGGTCGTCAATCCCGACAACGCTGCTTCTGCTTGAAGAGTTATACGATGTAAAGCTCACATACATCCCCGGCGCCGGCACGACCCCCATGAACGGGTGGGTCAGACAGCCCGCGGACGACCCGCCGGAACAATGGTAATAATTGTTCGCGGCGTAGGACACGAACATGGAACGCGGGTTGACGTTGTACGCCTTGTAGCCGCTTGCGTTCAGCGTGCAGTAGTTTTTGTACCCGAAGCGGTTCATCAGCGAGCAGTCGGTTTCCCACGCCTCCATGTAATAACTGTTGCGGCTGGCATAGTGGTACTTGTCCAACGTGGCGTTGTTCGTGTCCATATACCGAGCCGGCTCTTTCGCCAATCTGCCGCGCGGCACGACGAACGAGCAGTTTCCGGGGTTGGAGTTGTAGTAGTTGTAATAACCGTCTTTCCAACCGTCTTCTTTATACATATTTCTTGTCGTCGCATCGGTTGTGTCGCAGGGCCACGGACCTTTCGCGTATTGGTTGGTTAATGTGTAGATCGACTTCAACACATAGTTCGGCAGAATGTCGCTCAAATTCGCACCGCCGCGGCTGGTCAGCTTGATGTCGTTCATGACGGACACATACGCGGGGTCCAAACGGAAAGCGTCATAGATTTCCTTGGGTACGTTGGATGTACTGCCGTATCTGAACATGGAGGAAGTCGGCTGATACGACTGACCGTCGCCCAGCGCATAACTGTCCCTGCGTCCCGTGGAATAGTTGTAACCGCCGGTTGCAGTGTCGTTGTCAATCTTTCGAACCTGACGGAACGTCTCGCTGCTGGTATAAGTGTAATATGTCGCATTGTTCCTCCAGTTTATCGTTTGATCCACAGTATCGCCGAACTTGCGGGCTTCGTCCCTGTTGACTTCGATGTAGCCGTCCCTGATTTTCCAGTAGCGCGTATCCAAGTCGATGCCTGCCTGACCGTTTCCGGCAAGTTGCAATCTGCCGTACGACGTGGTTGCCGAACCGTTCCAAGAAGTGTTCGCGGGCTGGTGGACGATTGTCGAAAATTCGGCGATCGGCGGCGTGCCGTGCGTCGTGTCCGAGCCGTATTGCGACGTGATAATCAAACCGCCGATGATTTTGTTCTGCGCGCCCATGGTGTAGAAACGGGGATCCGCCCTTGTCGCGTACCTCGGTACGTCAGAACTTAAAGATACGGAGTTCACCAGCGTCGGATTCGGCATGAAATTTTGCGAAACGACGCTCGACTTATTCGGAAGTTTATAAAAACGCGTATCCGCGCTATTCGTTGAAATTCTGCCGAACGGCGCCCCGTTCAAACCCGAACCGACAGCGTTAATCTGCTCTCTTTGGGTTATAAAGCCGAATCTGGCATTTTGCCAGCCTTGCGGCGAATTCGCCGTAAATGCAGTATCAAGCGTTTGTTCGCCCGTACCGACCACAACGCCGGCGGTCGCCCCCAACTTCAAGTTCATGCCGACGGCGGAAAAGTCGTTCCAAGCAGTACTGTCCGGAACGCGCACAATGTTGCCAAGCAAACCGGACGTGACGTGTATGCCCGAATCGCCGATCGCCATATAGTCTTGACGGTACGACACGTCGGAAAGCAACTGGCTCTGCGCAAATCTTCTCATTGACGTGCCGGGGGTTTGCGACACGGCAAGCGTCGTCAAATCGGACGTCGCCGTCAGCAAATTGAAAGTGTCGTAATGGATGCCGCCGGTGCTTCCCGCCGTCATGTTCAACGAAGCGCGCTCCGTCGTATACTGTCCTGTCGCTTTGAAAAAGTCGGACGTGGCGCGGTGCTGGTTCTGCCATTCCTCAATGTTGCGGAACGGCGTGCGCGGGTCGAAAAGCACGCGTTCCGTGCGCAACGAGGAACGCAGTTGCGGCAAAGCGGTGTCCTGAACGCTCGCGTACGAGTCCATTTCCAGCGTCGACCCTTGCAACAGACCGGTGGAGCCGTATTCGTCTTCACCCGTAATGTTTTCAGCCACGGCGACCGCCGACAAGTTCAGCGACGGAATGTAGGACAAATGATACCAAGAGTTGTATTGCGCATCCCGTTTATGATCCGAACGCGGTTGCGACAGCGAGTGCGACCGCAATTTCAACTGCGCCGCCTTTGTCAGCGATTTCCATACTTCGTTGTTGCGCGCGGCTTCCGAAACCTGTCCGCTTAAAATGTACCCTTTGTGCACGTCGGACGAAACGGCGGACAAAGTCGCCACAGGCGAAGCCGGTTGCATGGCGTCCTGATACGACGAGGAAATCGACCCGATGCCCGACGAGCCGACGCCGCCCAGTGCCAGCAAATTCAACTGGCTTGACAAATCCAACTGGGCCTCGCCGGTATCGCGGTTGCCGCCGGCGGCGTGCGCCGCGTTTGTCGCGTAATAAGCGGAATTCACGGCTTGCGGAACAAAAACGCCGTCGGCATTATAATAACCGCCGCGCTCATACTCGGTTAAAAGTTCGCTTGTAACAGCCCCCTCATACGAAGACGTCAAACGCGTGCGCGCCTCGCCCAAATAAGTGCCGGCGCTTGTATTCGTTTCTTCAAACGGCACTTCGTCGTATGTGGACTGGTAAATCTGATTGTGCTCCCGAGAATCGCCCTCTAAAACTTGGGTTTCCAAGCCGCCTTTGAACACATAGTCGTAGTTGCGCGCCCGACCGTAGCCGCCGATGGAGTTGCCGGAAACAAAGCCTCTGTCCGCATCCTCGTCGCCGTAGTATCTGACGAACAAAGACGCTTTCGGGTTTTTCTCATACGCGTACATTTTCAAATTCGCGTCGGCATAAGAATTCGCCGCCGCAAAATTAGCGGCGTCATATTGCGCCCCCAGACGCACGGACGGCGCGATTCTGTCATTCGCTCCGTAAGCGATGTTTTCCATGTTCAACGACGTCGTCACAACTGCCAAATCGCCCGCCGTCGTACTGTTTCCGGCAAGTTCTCTTGTTTTCATGGCAATGCGGGAAGAAGAACTGCCAAAGCCTTGCGTGTTTATTTTGGCATACATTCTCAAACCGTTTCGCATTTCGTCATAGTCGCTTTGAGCGATGTCCGTTTTGCGATGAATATGTTGCGACCCGCGCGTATCCATGTACTTTTCGTAATCGACGTTTTCCTCGCCGTACGTTTCAAAACGTCCCGACATGGCGGAAATAAAGGCTTTTGAATCGACATATCTGGAAAGCGCTTCTGAAACAAGGGACGCGGTTTGCGGGGCATACGACATATCTGCGGAATTTGTCGCCGTGGGCGACAACCCTTTGAACGCTCCGAAACGTCTGTCTTGCCTGTTGTATTCCAATCCGACGAAATACATATCCGAAAGGGGAAGCGCCGTATCGTCGCTGCCCAAAGCAATATAGTCGTTTAAACTTTTAGGCATTTCCTTTTTCAAACGGGTGGGATTGTTCAATGCAACATACCCCGCCCCCAGTTTTCCGGCGCCCGTTGACATATCTTGTTTGGCTTCATTGAGGCGGGCGGAGGTCACCATGCCTTCCAATCCGGAATAACGCCTTTCAGAATAATATCCCGAATGGAACGTGTAATCGGAACCTATGCTAAACCGTGTCGGCGGCATAAAGCTGTCAGTATATCTGTATCGACTGTTTGTACTGCTTGATTGAAACGGCAGTTCGTCCAATTTAACATACGAACGCGTTTCCGTCAGCGTACCGGTGTCAGCCGCGTGTATTTTTGTCGAATAAAGATAAGCTTTGTCAAAAAATGACGAGGAGGTGGAGGAAAAATCCAATCCGCTTGCAATGACATTATCGGTTCGGCTCGGTCTATAATTCCTGTAATGTTCCAAAGACAAAGACGGAATTTCATTTCCGTTTCCCGCTCTGAAATACTGCACGCTGTTCGCCATGACGGATCTGGGCACGTTCACCAACTCGTCAACGTAATTGCTGTACGCGCGCGCATACAATCCGGATTTATAATCGGTCAGATATCCCGCACCGCCGTGAAACATGGTCGTATTTGCGGACGCGCCCAAACTGTAAGTCGGGTTAAATCCGCGGGAAGCCGCAGAACCGATGGCGCCGGAATCCGTCAACGTCGGATACACAACCGTTTCATTCGGCTTCATTTCCAGACTGATTGTGCTGTTTTGATTGGCGGCATTCCCCGTTCCTTGTTCATAGGTGTTGACGCCTGTCGATAAATTGACGTGCGGAGACCTTCCTTGGAAAGAACTGGAAAGAGGAAAAAGAAGATTTTCCGCGCGGGAATCTATTCTTTCGGAGGCGTTAATATCCAACTTCGCCGTCGTTTCATACCTGTATGTGTCGTTGACGCCGCCTAATTGAAAACCCGAATTGAACGACATTCCGGAAAGCGTTCCCGCTGTCGTCTGGTCGGCGGGAATTTCGGGCGCCGAAACCGATAAATCCGCATTTGCCTGCGCCGCTCCCGACACATAACGAAAACCGCCCGGTGCGCGATACAACCACGTCGCCGCGTTTCTGTGTTCTTTATGGGAAACTCTTGTTTCACCCTCTTGCGTATACCCGTCGTCGTCCAGATTGTGACGGATGCGGTGTTCTTTGACGTAGCCGTCGTCATTCACCGCGTATTCGCCCGTCGACATGGTTTGACGCGTGAACTGCGCCTGCGGCTTCAAAAGCGCGCGCGTCGCCGAATTGTAACTTTCGTAATCGGAATCCCCCGGCAACGTCGTGTTGCGCGGCAGGGCGCGCACATACAGCCCCCCGTCGCTCGCCATGAATATGCCTTTCGCGCCCTTAATGTCGTGCGGCGTGCCGCGACCGTAATCTTCGTCCGTCACCGTGCCGTCGTCGTCGTTCGGAACGCCGACTCTGCCCGCCATGTCCAAATCCGTAAACATGGCGTTGCCGCCCTCGACGCTGGTCGGTTTGCGGTACAAAAATTCGCCCAGATTCGAGTTGCCTTTATAAACCGTCGTCACCGCGACCTGTCCGCGTCCGGGCTGCCACGACGAATTCGCCGCGAAAAAGTCCGTCACGTCCGGAATTTCCCAAATGCCCTGCGCGCCCAAAACGCTGACTTTCGACGCGTCGCCCGTCACCGCCGCCATGTTCGCCGACGGAATGAAGCCGCCGTCCGCCCCGATCATCGCCGCAATGCGCATCGCGCGCCGGTCCGTAATCTCGTTCGCCGTGCCGTTGTCCGCGCGCGGTCCCGACACGACCAGAACCGTATAGTCAAACGGCTTGCATTCGTCCGTGCGCTGTCCCGCCGCGTCCCTTGTGTCGCAGGAGTGCTGACGCACAATCGCCGCGCGGTAGTTGTCCGCCAGTCTGTTCTGAAACACGCACGTCCCGTTTTCTTCCAGACAGAATCCGGGGGGCAGGAATTTCGCAAGTTGTCTGTTGTCCAAAACCAGCGATTGCTTTTCCCCGTTCGCCCCCGTGTAACCGCCTCCGAACGCGCCCGAAGCCGACGTGTCCCCCAACGACCCCAAGTTCGCGTCAATGTACGACATCGCCGCGTCGCGCAACATTTTCATTTGTCCCGCGACCGTGACTTCTTCCACTTCCTGCGTCTTTTCCGACGTCTGCTTGACAAGCATCGGGCTCATCAGCGTCATCAGCCCCAGAAGCGCAATCGCTTCCAGCATCAGCGCGCCGCGTTCGTCCGAACGCTTTTGCGTATGTGATTCAACTCGCGTCTTGCTCATCAGGGACATAAAACGGGACAACATCGCCTTTACTCCTTTGTTGTGCGGTCGCTTTAAACGCCGCGCCGCCCTGCCATCTTAAACGAACTTCCTTAACAACCTTTAAAAAACATCGCTTGATTGCAAGGCGGGCTTAACACTTTTACTTATTGTCAGGCTAGCAAAGCGCGTTTGTCAAAAACAACAAAAAACGTGTATATCTGAATCCATAACCCGCGCAAATCCGCCGTTTCAGACGGATATATCTTTGGTCATATACGGTAAAATATCTTTTTATATCAACAACTTAAATAATTTTGAAGTTGTTTTATCAGCACTTCGTCCGCCGGCGGCAGACGCTTCACCGCGCCGTTTGAATCCGGCATTTGCATCGCGATGTCGCGCGCGTTCACGAACGCCGCCTGCTGATTTTCCAAAGGAATCGGATTGCCCGTCCATTCGCGGCAGGCGAAAAACAGCATCACCAAGTGAAAACGCGCGTACGAATACGACACAAAGCCGACTTCGCGCAAATCCGACTCGGAAACGCCGATTCCCAATTCCTCTTTCAATTCGCGGCACAGCGCGGCTTGCGGCGTTTCGCCCGTTTCAATCTTGCCGCCGGGGAATTCCCAGAATCCCGCGAATTCCTTGCCTTCGGGACGCGAGCACATCAGCACCCGCCCCTCCGCGTCAATCAGCGCGCCCGCAACGACGTAAACAATCTTTTGCATCACTGGTATCTCAACGCTTCAATCGGATCCAATTTCATGGCTTTGTACGCCGGAAACACGCCCGACACCACGCCCACGAAACTCGACACCGTAAACGACAATATCACGGGCCACAGGCTGAACGGCACCGCCGTGTCGTACAAATAGCCGCCCAACTGCGACAAGCCGACGCCCAAAATCAGCCCCACCGTGCCGCCCAGCACCGATATCAGCACGGATTCCGCCAAAAACTGCATCATAATCCAGCGGTTCGGCGCGCCCAGCGCTTTGCGGATGCCGATTTCGCGCGTGCGCTCCGTCACCGACACAAGCATCATGTTCACAATGCCGATCGCCCCCACGACCAGAGAAATCGACGCGATCGCCGACAGCAGAATCGACAGCACCGTGCCGATCAGTTTGATGTTTTCCACCATTTCCGCCACGTTGAAAATGCGGAAATCGTTGTCGTCCTCGTCTTTAATCTTGTGCCGCGCGCGCAAAAACCGCGTAATGCGCTGTTCGACGATGTTCAAATCCTCGTTTTCGTTGAATTTCACGGCGATGTGGTTCACCGCGTTCAGTTTCGCATAGCGGTTGAAGCGTCTTTGCACCGTCAAAAGCGGCATCATCACGGACGCGTCCTGATTCGCGCCGCCGGAACTCGACCCTTTTTCCTTTAAAATCCCGACAACCGTGAACGGCTGGTTGCCGATGCGGATGTTTTTGCCGAGAGGGTCGTCGTACGGAAACAACTCGGAAGCGACTTCCGCGCCGATGACGACACTGGACGTGCCTTTTCTGATGTCCTGTTCGTCCAAGCCGCGACCGCGCGCAATCTCCCAGTTCGCCGTCTGCATATACTCCGGCGTCGAACCGATGATCGATACGCTCCAATTATACGGACCGTTCACCGCCTGCGCGTTCGTGCTCAACACGGGCGCAATCACGTTCATGCCGCGCAAAGCCCGCATCGCCAGCGCGTCGTCCAGCGTAATGGAAGTCGTCGGACCGGACGTTTTCACCGTCGCTTTCGGACGTTCCGAACGGATAATCAGCAAATTCGCGCCCATTTCCACAAAGCGTTCCTGAATGATGTTCTGCACCGCCTGCCCCGCCGCCACCATCATCACGACCGCGCACACGCCGATGATGATGCCCAGCGTCGTCAGAAACGAGCGCATCTTGTTGCCCGTCATGGATAAAAACGCTTCGTACAAAACGGATTTAATCATCTGATTCTCCGTGAAAACCTTTGTAATCCGACACTTTGCCGTCATACGCGATCGTGCCGTCGACAATGCGCACCAGCCGGTCGGCGTACATCGCCACGTCGGGTTCGTGCGTGACAAGCACAATCGTAATGCCCTGCTCTTTGTTCAAATTCTGCAAAAACAGCATGATTTCGTCGCTGGTTTTGGAATCCAGATTCCCTGTCGGTTCGTCCGCCAAAATCATTTCGGGCGAATTGACCAAGGCGCGCGCAATCGCGACCCTTTGCTGCATACCGCCGGAAATCTGATTGGGAAAACGGCTCGCAAAATTCTTCAAACCGACCAGCGTCAGCATCTCTTTCGCGCGCTGTTCGCGCTCCGGCTTGTCCATGTCGTTCGCGTAAATCAGCGGCAAAGACACGTTGTCGGTCAGCGACCGGCGCATCAGAAGATTGAAGCCCTGAAACACGAATCCGATCATGCGGTTGCGCACATACGCCAGATCGTCGTCGTTCATGTCGGAAACGACTTTGCCGCCCAGAACGTACTTGCCCGACGTGGGACGGTCAAGACAGCCCAAAATGTTCATAAAAGTCGACTTGCCCGCGCCCGACGGTCCCATAATGGCGACGAATTCGCCCTTTTCAACGGTCATATTGACTTTTTTCAGGACGTCCTGCTTCATGCCGCCCGCCATAAAGTACGTTTTGCAGACGTTTTTGATTTCAATGACGCTCATGGAGGTCCTCCGCGCTTAACGGACACTTTCGTCGTCAAATCTTCGGTCACGACGGAATCACCCTCTTTCAGCCCCGACACGATTTCCGTGTAGACCAGATTGGAAATGCCTTTGACGACTTTCGTCGCGACGGGCGTGTCGTTGACCAGTTTGTAAACAATCGCCTCGTTTTTCTTCAATTCCTTACGTTCTTCGCGAATACGCATCTTGTCGATGTTCGACTTTTTGCCGTTGTTTGTATTCGGCGTCACGGGGCGGAACTGAAAAGCCATGTTCGCCAGTTTCAGCACGTCGTCGCGTTCGTCGACGTTGACCGTAATGTAGGCGGTCATGCCGGGGAGCAGACGCAAATCGTCGTTTGAAATCGACACGACGACCGTGTACATCACGACGTTTGAATCTTCCGTCGGCTGCAAACGCACCTGCGACACCGTGCCGCTGAACGTGTCCGCCGGATAGGTGTCGACCGTGAATTCGACGGGCAGTCCTGCTTTAACGGGTCCGATGTCCGCCTCCGACACGCTCGCCTCTATCTGCATTTTCGTCAAATCTTCCGCGATTGTGAACAGTTCGGGCGTTTGGAAACTGGACGCGACGGTCTGCCCCTCCTCGACCTCTTTGGTGATGATCGTGCCGGAAACGGGGGAGATGATGTTCGCATAGCCCAAATTGCGCTGGGCTTTTTTGACTTGCGCCACCGCCCGATCGTAATTCGAGCGCGCGGTCACGACGTCGATGTCCGACTGCTCCCATTCCGATTTGGAAATGAAGTTGTTTTCGTACAATTCCTTGTTGCGCTTCGCCGTCAAAATCGCGTAGTCCAGTTTGGATTTGTAATCTTTCAGCAAAGCCTTCGCCTCGTTCAAATCCTGTTCAAGCGTGAACGTTTCCAACTGGGCGATCAACTGCCCCTTGACGACCTGCGAATTGTAATCGACGAACACTTTTTCGATAATGCCGGACACCTGCGTGCCGACGGAAACCACGTTGACGGGCTGGATTGTCCCCGTCGCCGTCACGTCGACCCGCAAATTGCCTTTCGTCACGGTCACATAATCGTAAACGATTTTTTCTTTGCGCGGGAAAAAGTGGCGATACCCCGAAAAACCGGCGGCACCCAGAATGACGACAATCAGAAAAACGGATAATTTTTTCATATCTTACAGTCCCTTATCGGTCTTGAACGGGTCGATCAGTCCCATGGAGCGAATCAAATTGCTTTTGGAAATCAGCAGGTTGTAGAACGAGCGGCTTTTGGACGTGCGCGCGTCCGCCAGTTTCGACTGCGCGTCCAAAACGTTCAGAATGTTGCCTTTGCCCGCCTTGTACGCCCCCAAAGCGACATTCGCGCTCTGCGACGCGCTTTTCAGCAGGGTCAGACTGATTTCGTGCGTTTTTTTCGCCGTGTTGAACGTCTGGTAGTTTTCCCACACGTCGCTTTGCACGCTGTTTTCCAATTCTTTGAGTTCGGCGCGTTTTTGCTCCGCCTGATAGCGCGCGCGGGTGATTTTGTACTGGTTTTTAAAGCCCGTGAACAGCGGAAGGGTCATCGACAGCCCAACGCGGCTGGAATACTCCTTGTCGCCGCCTTTGGTCAAATCGTCCGTGGCGTCCAGCCCCGCGGTCATGGAAAAAGACGGGGCGTTCTGCGCTTTTTCGTAATTCAGCGTCGCAAGGGATTGCTTCAAATCGGCTTTTTTCGCCAGAATGTCCGAACGGTTTTGAAGCGCGATGTCCAGCAGGCTTTCGATTTTTTCGTCGATTTCCAGATTTTCAAGCGTGTAGGGTTGCGGTTCCAGCAAAAAACTCTTTTGCGGCGGATAATTCAGCAAAACCGCCAGCGCGCCCTTTGTCAAAGACAGGGCTTCCTCGGCTTCGGCGGCGGTCAGTTGCGCTTGCGAGTACGACGTTTCCGCCTGCAATTTGTCGCTTAAAGCCGCCAATCCGAGTTCATAGCGTTTTGCCGCCGCGTCGTAGGCGGATTTCGCGGCGTCGACCGTCGCTTGCGAATTGGCGTATTCCTCCTGCGCGGCGAAAAGGCGGTAATACGCGCGCGTCACTTCAAAAATCAGCGTTTGAAGCGTGTCGGAGCGCGTGAAAGAGGACGAAATCAACGCCTGACGCACGGCTTCCGTATTTTGCGCGCGCCCGCCGAAATCGTACAAAAGCCAGTTCAAAGACAGCGAGCCGGACAGCCCCGAAGAATTGGAATCGTGACGCGAATTGTCAGCTTCCGTGTTTGATGTTTTGACATCCGCGCTTAAATCCGCCGTCGGCAGATAATCGGCTTTCGCCTCGCCGAACGCGGCGGCTTTCTGCATGGCGGCGGCGTATTGCGCCGCGGTTTGCGGATTGTTGCACAGCGCGAGATTCACAACGTCCGACAAAGTGAGCTTTTTATCGGCGATATCGGCGGAGCACACGGGTTCGCGCACCTGCGTTTCGACCGATTGCGCCGTGTTGAACGGATCGCCGCCGAACGCGAACGCCCGCGCCGGACTCAACAAAGCCGCCATAAAGAGCCATTTTGCAAACTGTCCTGATTTCAAAGCCGTATCCTTTGTCTTTTCATGATATTTTCGTTCATCTTTACGTTAATACGCAAAGCGGGCAAGATGTCTTTCGTTTAAAATACACTATTTTCGCTTTCGGCGGACATTTTTTTATAATGAATCATCTGGCGGCGGAAAATTTCAAGCGCGCACAGGAAAGCGACCGCGTCCGAAACGGGAATGGCGGCATACACGCCGCGCAATCCGAAATAATGCGGCAGGATGTGCAAAGCGGGCACCAAAAACAGCAGTTGACGCGACAGTACAAGAAACATCGCCGTTTTCGTGCGCTTCGTCGCCTGCAAAAACAGGCTGGTCGCAATCTGCATCCCGACGGTGCAAAGCCCTGCGGAAGCCGTCGGCAGAGCGATCAGCGCGACTTTCAGCCATTCCTCGTCCGCCGGATTGAACAGCAGGGCGATCGCGCGGGTTTGCGTAAAGATCACGGTTTGCCCGACGATGCACAAAAGCGTGGACACGCCCGTCGTCGTCATGAACACGCGGCGCAGGCGGTCGTACTTCTTCGCGCCGAAATTGAACGCGATAATCGGTTGCGCCCCCTCGCACAGACCGATGACGAACATCAGCATGAACAGAACCGTCGACGTGGACACGCTCATCGCCGACAAAGCGTCGTCGCCGCCGTACGCGCGCAGAGAGCGGTTCAGAATCGTCTGGACGAACCCCGCGCAAATCTGAATGGCGAACTGCGCCATGCCCGTGTTGACAATCGCCAGAACGACGTTCAGGCTCAACATCAGGTTGCGTCGGCGCACCTTGAACGGCGAGCGTTTGACAAAGAACGACGCGGCGAACAAAAACGACAGCACCTGCGAAATGACCGTCGCCTGCGCCGCGCCCGCAATGCCCCTGTTCAGCACGAAAATGAAAATCGGGTCGAGCACCGTGTTCGCGACCGCGCCGACCATCAGCGTCATCATCGCGTATCGGGGATGCCCGCACGCGCGGATGAAGTTGTTTAAAACCATGTTCGTCATGTACAGCGTGCCGCTCAAAAGGCAGATGCGCACATACGTTTCGGCGTAGGGCAAAATGGTTTGCGTCGCGCCCAAAAACAGCAAAATGTCTTTCAAAAAAACGCGTAAAAGCAGGCTTGTCACCGCGCCGGCGATGAAAATCAGCACAAAAGCGTTCGCCATGATGCGTTCCGCCGTCGGAATTTTATTCTGTCCCAGCCGCACGGAAAAATTCACGCTGCCGCCGACGCCGACCATCATCGCGACCGCCATCATGAAAATAAAGACGGGATAACTGACGGCGACCGCGCCCAGCCCGACGGAGCCGACGCCGTTGCCGACAAAAATGCGGTCAACCAGATAATACAGTGAATTGACGACCAATCCGGCAATGGCGGGCAAGCCGAACCGCCAGAGCAGTTTCGATATTTTTTCGTTCGCCAGATCCTTTTGAATGTCCGCCGCGTCGTTTTTCATGTCTTTTTCTTTCACGAAAACCCCCTTGCCTTTATTGAAAAGCAAGGGGGTTTGTCAAGAGCGTCTTTTGTTAAAAAGCGATTTTGAAATTCGCCCCCACGGAAAAACCGGACGTGTCGACGCCCGTGTCGTGAAACAGATACGATCCGTTCACGCCGACCGCCATTCTGTCGGACAGGACGTATTCCGCTTCGCCAAAGACGGAATAAGCCTGCTCTCTGGCGTCTTCGTGGCGGTAGGAAGCGTCGAAGCCCGCGCGCACGGCGACGGTTTCCTTAATCATGGAATAGCCCGCCACGCGCACGTCGTAGTACGCTTCGTTGCGGTCTTTGCCGTAGTTGACCGGCTGTGTGAAGCGGAATTCGGCATACGGCATGACCACCGCGTCGGGCGTGTAGCCGACGCGCACGAAAGCCGACAGGTCGCGGTGCGATCCCTCCTGCTTGTACGACGCGCCGATCAGCGTCAGAATGTCGGGGTATTGCGCCATGTCAAGCGCGTACACGCCGCCGAATCCCCAATAAACGTTGCGCATATCCTCGCTGGCTTCAAAACGGTTGCCGAGCGTGCCGGTCAGAGCGAAATTGTTGGAAACGCCGAAGCTGAATTCTTCGTTCAGATAAGTTTCCTCGCGTCTGTCCGTGCCGAAGCCGTACTTGTAATCGTCCCTGTGATACACCAGCGACGTGTGCGACAAAGCCCTGTTTTTCAGCGGCATATAAAACGGATTGGTGATGTCGCCGTACACGTTGGCGTCGACTTGTTCCTGCGCGTTCGCGGCGGAGCAAATCAAAATTCCGGTCAAAATCAGTAAAATTTTTTTCATGACAAGGTACTCCCCAAAATTACGCACATTGTAGGGAAACTGTGTTAACAAATCTTTTATCCGTTCGATTTTTTATCCCACGCCATCGCAATTCGGGCAAATTCCCTGCCGTCCGGCGCGCAGACGCTGTGAAACGTTTCGTTGCCGGTAAAGAGGACTTTCGAGATGATTTCATCGTCCGCGACGGCGGATTTTTTAAATTCGACACGGATTTGACGCAAAACGTTGTCTTTCAAAAAGTCGGCAGACAGCGCGTCCTGCGCGTACACGGGGTAAATCGAATTGTTCACATGGCCGTTCATGTCGATGTCGTCGTAGCGCACGCTTTGGCGTTTTTCAACGTCCCACGTTTCAGGAAGCGGCAGACGCGCGAACGGCTCGTCAACGACGCGCTCCGGCACGACCTGATATTTGTCCGTCAGATTTTTGACGACGGACACGGGGCGCAAACGGACGGCGTCCAGCATGGCGAAGCGGCACGACGCGTTGACAAGGGCTTCCCCGTCCTGCGTTTTCATCTGCAATTCGCGCACGGCGATCATTGTCGTCGTTTCGCTGGGCCACGTCGTCAGCACGACTTTTTCGTCCCACGTCGGCAGGCGCGCGATGCGGATGTCGTAAGACACATACACCCAGAAAACGCCTTTCGCCGCCAAATCGTAAAATCCGACACCCAGCCTGTCGGCGTGATCCGTCGCCGCCGCCTGCAACAGATTGAACAGCGACACCAGACGCAAGGTCTTTTGCGCGTCGCACTCGTAAGTGCGAATCGTGTAAGGAATTGAATACTTTTCCATTTTCCGCTCCGAACCGCCATTAACACGGCGCATTAGTCATCTGATAATATGAACACCGTTAAAACGGATTTTCAAGCGTTTTGCAAAATTTTTTCGGCGCACCTGAATCCGTCCGCGCCCGCCGACACAATGCCGCCGGCGTAACCCGCGCCCTCGCCGCACGGGTACAGTCCCGCGCAGGACACGCTTTCGCACGTCGCCGCGTCGCGCACGATGCGCACCGGAGAGGACGAACGGGTTTCAACGCCCGTCAGCACCGCGTCCGGACAATCGAATCCTCGCATTTTCCGCCCCGCCTGCACCAAACCGTCTTTTAAAGCCTCGTGCATGAAAGCGGGCAGGCACGCGCGCAAATCGCACGGCTGAACGCCGGACGGAAAAGACGGCGCAACGCTTTGAAACGCTTTTGTTTCGCGATTTTTTAAAAAATCCTCCGCCCTTTGCGCCGGCGCTTTGTACGATTTTCCGCCCGCGATAAAGGCGGTGCGCTCCATTTGCCGCTGAAACTCCACGCCCGCCAGCACGTCGCCGGACGGAAAATCGTCGGGCGTCACGTTGATTAAAAACGCGCTGTTCGCGTTCTCGCCGTCGCGCGCGTAATAACTCATGCCGTTCGTCACGACGGAATTTTCCTCGCTCGCCGCGCCGACGACCACGCCCCCCGGACACATACAGAACGAATACGCCGTCCTGCCCGACGCCAGATGAAGCACCAGTTTGTAATCCGCCGCGCCCAGCGGAAAAGGCGGCGTTTCGCGCCCGTACTGGATTTTGTTGATCAGCGACTGCCTGTGTTCGATGCGCACGCCCGCCGCAAACGCCTTGCGCTCCATGACGACGCCCGCGTTTTTCAGCATGGCGAACGTGTCGCGCGCCGAATGACCGATCGCCAGAATCAGACGATCCGCCGCGATTTCGTCCCTTTTGCCGTCGGACGAAAGCGTTTCAACGCCTGTCAGTCTGCCGTTTTGCATGCGCAAACCGCTCAATTTCGTTTCAAAGCGGTATTCCCCGCCCATCGCGACGACTTTTTCGCGCCAATTCTTCACGACGACCGCCAGATTATCCGTGCCGACATGCGCTTTCGCCAGATAAACGATTTCTTCGGGCGCGCTGCAATCGACAAACATGGCAAGCAGTTTTTCAATGTAAACGTCGCGTTTGTTGCCCGTATTGAGTTTGCCGTCGGAAAAAGCCCCCGCGCCGCCTTCGCCGAACTGCACGTTGCTTTCGGCGTTCAGCACGGATTTTTCCCAAAAAGTCCGCACGTCCGCCTGCCTTTGCGCAATCGGCTTGCCGCGCTCCAAAATAATCGGACGCGTTCCCGCCGCCGCCAAAGCGAACGCCGCCGCCATGCCCGCGGGTCCCGTGCCGCACACGACGGGGCGGTTTTTCAAAACGGTTTTCGGGAAATCAAGCGGCGGTTCGGGCGCGTGCAATGCGGCGTACGGATACGAAATCCGGCGCAAAACGTCTTCTTCGCCGCCGTCGACCGACACGTCGAACGAAAACAGAAAGCGGATGTTGCTTTTCCGGCGCGCGTCGACGGATTTTTTCACCACGCGGCAGGACCGGATGTTTTGAATGCCCGTTTTGCGCGCAATCAGGCTTTCGTACTCCGACGGCTTGATTGTCAGCGGCGCGTCAATGTTGGAAATGCGAATCATGCGCCCTCTCAAAAATAAATGCGGATTTTCGCCATGACGGTTTCCGCGTCGAATTTGTTTTTCGTGATTTCGCCCTCCGCATCGGATTTGATGCGGCGGTATTCCGCGCCGATCGACAGATTTTGTCCCAGCGGCAGTTCAACGCCGCCGATGTATTGAATCATGTCCGTCGTCACGCCGTCCCAGTCGCCGCGCCCGAAGCCGATGCCGCCGTACAGAAACTCGCCCAGATAGTAATTGTTGAAAACGCCGTGCAGTTTGTACGTCGCCTTGTCGTTTCCCGTCGGTTCGGCGGGCGTGTCTTTCTTGTCGATGTTCAGGTATTCCAGTTCCAGCCGGAAAAACGGAAAGACGACGCCGAACGCGCCCGAATACGCCGCGCGGGACGTGTTTTCGTTCAGCGTCGCGCCGCCCGCGCCCGATATGTAGCCGCTCATGCGTCCGTAGCGCATCATTTCGGACGCGTATTCCCCCGCCAAAGAACGCGCCCGCGCAACGTTCGCGCTCATCAGGCAGGCACAGCAGGCAATCAGGAAAAAAGCAATCTTTCTCATACGCCCAACTCGGCGAAAATGCGGTCGATGTCATCCGTGTAGGTCGCAAGAAAAGCGTCTTCCTCCTGCACGAAATTGTTTTGAATCAGCGCGTTGACGCAGTTGCGGAAATCGTCCCAAAAACCGTTTTTGTTGTAAAAGAAGACGGGCTTGTTCTGCTCGCCGATTTGTTTCAGCACCAGAATTTCCGACGCTTCGTCCAGCGTGCCGAGTCCCCCCGGAAGCACGCAAAAAGCGTCCGAAGCCGCGTACATCGCGTCTTTGCGTTCGTGCATACTGGCGAATTGATACACTTTTGTCAGCTCGAACCTCTGCAATTCGCGCTCCAAAAGATAATCGTTGATGTAGCCGACGACCGTACCGCCCGCCGCCATGCAACTTTTCGCCGCCGCGCCGATGACGCCGGACTGCCCCGCGCCGTAGTTCATGACAATGCCCTTTTGCGCCAGACGCTGCCCCAAAAGCACCGCACCGTCGTGATACACGGGGGAATTCCCCATGGCAGAACCGCCGAAAACCGCTATGGATTTAATTTCGCTCATTTTAATTTTTCCTTAAAAAACTTTTGCTTAAATATAGGCAAACGAGATGTGTCTGTCATTATTTTTTGCGATTTTTTCCTGATGAAAACTCTTTTTTTCGCCCTGATGTTCTCTTTGGCTCCGATGGAAGCGCGGGCGCAAAACGACCCGTCCCTGCCCTCTTTGGGCGGCAACATCGGCGAGGGCGCGGAAGACGGCGAAGTGTTGAGTTTTATGGAATTGCGCCGTAAAAACATCAACTATTCATCAAATGTTGATTCTTTTGACGTTGCGGGCTTGAAAATCGGGGAAAATCCGACTGCCGTCATCGCAACGGCGGAAGCGAACGGATTTCGCCTGAAACACACGATTAAGAAAATCCCGACCTTTCTGGAATGGCAGCACAAGCGCGATTGCCTGAAAGACAAGGGACCGTCCTACGCGACTTTAAAAACCTGCGTCATGGGCGCGGCGGAAGACCACAATCAGCGTTACGTCGAAACGCTCGTCTTTGAAAAGCGGGAAATGAAAGAAAAACTGACAGTGTCGTTCACCAGCCCGTTTCAAGACAACGTCGCATACCGCATCGTGTACAAAAGCACGGGCAACCATTCTTGGAATTCGTCCGAAGAGGGACGCTATTTAAAGCAGAAACGCTGGATTGACTTTTGGACAATCGTCGCGCGCAAATACGGCACGGCGGACGATGAAGAATTGATGGTGTGGGGCAACAGCGAAGAAGGCGCGACTCTGCAAATCAAAATGACGCCGTCGAATCTGGACGCTTACGTCACATTGGAAAATCTGACAATGCTGGATCGCGACACGGAAAATCAGAAATTGTCCGACCAAACGACCATGAACAAATTCAGTTTTTAATCTTTCCGACGAAAAAGCCCCTGAAAACAGGGGCTTTCGTTTGCCGGAAACGGATTACTTGTACGTCCATGTAAGTTTGTTGCTTGTTTTATTTCCGCAAGCAGATGCGACTTCCGCCAAAGGCGGCGGCAACGGTTTGCCCGTATCGCCCAAATATTCTCTTTGACGCAGGAAAAACACGTCCGCGCGCCGCAAACGCCGCGCCCGCAACACAGACGAAAAGGCGGTAAAGCCCTGTACTCCGCTTCCCCTTTCCCGTGCGCCCCTCGCAAACACCCCTTTTGTCCGCCGCGCGCAAACAAAAACCGCCGGAGAAAAACTCCGGCGGCTTTTTTCTTCATAAGATCAATCACTCTTCCTGAACGGGCGTGACGATTTCTTCGTTCTGACCGGCAATAACCGGCGCTTCGATCGCTTCTCTGGCTTCCTTGTCGCGTTCGGCGGCAATGCGGCGCATTTTGCTGATGACCGAACCCGTGCCCGCCGGAATCAAACGACCGACAATCACGTTTTCTTTCAGCCCGATCAAATCGTCTTCGCGGCCCGACACGGCGGCTTCCGTCAACACGCGGGTCGTTTCTTGGAACGATGCCGCGGAAATGAACGAATCCGTCTGCAAGCTGGCTTTCGTAATACCCAGCAGGACGGGCACGGCCGTCGCTTCGCGTCCGCCGGAAGCCAACGTCTTGGCGTTTTCCTTTTCCAGCGTCGCTTCGTCGATCTGTTCGCCCGCCAGCAACGTCGTGTCGCCGGGGTTGACGACTTCCAGTTTCTGCAACATACGGCGCGCAATCACTTCAATGTGCTTGTCGTTGATTTTCACGCCTTGCAGTCTGTAAACCGCCTGAATTTCGCGAACCATGTATTCGGCGAACGCTTCAATGCCCTTGACGCGCAAGATGTCGTGCGGATCTTCCGAACCCAGCGTCATCATATCGCCTTTTTTGACCGTATCGCCTTCCTGAACCAGAATCAGTTTGTCCTTGGGCACGGGGTATTCGCGTTTTTCGCCGTCCGCGCCTTCGATAATCAGGTTCTGTTTGGCTTTGTAGTCCTTGCCCAGTTTCACGACGCCGTCGATTTCCGCGATAATGGCGCAATCTTTCGGGCGGCGGGATTCAAACAATTCCGCCACGCGCGGCAGACCGCCCGTAATGTCGCGGGACTTACGTTCGATTTCAATCTGCGCGTAAACGTCGCCGAATTTGACCTGCGCGCCGTCGGCGACCATAATCGTCGATTTCGCCGGCAGGTTGTACGAACGAGCCGCCTGACCGTCGATTTCAATGACAATCTGCGCCTTTTTCGCCGTTCCGTGCGTTTCAATCACATGAATCTGGCTCAAACCGGTCGCTTCGTCGCGCACTTCGTGAATGGTTTCGCCTTCGACGAAGTTTTCAAACTTCACCGAGCCCGCCATGTCGACAAAGTACGGAATGACGTACGCGTTCCATTCAGCCAAGCGCGTGCCTTTTTCGATTTTGTCGCCCGTCTTGACCGCGACGACCGCACCGAACGGCACATGATAGTGCGTTTTGACAACGCCCTTGTCGTCGACAATCGACAATTCGCAGTCGCGCGCCGTGACAATCGCTTCGCCCTTGGTGTTGATTTCGGGTTCGACGGAGAACTTCACAACGCCGTCCGCACCCGCTTCAATCGCGGACACTTCGACGTTTTGAGCCGTACCGCCGACGTGGAACGTACGCATGGTCAACTGCGTCCCCGGTTCGCCGATGGACTGCGCCGCGATGACGCCGACCGCTTCGCCGATGTTCACGGGCGTGCCGCGCGCCAAATCGCGACCGTAGCACTTCGCGCAAACGCCGTTGTGACATTCGCAGGTCAGCGCGGAACGGACGTAGACTTTGTCAATGCCCGCTTTTTCAATCGCTTCCGCGTCGTTTTCGTCAATCAGGTGACCTTTGACCATCACGTCCGTCGTTTCATGGATTTCGTTCGTATCCATGTGAACGTGCGATTTTTTGACAACCAGCGGTTTGCCTGTCGCGGGATCGATCACGTCTTCCTGAATCGTGCGTCCCAAGATGCGATCCGCCAGCGAAGCGACAACCGTCGCGCCGTCCATGGCGGCGGAAACCCAGATGCCTTTTTCCGTGCCGCAATCGTCTTCGACGATAATCGCGTCCTGCGCCACGTCGACCAGACGGCGCGTCAGGTAACCGGAGTTCGCGGTCTTCAAAGCCGTGTCGGACAAGCCTTTGCGCGCGCCGTGCGACGAATTGAAGTATTCCGCCACGGTCAGCCCCTCTTTAAAGTTGGAGATGATCGGCGTTTCAATGATTTCGCCGTTCGGCTTCGCCATCAAGCCGCGCATACCGCCCAACTGCTTCATTTGAGCCGCGGAACCGCGCGCGCCGGAGTGAGCCATCATGTAGACGGAGTTCAGCGGTTTGCTCGGATCGTCCTTGGAAATTTCCTTCATCATTTCGTCGGTGACCAGATCCGTACATTTCGACCACGCGTCAATGACTTTGTTGTATTTTTCACCTTGCGTAATCAAGCCGTCCTGATACTGCTGTTCAAATTCCTTGACCTGCTTTTCCGTCGCTTTAATCAGTTTCGTTTTCGCTTCGGGGATGATCATGTCGTCCTTGCCGAACGAAATGCCCGAAACGGCGGCGTATTTGTAGCCCATGTTTTTGATTTTGTCGGCGAAAATGCACGTCGCTTTCTGACCGCAGTGGCGGTACACGATGTCGATGATTTCCGTGACTTCCTTTTTACGCAACAGTCTGTTGAACAGGCTGAACGGAATGTTCGGATGCTTCGGCACAATCTGCGACAGTAAAACGCGCCCCGGAGTCGTGTCGAACACCTTTTTGACGATTTTGCCGTTGTCGTCCATGACTTCCAAGCGGCATTTGATTTTCGACTGGTAGTTGACCAAGTGTTCAAACAGCGCCATTTCGACTTCGTTGACGCCGGAGAACATCATGCCCTCGCCGGGCTGTCCGTCGCGCGCCAAAGTCAGATAGTACACGCCCAAAATCATGTCTTGCGTCGGCACGATAATCGGCTTGCCGTTCGCGGGGGACAGAATGTTGTTCGTGGACATCATCAAAACGCGGGCTTCCAACTGCGCTTCCAGCGACAAAGGGACGTGAACGGCCATTTGGTCGCCGTCGAAGTCGGCGTTGAACGCGGTGCAGACCAGCGGATGCAACTGAATCGCCTTGCCTTCGATCAGCACGGGTTCAAAAGCCTGAATACCCAAGCGGTGCAGCGTCGGCGCGCGGTTCAGCAGAACGGGATGTTCGCGGATGACTTCTTCCAGAATGTCCCAGACTTCCGGACGTTCTTTTTCGACCGCGCTCTTGGCGGATTTCAGGGTCGACTGACCGTACATCTGCAATTTTGCCAAAACGAACGGCTTGAACAGTTCCAAAGCCATTTTCTTGGGAATGCCGCATTGATGCAGTTTCAGTTCGGGACCCACGACAATCACGGAACGACCGGAATAGTCGACGCGCTTGCCGAGCAGGTTCTGACGGAAACGCCCCTGTTTGCCTTTCAGCATATCGGCAAGAGATTTCAGCGGACGTTTGTTCGCGCCCGTAATCGCGCGACCGCGGCGACCGTTGTCGAACAAAGCGTCGACGGATTCCTGCAACATACGCTTTTCGTTGCGCACGATGATTTCCGGCGCGCGCAGTTCCAGCAAGCGTTTCAAACGGTTGTTGCGGTTGATGACGCGGCGGTACAAATCGTTCAAGTCGGACGTGGCGAAACGACCGCCGTCCAAGGGAACCAACGGACGCAAATCAGGCGGAATGACGGGAATGACGTCCAGAATCATCCATTCGGGTTTGGAACCGGATTCCAAGAACGCTTCGACCAGTTTCAAGCGTTTGATCAGTTTTTTGCGGCGCGCTTCCGAATTCGTCGAACGCAATTCGGCGCGGATGGTCTCCGCTTCCTGTTCCAGATTGATGGACGACAGGATTTCTTTCAACGCTTCGGCGCCGATGCCCGCGCGGAACGAATCTTCGCCGTATTCCTCAATCGCTTTCTGATACTGGTCTTCGGTCAGCAGTTCGTTGACTTTCAACGGCGTCAGACCGGGTTCGATGACGATGTATTTTTCAAAATACAGCACCGCTTCCAAGTCTTTCAGCATCATGTCGACCAGCAGACCGATGCGGCTCGGCAGGGATTTCAAGAACCAGATGTGCGCGACGGGCGCCGCCAGTTCAATGTGTCCCATGCGTTCGCGGCGCACTTTGGAGGTCGTGACTTCCACGCCGCACTTTTCGCAGACCAAGCCTTTGTATTTCGTGCGTTTGTACTTGCCGCACAAACATTCGTAGTCCTTGACGGGTCCGAAAATGTGCGCGCAGAACAGACCGTCGCGTTCGGGTTTGAACGTGCGGTAGTTGATCGTTTCCGGCTTTTTGATTTCGCCGTACGACCACGAACGGATACGATCGGGCGACGCCAGAGAAATCTTGATGTGATCGAAAGATTTGGGCTTTTCGACCGGATTGTAAGTTTTCATAACTTCGTTCATGTTTTTCCTCTTTTTTCAAAAAGCGATCAGTCCAACTCGACGTTCAAGCACAAGGAACGCATTTCGTTGACCAAAACATTGAAAGATTCGGGAATGCCCGCCTCCATCTTGTCGTCGCCGCGCGTAATGGCGTTGTAAACCGCCGTACGTCCCGCGGTGTCGTCCGATTTCACGGTCAAAATTTCCTGCAACGTGTACGCCGCGCCGTAAGCCTGCAAAGCCCACACTTCCATTTCGCCGAAACGTTGTCCGCCGAATTGCGCCTTGCCGC
Source organism: uncultured Alphaproteobacteria bacterium (assembly GCA_934277945.1). GTDB lineage: Bacteria > Pseudomonadota > Alphaproteobacteria > CAAGCB01 > CAG-977 > CAKQWA01. The sequence goes on from CAKQWA010000002.1 coordinate 217,124, forward strand.
CCAAAGGCTGCTGCGTAACCAGCGAGTAAGGACCCGTCGAACGCGCGTGGATCTTTTCGTCGACCAAGTGGTGCAGTTTCAACATATAGGTGATGCCGACGGTGACGGGACGTTCAAACGCTTCGCCCGTTCTGCCGTCAAACAGCTGAACCTGACCCGAAACGGGCAAGCCCGCCATTTTCAGCATCTCGTTGATGTCGGCTTCGCGCGCGCCGTCGAAAACGGGCGTGGAAATCGGCAGACCGTTCTTCATGTTGGAGGCAATCTCGACAATGTCGGAATCGTCCAGTTTTTCCAACTTCGCGGCGTATTCCTTCTTGCCGTAGACTTCCGCCATTTTCGCGCGCAGGTCGTCCATCGTCGCCTTGCCGCTCTGAACGTCTTGCAGCAAAGCGTAGATCTGCTGACCGAGTTTGCGGCAGGACCAGCCCAAGTGACATTCCAGAATTTGCCCGACGTTCATACGCGACGGCACGCCCAGCGGATTCAGCACCAGATCGACGGGAGTTCCGTCCGCCATGTGCGGCATATCTTCAATCGGCAGAACGCGGGAAACGACGCCCTTGTTGCCGTGACGACCCGCCATTTTGTCGCCCGGTTGCAGTTTGCGCTTCACGGCGATGTAGACTTTGACCATCTTCAACACGCCCGGAGGCAGTTCGTCGCCGCGGCGGACTTTTTCCGCCTTGTTTTCAAAGCGTTCCTGCAAACGTTCAATGCCCGCGTCGAACACTTTGCCCATTTTTTCAATGTCGCTCATGACTTCGTCGTTTTCGACCGCCACTTTGCGCCACTGATAACGCGGCAGAGCGTTCAAATCGTCTTCGGTGATGACTTTGCCGGCTTCAATCTTCGAGCCTTTCGTCGCCGTCTGACCGACCAGAACGTCTTTCAAACGCTGGAAGAAGTCGTTTTCCAAAATGGATCTTTCGGCGTCGCGGTCTTTTTCCAAAGACTTGATTTCTTCCTGTTCAATCGAAATGGCGCGTTCGTCCTTGTCGACGCCGCGGCGCGAGAACACGCGGACTTCGACGACCGTGCCGGAAATTCCGGGCGGCACTTTCAAAGACGTGTCTTTCACATCCGCCGCTTTTTCGGCGAAAATGGCGCGCAACAATTTTTCTTCCGGCGTTAGCTGGGATTCGCCTTTCGGCGTCACTTTGCCGACCAGAATGTCGTGTTCTTTGACTTCCGCGCCAATGTGAATGATGCCCGCTTCGTCCAACTGACGCAGTTTTTCTTCGCCGACGTTGGGAATGTCGCGGGTGATTTCTTCCTGACCCAACTTCGTGTCGCGCGCCATCACTTCAAATTCGTCGATGTGAATGGACGTGAACACGTCGTCGCGGGAGATGCGTTCGGAAATCAAAATCGCGTCTTCGTAGTTGTAGCCGTTCCAAGGCATATAAGCCACCAGAACGTTGCGCCCCAAAGCCAGTTCGCCCAACTGCGTCGAACCGCCGTCCGCGATGATGTCGCCTTTGGCAACGATGTCGCCGACGCGCACCAACGGACGCTGCGTAATGCAGGTCGACTGGTTCGAGCGCTGGAATTTGCGCATGCGGTAGATGTCAACGCCGGATTCGTCGGCTTTCAGTTTGCCGGTCGCGCGGATAACAATGCGCATACCGTCGACGGACTGCACGACGCCGTCGCGTTTGGCGGCAATCGCCGCGCCCGAGTCGCGCGCCACGGCGTCTTCAATGCCGGTGCCGACCAGCGGAGCGTCCGCCTGCAACAAAGGAACGGCTTGACGCTGCATGTTCGCACCCATCAAAGCGCGGTTCGCGTCGTCGTTTTCCAAGAACGGAATCAAAGCCGCCGCGACGGAAACCAACTGCTTCGGCGAAACGTCGATCATGGTGATTTCTTCGGGCTTGCACAGCACGAATTCGCCGTTTTTGCGGCAGCTGACCAACGCTTCCTTGAACTGACCTTTGGAGTCGAGTTCCGCGTTCGCCTGCGCGATGACGTATTTGTTTTCTTCCATCGCGGACAGGTAGACGACTTCTTTGGTGACTTTGCCGTCGACAACTTTGCGGTACGGGGCTTCGATGAAGCCGTACTTGTTGACGCGGGCGAACGTCGCCAGAGAGTTGATCAAGCCGATGTTCGGACCTTCGGGGGTCTCGATCGGGCAGATGCGGCCGTAGTGGGTCGGATGCACGTCGCGGACTTCAAAGCCGGCGCGGTCGCGCGTCAAACCGCCGGGTCCCAAAGCGGACAAACGGCGTTTGTGCGTGATTTCGGCAAGCGGGTTGTTCTGGTCCATGAATTGCGACAACTGCGACGAACCGAAGAATTCGCGGACGGCGGCGGCGGCAGGTTTCGCGTTAATCAAATCCTGCGGCTTCAAGTTGTCGATTTCGCCCGAGCTCATGCGTTCGCGAATCGCGCGTTCCATGCGCAACAGACCGATGCGGTACTGGTTTTCCATCAATTCGCCGACGGAGCGCACGCGGCGGTTGCCCAAGTTGTCGATATCGTCGATTTCGCCGTGGCCGTCTTTCAGTTCGACCAGCACGCGCACGATTTCCAAAATGTCCTCTTTGCGCAGGATGCGGACGGTGTCGGGTACCTGTTCGGCGTCGAAGCCCAGACGGGAATTCATTTTCACGCGGCCGACGGCGGACAAATCGTAGCGTTCCAAATCGAAGAACATACCGCGGAACAAAGCGTCGGCGGATTCGACGGTCGGCGGTTCGCCGGGGCGCATCACTTTATAGATGTCTACCAAAGCGTCTTCGCGGCAGGTGTTCTTGTCGGCCGCCATCGTGTTGCGGATGTACGGACCGTGATCGGAGTCGATTTTCAAAACCGCGATTTCGGTGTCGCCGTTTTCTTTCAGCGCGTCCAAGATTTCCTGCGTGATTTCGTTGCCGGCTTCAATCAGGATTTCGCCCGTTTTTTCGTTAATCATGTCTTCGGCGATGTAACTGCCGACGATGCGTTCTTCGGGAACGTACAACTGTTCAACGTTCGCTTTTTTCATTTTCGCGATGCGGGAAGCCGTAATCTGTTCGCCGGCGGCGATCATCACTTCGCCCGTTTTGGCGTCGATCACGTCGTACGGATATTTTTTGCCTTTCAGGTTTTCGGCGATGAACGGGGTCGTCCATGTGCCGTCTTTCAGCGTGAAGACAATCTTGTCATAGAAATAGGACAGGATTTCCTCTTGGCTCATGCCGCGCACTTCAGTCAGATTGACGGAACGGCCCTGCGCTTCGCGTTCTTTGCGCAAAGCGTGCGTTTCGGCGGATTCCAAAGCGTACAAAAGCGTCGTCACCGGCAGTTTGCGGCGGCGGTCGATGCGGACGTAAACCAAGTCTTTGGCGTCGAATTCAAAATCCAGCCACGAGCCGCGATAGGGGATGATGCGCGACGAGAACAGATATTTGCCTGACGAATGGGTTTTGCCTTTGTCGTGGTCGAAGAAAACGCCGGGGGAGCGGTGCATCTGCGACACGATGACGCGTTCCGTGCCGTTGACGATGAACGTGCCGGTTTCGGTCATCAGGGGCATATCGCCCATGTAAACGTCCTGTTCCTTAATGTCTTTGAGCAGGCGCGCGCCCGTGTCTTCGTTGATTTCCCAAACGACCAGACGGAGCGTCACGCGCAGGGGGGCAGCGTAGGTCATGCCGCGTTGCAGACATTCTTCAACGTCGTACTTCGGTTCATCAAGCTCGTATCTGAGAAATTCGAGTTCGCCGCGTCCCGAAAAGTCCTTAATCGGAAAAACGGATTTCAGCACTTCCTGCAAACCCGTATCCGTGCGGTCTTCGGGTTTGACGCCTGTTTGAAGGAATTGGTCGTAGGAACTTTTCTGCACCTCGATCAAGTTGGGCATAGCCGCAACTGACGGGATTCGTCCGAAGTTTTTGCGTACACGCTTGCGTCCTGTAAAGGATTTAACCATATTGCTTCCCCATAAAAAAGAATCTGTTTTGCGTCGTTCTTTGGCTTTTTTGTGTCCGAACGACAGGACACGACTCTTAAAGACAACTTCAAGGACTGGGGAAAAAGACACCGTTCAGGATGCCTTTTTCGACCAGCCCTCCAAGTTCACGCGAAGTAAAATTACTTCACTTCGACTTTTGCACCGGCTTTTTCCAGCTGTTCTTTCATCTTGGCGGCGTCTTCTTTGGACACGCCTTCTTTAACAGTCTTGGGAGCGCCTTCGACCAAGTCTTTCGCTTCTTTCAAGCCCAGAGCCGTGATAGCGCGGACTTCTTTAATAACGGCAATCTTGTTCGCGCCGGCGTCAACCAGAACGACATCAAATTCCGTTTTTTCTTCCGCAGGAGCGGCAGCGCCGGCCGCGGCGACAGCCACGGGAGCGGCGGCGGAAACGCCCCATTTTTCTTCCAGCATTTTGGACAATTCAGCAGCTTCAATAATTGTCAGAGAGGACAATTCTTCAACGATTTTGGCGAGATCAGCCATTTTAATATACTCCGTTTAATAAAGTTTATATATGTCGCAAGGACATAAAATTCAACACTCGGGAACAATTCCCGAAAACAAGTCTGCTTACGCAGCCTCTCCCTTGTCGGCATAGGCTTTGAAAACGCGGGCGATTTTGCCGGCGGGCGCTTGGATAAGCCCGACCAGTTTACCGCGCATTTCATCCATGGAGGGCAGTTCGCCGAGGGCTTTAACTTCCTCAACGGACATCAGTTTGCCGTCCATGATAGCGCCGCGAATGACCAGTTTGTCATTCTTTTTCGCAAACGCGACAACGGCTTTGGCGGCGGCAACGGGGTCTTTCGAGAAAGACACCGCCGTCGGACCTTTCATCAGGTCTGCCAGCAATCCGTGCTGCGTTTCGGCAAGGGCAAGACGAGTAATGCGATTCTTTGTAACACGGAACTTTGCGCCGGATTTACGAACCGCATTGCGCAATTCGGAAATTTCAGCGACCGTCAACCCTGTGTAGTGGGTCACAACGATCAGTTCCGCATCGCGAAATTCGTCGTTCATCGTCGAAAGCAACTGTGTTTTTTCTTCTCTTTTCACTTTCGTCTCCGCTTCAAGTCTTTCGGACAATCGCCGAAAGAACGGTTAAAATGAACTTTGACACCATGCCAAAGCCCTGTTTCTGTCCCGGAAGCACAAACTTAAAGACCACAACGGAGCAGTCTGAATTTTGTTCTACCGTCTATGCCGGCGGCGTAACGCCATTAAACGCCTTGCGGCGAACCGAGCAGTCTCGGACAGTTGTCAAGAAAGTCCGAAAACTTTCTTGAAGACCGGCTCCGGCAAAAGCCGAAGCCGGAATTTTCTTACTTCGCGCTCATCAAAGCGACGAACTCGGGCAAGGACAACTTAATGCCGACGCCCTGCGTCGTGCTCAACCCGACATGATTGACATAAGAGCCTTTCACGCTGGCGGGCTTGGCTTTCATAATCGCCTGAGCGAACGCAATGATGTTTTCTTTGATTTTCGCTTCGTCAAAGCTGACTTTGCCGACGGCGGCGTGAATCTGACCGGCGGATTCCACACGGAATTCAACCTGTCCGGCTTTCACCGCTTTGACGGCGCCCGCGACGTCCATCGTCACGGTGCCCAGCTTCGGGTTCGGCATCAGACCGCGGGGACCCAAAACCTTACCCAAGCGACCGACGACGCCCATCATGTCGGGCGTGGCGATGCAGCGGTCGAATTCGATTTTACCCGCCAAAACGGTTTCCATCAAATCTTCCGCGCCGACCAGTTCCGCGCCGGCTTTTTTCGCGTCTTCGGCTTTCGGACCTTTGGCGAACACGGCAACGCGCACGGTTTTACCCGTACCGTTAGGCAGTCCGACAACGCCGCGAATCATCTGGTCCGCCTGACGCGGATCGACGTTCAAGCCCATGACGATTTCGACGGATTCGTCAAATTTCGCTTTCGGAGCGTTTTTCAACAAAGAGATGGCTTCGTCCAGCTGATAGGCTTTCAAAGCATCGACGGTTTTATAAGCCGCCGTCAAACGTTTTCCCTGTTTAGCCATGACGTTACTCCACCACTTCGACGCCCATGGAACGAGCCTGACCCGCCACCATAGCCATAGCGGCTTCGACGGTCGAGCAGTTCAAGTCCGGCATCTTCTTTTCAGCAATTTCTTTGACTTGCGCTTTTGTCAGCTTGCCGACTTTCGTACGGCCGGGTTCTTTGGAACCTTTCGGCAGTCCGGCGGCTTTCGTAATGAAGTAGCTGACGGGGGGCATTTTCGTAATGAACGAGAACGTGCGGTCGGCGTAAGCCGTAATCACGACGGGAATCGGCATCCCCGGTTCCAGTTTCTGCGTCGCGGCGTTGAACGCCTTGCAGAATTCCATGATGTTCAAACCGCGCTGACCCAGCGCAGGACCGACAGGAGGCGACGGGTTCGCTTTGCCTGCCGGGATTTGCAATTTAATAAACCCGACAATTTTTTTTGCCATTGTTAAGACCTTTTATTTACTTCGGTTTGCCCCGATCACCCTGACCGGTAAAGGTTTGCGGTGCGATAAAATGGCTTATCTTCCGCAAGAAGCCCCCGCGCCGCAAACCGATCGGCGAAAGGGCGTTGTTTCCAAATCAGACTTTTTCGACCTGCGCGAAATCCAAATCGACAGGCGTCAAGCGGCCAAAAATGGAAACGGAAACTGTCAAACGGGATTTTTCCTCGTCAACGGTTTCAACAACCGCGACGCAAGAAGCAAAAGCGCCGTCCGTGATGCGCACCTGTTCGCCGATTTCGTAAGCCACGGCGACTTTGGGCGACTCGACGGTTTCCTGCATACGATTCAGGATGCGGTCGGCTTCGGCTTCCGTAATGGGAGTCGGGCGTTCGCGTTCGCCCAAAAAGCCCGTCACTTTCGGCGTGTTTTTAACCATGTGCCACGATTCGTCCGTCAGATTCATCTTGATCAGGACGTAACCGGGGAAGAACTTGCGTTCGGCGTTGACTTTCTGCCCGCGGCGCACTTCAACCACCTTTTCAGTCGGAACGCGGATATCTTCAATATAATCCTCCATTCCTTTCTGACGGGCGATTTCCATCACCGACTCGGCGACTTTCTTTTCAAAACCTGAATAAACGTGCAAGACATACCAACGCGCCGCCATGATTTACGCTCCAAACCCCAAAATCAATTTTACGACATACGCCAAAACCTGATCGACCACGAAAAAGAACGTCGCGGCCATCAGCGTAAAGACCAAAACCATAGCCGTAGACATCATCGTTTCACGACGCGTGGGCCACGTCACTTTGCTGATTTCCTGCGACACTTGACGGAAAAACAAAACAGGACTGACTTTTGCCATAAGAAACTCTACTTTAAAAATGTAACCCCTCGGTGCTGGCAGGGGCGGCAGGGATCGAACCCGCAACCCCCGGTTTTGGAGACCGGTGCTCTACCAATTGAGCTACACCCCTAGCAACCGCAGTCACCCGTTTCGACTCTATAAAAAGAAACGAGATAGGTAAACCTACCTATCTCGTCACAGAAAATCAAGAACTTTCATCAATATTTTGAATTTTTTTTTCAAAATATCAAATCAGCGGCGTTCCTTACTCAAAGATTTTGGCAACGACGCCGGCGCCGACGGTGTGACCGCCTTCGCGAATGGCGAAGCGCAAGCCTTCGTCCATGGCGATGGGAACAATCAGAGACACTTTGATCTTCACGTTGTCGCCAGGCATCACCATTTCAACGCCTTCCGGCAGTTCGATCGTACCCGTCACGTCGGTCGTGCGGAAGTAGAACTGCGGACGATAGTTCGAGAAGAACGGCGTATGACGACCGCCTTCCTCTTTCGTCAGAATGTAGCATTCCGATTCGAACTTCGTGTGCGGCGTAATCGTCTTCGGCGCAGCCAGAACCTGACCACGTTCGACTTCTTCGCGTTTCGTGCCGCGCAGCAACACGCCGATGTTGTCGCCCGCTTCGCCCTGATCCAGCAATTTGCGGAACATTTCGATGCCCGTGCACGTCGTTTTCGACGTCGGTTTCAAGCCGACGATTTCGATTTCGTCGCCAACCTTGATCACGCCGCGTTCGACACGACCCGTCACAACCGTGCCGCGTCCCGAAATCGAGAACACGTCTTCGATCGGCATCAGGAACGGTTTGTCCTTCGGGCGATCCGGCTGCGGAATGTAGTTGTCGACCGCTTCCATCAATTTCAGGATCGAGTTTTCACCCATTTCCTTGTCGCCGTCTTCCAGAGCAACCAGCGCCGAGCCTTTAATCACGGGGATTTCGTCGCCGGGGAAGTTGTACGAGCTCAACAGTTCGCGGACTTCCATTTCGACCAGTTCCAGCAATTCCGGATCGTCGACCTGATCGCATTTGTTCATGTAAACGACCAGCGCGGGAACGCCAACCTGACGCGCCAACAGAATGTGTTCGCGGGTCTGCGGCATGGGACCGTCGGCGGCGGAAACAACCAAGATCGCTCCGTCCATCTGCGCCGCGCCCGTGATCATGTTCTTGACATAGTCCGCGTGGCCCGGGCAGTCGACGTGCGCGTAGTGGCGCTTGTCCGTTTCGTATTCAACGTGCGACGTGTTAATCGTAATACCGCGAGCGCGTTCTTCCGGAGCCTTGTCGATGTTCGCGTAATCGACAAACTGCGCTCCGCCCTTGCTCGCCAGCACTTTCGTGATCGCCGCCGTCAACGTCGTTTTGCCGTGGTCTACGTGACCGATCGTCCCGATGTTGCAATGCGGCTTGCTTCTGTTAAATTTCTCTTTCGCCATTTGATTTCCCTGTCAAATCTGTATACAAATAAAGCACCCTTTCGGGTACCTTCGGAAAACTTGGAGCGGGTGATGGGAATCGAACCCACGTAGTAAGCTTGGAAGGCTTCTGCTCTACCATTGAGCTACACCCGCGTGGTGGATGGGGGTAGATTCGAACTACCGTAGACAAAAGTCGGCAGATTTACAGTCTGCTGCCATTAACCACTCGGCCACCCATCCGTTACGTTTCTTCAAACGCGGTGTTTAGTGAATAGGAAATTTTATCGCCGCTGTCAATTAAAAAAATAAAATATCGCTGTTTTTCTTGTTTAAAAATGATACAACAAGGGAAATTTCAACGAAAGGGAAACCCATGTCGAACGACAAAAATCACCGCAACGCGCGGAAAAATCGCGATTCACGTCCCGCAAACGCTTCGGGGGCTGACATCTGGCTGTACGGCTATCACGCCGTCATCGCCGCTCTGAAAAACAAGAATCGCGCTGTTTTGCGCCTGCTGACGACGTCGGAAACGGCGAAAGAACTGGCGCAGGAGCGAATCGAGGCGCGCGTTTCGCCCGAAACCGTTTCCCGCGGGGAAATCGCGCGGTTTCTGCCCGAAGGCGCGGTGCATCAGGGAATCGCGCTGCTGACGCGCCCGCTTCCCGCTTTGGCGGTCGAGGATTTGGATTTGAGCGAAAGCGGCGTGATTGTCGTTTTGGATCAGGTGACGGATCCGCACAACGTCGGGGCGATTTTGCGCTCGGCGGCGGCGTTCGGTGCGAAAGCGGTGATTACGCCCGAAAAGAACGCGCCGGAAATGACGGGCGTTCTGGCGAAATCGGCGTGCGGCGCGGCGGAGTGCGTTCCTTTGATATATGTGTCGAATCTGGTGCGCGCGATGAACGCGCTGAAAGAAAACGGCTGGTGGTGCGTCGGTTTGGACGGCTACGCGGATTCGGTGATGCATGAAACGGATTTGCCGGAAAAATGCGTGCTCGTCATGGGCGCGGAAGGGTCGGGATTGCGTCGGCTGACGGCGGAAAACTGCGATTTGACGGTCAAACTGCGCATCAGCGAAAAAATGGAAAGCCTGAACGTGTCGAACGCCGCCGCCGTCGCGCTGTACGAATGTTCCCTGCAACGTCAAAAAAGAATTGCCAAATAAAAAGTTTTCGTTAAACTTCTTTTAGTTTTTTCGGGGCATTACTAAAACAATGTCTTAAAAACATGAAAGCCTCATTATGTTTGATTCCTTAAAAAAATTGACGCGCGCGTCCGCGATTTCCGTTAAAACGGCCGTAATTTCGGCGGGCGTTCTGTCCGTTCTGACGGGCGCGGCTGTTTTGACCGCGCGGACGTCCGACGCGACAATCAAGCAGGAAAGCCTCATGTTGAAAGAAAACGCCGACGGCACGCCCGCTTTGACGCAGACGTACGACGCGGCGGAATTGGCGATCGGCGCGGACGACGGGCAATCGGAAAAACAGGCGGAAAACGCCGCTCCCGTGCCGCCGGAACTCATCCCCGATTCGCTGATAACGGCGCAAATCGGCGTCGGCGAGCCGCTTTCGGTCGTTTTGCGCAAAAAAGGCGTTCCCGCCGGCGAAATTTACAAAATCACGGAAGCGTTGTCCGACGTTTTGAATTTGAAGCAGATTCAAATCGGCGACACGGTGCAAATCGGCAAAATGAATATGGCGGACGGCGCCGAATCGGTCTTGTTCGTCACGCTGGAAAACCGTCACGGCTTCAAGTACACCGCCATGCGCAGCGAAGCGGATTCGTTTGAATCGTCGCTGACCGAGCCGCAAGTCGACGTGCAAATGGAGTACGCGCAGGGCGAAATCGCGGGCAATTTCCTGAATTCCGCGAAAGAGGCGGGCATCCCGACGAACGTGGCGCAGCAAATCATCTGGGCGTTTGACGGTCCCGTCGATTTTCAGCGCGATTTGCGCAAGGGCGACAAATTTCTGGCAGTGTTCCAAAAAGAATACAATATGCAGGGCAACCCGACGGGCAACGGATCGCTGATTTACGCGTCGTTCGATTTGAAAGTCGGCAAGCACGAACGCATTTTATATAAAGACTCCAACGGCGCGGAGGATTATTACGACGAATCGGGCAAAATCGCCCGCCGCCTGTTGAGTATGCACCCGCTGGAAAGACCGCGCGTCACGTCGTCCTACGGTCAGCGCAAGCATCCGATTCTGAAATACACGATTACGCATTGGGGAACGGACTACGGCGCGCCGATCGGTACGCCGATTCGCGCCCCCGGCGACGCGGTCGTCACCTACATGGGCACGCGCGGCGGCTACGGCAAATACATTCAGCTGAAACACAATTCCGAATACTCCACGGCGTACGGACACATGAGCCGCTTCAACGATTCGCTGAAAGTCGGACAGAGAATCAAAGCCGGACGGATTATCGGCTATGTCGGCAACACGGGACGCTCAACGGGACCGCATCTGCATTGGGAATTGATTAAGAACGGCAAGAAAATCAATCCGACTCTGCACAAAATCACGGCAAGCCGCAAATTGCGCGGTCGCGAACTGGAAAAATTCAATCAGCACACGGCGTCTTTGAAAAACGACCTGCTGTCCTCGCCCGTTCTGGTCAAGGCGCAACCCCTGCCCGAAGACAGAAAACTGGCGTACCGTCCGGAAAAGAAAGTCAAAAAAGTCGTGCGCAAAAAAGCGGCGAGAAAGCAAAAAACCGCCGCGCGACGCACCGCGACGAAAACCCGCTGATTGCAAAAAAACGCGGGTTACAGATATTTTTTCGCTTTAAAGGAAAAGTGTCCGCGCTTGGACACGATCAAGTGGTCGATCAGTTCGATATCGACGGCGTTCAGCGCGTTTTCAATCGTTTTCGTCAGTTCCAAATCGTTGCGCGAGGGCGTTAAATCGCCCGTCGGGTGATTATGCACCATGATGACGCTCGCCGCGCCCGAATCCAGACATTTTTTGACCAGTTCGCGCGGATAGACGCTTGTGCGGTCGATTGTCCCCTCTTGCAGCACCTGCGCTTTAATCAGTTTTTTCTTCGTGTCCAGAAACAGAACGGCGAACAGTTCGATTTTGTTGCGCCCGAACGCCGTTTTGCAATAGCGGACGACTGCGTCCCAGTTGTTCAAAACGGGCTCGTCCGCCAAATCGTCCCGCCCCATGCGCACGGCGGATTCGCGCACCGCGACAATCAGCGACGCGGCGGATTCCTTGATGCCCTTGACGCTCATCAATTCTTCGGGCGACGCGGCGAACACGCCCGCCAGCGACGAAAAACGCGAAATCAAATCTTTCGCCAAAGGCTTCACGTCGCGGCGCGGAATGGCTGTCATCAGCAGATATTCCAGCAGTTCGTAATCGGAAAAAACGCCGCCCCCGCCGCTCAACAATTTTTGACGCTGACGCTCCCGATGTCCGAGATAGTGCGGCGTTTGCATTTTTTCCAAAATTTGCTCCGGTTCAGACATACGGCGGCTTGTGCCAGCCTTTCGGAGAAACGGTAAACAGTTCGTAGCCCGTTTTCGTCACCGCCAGAGAATGTTCAAACTGCGCGGAAAGCGAACGGTCGCGCGTGATTGTCGTCCAGCCGTCCGACAGCGTCAGCGTTTCGTCCGTGCCCAGATTGACCATCGGTTCGACAGTGAAGAACATTCCTTCTTTAAGTTCCAATCCCTCGTGCATTTTGCCGTAATTCAGCACGTTCGGCGCGGTGTGGAAAACGCGTCCCAAGCCGTGCCCGCAATAATCCTTGACGACGGAACAGCGGTTCTTTTCGGCGAATTTCTGCATGGCGTGCCCGACGTCGCCCAACGTCGCGCCCTCTTTGACCTGCTCGATGCCGCGCATCATCGTTTCGTAGGTGATGTCGATCAGCCTTTTGGCTTTGACGGGCAGTTTGCCGACGCCGAACATACGGGACGTGTCGCCGTACCAGCCGTTTAAAATGACGGTGATGTCAATGTTCAGAATATCGCCGTCTTCCAGTTTGCGATCCCCCGGAATACCGTGGCAGATGACGTGGTTTAAAGAAATGCAGGTCGCTTTCGGATAGCCGTGATAGCCCAAGCAGGCGCACACCGCGCCGTGAGATTCGATGAATTCCTGACAAATCCTGTCCAATTCGCCGGTCGTAATGCCTTTTTCGACATACGGCGTAATCATGTCCAGCACTTCGGCGGCGAGTTTGCCCGCCTTGCGCATCCCCTCGTAATCCTCTGCGGGATGAATGATGATGTTTTCCATTTCGCACACTTTCAAAACATAAACGGCAATTTTGCCGCAATCACGATTCTTTCGGGGGATACACTACAACCGTAGCACAAAATTTCCAAGCCGATATCGCATAAATTTTTGATTTCTCCGACATATTCGGGATCGGCAAGCCAGTCCGCGCGCACGCCGATCGCGTCAATTCTCTGCGCCAGAAGCAACAGGACGACGCGTTCGCCCTTTCCCAAAGCGTAGCGCATCTGCGCGGCGATGTGGCGGTGCGGCACGACGATGCCGTCCGGATAGGTCAAATCGACGTTTTTTTTGCAATACACGGAATCAATCGCGACCTTGCACATCGGGCGGCTTCTGTCCGCGGGCGTCAGGCGCATATCCAGCAAAGAGGTGTCGCTGGACGGCAAAATGCGCTCGCATTTGACGTATCCGCCCAATTCTTCGACCACGCCGTTGCGAATCCCCTCCAACACCAAATCGAAATTGTGCGTCATGTTCACGCCGACAAGCGACCCGTTCGCCGCCGACAGTTCCCATACGAAAGGAATCCGCCGTCCCGCCTTGTGATTTTGCGACACATACACGGTTGCGCCCGATTGCGTCAATCCCGTCATTTTCGACACGTTGGAGCAGTACGCCGTCGCGATTTCCCCGTTGTCGAAGCACACGTCCGCCAGCACGGTGGCGACGCGCTCTATCAGTCGGGCGGGATATAGGCGGGATTGGAAAAACATGGAAATCTGCCTGCAAAATATCTTTAACGTGCCGTTTTCATAAAAATATGATAAACTGCGTTCCGATATTAAAACAACGTTGAAGGAAGGTCAAAAAATATGCGACGGCTCTTGTGTTTTTTAGCGGTTTTGTCCGTTTTAACGCCCGCCCCCCTGTCAGCGCAGGAAACGCCGGCGGCGAAAAGCCCGCAGGATTTGAGCCTTTCCGTCGGTCAGGCGACTTTCTTCAAACTGACTCATTCCGAGCGCACGAAACCGAATTTTCTGGATATGGCGCTGGACGCCGCGCTGCAAAAATTCATCGCCTCGACCATTAAAAAAGGATACGAAATTTCGTATCAGTTCTTGGAAATTTTGCCCTCCGAGCAAAGCGTCGTCCTGTCGGACGTCAAATACACGCGGCGCAAGGGGTCGGGCGTTGTGGAAGTGTCGTTCGGCTCGCTGAAAGTCAACTGGTCGGACTTGATGAGTTCCCTGCAAAACAAAGCCGTGTCGTTCGGCAAACTGACGGCGGCGAACGTCAAAGCGCGGGCGACGCGCTCGAAAAACGGCGGGACGGACAAAATCGACGGAAGCGCGAAAAACATAGAGATGACAAGCGTTTTTCTGGGCGAATGCAAAAATCTGACGCGCGTGAAGGAAGACGTGAAAGCCGATTTCACGCCCGCGGAAAGCGTGTCGGGCGGCTGCGTCGAAGCGGAAAGCGTTTTTATGACGAACGGCGCCCTGACCCGTTCCGCGCCGAAAGAAAAGTACCGCGTGGACGAAGCGCTTTTGAAAGCGGTGCTTATCCGCCTGAACGATCCGCAAAATCCGGTCGAATTTTCAATCGGAAACGTCAACGGACAGACCGTGCGCACGGCGCAAGAATTATTTAAGGCGATAAAACAATAAAAGTTTTTGTCTTTTGACGGAAAATTACTTAAAATGAAGCCGCGTAAGTTCATCTGAGTGCAAAGGCTTTTTTCATGGATACATCCGAATTGATCATTTTGCGTTCCGGCGATATGGCGGCGGGCATAGCGGCGCAAGCCGGCGGCAGCGTCGCTTATTGGCGGCAAAACGGCACGGATTTGCTCCGTCCCGCGACAAAAGAGGCTTTGGAAAAAAATCAGGCGGACGCGACGGGTATGTTCCCGCTGGTGCCGTATTCCAACCGCATCCGCGGCGGGTCTTTCATCTACTGGGGCGTGCGGCGCAAAGTGCCGAAAAATCATCCCTTGGTGGACGATCCGCTCCACGGCGAAGGCTGGATGACCGCGTGGACGGTGCAGGCGCAATCGGACGATTCGGCGTCCCTGTGCTTCGACCACAACGGCAAAACGGGCTTTCCGTTCGCTTATCACGCGCAGGAAACGTTCTCCTTGACGCCGGATTCGCTGAAAGTCGTCATGAAACTGACGAATACGGGCGGCATCCCGATGCCCTGCGGCTTGGGGATGCATCCGTATTTTCCGAAAACGAACGACGCCGTCGTCACGTTCAAAACCCGCACCGTATGGGCGCACGAAGGCATGATCGCGTCAGACAAGCCGATCAAAACCCCCGCGGATTTGCAGTTTTCAAACGGCATCCGCCCGTCGTCCGTCACGCTGGACACCTGCTTCGGCGGATGCGACGGCAAGGTGCTGATCGAATACCCTGAACAAAAGCGTAAATTGACAATCACGGCGCAAAGCGACTTTAATCACACGGTTGTTTGGACGCCCGAAAACGCGGACTTTTTCTGCGTCGAGCCCGTCACAAACGCCAACGACGCGTTCAACTTGGCTTCGCACGGCGTGACGGGAACGGGCATTAAAACGCTCGAACCGTCCGAAAGCCTGACGGAAACAATCACGTTCACCGCCGCCGCGCTGTAATTTAACAGGATTTAACATGAAACATTCTTTTACAAAAATCGTTGCCACGCTGGGTCCCGCGTCCAACACGAAAGAGATCATTCGCGCTTTGGCGCAAGAGGGCGTCAGCGTTTTCCGCCTGAATTTCAGTCACGGGTCGCACGACGACCACCGCCGCAACGTCGGCTTCATCCGCGAAGTCGAAAAGGAAATCGGCAGACCTATCGGCATTTTGTGCGACTTGCAGGGTCCCAAACTGCGCATCGGCACGTTTAAAAACGACGACATCGTGCTGGCGGAGGGCGACAAGTTCCGCTTGGACATGAATCCCGAAGCGGGCGATGAAACGCGCGTGTGCCTGCCGCACCCCGAAATTTTCAAAGCGATGGTCAAGGGCATGGATTTGCTGGTCAACGACGGCATCATCCGCCTGAAAGTCGACGCGTTCGGCCCCGATTTCGCCGACACGACGGTCGTGACGGGCGGCAGATTGTCAAACAAAAAAGGCGTCAACGTCCCCGGCGTCCCCCTGCCGATCAATTCGCTGACCGAAAAAGACCGCAACGATTTGGAAGCCGCGCTGGGCATGGGTGTGGACTACATCGGGCTGTCTTTCGTGCAGAATCCCGAAGATGTGCTGATTGCGAAATACCTGATTCAGAATCGCGCGGCGATTATCTCGAAAATCGAAAAACCGTCCGCGCTGGAACACTTGGAAGAAATCATCCGCCTGTCAGACGGCGTAATGATCGCGCGCGGCGATTTGGGCGTGGAACTGCCGCCCGAAAAAGTGCCTTTGCTGCAAAAACGCATTATCAGCGTGTGCCGCAAAGCCAATAAACCCGTCATTGTCGCGACGCAGATGCTTGAATCCATGGTCGTGAATCCGACGCCGACGCGCGCGGAAGTGTCCGACGTGGCGAACGCGGTTTTCGACGCGGTCGACGCGGTGATGCTGTCGGCGGAAACGGCGGCGGGCAAGTACCCCGTCGAAGCCGTGCGGCTGATGGATAAAATCATCATGGAAACCGAATCGGGCGATTTGTACCAGAAATTTTTGGACGCCGCCCGCCTGCCGCCCGACGAAACGACCGAAAGCGCGATTACGGCAAGCGCGCGCGTAACGGCGCAGAATCTGCGCGACGCAAAAGCGATCGTATCGTATACGATTTCCGGCATGACCGCCGCCCGCGTGTCGCGCGAACGCCCGAAATTGCCGATTCTGTGCATGACTCCCGACATCAACGTCGCCAGACGCATGGCGCTGTTCTGGGGCGTCGAGGGCTTCGTGTCCGAAAAAATGGAAATCCTGCTGGACGTCGGCAAAAAAGCGAACGAATTGTGCAAGGAAATGTTCGACGCGAAAACCGACGATAAAATGATTATCACAGCGGGCATCCCGTTCAACGTCACGGGCAATACGAACATTCTGCTCGTGGTCAACATCGTGTAACATCCGCATCTCATAACCCCGAAAACCCCGCAAACGCGGGGTTTTTCGTTTAAGTAAAGGCGGCGAACCGAAGGCTCCCATGCGACTGTGATATCAGTCCGCCGCCCGCGCCTTTCAGCGCATCTCAATTCGCGGGATTGATTGCGACGCAACTGCGCAGAATTTTATTCGCGGCGTCCACGTCGCTGTTGTCTTTTGCGGCAAGACGGCAGCACAACAAAGTCCCGTACGACTGATTGAAATTAAAATATTTCAAATTCGTCCCTTTTGAAGCCGAAAGAGCCGTCGGCATCCGGATTGTGACATTCTGTTTAGGCACATACACAAGTTGTTGCAAATCCGTCGATTTCAGACATTCCGCCCACCTTTCCCCCGCAAATTCGTTCGGTTTGCGGTCGGGACAGAAACCTTTTCCCCACGTTCCCATGACGTATTTCCCCCATTCGCCGCTGTTGTTTTGCCACAGCATACAAATGTCCGACACGCCCAATTCGGCGGCGTTGCGCAGTCCCACGCGCTCGACTTTCGCCTTTTCACTTGAATTGACGCGCGTCGTGAACGGCATGGAATTGTTTTGTTTGACGTAGGAATGAGGCACCGTGTACGAAAGTTTGTTGCCGCAACGCTTGATGTATTCCTGCGTGAAAAATCCGCCGCCCGTGTTGACGTAAACGCTTGTCAAATCCAAAAACATATCGCCGTATGTCGCTCTGGTCGCAAGAGCGTAACTGTAATTGCCGACGTGAGAGATATCCTCGTCCGCTTGAATACCGTACGTCCCGCCCGTCGCAATGGAACACGGCAGACACGGCGTGTATTTGTAACCGGCTCCCGTGCCGTTGTCCCATTGATTCTCCGGCACGGTAATTTCCAAATCCAATTCCTGACACTTTTGCATTTTGCCGTTTTTGCACGTCCACCAATGGTCGTAAATCGTCGTGCTCATCGCCGTCAAATACGCCTGATTGTTCGCCAAAAGGCTTGTGTTTGACGGATTTTTAAACAGATTGTATTCAAATTTCATGCGGTCGGCGACATTTACCGAACTTATGACGGCTTCCCCCGCTTCCTTGATTTTCTGCCAGTTGCAAGTGATGCGACATTCAAACACGCCGATTTCGTTTTTCACGCAGGAGCGTAAGTGCGAATACTTCGTCGAGCAGGACGTGTCCCCCGTCCCCGAACATTCCTGATACTTGCACACGCCGCGCTTGGCGTTGCCGTCGCG
>CAKQWA010000003.1 GCA_934277945.1 uncultured Alphaproteobacteria bacterium
TATACTTACGAAATGCTGGACAAGTTGATGTTCTTCCGCCGCAAATTGCCCGATTTGCGCACGATGACGCAGGCGGGAGGAAAGATTCTGCCCGCTTTGCACAAAAAATTCGCCGAATACGCCGAACGCGAAGGTAAGCATTTCGTCGTCATGTACGGTCAGGCGGAAGCGACCGCGCGCATGGCGTATCTGCCGCCGGAAAAGGCTTTGGAAAAGTGCGGCTCGACGGGCATTGCCATTCCCGACGGAAAATTCGATCTGATTGATGCGGACGGCGGCAAAATCACAACGCCCGACACGGTCGGCGAATTGGTTTACACGGGCGACAACGTGACGCTGGGATATGCGGTTTGCGGTGCTGATTTGGCGAAAGGCGACGAACGCGGCGGCGTTTTGCAAACGGGCGACATGGCGCAGTTCGACGCGGACGGATATTTCTACATCGTCGGGCGCAAAAAACGGTTTTTAAAAATCTTCGGAAACCGTGTCGGTTTGGATGAAACGGAACGGTTGATTAAATCGGTTTATACGGATTTCGACTGCGCTTGTGCGGGCAAGGACGACGCGATGCACGTTTTTATAACGGACGAAAACAAAACGTCGGAAATCAAGAAATTTCTGGCGGAAAAAACGCATTTAAACCCGACGGCGTTTCACGTCAAATACATTGAAAAAATTCCCAAAAACGACGCGGGTAAGACGTTGTATCGCGAATTGGAGCAATTCTATGACTGATTTTAACGGACTGTTGGAAATACCTCCGTATTCTTTGGACAAAGCGGCGAAAACGGCGGCTTTGACCGAAGAATTGAAACGGTTGACAAAACATCATATCGACGCCTGTCCCGCGTACGCCCGCATGATGCGCGCCGTCGAACCGGACTTGGACAAAGTGCAAACGTATGAAGATTTGCCTTTTTTGCCCGTGTCTTTGTTTAAGGATTTGACGTTGAAAAGCATTCCCGATGCGGACGTGTTCAAAACAATGACGTCCAGCGGCACGACGGGGCAGGCGGTGTCTAAAATTTATCTGGACAGACAAGCCGCCGCGCGTCAGCAAAAAACGCTTGTGCGCATTGTGTCCGATTTTACGGGTGCGGCGCGTTTGCCGATGCTGATTATCGACAGTCCGTCGGTCATTAAAAACCGCGCGATGTTTTCGGCAAGAGGCGCAGGCATTCTGGGATTTTCTATTTTCGGTGCGGACAGAACCTACGCGTTGAACGACGACATGGAAATCGATTTTCCCGCGATAGAGGCTTTCCTTGACCGCCACAAAGGGCAAAAAATCCTTTTGTTCGGCTTTACGTTCATGATTTGGCGGCACTTTTACAAGGAATTGTTGAAGTCGGATAAAAAAATTGATTTGTCGAACGGCGTGATGATTCATGGCGGCGGCTGGAAAAAATTGATATCCGAAGCCGTTTCACCCGCCGAATTCAAACAACGGTTGACCGATGTTTGCGGTTTGTCCGA
Source organism: uncultured Alphaproteobacteria bacterium (assembly GCA_934277945.1). Classification (GTDB taxonomy): domain Bacteria; phylum Pseudomonadota; class Alphaproteobacteria; order CAAGCB01; family CAG-977; genus CAKQWA01. The sequence goes on from CAKQWA010000003.1 coordinate 1,477, forward strand.
TGTGCACGATTATTACGGCATGGTGGAACAGACGGGGTGCATTTATATGCAATGCGAACACGGACACATGCACGCGTCGGTGTTTTCCGACGTGATTATGCGCAATCCGCGCGATTTTTCGGTCTGTCCCGCCGGAGAAAAAGGAATTATCCAAGTCATTTCCGTCCTGCCCGAATCTTACCCCGGACATTCGCTTTTGACCGAAGACGAGGGCGTTTTGTTGGGCGAGGACGATTGTCCGTGCGGACGCAAAGGAAAGTATTTTAAAATCTTGGGACGTTTGAAAAACGCAGAAATCAGGGGGTGCAGTGATACCTATGCCGCAAAATTTTAATGAATTGACGTATGTGGTCGGCACGTCGGAAACCGTTGAACAAATGATGCGGGTGCCGGCGATGGCGCCGTTTGATGACAAAGCAATCGCTTTTTTGAACGCGCTGTCCGTCAAATTGCTGAAAACGGGCAAGGAGTATTCCGATGTCGCGACGTTCGCTTTCTGGTGCCGCAAAGCCGCGCTGACGCAGGAAAAGGCTAAATACGACGCGAACGAGTTGCGTTTGGGGCGAGGTGTCGTGTTTCATTCAACGCCGTCCAACGTCGCCGTGAATTTCGCGTTCAGTTTCGCGGCGGGATTGCTGGCGGGGAATCCGAATATCGTGCGCCTGCCTGCAAAAGATTTCGCGCAGGTTGACATCATCTGCGCGGCGATGCGCGACACTCTGGAACAAATGCCAGACATGAAACCGTATGTCGTTATGGTGAAATTCCCTCCCGTTAAGGAAATTACGGATTGGTTTTCGGCGATTTGTACCGCCCGCGTCGTGTGGGGCGGAGACGCGACCATTGCGGAAATCCGGAAATCGCCGTTGCCGCCGCGCGCCGTGGAAATTACGTTCGCCGACCGTCATTCGATACTGGCACTGAACGCCGATGCCGTTCTGTTGGCGGAGGATATCGGCAGATTGGCGCGGGATTTTTACAACGATACGTTTTTCACCGATCAGAACGCTTGCACGTCCCCGCGCATTATCGTTTGGACGGGAAAAGACAAGCAGGCGGCAAAGGACAAATTCTGGAACGCCGTGCACGCCTTGACCGCTGAAAAATACACGCTTGCGCCCGTTTGGGCTGTCGGCAAACTTGCGGCGCTGTATCGTGCGGCGGCGGACAGGGAAGTGCGCCTTGAACCGTGTGCCGACAATTTCATCTATCGCGTCAAGGTGGAAAGTTTGGACGACAAGTTGCCGGATTTAAAATACAACAGCGGCTTTTTCTTTGAGTACGACGCGGAAAATCTGGCGGAAATCGCCCCTGTCTGCACAAACAAATGCCAGACAATGACCTATTACGGCATCGGCAAGGAAGAAATCTCGAATTTTATCCGTTCCGCCGCCCCCAAGGGCATCGATCGCGCCGTGCCGATGGGTAAATCCATGGATTTCACGCTCGTCTGGGACGGGTATGATTTAATTCGTGAACTGTCAAGAATTGTAAAGGTGGCATGATGCGCCACTCGGGATTTTGAAACATGAACAGATTTCTTGCTCACTTTATTTGCGCGTTTGTTCCGGTAAAGAAATACCGCAAGGCGTTGAGAGATTACTTGTATTCTTTTGATTTTGCTAAAATATCATACAAGGTCAGAGAATTCCGCTCGCTTGAAAATGAAACGCAAACCGTTGTTCTCGGTTCGTCGCACGCCTTGTACGGATACAAGCCCGAACGGACGGAATTTAACTTCGCTGAACCGAGCCAAGATTTATATTATTCGTATAAAATTTACGAAAAATTTTGCGATTTTAAGAAAATAAAACGCGTCATTCTGTTTTATTCGGTTTTTTCAGCCGGTCATATTTTGGAAAAAACGCGTTGGGTGAAACTGTGCGCGATTTATAAAAAAGTTCTTGGCATTCCGTATCGCTATGACGAAACGGAATTAAAGAAGATCGAAAAAAAATTGCATGGCAGGATTTATTTCATGCCGCGAAAAACATACGGCGATATGGATAAATATCGCTTTGAATCGCATAATGCAGAAGAACGTGTTGCGGGACATCTTAAAAACAACCGCAGGCAGAACAATCAAACGGAATATGTTGAAAAATGCGCCGCGCTCGCCCGATTGAAAGGGCATGATTTATTCGTCGTTATTCCTCCGTTTCGTTCGGATTACACAAAATTGCTTCCGCCATTTGAAGAGGTGTTTGCTCCGTTGCTTTCGTTGACGCAAAAAGATGCTTCCATTCATTTGCTGGATTATTTTCACGACACGGATTTTGCAGATGATGATTTCGGTGATACGGATCATTTAAATCTGCAAGGCGCGAAAAAATTGACGCAAAAAATACGGCAAGCGTTTCGGACAAGATAATTTTTCAGAGCCGAGAGAAATCCCGGCTCAGTTTTTTTATTGAAGTTACGGCTTTTCCGGAAAAACGATGTTGAACGGAAATCCTTTTTGCGTCGGTAAATCGCGAAGTTTCTGACGGTATGCGATGTATGCCTGTCGTTTTTCAGATGTAATCGGAAAGTCGGGAACGCTGACGTATTTATCCGTTTCCGACAATAGATAATCGCGTTTTCGGCGCACCAATTCCTTCTTTCGCGTTTCATCCGTTTTAGCTTCGGTGAAAAACGTTTCTCCCGCATTGTTGACGTGAACTATTTTTCCGCTTCTGTTTGCTTCGATCGCCTTTGCAGCGTATTCAAAAGAGTTTGTCATGTTACACCGCCTTTCCTTTTGCCTGCCATGTGTACGTCAATCCCGTCGAACCGAGTGTGAACAGGACGCCGAACGTGCTTTCACTTTGTTTTGATATGACCATGCCGTTTGACTGTTCGCCCAAGCCGCCGGAATTTTGCGCGCAAAGAAGGGCGTAATTCGTATCTGCGAACGGCTTTAAAAAGTTGTAAACAACGAAAGACGAATTCGATACGAGAGCGCCTCCCTGTTCCAGCCAGCCGTCAGACCAAAGCCTGTACCATTCCGTGCCGTTGCGGTATGTTTCCGTTACATACGGCTTGGTGCAGTTGCTTAAATCCGCGTTTGCCTTTGATGCCAGCGTCGCCGCCGCATTTGTCGCCGCCGTTTGCGCCTGCGCCGCTTGCTCGCTTGCCGCCGATGCGCTTGATTGTGCCGAAGACGCCGCCGCCGTGCAATCCGATACGGCTTTGCGGATGCTGGGAATCAGGCTTGCCGCGTTCGTGTCGTCGAAGACGTCGACCGTCACCGCTCGCCCCGATTTTTCTTCCAGTTGTTGCACCTGCATTGTCAGTTTGTCAAAGCACCGTTCCAACGTTTCCGCCGGCAAAATTTCGTTTTCGCGGTAATCCGTTTCCTGCGTCAGCGGAACCTGCCGCATAATCACGATTTGCGCGTTGTTTTCGGGCGCCGTTTTAAAAATCAGCGTGCCGTTTGCCGCCGTCCAGTCCGTGCGTTCGCTCTGCACGCCGTTCAGCATCTGCCATACGCTCAAATGCGATTTGTCCAGATAGGAAAACGGGATTGCAAACTCTGTCGCAACCCCGTTCCCGACATAAGATATTTTATTTTGTTGACTGTTTACCGTCATTTTTTTCCTCGCAAAAAAAAGCGGGATTTCTCCCGCCGAAGATGATTGACATATTTTCTTGAACTATAACAATATGTCATAACTTTTTTATAAAGTCAACAAAATGTTCATTCCACTTAATTTGAAAATAAAAAAGCCCCCGATTTCGTGTTCGGGGGCTTTGGAATTTCAGCGGTTTTTCTTCTCCGCCATTGCGGTTAAAACCGAAACGTGCGGCGCGGATTGTTTCGTCTGCGCGGTTTGGGGTTGGATTTTCGGCGTTGCGGACAATTTCATCGCGTGCAGTTTTTCCTGTTTATGCGCGTGAATCCGCAATTTCACGGCGGCTTTGGATGCGTTGGCTTTCGCCTGTTTTTCCGCTTCGATTTCGCTTTTCGCCTTTTCCGGATTCACCTTGAAATAAACGCCCGCCTGCATCATTTTAATGGCGGTTTTGTTCTTTTTGTAGGCTTCGGAATAGTACGCCTGTTCTTTGACTTCCTTGTGCGACATATGGTAGCCGATAGCGGCTTCCATCAAGCCCTTGCGGTCGGCGTTGTGATAGTCTTTGAATTCCTGCAACAAACCGGCGAGGTACGGATCTTCGAGGTAAAGCGTGCGCTGAGCATTGGGATCCTGCTTCATGCAGTCCATGGCGACGGCGGCGTAGGCTTTGCCTTCCGCGAACATGGCGCCGTAGGGGTGCAACGACATCACCCACGTTTCCGACGGCGATTCAACCAGAGATTCGGCGTATTTCGTCATCAATTTGCCGTTGGCAATAATGGCGGCGTTCGCGGCGTGCTCCATAATGGACATCTGCAATTTGTTCGCGTTGAAATTGGCGTTGACGTTAATGGTTTTGTCCGCGGGATTGACGAATTCGTGTTTTAAATTCGGATGCAGGCAAATGCTGTAACCCGCTTTTTGTGCCGTTTCCAGAGCCTCTTTGCCTTCGGGGAAATTCGCGGCGAGTTGATTGACGGCGAAAATCGCCATTTGTTTGTTCAAGCGGGAGCCGCCTTTGACTTCAAAAGGCACGACCGGTTTTTCCAGACCGATGCCGTTTAACGCGTTGAGCGGCGAGATTTTATTTTCATTTGCCATAAAGCAACCCTTTCTGAGTTTGTATTTTGATGATTCTGTCAAGCCGAAAGTTTATATACTCTCGTATAGAAATCAAGGAAAATTTGTCGCAAAAACGGTTATAACCGGACGGTTTAGTGTCGCCGCGCGCGGATTTTTGCTTGTTTTTCCGGCGCGGGCGCGTTACAATATACGCGTTTTCAGACGTAAAGGATTTGTATGTCAGAGATTGCAATATAAGGGTAATCGGCGTTTGTTGCCGCTTTACCTGAAATTTTAAAAGTCGGGGCGGGCGAAAGTCCGCGCTTTTGAATTTTTTTATTGCAGGAATTTCTGACATGAATCTTTCCAAACAGGAGCAAAGGGCGCTTCACGTTCTGGCGCAGGGCGGCAAAATCGTCCACACGCGCGACGAAAAAGGTAAAATCACCGAAATCTTATGTTACAACCGCGACGGTTTCGTGCTGGTCGACTGCACGCTGACGACGTTTGCGCGTCTGCGCGCCAAAAGGCTGATTAAATCGGTCGACGGCAAGCCCTACCGCATTACGACGCGGGGGCTGAAAGCCGTGCGTTCGCAAGCGGACAACCGTTGATTTCAAGGAGAAAGCAAATGAATTTTATCATCAGAGCCCGCGCGCCCGCCGACGACGGCGCGATTTACGAAACGGTCGGACAAGCCTTTAAAACGGCGCCGCACGCAAGCGGTGACGAGCAGGATTTGGTCGTCCGGCTGCGCCAAACAAGCGCGTACGTTCCCGAATTGTCGCTTGTGGCGGACGCGGCGGGCGAAATCATCGGGCATATTATGTTCACGCAAATTAAAATCGGCGATGAAACGCAGTTGATTCTTGCGCCGCTCGCCGTTTTGCCCGCGCGTCAAAAGCAGGGCGTCGGCAAAGCGTTGATTTTGCGCGGACACGATATCGCCAAGCGCGCGGGATACGGATTTTCGGTGCTGGTCGGGCATCCGTCGTATTATCCGAAATTCGATTACCGTCCGGCAGGCGCGTTCGGTCTGACGTGCGTCCAGCCCGTGCCGCCCGAATGTTTTATGGCGTGCGATTTGCAAAAAAGCGGGCGTATGCTGAACGCGCAAATGAGCATCCCCGCCGTGTTTTTTGACAAGGACGCGTGAAAAACGGGGAAAGCAAGGCGTCATGCGTCGTCGTCGCTTTCTTCGCAATCTTTGTATGAAACCAGTTGGATGCAGAATCCGTCGTTCTTTTCGGTTTCGCGCACGGTGCCGAGCAGTTTCGCCATCAATTCGCACGCTTTTAAAACCGTCGCGCTCTGGTACTCCGTTGCGCCCGTCGGCTGTCCCGATTTGTCCAGCACGGGAGCCGGCACGCGCGCGGTTTCAATGACTTCGCGCACCGTGTCGATCAGATAGGGAATCATTTCTTCGGGCGTGTATTTTCGCGCTTTTTTCGCCGTCGATTTCTTTATTGCCGCTGTCATTTTTTCTTTTCCTTTCCGAAAAGAATTTATCACAAAACGGATTAAATATCAACAGTTTGTTAAATCAATTTTCGACGGTCGCACGGATGATTTTGCCCCAGATGTCAGAGGGCAGGGAGTTGCCGCCGACTTTGTTCATCGGCGTTTCGTCGTCGTTGCCGACCCAGACCGCCGCCGTGTAGTCTTGCGTGTAGCCGGCGAACCACGCGTCGCGGTAATTTTGCGTCGTACCGGTTTTGCCTTTTGCCAAAATTCCCGGAAAAGCCCGTTTTCCCGTGCCTTTCATAATCACGTCAAGCAGAATGTTGTCCAGTTCGGCGATGTATTTCGGATTTGTCAGCCGCGCGCGTCCGCTGCCCGTGCGTTCGTACAAAATTTCCCCGTCGGCGTTCTGCACTTCGCTGATGGCGTAGGGGGTGACGCCGTAGCCGCCGTTCGCCAAAGCCGCGTACGCCGCCGCCACGTCGATGATGCGGGTTTGGCACACGCCGAGGGCGATTGCGCCGCTTTCCTCGCAATCCGACGACACGATGCCGAATTTCATCGCCGTTTTTTTGACCTTGCGCACGCCCGTTTCGACGGCGACGCGCACGGCGATTGTGTTGACGGATTTAATCAGCGCGTCGGCAAGCGTGATTCTGCCGTAGTATTTGCCGGACGCGTTTTTCGGTTTCCAGCCTTTGTATGAAATTTCCCTGTCTTCAAAAACGTCGTTCGGGGAAAAGCCGTTTTCAAAAGCCGCCAAGTACACGAACGGCTTGATGACGGACCCGATTTGCCGTTTCGCCTGCACCGCGCGGTTAAAGCGGCTTTTTTCGTAATCGACGCCTCCCGTCATGGCGGCGACCGCGCCGTCTTTGCGCAAGATGACGGCGGCGGCTTGGGTTGCGTTCATTTTCTTTGTTTCGGGCTTGGCGAACGTGTCGGCGATGATGCGTCCCAAATTTTTCTGCAAAGACGATTCCATTGTCGTGAACACGATCGCGTCTTCGTCCAGCGCGCCCAGATAATCGTCCAGTTCGCGCAAAGCCCAGTCGATGAAATACTGCGACGCGCCGCGATTTTTCTTTTTCGGCGCGGATGCCTGACTGACGGCGGCGGCTTTCTGCTTGTCGGAAATGTAGCCCGCCTTGCGCATCAGGGACAGCACGACGCGCGCGCGCTTGTCGGCGGCTTCGGGATTGTTGAGCGGATTGTACACGGACGGCGCTTTGAGCAGTCCCGCCAGCACCGCGCTTTCGTACAGGGTCAAATCGGCGGCGGATTTGTCGAAATAGCGTTTCGCCGCGCTTTCAATGCCGTAGCATCCCGCGCCGAAATAAACGCGGTTCAGGTAGATTGTCAGGATTTTGTCCTTGCTCAAACGGCGTTCCAATTCAAAAGCCAGCAGCATTTCGCGCATTTTGCGGGCGATTGTTTTGTCGGACGTCAGAAACAGGTTTTTCGCGACCTGCTGTGTGAGCGTGCTCGCCCCTTGCGCTTTGCGGCGTTTGATTAAATTCACGAGAGCGGCGCGCAGGACGGATTTGTAATCGACGCCGCCGTGTTCGTAAAAGCGTCTGTCTTCGGTGGCGACGACGGCGTTGTAAACGTATGACGGCAGATTTTTCAAAACGACGGGCTCGCCGTAATTGCCGCCGTACACGCTGATCAGTTCGCCGTTCGCGTCCAGCAGTTCGATTTTGGGCGGGCGCGTTTTGGCGGGGGCGTTGTCGATGTCGGGCAGGGTGAACAGGCAGTACAGCGTGAAAATCGCGAACGCTGCGCCGCCGGTCAGCGACGCGTAATAGGCAGGGCGGAAAAACAGGCGCATCCCAGAAAATCGCGCCGCGCCGGAAGACGATTCAGGCTCGTTTTCACAAGATTTCGACGGTGCGGAGGCGTTTTTTTTGCTCATGGACGCGATTTTTCAAAAAAAGACACGTTTTGTTAATAAATCAGGCACAGAATCGACGATAAGCGTTAAAAGTTTAAATCCGCTTAAAATGTCGTTAAAGGAATGAAGATGTCGGTTCAGGCGAAAAATCAAAGGATGCTTTCTTTGGCGGTTGACGGTCCTCTTTACGAACTGTTGAGCGAGCGCGCGGCGGCGAACAAGGAAAGCGTTGCGGACTTAATATCCGGATTGTTGGCGGAATCCGTTAAAAACTGGTGCGACTATTGCGACAGTCTGCGGCTGTTGGAAATGGAGGACGAGCGCGTTTGCGTCGTCGACAAGCCCGAATAAATTTCAAAAAAATGAAAAAGCCGGTGCGTTAAACATCGGCTTTTACTTTTTTCGCGCTTTGGACGGGTCGAATTTTTCCCATTCGGGCGGCGGCGTCATGGATATCTTGTTGTCGTATTCGTAAACCATAATGCCGTTGATTGAAAAAACGTTCGGAATCCCCAGCCGCCGATTTTCCTCTTGCGCCTCTCTGGATGATTCTGCGGCTAATTTGGACAGCCTTATCAGCATTTCGCGCATTTTGTCAGTCATGACGGCATTTCTCCTGAAAGGAAATCCGGATGTGAAAAATAAAAAGTGCAGGGGGTGAACTCTGCACTTTTCGTTTGATTGCTTACACGCTGTCGAGGAAACTGCGCAGTTTGCGCGAACGGCTCGGGTGTTTCAATTTGCGCAACGCTTTCGCTTCGATTTGGCGGATGCGTTCGCGCGTCACCGAAAACTGCTGACCGACTTCTTCCAACGTGTGATCCGTGTTCATGCCGATGCCGAAGCGCATACGCAAGACGCGTTCTTCGCGCGGGGTCAGGCTGGACAGGACGGTCGTGCAGGTCGCGCGCAGATTCGCTTGAATGGCGGCGTCCAGCGGTTGCAACACGTTTTTGTCTTCGATGAAATCGCCCAGATGATTGTCTTCCTCGTCGCCGACGGGCGTTTCCAAAGAAATCGGTTCTTTGGCGATTTTCAGGACTTTGCGCACCTTGTTGACGTCCATGGACAGTTTTTTCGCCAATTCTTCGGGTGTCGGTTCGTGTCCGATTTCGTGCAGCATCTGCCGGCTGGTGCGCACCAGTTTGTTGATTGTTTCAATCATGTGGACGGGGATGCGGATTGTGCGCGCCTGATCCGCGATCGAGCGCGTAATCGCCTGCCGGATCCACCACGTCGCGTAGGTCGAGAATTTGTAGCCGCGGCGGTACTCGAATTTGTCCACCGCTTTCATCAAGCCGATGTTGCCTTCCTGAATCAAATCCAGAAATTGCAGACCGCGGTTCGTGTATTTTTTCGCAATGGAAATGACCAGACGCAAGTTCGCTTCAATCATTTCCTTTTTGGCGCGCGTGGATTCCTGTTCGCCTTTTTTGACCATGGAGCAAATGCGGCGGTATTCCATAATCGGCATGCCGATGTCTTCGGACAGGGCGTTGATGGAGGACTGGATGCCGTCGATTTCCTTGCCGTGCTTTTCGACAAAGAGTTTCCATTGCTTGCCCGTCAGTTTGTCCAGCCAGCGCGGGTCGATTTCGGCGGCTTTGTACGCGTCCAGAAAGTCCTCGCGCTTGATGCGGCAGTTCAGCGCCAGACGGAGCAGTTTGCCCTCGAACGACACGAGTTGCTTGTTAAATTCGTTCAGCTGGTCGACCAGTTCTTCAATGCGAATCGGATTCAGGCGGACTTCTTCCATCATGGAAACAAGTTCGGCTTTCGTTTTTTCAAAATCGTTTTCCGTTTTGGCGGAAACGGGCTTTCCGGCGCGCATGGCTTTCAGCCGCTGATCCTGAATTTTTTTCAGTTTCTGGTGCTTGGCGGTGATGTTTTCAAACTGTTCCAGCACTTTGGGCATCAAAGACTGTTCCATTTGCGCCAGAGAAACGCTCGGAGAATCTTCGTCGGAAGCGTCTTCCTCCTCGTCCTGATCCTCATCGGCGGAATCGGCTTCCCCGTCCGTTTCGTCGTCGATCATGTCGTCCGCTTCGCCGTCGTCGCCGTCTTCCCCGCCGTCGTCGTCATGCGTGAAAGAATTGTCGGAAACGCCGTCGTTTTCATCGTCTTCCTCGTCGTCGAAAGAATCGTCCGTTTCGACGAAATCGTCGGGCGTTTCGGCGGGCGCGGCGTTCTGCGAGGAGTTTTCAATCGCTTCCTCTTTGGCTTGCGACAACGCGGCGGCGATTTTCGTCGTCATGCTGTTCGGAATCATTTCGCCGTTTTCGTCGACTTCGCCTTCGGAACCGTAAGTGGCTTCCAAGTCGATGATGTCGCGCAACAGCATTTTGCCCGAAGACAAGGCGTCGTGCCAACCGGCGAGAGCCTTGATTGTCAGGGAACTTTCGCACAAGCCGCCGATCATTAAATCGCGTCCGGCTTCAATGCGTTTCGCAATGGCGGTTTCGCCCTCGCGCGACAAAAGTTCGACCGCGCCCATTTCGCGCAGATACATGCGCACGGGGTCGTCGGTTTTGCTGTTGTCTTCGTCCAAATCGACGTCGGCGTCGGAATCGGCGACCAGATCGGTGCCCGTTTCCTGCGCGGCGTCATCGTCGGCGCCTTCCTCGTTTTCAATCATGTTGATTCCCAAATCGGAAATTTTCGCCATGATGTCTTCGATTTGTTCGGAAGATTCCTTTTCCAGAACGCCGTTCAATTCCGTGTAGGTGATATAGCCGCGCTCTTGTCCTTTTTTAATCAGCTTTTTCAGCCCCGCGCCCAGCGTATCCGTCGGTTCGTCTTCGGAATTTTCGTTGGACATCAATTCTTCATCGGTATCAGAATGGCTCATGCGGCATATTCCTCTTGTAGATAAATGCATACTCTCGAACGGCGCGAACCGTCGAGCGTAAAGTCAGACGGACTGAAATTATATGTAAAAATGCAAAAAAGTCAATGAAATAAAATAAAGTCGCGGGATTGTCACATTTTTTGATATTCGGCGCGCAAGGTTTGATATTGCCGCCATAATTCCGCCGCCTGATCTTCGGGCGCGTTCAGCATCCGGCGCGACAGGGCGTCCATTTCCTCTTTCAAGCCGTTTTTGGCGAAAGATTTCAGCCGCAGGACGAAATCTTCGCGGATGTCCGCCGAAAACGACCGCTTGTTCAACAATTCCAGATGCTCTTTCAAATCGGCGTAGACGTAACCGAATCCGTTTGTCTGCAAATAGGCGCGCAGATCGCTTTCCGCAATGTCCGGATTGTCGCCCAGCGCGTTCAGCGCGGCGCGGAACACGGCGGCGAATTTTTCCTGCGCCGGAATGTACTCCGCCAAATCCTCGACGAATTCGGAAGCCGTCTGCGGAAATTTCAGCATATACGCCAACAGCATCAGTCTGTCCGCGTTTTCCAAATCGGGCTTCGGCGGCGGTTCGGCGGACGCGAAAGCAAAGGAGGAAGCGCGCGGGGCGTAGGTTTTGCCGCCGCTTGTTTTGCGCGTCTGCACGGGCGGCTGAATCCGGTTGAGTTCCCAGATTTTTTTCTTCCAGTCCTGCTTGTAGAAGTTGCGCACGGTCGGGTCGGCGATTTTGCCCGCCGCGTCCGTCAGACGCTTTTCCAAATCCGCCATGCGTTCGGGCGTGTCCGTCGGCTTTTCGGCGTACAGGTGCCGCCATAAAAATTCGGACAGGGACAGGCTTTTCGTTTTGACGATTTCCTCAAAAGCGAACTTTCCCTGCGCTTTGACGAATTCGTCGGGGTCTTTGTATCCGTCCGGCGTAAAGACGAAAGAGAGCGATTTGCCGGCTTTTAAAAGCGGCAAAGCGCGGTCGCAGGCGCGAAAGGCGGCTTTGTGTCCCGCGCCGTCGTTGTCGAAGCACAACACGGGTTCGTTCGCGCTTTTCCACATGATTTCTATCTGGTTTTCGGTCAAAGCGGTGCCGAGCGGCGCGACGGCATAGTTGACTCCGGCGGCGTGCAGGGAAATCGCGTCCATGTAGCCCTCGACGGCGATGATTTTGTTTTCGCGGCGCACGGCGTCGGCGGCGAAATTGAACGCGAACAGGCAGTGCCGCTTTGAAAACAGCGCGCTTTCGGGCGAATTCAGATACTTCGGCTCGGCTTTTTCAATGACGCGCCCGCCGAAAGCGATGACGCGGTTTTTCTTGTCCATAATGGGAAAAATGACGCGTTCGCGGAAATAGTCGAAATAGCCTTTGTCGTCGGTCGACTGTCCCAGCACGCCGGCTTCTTTCGCCAAAGCAGGCGGAATCTGCAAATCGTTCAGATAAGTTCTCAACCGGTTGCCGAAACTGGCGAATCCCAAGCGGAATTTCTTGATGATTTCGGGCGACAGACCGCGCTCCTGCAAATACAGAAGCCCGCGCTGACCGATCGGCGAATTGAGCAGTTGATTGTGGTAATAGGCGCAGGTTTTTTCCAAAATGTCGTACAGGACTTCGCGCTTTTTCGCTTCCTCGCGCTCTTTCGGCGACCCTTTCGGCAGTTCCAGCCCCGCCAAAGCCGCCAGTCGTTCGACGGTTTCGGGAAAGGACAGTTTTTCGTATTCCTGCACGAAGCGGATGATGTCGCCGTGCGCGCCGCAGCCGAAGCAGTGATAATAGCCGCGTTCGTCGCTGACGGAAAAAGAGGGCGTTTTTTCGCGGTGGAACGGACAGCACGCCCAGAATTCACGCCCTTTCCGGTGCAGTTTGACAAACTTGCCGACGTAATCGACAAGCGACAATCTCGCCCGTATTTCGTCCAGAAAGGGTTGCGTGAATTCAGCCATGATGCGCGTTAAGCCGCGTTACGCGTTCGCCAAAGCGGATTTGACGGCGACGGAAGCCTGTCCGAAATCCATTTGTCCGGCGTATTTTTCGCGCAGAGCCGCCATGACTTTGCCCATGTCGCGCATGCCCGCCGCGCCCGTTTCGGCGATGACGGCGCGAATGGCTTCGTTCGTTTCGTCCGCGCTCATCTGACGGGGCATGAACGATTGGATGATGTCGATTTCGCCCTGTTCGCCGGCGACCAGATCCGCGCGTCCGCCTTTTTGGTACAGTTCGATGCTTTCGCGGCGCTGTTTGACCATGGTTTGAAGCAGGGACAAAATGTCGTCGTTGGTGATCAATCCGTCTTTCGCCGTGCCGCGCGACGCGATGTCGCGTTCTTTGATTGCGGCGAGAATCAGGCGCAGGGTGGAGATTTTTTTGGTGTCTTTGGCAAGCATCGCCTCTTTCAAAGCGTCTTTAATTTGCTCTCTTAACATAATGAGGTTTCCCGTAAGTTGATTTGAATTTCAGAAAGCAAAGCACGTTTTTGAGTCTTTTTCAAGTAAGTTTTAGGCTTGAAGAACGCGGGCAAGCCTTGTATGATGGGCGCAACAGTCAAACCGGAGCGGCGAAAGGGGGACTTTCGGCGCGGCGGTGTTTTCATATTTTGAAAGGCAGGCATGACATGGATAAAATCCCCATGACGAAAAAAGGATACGAGGCGGTTCAGGAAGAATTGAAAAATTTGAAAAACGTCGAACGTCCCGCCATTATCGCGGCGATTGCGGAAGCCCGAGCGCACGGCGATTTGTCCGAAAACGCCGAATATCACGCCGCGAAGGAAAAACAGAGTTTCATCGAGGGGCGCATTCAGGAACTGGAAGGCGCGATCGGCTGCGCGCAGGTCGTCGACGTGGCGGCGCTGTCGGGCGACAGAGTCGTTTTCGGCGCGACCGTCGAACTGTTTGATGTCGATACGGAAGCGGAATCCACATACCAGATTGTCGGTCAGTACGAGGCGGATTTGGAAAAAGGGCGCATTTCCGTGCTTTCGCCGCTTGCCCGCGCGCTGATCGGCAAAAGCGTCGGGGACGAAACGCACGTCGCTTCCCCCAACGGCGGCAAAACGTATGAAATTATGAACGTGAAATATGTCTGACAGATTATCGGCAAGGGAACGCAGGGAATTGGCGGCGGGCGCGGTGTTTTTCGCGCTGTTCGTCGCGCTGATGGCGTTTGTCGGGTCGCGCCAGACGATTTCGTCGCGCGAGGCGGGGACGTATCTGCTTAACGCCAGATTCAACGTCGTGGACGGTCTGGGCGTCGGCGCGCCCGTGCGCGTGGCGGGCATCCGCGTCGGCAGCGTCATTTCCCAACGGCTTGACGACTCGTTCGGCGTCGTCGTGACCATGAGCGTGTCGAAAAACGTCCGCCTGCCCGAAGACACGGGCGCGTCGATTCAATCGACCAGTTTTATCGGCGCGAAGTACATCGAACTGTCCCCCGGCGGTTCGGACGAATATCTTGAAAACGGCGGAGACATTTCCTTTACGGAAGATTCAATCAACATCGTGTCCATGATTGACAAAGTGCTGTCCATGGCGAAAAGCAAAAAAGAAAAGGCGCAGGTGACGCAATGAAGAAAAATCCCGTTGAAACCTTTTTGGGCATTTTGATTGTTTTCGTGGCGGTCTTTTTCGTGTATTTCTCCGCGAAACGCATTGATGTGCATCCCTTTTCGGGCTATCCGCTCCACGCGACCTTTTTAAAGACGGGCGGCTTGGAAACGGGCAACGACGTGCGCATCAACGGCATTAAAATCGGTACGGTCGCGTCGCTGAAACTGACGGAAGACTACACGGCGGACGTCAAACTGACCATTAACGGCGACGTGATTCTGCCCGCCGATTCCGAAGCCGCGATTGTCGGCGACGGGCTGATGGGGGCGAAATTCGTCCAGATCGAACCGGGGAAGGACAAACGCGTTCTGAAAGCCGGCGACAAGCTGACGAAAACCAAAAATTTCAAATCCATTGAAGATTTGGTCGGCGAAGTGATTTTCATGGTCACGGGGCCCGACGAAAAGAAATGATTAACGACGCAGGGAGCGCCAGATGAACAAATTTTTCCTTTCCGCAAGCGCGTTGGTATTGATGATTCCCGCGGCATCGCGCGCCGCCGACATTTCCATGTCGCAGGTCGTGTTGCAGGGCTTGGACAAAGTAACGGGGCGTTTAAGCACCATGACCGTCAACGCGGGCGAAAAAACGCAGTTCGGGGCTTTGGACATTTACGCGCGCGTGTGCTATGCGCATCCGCCCGAAGAAGTGCCCGAAAACGCGGCGTTTTTGGAAATCGTCGAAAAAAAGCCGGCGGGAGAGGCGAAAGTTTTTTCGGGCTGGATGTTTTCGTCGTCGCCCGCTTTGTCCGCAATGGAGCATCCCGTTTACGACGTTTGGGTGCTGTCGTGTCAGGGCGAACCGTTTAAAGCGCCGATTCCCGAACCGCTGGTGCTGGAACATCCGATTCCCGTCGCCGCGCCGGTTTCAAAATTAAAGGCGCAGACAAAGCCGGAAACTCAAAAAACGGTCGAGGAACAGACGAAAAAAGAAGCGGTTGAAGCGCAAACCGCGGCGACAAAAGAAGCGGCGCAAGGCGAAATCTCCGCTGAATCCGCAACATTCGCCGTAGCGACGGATGCGGCGCAAAATGAAGCCGCCGCCGCGCCTGCGGAAACATCCGCCGTTGCAAAAGATGCGGCGCAAGGCGAAACAACCGCCGAACCTGCGGCTTTGGAACAGATTGATACGCGGGACGCCGCCGAAGATGCGGAAGCCGCGCAAGACGAGGCGGTCGTTCTGATGCCCGCGACGGAAGAATCGGCGTCTGTCAGCGACGAACAGCCGCAAAGCGAAGCGGATGCGGTCGTTACGGATGAAGAAGCCGTGTCGGACGAAGCGATGGAAGCGGACGCCGCGCCCGCGGCGGATGACGACGAACTGCCCGCCGACGACACGCCGCACGAAGACGTGGACGAAACGGCGATTGCGGACGATTAAGCCGTTTCAATCGGCAAGAACCGCGTGTCTTACACCGCAATTTTCGTTGCTGTCGGTTTAATCGGCGCAGAGCAGGGCGGCAAGAACCGTTACGCCCGCCGTTTCCGCACGCAAAATGTGAGAACCCAATGAAATGCCCGTTGTCGCGGGCGTTTCTTTTATCAGCGCGCGTTCGGCGTTTGAAAAACCGCCTTCGCCGCCGATCAGGAACGAAACGGGCGCGTTGGCGGGAACGCCTTGCAGAGCCTGCTTGAACGACGCGCCCGCGCCGCTTTCGTCCAAATGAAACAGAATACCGTCTTCTTTCTTGCGCGCCGCCAGCATTTCTTTCAGCGTTTGCATCGGCGCGATTTGCGGCACGGTCAGGCGGCGGCTTTGCTCGCAGGCTTCGATTGCGATGCTTTCCATGCGTTCGGGATTGATTCTTTTGACGGCGGCGAAATCCGTCAGGACGGGACATAGCCGCGTTACGCCCAATTCGGTCGCCTTTTCGACCAGCCAGTCCGTGCAGTCGCGTTTCAGCGGCGTGAAATACAGCGAAACGGCGCGCGGGTGTTCCGGCGGTTTGGTTTGCGCGGCGACGGACACGCTTGCCGCTTTCTTGTCCAAAACGGCGATTTGCCCCGTGAATTCGCCGCTTTCGCCGTTGAAAAGATAAACGGAATCTCCGACGGAAGCGCGCAGAACGTTGCGCAGATAATGCGCCTGCGAATCGGACAGGGCGACGGTTTCGCCAAGAACAAGCGGGCAAGGGACGAACAGACGGATTTGCATTTTTATTTGACCAGAAATTCGTTGACGGGCACGTCTTCAAGTTGCGCCGCGTCCAGATATTGATCGGCGTACTCCTTGTAAACGCCGGACGTTAAAAACAGGTTGAACAGGTCGGGGTCGAGCGCCCCGCCGCGCGCCTGTTCGGACATAATGGCGATGATTTCGCGCAGTTTGCGGAATTTTTGATGCGGGCGGTTTGTCGCGGACAGCAGTTCGTAATAATCGGCAATCGCCAAAATGCGCGCGGGGACGGACATTTCGTCGCGCGTCAGCCCGTTCGGAAAGCCCGTGCCGTCGACTTTTTCGTGATGACAGCCGGCGTATTCCACAATGTTTTTCAGTTTTTTGGGGAAAGAAATCGCTTCCAGCATTTTCACGGTCGTGACGACGTGCGCGTCCAGCCGTTTTTGTTCTTCGGCGGTCAAAACGCCATCTTTGGCGGACAGCGCGTGAATTTCGCCGTTGTTGTATTCCGCCGATATCATTTCCGGCGCGTCCTGCAACACGGGTTCGCGCGGATTTTCGGGCGGCGGCGGATTGTTTTCAAAATTTTTCATTTCCATCGGCGACAGCCCCGCCGTTTTGTCAAAGTAGCGGTGATACGTCAGTCGGGCGATTTTTTTAAGGCGCGCTTCGTCCGCGTCGGTCATCGGCTTGTCGCCCAGATTACATTCCGCAAGGAAAGCAAAATCTTCGTTAAGTTCTTTTGTTTTCAATGAAAATTCGTTCAGCAGGGCTTCGGGCGAATTTTTGTTCGCCAGCCGCTTTTTCAGATATTCGATGTGCGCATCGCGGCGCAAAATCTCGAAGCGTTGGCGGATTTCGTGAATCCGGTTGTAAACGGTTTGCAGTTTTGACGTTTTTTCCTGCAAATAGGTCGGAATGGTGATTCTGCCGCAATCGTGCAGCCAGCACGCCAGATGAAACGCGTACCAGTCGTCTTCGCTCATGGAAAAATCCTTGAACGCGCCGTCGTCGGAATCCGCCGCCATGGCAAGCATACGGGCAATGGCGGGAACTTGTTGGCAATGCCCGCCCAGATAGACGGATTTTTCGTCGATCGTCTGCGCAAGAACGGCAAGGAACGATTCCAAAAGGTTGCGCTGGGCGTTGACCATCAGTTGATTGTCGATGGCGACGGCGGCGTACGAACCGAGCGCTTCCAAGATGATTTCGTCCTCTTTGGTGAAATACGTCACTTCGTTCGTTTCGGGCGATTGCGCGTTAATCAACTGCAAAACGGCGATTGTTTCGCCCGAACGGGTTTTCAGCGGCAAAGTGAGGAACGATTGGGAATGATAGCCCGACGATTCGTCGAATTTCTGCGTGCCCGAAAAATCGAATTTGTCGGTGGCGTACGCGTCCTTGACGTTGATGATTTCGTCCGCCAGCACGCAATGCGTCGCCACGTTTTTGTAATTCGGCGCGTTTGTTTCGGGATCGTACAGGTACAAAGGCGGGAAATTGATTTCCCGATCGGACGTGCCGCCCATTTTAATGCCCAGCGAATTGTTCTGCATAATGGAGAACTTCAGCTGTTTCGTGTCTTCGTCAATCAGGTACAGCGTGCCGCCGTCCGCGCGGCATAAATCCATGCCCGCCTGAACGATGTTTTCCAAAAGCGTGTCGATATTCTGCTCCGCCGACAGCGCGACGGCGATTTGAAAAAGTCGGTGCAGGGTTTGTTGTGACAGAAGCGTGCCTGTTTCGGAAATATCGCCCATGGTGAAATCCTGCAAAGTGGCATATACATATATAAAGCGTACAAAATGTGCGCCGGAAAAGCAACCGCGAAACAAAAAATTCAAAATTCGGGTGTGTTTGGTGTATGCTGAAAGACAATAACGGATGAATCGGCAAGCGAGGGCGACATGGACATACGGCAGGCGGTCGGATTTATTTTGAACGAAGCGAAAAAGGCGGGGGCGGATTCGGCGGAATCTCTGGGCGTGTATTCGCGCGCTCTGTCCGCGTCGTGCCGTCTGCAAAAGACGGATTCTTTGGAAAGCGAAGAATCGTCGGGCGTTGACGTGCGCGTTTTTGCCGGCAAGCGTCAGGCGGTAGCTTCGTGCTGTATTTTAGAGCCGGAATATCTGGCAAAAACGGCGCAAACGGCGGTGGAAACCGCGAAAGCGACGCCGCAGGACGCGTATTGCGGCTTGGCGGATCCGAACGAACAGGCGACGACGTTTCCCGATTTGGATTTGTGCGATTCGTTCGCGCCCGATACGCAAAAATTGCTTTCTTTGGCGAAAGAGGCGGAACAGGTCGCGCTGGACAATCCCGCGATTGTCAATTCGGACGGCGCGTCGGCGGATTACGCGCTGACGCAAACGTACAGGCAGTCGACGACGGGCTTTGAACGCGAAAGCGCGCGGACGCGTTTTTCGTTGAGCGCGTGCGTGCTGGCGGGCGGAGAAAATCAGTCGCGCGAAAGGGATTACGATTATTCGTCGGCGACGTATTTTGAAGATTTGCGCGCGGCGAAAGACGTCGGCGCACAGGCGGCGGCGCGGGCGCAAAACCGTTTGGGCGCGGTGAAAATCGCTTCGGCGCGTATGCCGGTCGTGCTGGAACAAAGGGTGGCGCGGCGGTTTTTCGGCTATTTTCTGGGGGCGATCAACGGCATGGCGGCGGTGAAAAAAACGACGTTTCTGGCGGATTGGCTGGGCAAAGCCGTTTTCGCGCCGCAAATCAGCGTTTTTGAAGACCCGTTCGTGCCGCGCGGTCTTGCATCGCGGGCGTGCGACGCGGAGGGCATCGCCTGTCAAAAAAGGCGGCTGATTGAAAACGGCGTGCTGACGACGTGGCTGACGGATTTGAACGCCGCGCGCCGCCTGAACATCGCTCCGACGGGGCACGCGGGGCGCGGATTCGGCGCCATGCCGCACGCAAGCGCGTCCAACGTGTTCGTGTCCGGCGGGCAGGGGACGTTTGAAGATTTAACCGGCTCGGTCAAGCGCGGCTTGTTCGTGACGGACGTCATCGGCAACGGGCTGAACGCCGTGACGGGCGATTACAGTCAGGGCGTGTCCGGACGTTTGATTGAAAACGGGCGGCTGACCGTCCCCGTGCGCGAAATGACGATAGCGGGGAATTTGAAAGACCTGTTTGCGCAAATGATTCTTGCCGACGACGCGCAGGACGGCTATGCTGTCAGCGTGCCGACGGCGCTTTTGCCGGACGTCAGCGTTTCGGGGAAATAAGGATGCAGGACGAATTCAAAGGGTTGGAATTGTGGCGCAGAACGACGCTTGCGCTGGTGCGCGACAGCGACGAAGCGGATTTGTCCGCCC
This sequence comes from uncultured Alphaproteobacteria bacterium, assembly GCA_934277945.1. Taxonomy (GTDB): domain Bacteria; phylum Pseudomonadota; class Alphaproteobacteria; order CAAGCB01; family CAG-977; genus CAKQWA01. Next base: position 21,351 of record CAKQWA010000003.1, read on the forward strand.
GTCAAAGCGCGGTGCTTCTGACCGTTTATTTGACCACGCCGCCTCATTCCGTGCGCCGCGTCGCCGAAGAATTGAACATCTCGAAACCGGCGGTGACGCGCGCGGTCGACCGGTTGAGCGCGCTGGGATTCGTCGCGCGCAAAACGGGGGCGGACGACAGGCGCAACGTGTATTTGGAACGCACGGAAAAAGGGGCGGCGTATGTGCGCGCCCTCGGCGACATCATCGCGCAAAACGCCCGTGAAGACGCTTTGCCGCCGCTTTTGACCGATTTGCCCTGATTATTCCTTTGCCGCCTTTTTTCTTTATCAGAAATTGAACCGCAGTTTCGCGCTGAACGTGTTGTTGGAATAGCCGCTCTTGAATTCGCCGTCCCAGCCCGCAGACACTTCCACCGTGTTCGTGAAGTTGTAGGACGCGGACAGTCCGAGTTCAAAGCCGACTTTGCCGACGTCCTCGCCTTCAACGCGGTAGGTGACGTTGTTGGGCAGGGTGACTTGCGCGTTTTCGCTCTTGTTGACGAAATCGTACGTCAGAGCCAAGCGCGCTTCGGGACGGAAAATCGCGTCCTGCGTTTCGTTCATGTAGTCTTTGGCGTAGCGACCTTCTGCAATCATCGTCAGCGTGTTCGACGTAAAGCCGCTGACTTTCTGCCCCGAACGTTCGTAGGAATCGGTCGACAGCGTGGTGAAGCGCAATCCGCCCGCCGCGCTGACAGGAGTTTGCGTGTCCAAGCCCGCCATCAACTGCGCGCTGATGAACGATCCGCCGTACGAATACATCTTTTTCAGCCCTCCGGTGAAATCCGCCGTTTCGTCCGTGTCGGAGGAACCGTAGGTCAAAACGCCCGAATAGTACCAGTTGCTCGGCTTGTACATACCGTACAGGAAGAACGCGTCGTTCGTCGTCGTCAGGGAGTGCTGTCCCGAATCCGCGTCCGAAGACGTGTTGGAATAGCCCAATCCCAAAATCAGATGTTCGGTGACGGAACCGTCGAAGCCGAACGCGAAGCCCGTCGCGTCGCCGTCAAAGCCGGAATCGCCGTCGATTTTCGATTTGGCGTAGAAAGCCTGCGCCCACGCGCCGAAATTCACGTCTTTGACCGTTCTGCCTTTCTTTTCGCGGTACTTGCGCACGCCGTAGGAATCGGCGGATTCGTATCTTTTGGTGTATCCGCTTTCCTGCGCTTTCTTGGACGGTTCGTAAGACCGGCGATAGTATTCGGAAGCGGGGACGGTGCGTTTCGTCGCGCCGCGTTTGAAATCGACCGCCTTGCCTTGCGCGTCCGACGCCGTTTCGCCGAAATAATCCGACGAATTGACGCGGCGCATTTCGCTCGCTCTTTCGGGCGCGGGCGCGTAATCCTCGTATCCGGCGGCTTTGCGGTAGCGGTCGCGGTTCATCCAGCGGGTTTCGTAGGGCGAGCCGCCGCTTCTGCCTCTGGCGCGCCAGTTGACGGGTTCGGGGGCTTTCGTCAAAGCGGGAATCAGCGCGGTCATGCGGGAATTCAGCGTTCCCATGACGCGATTTTGCATCCCGTTCGCCTGCCAAGTGCGCGCGCCCGACACGTCGGGGGACACCGCGTTCAAGGCTTTGACATAGTTCGCGCCGTCCGTTTGCGACAAATTGTGCAGATGCGACGCCAAAGCGTAAGTTTCGGACATGGCGTGCGTGAACAATCCGTCGTCCAGCATACCTTTCGCCGTCGCCGCGTCGTTTTTGTTGGAACTGTATTCTTTCGCCAGTTCCTCCGCCGTTTTGATGACGGTCAGCGAATAGCAGACGCCGTCCCCGCTTGTGCAGGAATCTTTAACGTCCCAGCGGTAGCGCAGATTATGATGCGTCGGCAGGGCGACGCCGGCGGCGTCGAAATCGGATTTGTTTTTGCCCGTGACGGCTTTGATTTCCTGTCTGTCGCTGGCGACCGCGCTGTAATCGACGGTGACGTCGAACGCCAGAGAACCCGATCCGGCAAGCGAGCCGCTTGACAGATCCAGAACGCCGCTTTCGCTGTCCAGTTCGGTGAACTTCATGGCGATCATGGCGGGGGAATCCGCCGCGCCCGCAACGTTCATCGTGCCGTTGACGAGCAGTTTGTTTTGCGCCAGATTGACGCGCGAATTGTCGTTCGTCGTCAAATTCGTCAATTCGGCGGAGTTTGAAAACGTTGTCGCGGTGTTGTCGCCCAAATCGAACGTTCCGGCGAAAATCGCCCCCGATTTGTTAATGACGTTGTTTGCGCCGTTCAAACGGATTGTGCCGTTCGAGGTCAGTTCCGCGTCGGGATTCAGGTAAAAATGGTTGCCGACGGTGATTGTGCCGCCGATTTCCGACGTGGAGCCTTTTGCCAGATTCAGCGTGCCGAAAGAAACGGATTTTCCGCTTTCGACCAGCATTTTGCCCGCGATGTCGGCGTTTTTCAACGTGCCGGCGGGGAATTTGACTTTTTGATTTTCGCCGACAATCAACCTGTTCAGCGAATCGGGCGTGATTTCGGAATAATCCGCCGCGTCGCCCGTCAGGGTCAGCACGCCGTCGCCGCCCGTTTTTAAGGAGCCGTAGATTTCGTTTGTCGAAACGTTCGCGGAAACGGTCAGTTTGGCGTTCGATCCCGCGTGCGAGGTGCCGATTCTGTCAAAGAACGAATCGGACAGGATGTGCGCCGCGCCGTTGTCCATATACAGATCTTTGATGTTCAGCGCGCCGCTTAAATTCGCGACGGCGCCGTCGGCGATGACGTTCAGCGTTTGCAGCGTCGTCGATCCCGAAAAAACGGAATTGCCCGCGCTTTCCAAATACAGATTTTTGCCTTCGCCGCTGATCGTTCCAGTCGATTGCACGGTTTCCGTGTATAGAGTGTCCGTGTCCGCCAGCGACAAAACGCCTTCGTTTTTAATGTTTTTGATCAGCGAACGCACGGCGCTGTTCGCAATGCCGACGGTCGCGCCTTTTTCAATATGCAGATTTTTCAGGTAGTTGCCGTTCACGATGCCCGTGTGCACGGAAAAATTCGCGCCGCTTTTCGCGCGCAGCGTGCCGTCGCCCTTGACGTATCCGTCGTCGGTGTAAAAAGAGATTCTGTCGTAAACGTTCAAAACGGCGTCGTCGTTTAACGTCAGCGAAGAACCGCCGTTTGTAAACAGCAGGGTGTTAAGGGAGTGTTCGTTGCCGTTCAAAACCAGCGTTGTCGCCTGCATTCTGTTCAGCCCGTCGATTTTTGACGTCGCGTCCAAATCGACGGAAGATACGGCGAGAATTGTACCTGTGCCCGTTAGCGTCAAATCTTTGATAAGGGAGTCGACAAAGTTGACTTGCGCCAGTTTTCCGGCGACGTTCAGAACGCTGTTGCCCGCGCTCGCGTTGCTTTTTTCGCTTTTCAGCCCGCCGAAGTTCGCCGTGCCGTTCACGTTCAGCGTCGCGCCGTTTTTCAGGGTGACGCTTTCCGACGCGGTTTGATTCGTGTAGTTGTAATTCAGCGTGCCGCCGTCCGCGACGAGTTTGTTTGTCGCGTTCGATCCCGTCGCTTTGTTGAAATTCGCCGTGCCCGAAACGGTCAGTTTGGCGTTAGCGTCGCCCCAATTGATTGTTCCGCCGTTCAACAGATTGAACGTGCCGCCCGACAGGACGTTGTAGGCGTAACTGTTTAAAGTCAGCGCGCCGCCGTCGTAGATGTTCGTGTTGCGAACGTTTGTAAGGAACGTCAAATTGACGCCGGCGTCCTTTTCAATGTTCAAATTGCCCAAAACGGAGCTTCCCGTCGCAAGCAAAAGATAGCCGCTCGTGTTGCTTTTAACGGCGTTCAGCGTGCCTTCGCCCGAAAAGATTTTGTGGGTGCCGCCTAAATTCGTGCTGCCCAAGTTCAAAACGCCGCCGCTCGCGATTTCAATTTGCAGATTTGAAGCGTCTTTAAAATCCAAATTTTGTATCATCGCCGTTCCCGACACTTTCAAGCCGCCTTGCGACAGTTTCAGCGTGCCGATGACCGCGTCGCCGCCCAAATCGGCGCGCCCCGTCTGCACGTCGGAAAAGCATTTTTCGCCCGTGCCGCAATACAGTTGGATTGTCGCGTCCGCGGCGTCGATTTTCGTGCCTTTTTTCGTTTCAAGACTGTCCGTCAAGACCAGTTTTGACCCGCTTGTCAGCGCAAGCGTGCCTTGCCCCTCGTTCGTGAACGTCAATTTGCCCAAAGAGTAATAGCCGCCCGAACTTGTGCTGACCGTCGCCGTGCCCGACCCGATTTCCAAACCGTACAGCAGTCTGTCGGAGGAAGCGACCGCGCCCAGTTTCGCGTTCGCGCCGCGGACCAGACGCAAAGTGCCTTCGCCGTAAATGGCGACGGGGCTGTTCGTCGAATCGAAATCGTTTGTCACGGCAAGTTTCGCGTCCTTCAAAATCCAAATGCCGTTGCCCGTGCCTGTCGGATTGAAGACGGTGCCCGTGTTCATGACGGTTTCGCCTTTTGCCAAAACCAGCGTCGCGTTGCTTCCCTCGTAAGAAATGTTGCCGAGGGAACTGCCGCCGTCGGCCAAGCGCAAAACGGCGTAATCGCCCAAAACCAGACTGTTGAACGTCGCGGCGCGCTCGAATGTGACTTCCGCGTGCGAAGCGGCGGCTGTGCCCGTGCCGGCTTCCAATTTCATGACGCCGGCGCGCGCCGTGTCTTTGAACAGGGCTTTCGAGCCGGATGCGATTGTCATTGTGCCGGCGACGTTTGCGGTCGATTCAAAAGTGGCGGAAGACGCTTTCAACGTGGCGTTGCCCATAGCGAACGTGCCTTTGAAATGCGCCGACGAGCCGCCCGAAATCAGCGTGCCTGCGCCGGAAACGGATGAATTTTCGCCGGTTTCAAAGGACGTTGTCACTTCAAGCGTCGCGCCGTTGTTGACAATCAAAAAACCGTCTTGGTCGACGGCGACCGTGTTGATAAGCGCGTTCGCCCCGTTGAAAACGACGCCGCCCGTTTTGGCGGTTATGGTTTCGTCTTGGTTCGTTTCGTCGCGGAAAATGACTTTCAGGGACTCCAGATACGTTTGCGCGGAATTGATTGTCGCCGTGCCGTATTGCACCTGCACGCTCAATTTATAGTGATCAAGCAGCGGATCTCCCCCCGTCTCGCTGAAATGCGTGCCGCGCCCGAAAACGTCGCCCGTCGTAATTAAATTCGCGTAGCCCGTCAAACGAATCGCCCCCGCGCCCGCGCCGACGAAATTGTCGTTTTCGTCCAGCGTGTAGGCGGACAGGTTTCTGCCGTCCATCGTCATGGTGCCGGATTGCAGGATGATGGTGGCGTTCGTGTAATCCTTGCTTCCTTTTTTTGACACAAGGTTCAGTTTCGGGATGTGCACCTCACCCGTTAAATCGTCCGTCGTGTTCGTGAAAGACGCGTTGTACAGGTTCAGCCCCTCGAACGCGTTCAAGACGGAATTGCCGGACATATACAGGTTCTGCAAAGTCGCGACGTTGGCGTACACCGCCAAGTAAGCGTCTTCCACGCGGACGTTTGTAATGGTGACGGTTTCCGGCGAGCCCGCCATTTGATTCTGCGTCAAGCCGGCTTTCGCGCCGTTGCGCACCGCCAAAGTGTTTAAAATCAACTTGCCGTTGAAATCGCCCGTGACGGTCGACCCGTCCAGTTCCAAAACGCCCGTCGGCGCGTCGATTGTCGAGCCTGAACGCTGGATGAACCGTTCGCGCACGTTGACTTTTCTGGCGAAAGTGAACGTGCCGGCGACCAGTTCCAATTCTCTGAAATATTCGTCCGTCTGCAAATTGACAATGCCGGAAAACGCGACCCTTTTGACGTTGTTTTCCGTGGACGTGAAGCCGTTTGAAATCGTAATGAGGTTCCAACCCGTGTTGGAACCGATTTGAAGCACGCCCTCGCCGTTGAATTTGGGAATGTTTGAACCGCTCGGGTTTTTGGCGATGACGATGTTGTCGCCCTCGATCAGCAGGATTGTGCCGCTGTCGATGTTGTACGTCCCGCCGTATATCTGCGTTGTGCGTTTGCGCAGTTCATCCTGATACGTTTTGGACGTGCCGATGCGGGCGTAGCCGCGCTTATAGTCTTGATCCGTGAACGAACCGTCGTTCGTGATGTTGAACGTGCCGTCGTCAATGCGCAGAGTGCCTTCGCCGCCGCGAAAGAATAATTTTGCTACGCCCTCGACGGAGACGGATTCCATGTCGCTTGCAAAGCCGATGACGGAGTATGACGGCGTCCGACCGCTGCCGTCGTTTCCTTTTACGCCGGCGCGCATATCGAACGAGCCGCCGCCGATCAGGATGCTGCCGGTGTTGATGAAATCCCCCGCGTAAGTGGAACCCTCGTTTGGCAGAAGACCCGCGCGCGTTCCGCTTAAAATGCGCACATAGCCGTCGCTTGTGCTTGTGAATTCGCCACCGGATATTTTCAAGTCGCCTTTTTTAACAGCCACGCTGTCGCGCTCGACTTGTAAATAACCGGAATTGTAAAAAATGCCGTTTTTCCCGAACGTGATACGGGGCGTTTCGCCTAACGAAAGGTTGCTTTGCGATTGAAAGTAAAAATCGCCGCCCGCAAAATGCATATCCGAGTTGATGATTTTTTCCGCGTCGACGGGGAGGGAGTTCGACACATTTAACCACTGGTCAGCGCCAAGTCCGGTGCGGGTCGATGCGCTCCAATTCATCAGCGTCGTGTTCTCAATCGTGCAGGATTCCGTGTCTGAAAGCCATTGCGAACGGGTGCACGCCGCCTTTGCGGACAGCGCGAAAAAAGACGCGGACAGGCATAAAGCGGCGCCGAAAACGGAATTTTTGACAAAGAAACGCATGACGGACTCTTTCAAAAAAGACACTTTTATCCGTACAGCGTATACGAAAAGATTAAATAAACGGTAAAAACGCTTAACGGGAAAGCGTGTACTTTCCCTGCGCCGTCAAGGTGATTTTAACGCCCAGCGGCTCGATTTTCTGACGCAGGCGGTACAGATGCGTTTCGGGCGTGTGCGTGTCCACGCCGTCGGCGGCTTCCCACACGTCCTTTAACAATGCGTCCTTGTCCGCTCCGTCCGCGCTTTGAAGCAGGCGGTGCAAAACGGCGGCTTCCTTGTCCGTCAGGTCGGCTTTCAAATCGCCTTTCGACAGCGTTTTGCCCGCGAAATCAAACAGCGCGCCGTTCAAATCGACCGCCACCCCGCCGTTTTGCTTGAATTTGCCGATTGCGCTCATCAGCGCGGACAAGAAAACGGGCAGGCGGAACGGCTTTTGAATTATCGTCGCGTCCGATTTTTCGACGCTTTCGTTCGTCAAAAAGAACACGGCGGCGTTTTTCGCCAGTTCGGACGCGGCTTTGCGCTGATTTTCATCGGGATTGTCCAAAATCAGCGCGGCAAATCCGCCCTCGCGCGCGAAATCTTCAAAATCCTCGTAATCATCCGCGCACACGACCTGCGCGGCAATGCCGAATTCCGTTATTTCGCCCGCAAGCGCGCGTTGCGCCAAGTCGTTTTCAGCGTAGAACAAAATTTTGATTTCGTCGCTCATGCCGCACCTTTGCAAAAACCTTTTTCTCCATTTTACGCAAGCGGAACGCTTTTTCAACGGATTTTAAATGAAATTCCGGCGCGAATTTTGCATAATGTTTTGCAAAGGAGAAAAGCAATGGATATTTCGGTGGATTTTTCGGATTGGTCGGCATTGTATCCCGCGCGCGCTGAAAAGCGGGTGGAAACGCAAAAACCGGCGGCTCAAACGACTTTCGAGCAGGTCTTGCGGGCAAGCGAAGAAGCGCCGCAATCGCCGGAAATCGCGCAATCGCCGGAAGTTTCGCAAACGTCCGGAATCCCGCAACCGCCCGAAATCCCGCAGGCGCGCGCTTTGCCGCTTCCCGCGTCCCCCGCGCCGTTCGATGCGGCGAGAAAGCCCGTGAACATCGTCCCCGACGCGTCCGCTTCCGTCGATGCGCCGGCAAAAAAATCCGCCGCCAATCAGGAAAATCTGTTGCCGCTGATCGCTTCCGCCGACGCGCGCCCCGGCGACCGTCTGGACACCGAAATCGCCCGCACGAAATTTCACACGGACACGGCGGCACAGCGCGCGGCTCTGCATCAAAGCCGGCTGGCGTCGCCGTACAACGCTTCCGACGAAGCCGTTGCCAAACGCAAGGAAAACCGCGTGCTTCAAGGCGTCGAGGGCATGACTCCGCGCTCCATGGATTCGGTCAGGCGGCAAAATCAGACGGCGGGACGTCCGGCGTTCAACCGCGCGACCGCGCCCTCCGATTCGGTGACGAAAGCCCGCGACGAAGTCAAGCGGCAGACCGCCCGCGTCGAAGGCAGGCAAAACACGGAACGCTATCAGAACGCCGCGCGCCAAAGAAAAATCGAATCGGGCGAACTCGTGTCGATGATTCCGTCGGGTTCGGACAAAATCGGGTACGACCGTTCGGAAATGCCGTCCATGGTCAGCAATAAAAACACGGCGGCGGCTTCGTGGTTCCCCGAAGCGACGACCCGCGCCATCGACAGTTACGAGGCGGCGCGCAAACTCGGACGGACACCGTAAAAAAGGCTTATATATTTAAAAGAAATATGTTATGTAAAGGTTTGTTTTGAACCAAAAGGATCTTTCATGCGGGCGAAAAGCGTATTTTTTGCCGTTTTTTCCGGTTTTTTCGCGTTGGCGGGATGCAAAGGCGCCGACGTGGAGTACAAGTATCCGGAAAAAGTGCGCGGCAAATACGAAATGCCGTCCGAAAGAAACAAGGCGGATCGCGAAAACAAACTGTTCGGTTCGGACGGATTTGCCTTGTTTTATAAGGAAAAGCACGAAGAATCGAGCGCGCTGGGCGTGAACGTCTATTTGTGGCGCGCCGCGCTGGAAACGCTTTCGTTCATGCCGCTTGCGTCGGCGGATTCGGCGGGCGGCGTCATTTTGACCGACTGGTACGAGGCGGCGAAAGGCGAACGCTTTAAAATGACCGTGCTGATTACGTCGAAAAGCCTGCGCGCAGACGCGCTGAAAGTGTCCGTGTTCAAACAGGTTTTAAACGACAGGGGCGAATGGAGCGGCGCGGCGGCGGATCCCGTCTTGACGAAAGACACCGAAAACGCCGTTTTAACCCGCGCCCGTCAATTGTACTTGGCGACCAAAAAAGACTGATAAGGCAGATGTGAAATGACAGACGAACGCTACAATTTTCGCGCAACGGAAGAAAAATGGCAAAAGATTTGGGAGGAACGCGACTCGTTTAAAACGAACGCCGATTCGGAAAAACCGAAATACTACGCTTTGGAAATGCTGCCGTATCCGTCGGGCAAAATCCACATGGGACACGTCCGCAACTACGCGATGGGGGACGTCGTCGCCCGCTTCAAACGCGCTTGCGGCTATTCCGTTTTGCACCCGATGGGCTGGGACTCGTTCGGTCTGCCCGCCGAAAACGCCGCCATCAAGCACGGGATTCATCCGGCGAAATGGACGCGCGAAAACATCGCCAATATGCGCGAGGAAATGAAGCGCATGGGGCTGTCGATCGACTGGGACCGCGAAACGTCGACCTGCGAACCCGAATACTACAAGCACGAACAGAAAATGTTTCTGGACTTTTTGAAAAAAGGTCTGGCGTACCGCAAAGACTCTTGGGTGAACTGGGACCCCGTCGAAATGACGATTCTGGCGAACGAACAGGTCGTCGACGGCAAAGGCTGGCGTTCCGGCGCGCCCGTCGAAAAGCGCAAACTGTCGCAGTGGGCAATGAAAATCACGCAGTACGCCGACGAATTGCTTGAAGATCTGAAAAAACTGGACGGCTGGCCCGAAAAAGTCCGCGTCATGCAGGAAAACTGGATCGGCAAATCCTACGGTGCGCGCCTGTTTTTCCCGATTGTGAACTCGGACAAGACTCTGGAAGTCTTCACGACCCGCGCGGACACGCTGTTCGGCGCGTCTTTCTGCGCGATTTCCGCACAGCATCCGATTGCGGCGGAACTGGCGAAAACGAATCCCGAACTGGCGAAATTCATCAAAGAGTGCGAAGCGCTCGGCACGTCCGCCGCGACAATCGAAGCCGCCGAAAAGAAAGGCTTTGACACGGGGCTGAAAGTCATGCATCCGTTCCCCGAAGAATTCAGGAAACTGGGCGGAAATCCCGAACTGCCGCTGTACGTCGCCAATTTCGTGCTGATGGAATACGGCACGGGCGCGATTTTCGCGTGTCCCGCGCACGACCAGCGCGACTTGGACTTCGCCCGCAAGTACAATCTGCCCGTGAGGGTCGTCGTCGCGCATCAAAGCGAAGGCACGCCCGTCGTGACGGACAAGGCGTTCGAGGACATCGAGGACGGCGTGGCGGTCAATTCCGCGTTCTTGGACGGCATGCGCACGAAAGACGCGATTCCCGCCATGATCAAACGCTTGGAGGAAATCGGCAGGGGGACGGCGACCGTGCAGTACCGTCTGCGCGACTGGGGCATTTCCCGCCAGCGTTACTGGGGCTGCCCGATTCCCGTCGTTTATTGCGACGATTGCGGCATCGTCCCCGTCGATGAAAAGGATTTGCCCGTCAAATTGCCCGAAGACGTGAAATTCGACAAAGCCGGCAATCCTCTGGAACATCATCCGACATGGAAGCACACGACCTGCCCGAAGTGCCACAAACCCGCTTTGCGCGAAACGGACACGTTCGACACGTTCTTTGAATCGTCGTGGTACTTTGTGCGCTATTGCTCGCCGCACGAAACGGACAAGCCGTTCGACAAGGCGACGGCGGAAAAATTCCTGCCCGTCGACCAGTACATCGGCGGCATCGAACACGCGGTGATGCATCTGCTGTACGCGCGCTTCTTCACGAAAGCGATGCGCGACTGCGGCTATCTGGACATTGACGAACCGTTCAAGGGATTGTTCACGCAGGGCATGGTCTGCCACGAAACGTACAAGGATCGGGAGGGCAACTGGCTGTTCCCGACGGAAGTGTCCAAAAAGGCGGACGGCACGGCGGTCAAAGTGTCCGACGGTTCGCCCGTGACGGTCGGACGCGCGGAAAAGATGAGCAAATCCAAATACAACTTGGTCGCGCCCGAAACGATTTTGAACACTTACGGCGCGGACGCGGCGCGTCTGTTCGTCTTGTCCGACACGCCTCCCGAACGCGATTTTGAATGGACGGAAGCGGGCATCGACGGCGCGTGGCGTTACGTCAACCGCTTGTGGCGTTTGGCTTACACGCGTCCGCAGAAGACGGAAAAGCCCGCCGGATTGACGAAAGAAGCCGAAAAACTGTTGCGTCTGGCGCACAAAACGACCGCGCTCGTGACGCAGGATTTGGACAAATTGCGCTTTAACGTCGCTCTGGCGCGTCTGCGCGAACTGACGAACGCGATTGCGGAAATCAAGACGGACAACGACGCGAACAAGTACGCGTACAACGAAGCGTTTGAACTGCTAGTGCGTCTGCTGTCGCCCGTCACGCCGCACATCTGCGAGGAAATCTGGCGCGAATTGGGACACGACACGCTGATTATCGACGAAGCGTGGCCCGAAGCCGACGCGCAAATGGCGGCGGACGACACGGTGACGATCGCGGTGCAGGTGCAGGGAAAACTGCGTGGCACGCTGGAAATGCAAAAAGACGCGGACGACGAATCCGTCAAGGCGAAAGCGTTGGAAATCCCCGCCGTCAAAGCCCAGTTGGAAGGCAAAACCGTTCGTAAAATCATTGTGGTAAAGAACAAGATCGTCAATGTCGTCGCTTCGTAAAATAGTTTGTTTCGCCGTTTTGCTTGCCGTTGCGGGATGCGGGTTTCAACCCCTGTATTCCGCAAGCGGCGCGCCGGACGCCGTGTCGCAGGACAGGCTGACGCGAGGGCTTGCGGATGTGTTCGTCGCGGAAATCCCGACGCGCTACGGGCAGATTCTGCGCCGCCGCGTCATTGATTCGATTTCGCCGCAAGGCTCGCCGGAGCATCCGCGCTTTTTGTTGGAAATCAGTCTGCCCGAACCGCGCGAGGAACAGCAGGGCATCCGGTCGGACAACATCGCGACGCGCACGACGCTGACTTACACGGCGCGCTACACGCTGAAAAATTACGCCGACAACAAAGTCATCATGACGGACAAAACGTCGGCGATGGGCAGTTACAACATCGTCGATTCGCCGTATGCGACGCAAGTGGCGGCGCGCGCGCTGAAAGAACGTCTGGTCGGCATTGTCGGCGGCGACATTTCCTTGCGTCTTGCCGCGTATTTCCGCAGTCATCCGCGGTTGAGCGAAACGCCGGACGCGAAGGAAGCCGAATGAGCGTTTTAAACGAAAGTTCCCTGAAATCCTTTTTTCAAGGCGGCGCGCAATCGCTGAAAGCCGTCCTGTTTTACGGGCAGGACGACGGCTTGATCGACGAATGTCGCAGACAGGCGGTGAAAATCGTGACGGGACAGGCGCAAGACCCGTTCTGCCGCGTCGAATTGAAAAGCGCGGACGTTTCCGCCGACGTGTCCGCTTTGTTTGCCGAAGCGAACGCCATTTCCCTGATGGGCGGGCGGCGCGTCATTGAAATTCGCGACGCGGACAACAAACTGGCGGGCGCGCTGAAAGATTATCTTTCGTCGTGCAAAAGCGACGCGCTGATAGTCGTGACGGCGGGGTCTTTGCAAAAGGAATCCGCTTTGCGCAAATTGTTTGAAAAGGCGGAAAACGCGGGCGTGTTCGCCTGTTACGCGGACGACGGCGACAAATTGAAGCGGTTTGTGACGCAAACGCTTGCCGAAAACGGCTTGCAGGCTTCTCCCGACGTCGTTTCAAGCATTGCGGACAATTTGGGCGCGGACAGAATGATGTCGCGTTCCGAATTGACGAAACTGGCGATTTACATGGGCGACAGAAAGCAGGTCGAATACGACGACGTCGCGGCGTGCATCGGCGACGCGTCCGTGCTGTCGATTGACAATTTCCTGTACGCGTTAAGCGGCGGACAGGTTGAAGAATCGCAGAAAGTGCTTGAAAAACTGTATGCCGAAGGGCAATCGCCGATCGGTCTGCTGCGCATGGCGTCGTCACACTTCAAACGGTTTCATCTGGTGCAGAGCAAAATCGCGCGCGGAGAGGCGGCAAGCGCGGCGATGAACGCGCTTTACCCGAAAATCCACTTTAAGCGCACGGCGGATTTTCAGTCCGGATTGCGTTTTTGGAGCCTGCCGAAAATCGCGCGCGCGCTGGATTTGCTGACGCAGACGGAAACGCGGTGCAAATCGAAAAACATTCCGCAAAATTTGCTGTGTTCCCGCACGTTTTTGCTGATTGCGCGCCTTGCCCGCCGCTGATTTAGGCTTCGGGGCGCAGGGGCGAAGCGGGATATCTGCCCAAAACGGTGACTTTCAGCGCGTGACGGCGCAAATCGTCCAAAGCCTCTTTGCCTTTGCCGGCGGTTAAATCGGCGGACACGTCGGCGAAAAATCCCGCGCTGGTGAAATTTTTGGAATCGACGTAACTTTCAAGGCGCAGCAAATTCACGCCCTTGTCGGCGAACACGCCCAAAGCGTGATACAGGGCGGCGGGTTCGTGCTTGACGAAAAAGACGAACGACGTGATGACGCGCGCCCCGTCTTCAAGCGGCTTTTGCGTTTTGGACAGGATTAAAAAGCGGGTGCGGTTGTCTTCCGAATCTTCGATGTTGCGCTTTAAAATTTTCAATCCGTACTGTTTCGCCGCCGCTTGCGAAGCGATTGCGCCGCACGATTTGTCCTGCCGTTCGGCAACCGCCTGCGCCGCCAAAGCCGTGTTTTCGCACGCCCGCGTCTTCACGCCCGTTTTGGTCAGATACAAACTGCATTGCGCCAAAGCCTGCGCGTGCGAATAAACGGTTTTCACGTCTTCGGGCTTTGCGCCTTTTACGCCGCACAAATGATGCTCGATGCGCAAAAAATGCTCGCCCGTGATGCACACGTCCGCGCTCGGCAACAGGCGGTGAATGTCCGTCACGCGTCCCGCCAGAGAATTTTCGACGGGGACGACGCCCGTGTCGACCTGCTCGTTTTTAACCGCGTTCAGCACCTGCGCGAACGTCGGAAAAAAGACGAAAGCGGCGGCGGGGAACACTTCTGCGGCGGCAAGGTGGGAAAACGCGCCGAACGCGCCGGGGACGGCTACACGAATCATGACGGCTCCTTAAAATAGACAAAATTGTTTCAACGATTTTCAGAATGACCGTTTCGCGCGAAAAAATCAAATCTTTTTCAAAACTACGCCCTTAAAAAGCGCATCCGGAAAATTTTTTGACATTTTTTTCAAAAAAAATTAGACAAAAATAAAAAAGTGCGCTATATCTGAAAATAACAAGGCATTTTATAAGGAATGAAAACAATGACCGAATACGTACACGTTAAACGCGAACGCCCGCTGGAACGCAAACATCACGGCAAAGGCGGCAAAGGCAACAGATCGCAGGCGCAAATCGACGCCGCGAACGGCAAGTTCGACTTTGACGAAATCCACGGCTTCAAACTGATCGACGTCGAATACAAAGTGCCGCCCAAACGCGAACGCGAAGCCCGCCGCTCGCAGTTCAAAGGCATCCGCGCGGACTTTTTGCGCGAAATCGGCAGAACGCATGAAAAGGAATTGCGCGCCATCGGCATGAACGACGCGATGATTGAAATGGTCAAAAGCGGCCGTACCCCGAAAGGCTACAACGTGCATCACAAACTGCCCATTCACGGCGGCGGCAAAAACGAATTTAAGAACTTCATTTTGATGCCGATTCCCCCGCACGACGATTTGCATCACAAGGTGCTGGACGCGCAGGTGCTGAAAATGCAGGAAGGCGACAGCAAAATGGTTAAACTGCCTTGGTCGGACGACATGGTTTACATTCCGCCCGAAAAGAAGAAAATGCGCACCGCGGTCATGGATAAAAAATTGCAGGCGATGCGCGGACGTTAAAAAATCCATTTCTTTTGCGAAAGCCGGAGTGTATGATTCATTCCGGCTTTTTTATTTGTCGGGAGAATGTGATGTCCGTGGAAGATGAATTGGTGGAAATCGAACGCGCGGTGACGTATCAGGACAGGATGCTGAAAGAGTTGAACGCCGTCGTCATCGAGCAGGGCAGGGAAATTGAAAAATTAAAGCATCTGGTCGATATGCTGACCCAAAGCGTCGACGTGCGCTTTGTCAAGCCCTTGTCCGAAGAAACGCCGCCGCCGCATTATTAAGTCCGGACAACGAAAAAACTCCCGCGGGGAGTTTTTTATGGCGGATGGGGCGAGATTCGAACTCGCGGACCCCGTAAAGAGTCGTCGGTTTTCAAGACCGGTGCAATCAACCGCTCTGCCACCCATCCGTTTGCGTGACACGGCGCATTATGCTTGAAAAAAACGCAAATTGCAACATCTGTTTGCTTTTCCGTCCCCCGTCTTTTTCTTTAATTGAAAAACAGGGCGAAAGTTGCTAGCATAAATCAGTTTTTCTTTAACAAAAAAGGACAAACCGCTATGACAGACACCCCCGAACAACAAAATCCGCAAGCCGCCGCCGCTGCCGAAAAAATGCAGGAAATGGGCAAGAAATTCACCGGATTTTTGAAAAACCTCGACGTGAAGGATTTGGCTGAAAAGGCGAAAATGAAAGTCGACGAGGTCAAGGCGCAGGCGACCGATTTGACGGCGGGCAAAACGGCGGCTTTCGTCATGTCGCGCGAAGACATCACCCCCGAACAGATGAAAGAGATTGTGCAAAAGGCGATGCCCGCCATCAGCGCGCCGTTTGAAAAAGCGGCGGAAATCGTGCTGGCGGACGTGGCGGCGGGCGTGCCGGTCATTGCGCGCGTCACGGGAGCGACGTCGTGCGCGCTGACCGCCGATTCGCTGATTTTCATTTCAAAATACGGCGAACAGTACGGCGCGGACATCGTTTGCTTGAAACAGGTCGTGCAAACGACGGTCGTGCCGCCCCGCGCGGACACGGCGGGACGCTTTGTCGTGAAAACGGCGGCGGGCGATGTGAAAATCGTCATTGCGGATTTGGAATCCTACGTCCGCGTGCTGATGTTCGTCAAAAAAATGAAAGAGGCGGCGGCAAAATAATTTTCCCGCTTTAATAAATAAGCAACCCCTTTGCCGTAATCTGCACAGGGGTTGTTTTTTTGCCGGTGCTTTGATGAACGTCAGGAAACTTTTGCGCGCGGTCGCTTTTTTGTCGGGAATGGGAATGAGCGTTCCCGCGTCCGCCGTATCCGTGTCCTTTGACGACTGGTACGAGGATTTTCGCCGCGACGCCGTGGAGCAGGGCGTGCGCGTGTCTGTATTGGACGCCGCCATGCACGACGTCAAAGTGATTGATTCCGTCATTTCGTCCGACCGCAAACAGCCCGAATTTCGCAAAGATTTGAATTCGTATCTGCAAAACGCGGTGAACGACCGGCGCATTTCGCTGTCGAAAAAGGCGCTGGCGCAGTACGGCGATTTTTTAAACGATTTGTACGAACAATACGGCGTGACGTCGAATTACCTGATCGCTTTCTGGGCGATGGAAACGGATTTCGGACGCGCGAAAGGCACATATTCCGTGTTTTCCGCGCTGGCGACTTTGGCGTACGACACGCGCCGTCCCGATTTTTTCCGCGCCGAACTGATGAACGCCCTGCGCCTTGTCGATTTGGGACTGCCCGCCGAAAAAATGAAAGGGTCGTGGGCGGGCGCGATGGGCAATTTCCAGTTCATGCCGACGACGTATCTGGCGTACGGCGTGGACGCGGACAAGGACGGTTACGCCGACATTTTCAATTCGACGCACGACGCGATGGCTTCGGCGGCGAACTATCTGGCGGCGGAGGGCTGGCGGCGCGGCGAACGCTGGGGGCGCGAAGTGCGTCTGCCGAAAAATTTCGACTGGTCGCTGATCGAACAGAAAAAAACGCTTAAAGAATGGCGGAAACTGGGCATTTCGTTTACCGCGCCCGCGTCCGACGTGACCGAGCCGGACAAAACCCCCGCGACGCTGATTCTGCCCGCCGGCATCGAGGGTCCCGCTTTTTTGGCGTATCCGAATTTTTACGTCATCATGCGCTGGAACAAGTCGGTGCTGTACGCGCTGTCCGTCGGCTATCTGGCGGACAGGATGAAAGGGCGCGGCGGCTTTAAAACGCTGTCGAAGGAAAAGCCCGAACCGTTTTCCATGGAGGACGCGATGGAAATCCAGCGTCTGCTGGCGGCGCAGGGGCTGTACGACGGCGACATAGACGGGATTTTGGGCGCGAAGACAAGAGAGGCGGTGCGCGCTTTCCAACTGAAATACGATCTGCCCCCCGACGGATACGCGAACGCGGGTCTGCTGGCGTGTATGCGCTGGCTGATGGCGGAAAAAAGCGCGGCGGACGAATTGCGCTTTGACGAAATCGTCGAAATGCAGAAGATTTTGGCAAAAGGCAAGTATTACGTCGGACCTTTCGACGGCAAATTGGGCGCGGGGACGAAAGAGGGCGTGGAACTGTTCAAACGCGTCTACAATATCAAATCTTCCAAAATCAACCGCCGTTTGCTGATTGAAATGCGCTTGCACGCGGGGCGCAACATGGAAAACGGCGAGGTTGAACCGATCGTCGCGGCGCACCACAAGCGCAAAGAGGACGAACGGCGCGCGGCTTTGGCGAAACGCAAGGCGGCTTTGGCGGCGGCAAGAAAACGCGCGGCGCAAAAAGAGGCTGAACGCAAACGCGCCGAACGCGAAAAAGCCGAAAAACTCGCCCGTGAAAAAGCGCAGGAGGAAGCGATGAAACGCGCGCGCGAACTGGCGGGGCGCGTGCTGTCCGAAACGCTTGAACGCGCTTTGCCCGCGCCCGTTTCCCCGTCCGCTTCCGACGGCGAAAAAAAATGAGCATCCCGCTTGATTCTTGCGGCGGGACAACGTATTCTTGACGTAACCATAATATCATCATTCGGGATGGACTCATGTCTTCTTCTTTGAAAATTTTGCTTTTAGCCGCGGTCTTCACCTGCGCCGGCTGTTCCGACAACGGTATGCCCGTGTTTTCCTCCGCCCCGTCCGCGCAGGCGGCGGGCAGGTCCTCCGCGCAGGGCGGATATTACAAAATCGGCAATCCGTATCAGGTCGCGGGCGTCACCTATTATCCGAAAGAGGATTATTCGTACAGGGAAGTCGGCGTGTCGTCTTGGTACGGGGCGGATTTTCACAACGGCATGACCGCGAACGGCGAAGTGTACGATATGCACAGTCTGACGGCGGCGCACAGAACGCTTCCGCTGCCCAGCGTGGTGCGCGTGACGAACCTGCAAAACGGGAGGTCGCTTGTTTTGCGCGTCAACGACCGCGGTCCCTTTGTGAACAACCGCATCATCGACGTGTCCATGCGCGCGGCGCAACTGCTTGGCTTTAAAGATCAGGGCACGACGCAGGTCGAAGTCGAAATCCTGCCCGAAGAAAGCCGCGAACTGAAAGAGGCTTTGCTGTCCGGACGCGCCGCGCCGGTTGCTTCCGCGAACGACGTGCCGCCCGAAGCGATGATTCAGGAAACGCCGAAACGCCCGACGAATTTGAACGCGCGCGACAACGCCGCGCCGCATCACGCGGATTCTTCGTTTTCGCAGGCTTTGGTCGAAGCGCCGACCCCCGCCGCCGCGCCGCAGTCCGAATACAACGATTGGGATGCGGACAGAAGCCGCGCCGACGCCGCCAGAACGGTCGAACCCGAAAAGATTGAAACGCCGAAACCCGCCGTTTCCGCAAAGCCCGTGTCCATGACGAAGCCCGCTCCCGCGCCCGCGCCGGTTGCCGCCGCCGTCGCCGCTCCCGCCGCCGTGAAAGCGGCGACGCCGAAAACGCAATCCGCCGAAAAGAAAGCCGCGCCCGCCAAAAAGCCGGCTTCGACACAAAAAGCCGCGAAAACGGACGTTGTGACGACAAACGCTTTCGCCGCCGGATATTACGTTCAGGTCGGTGCTTTTTCCAGTGAGGAAAACGCGCAGAAAATGGTGAAAAAAGTGTCGCGCTTCGGCAACGTCGCGGTCAGTCCCGTCAAATCGAACGGCAAAACGCTGTACCGCGTCCGCTTGGGACCCGCAAACGCGCGCAAAGCCGTCGAAATGATGGACAACGTGGAAAACGCGGGCATTTCGGGCGCGCGGCTGGTTGAAGAAAAACAGGCGGCTCCCGTTAAAGCCAAAGCGAAGCCCGCCCGCGCCTACGCGCCTGTTTCCGACGACGAATTTTAAGGAGCGCGCGCCATGATGAAGATGATGAATAAAACGGCTTTCGCTTTCGGCGCGCTGTTGTGCGCGTCGCTGATGCGCCCGTCCTCCGCTTTCGCGATTGAAACGGCGGCGAAACAGGCTTTTTTGATTGATTTCGACACCAAAACGGTCTTGTTTGAAAAACAGGCGGACAAGCCGATGCCCCCCGCGTCGATGAGCAAACTGATGACGGCGTATGTGCTGTTCGACCACTTGCAGAACGGCTCTTTGGATTTGGACGACGAATTTCGCGTCAGCCGCAACGCGTGGAAAAAGGGCGGGGCGAAAACCGGTTCGTCCACCATGTTTTTGAAAGAGGGACAGCGCGTCAAGGTGCGCGATTTACTGCGCGGCATTATCGTCCAGTCGGGCAACGACGCGTGCATTGTCGCGGCGGAAGGTTTGGCGGGAAGCGAGGAGGATTTCGTCGCGCTTGAAAACGCGAAAGCCAAGGAATTGGGCTTGACGAACACGCATCTGGTCAATCCGACGGGCTGGCCCGACGAAAAGCATCTGATGAGCCCGCGCGATTTGGCGACGCTGGCGGAGCGGCTGATTCGCGACTTCCCCGAATACTATCCGATTTATTCCGAAAAGGAATTCACCTACAACAAAATCAAGCAGGGCAACCGCAACCCGCTGTTGTACCTGATGCCCGAAGCGGACGGTTTGAAAACCGGACACACGAGCGCGTCGGGCTACGGCTTGGTCGCTTCCGCGAAACGCAAAGACCGCCGCTTGATTCTGGTCGTCAACGGCTTGAAGTCGATGAAAGAACGCTCCAACGAGGCGGAACGCCTGATGCGCTGGGGGCTGCGCGAATTCAGCAATTACAAAGTGCTTGAAAAGGGCGTCAAAGTGGTGTCCGTCCCCGTTTGGCTGGGCGTGTCGCGCCGCGTCGCCGCCGTGCCCGATGAAAACGTCGTTTTGACTTTGAAAGCGGGCGGGCAGAAGAATCTGAAAGTCGTCGTGCGTTACGATTCTCCGCTGAAAGCCCCCGTGAAGAAAGGGCAGGTCATCGCGACGGCGCAAATCGTTGTTCCGGATCAGGAACCGCGCGAAATCAATTTGTACGCGGACAGGGACGTTGCCAAAGTCGGCTTCTTTGAACGCATCAAGCAGATTGTCAAATACCTTCTGTTGTCGCGCAAAGCCCTGTGACAAGCGGAGCGTCTGACGTGGAAAAGGGACTTTTCATTACGTTCGAGGGAACGGAAGGCACGGGCAAATCGACGCAATGCCGGTTGCTTGCCGAATATCTGACGGGCAAGGGCTACGATTGCGTTTTAACGCGCGAACCGGGGGGGAGCGACGGCGCGGAGCAAATTCGCGATTTGGTGCTGAAAGGCGCGGTGACGCGCTGGGACGCGGTGACGGAAATGCTGTTGATGTACGCCGCGCGCCGCGACCACATGGTGCATAAAATCATTCCCGCGCTGACCGCCGGCAAAGTCGTCATTTGCGACCGCTTCGCCGATTCGACGACCGCGTATCAGGGCTACGGCTACGGCGACAAGGGCGTGCCTTTGCAGGACATTCGCCGTTTGTACGACATTGTCGTCGGCGCGTACCGTCCCGATATCACGTTCGTCATGGATCTGCCCGTCGAAACGGGATTGAAACGCTCTTTGGCGCGCGACGCAAATTCCAACCGTTACGAACGCATGGATTTGAGTTTTCACGAAAATTTGCGCGCGGCGTTTTTGAAAATCGCTTCCGAAGACAAGGAGCGGTGCCGCGTGATAGACGCGACCGGCGACGTCGCGGCGGTGCAAAGCGCGATAAAGGCGCACATTGACGATTTATTGACGCGAAAAGGGTGAAAAAATGACGCTGACGGCTCCCGAAGCGCAAACGCAAATGCTCGGATGCGGCGCGGCAATGAAAATGCTAGCGCAGATGTTCGCGGACAAAACGCTGGCGGGGTCTTGGCTGTTCTGCGGACCGAAAGGCGTGGGCAAGGCGACGCTGGCGTACCGTCTGGCGCGCTATGTGCTGGCGAATTCGGCGGGCGGCGGAGCGTCCCTGTTCGGCGCCCCCGCCATATCCGACACGCTTCAAACAAATTCGGACGATTACGCGTTCAAAGCGGTCGCCGCGCGCACGCATCCCGACTTGGCGGTGCTGGAACGCGCTTTGACGGAAAAGGAATTAAAAGACCGGCAGGCGATTTTGGACGCGGGCAAGCCGCTGGACGCGGAAACGGAGAAATCCCGCAAGCGCAACAACGAAATCCGCGTGGAAGACGTGCGCAAGGTTGACGATTTTCTGCACCGTACAAGCGCGTCGGGCGGTTGGCGCGTGCTGATCGTCGACAGCGCGGACGACATGAATGCGAACGCGGCGAACGCTTTTTTGAAATCGCTGGAAGAACCCGCGCCCGACACGCTGATGATTTTAATCGCGCATCATCCCGCGTCTTTGCTACCGACCATCCGCTCGCGGTGCCGCAAAATCACGTTGCAGCCGCTGAACGACGCGGATATGCAAACGCTGGCGGCGCAATATCTGCCCGACGCGGAGGCGCACGAACGCGACGCGCTCTGCACGCTGGCGCAGGGAAGCATCGGCGACGCGATTTTCTTGGCGCAAAACGGCGGCGCGGCGCTGTACGAAAATCTGCTGACGCTGTTTCGCTCTTTTCCGGATTTCGACATTCCCGCGCTTTACGCTTTCGCCGAAAAATCGCTGAAAGAAAAGGACGCGGCGGACGTGATGCGCAAATTTTGGAGTCTGCTGTTGAACAAGGCTTTGCTGACGAAATTCGGCAGAGCGGCGGCAAGCGGCGTTTTTGAAGCCGAAGCGGACGTTCTGGCGCGACTGGCGGCTTTGCCGGCGGAATTTCTGCTGGACGAGGCTCCGGCGGCGCAAAGCCTGTTGGCAGACGCCGATTTGGACGCCAAGCAGGTCTTTGTCAATATGTGCTTGCGGTTGCAGCGCGGAGGCGCGTGATGTCATCGTTTTTAATTGATTCTCATTGTCATCTGGATTACGAAGCCGATTTGACCGCGCAGGCGCAAATCGTGTCGCGGGCGAAACTGGCGGGCGTGGCGTACATGGCGACAATCGGCGTGAAACTGACAACCGCGCCGCAAATCATCGACACGGCGGCGCGCTATGACAACGTGTTCGCGGTCGTCGGCGTGCATCCCGAATACGCGCAGGAGGAAAAGCCTTTCACCGACGTTGACGCGCTGTGTCGCGCGGCGGCGCATCCGAAAGTGATCGGATTGGGCGAAACGGGGCTGGATTATTATTACAACGCCGACACGAAAGAAGCGCAGCGCGAATTGTTCGCCCTGCATTTGCGGGCGGCGAAAAAAGCCCGCGTGCCCGTCGTCATTCACACGCGCGCGGCGGACGAAGACACAATCGAGATATTAAAGCAGGAGGCGGACGACGATTTGACGGGAGTTCTGCATTGCTTTTCATCGGGGGAAAAATTGGCGCGCACAGCGCTGGATTTGGGATTTTACCTGTCCGCGTCGGGCATTGTCACGTTTAAGAAAAGCGCGGCTTTGCGCGATATTTTCAAGGGCGTGCCGCTGAACAGGCTTTTGGTGGAAACGGACGCGCCTTATTTGGCGCCGGAGCCTTATCGGAGCAGGATCAACGAACCGTCGTATGTCGTGAAAACGGCGGAAAAACTGGCGGAAATCAAGGGAGTTTCCTTTGAGGAACTGGCAAACGCGACAACGGAGAATTTCTTTACTTTGTTTGCAAAGGCGAAATAGATGAAAGTGCGTATTTTGGGGTGCGGCGCGGCCGGCGGCGTACCGATGATCAGCAGGGGATGGGGTGCGTGCGATCCGAAAAATCCGAAAAACCGCCGCCGCCGTTCGTCGATTCTGATTGAAATCGACGGCAAGCGCATTTTGGTCGACACGTCGCCGGATTTGCGCGAGCAGTTGCTGGACGCGAACGTCAACGCGCTGGACGCCGTTTTGTACACGCACGAACACGCGGATCATCTGCACGGCATTGACGATTTGCGCGAAGTCAACCGCGTCATCAAAGCGCCTTTGCCGGTTTTTGCGAACCGCGCGACGCTGAACCACTTGAAAAAGCATTTTCCGTACGTTTTCGGCGCAATCAACATTGGCAGGGAACCGATTTTTCATCCGTGGCTTGAACCGCATCTGATTACGTCGGGCGAGCCGTTCATGGCGGCGGGCGTGCAGATTATGCCGTTCATGCAGGATCACGAATGGACGACGTCGTTCGGCTACCGCATCGGCTCGTTCGCCTATTCGACGGACGTCGTGCGCCTGTTCGATTCTTCGCTGTCGATTTTGAAAGGCGTTGAAACGTGGATTGTCGGCTGTCTGTCCGACAAGGATCACCCGTCGCACGCGTCGATCGCGCGGGTCGAGGAATGGGTGGATATCATCCGCCCCAAACGCACGATTTTGACGCACATGGCGGTCGGCATGGATTATGACACGCTGTGCCGCACGTTGCCGAAAGGGGTTGAACCCGCTTTCGACGGCATGGAAATCGAAATTTGATTTTCCGGCGGAATTTTCCGCACCGACTTTATTTCAGCCAGCCCATCGCGTCGATAAAGACAAGCAGAACGGCGGCGGGCGCGAGATACTTCACCATGAGCGCGAACACGGCGTTCGCTTTGTCGGAAGCGAACACCCGCAGTTTTTCCGCGCCGTAGAACCAGCCGACCGCGACGCACATCAGGAAGCCCCCCGCGGGAAGCAGGATGTTCGACGCGACCGTGTCGCCGAAATCAAAGAAGTTGTATCCGAAAATCTTGACGTCGGACCACAGCCCGAACGCCAAAGAGAACGGCACCGCCAGCACGACACAGAAAATCGCGTAGCCGATGACGGCTTTGGAGCGCGGCAGACCGTATTTGCCGTGCAGATAGGCGACGGACACTTCAATCATGGAAATCGTGGACGTCAACGCCGCCAAAAACAGCAGAATGAAGAACACGACGCCGACAATGCTTCCGAACGGGAAAGAGGCGAAAATTTTGGGCAGCGTGATGAAAATCAGCGTCGGACCGGCGTTCATCGACAGGTTGAAACTGAAAATCGCGGGGAAAATCATCATGCCCGCCAGCACGGAAACCAGCGTGTCCAGCGCAATGACCGACGCGGACGAGCCGATCGGGAATTTCTTGTCTTCGGGCAGGTACGCGCCGTAGGTGATGAAAATGCCCATGCCGACGCTTAACGAAAAGAAAGCCTGTCCCAGCGTGGAAAAGAACGTCATGGAGTTGATTTTGGAAAAATCGGGCTTGAAAAAGTATTTCAGCCCCTCCGCCGCGTTGGGCAGGAAGAACGAGCGCACGACCAGTCCGAACAACAGGACGAACAGCAGCGGCATCATGATTTTGCTGTACTTTTCAATGCCTTCCTGCACGCCGCGGTAAACAATGAACGCCGTCGCGAACAGGAACAAAACCGTGTACAGTAAAGGCAGAACGGGGCGCGACACGAAAGATTGAAAATACTCCTGCGTGGCGTTTGACAGCGGATGCGACGCGGCGAACACCAGATAATGCATAATCCAGCCGCCGACGACGCTGTAAAATCCCAGAATGATTGTGACGGCGATAATGCCGACCGAGCCGATGAACCCGAAACGCTTGTTGATTTGCTTCATGGAATCGACGGGGTTTTTGCGGAAGCGGTAGCCGATGCCCGTTTCCAAAACAACCAGCGTAAAGCCGATGGTGAACACCGTAATCAGATACAACAGCAAAAACGCGCCGCCGCCGTTGTACGCCGCGATGTACGGAAACCGCCACAAATTGCCCAAACCGACCGCGGAACCCGCCGCCGCCAGAATGAAACCGATTTTCGACGACCAGCCCGCCTGATTGTTGTTGTCCATGATTGTTTTTCCAAGATTAAGATGTGAAAATTACAGCAGGTACTGTACCCCTTTTATTTGATCTTTCAAGGTTTTTTTGGCATTTGCGCGAAATCGTCAAGGAAAGTTTTGCAAACGGGCGCGAAAATCTGTATCGTGGCTTTAAGGGGAAGATTGACGTATGCGCATAACGAAAGCGTTTTTCAACGCACAGGAACAAAAGAAAAAAGATCTTGACCGCTTGGCGAAAGCGGGGCGTTTGCGCCCTTTGAAAAAACGCGAAACGCAGGAAGCCAAGGAATTGCGCTTGAAGCGCGAAAAAGCGGAAAAGCGGAGCGCGGAAAAAAAGGAAAATCTCGGCGAGGAGGAGCAGGGCAGGCAAAAAAAACTCGCCCGTCTGCTCCGCCGTCTGCGCGGCACGCCGAAAATCAAGAAAGCCCGCCAAGAACAGAACGACATCGAATACGTCGACGTGTCGTTTGACGAGGAAACGGGCGAATACGTCCGTCGGGACGAGCCGCGCGCCGAAAAGCCCTACGAGGAAAACGTGCGCGAATACATCGCGGGCGATTACGACGTCAGGCGCGAAGACGCTTGGGAAACAAGCGAAAACGCGGCGCAGGGCGACACGGCGGCGCAACCGCAGGGATTTCATTTCATTTATCAGAAAAATCCCGATTTGCCCGAGGGGATGCTGTCCACGGCTTTGTCCGTCGCGGTCGGCATCATTTATTACGACGAAACGGGCGGTCTGGTCGACAGATTGATTACCGTGCGGCGCATTTTCGGGCGCAAAGGCGACATTTTGATAGACGCGTTCTGCCACGACATCGAAGCGCCGCGCATGATATTTTTGTCGAAAGCGGTGCGGCTGTACGACATTAAGACGCTTTTGCCCTACGCGTATCCGGCGCAGTTTTTGTTGCAGGACATCGGCGGATACGCGCCGGACGAATCTTTCAGGGACAACGGCTTTATCGCGGCGATGACGCTTGTGCGCTACGATCTGGCGGCGCTGGCGTATCTGGCGAAAGCGGACGCGGACAAGTCGGATTTGGAAAACAAACTGATTTTTGAATATGTGAAAAAGCGTTGCCGCACGGTTTCCTTTGACGAAGAACAAATGATGCGGTATATTTCAAGGTTGTTCCCCGACGAACAGAGTTTTTACGAGGCTGTCGAGGTTATCGTGAAATATCCGCATGAAGATTTGCAACTGTTTGTCGAAACGTTTTTGCAACTTGTCCTGTCTGACAGCGTCATTCACGACAACGAGCGCGAATTGCTGGCGGAACTTTTGTATTTGTCCCGTCTGCAAGGGGCGGAATTGAACATTTTGGGGTTGAGATGAAAGGAAAGATCATGCGTTTGAAACTGTTGTGCGGTTTAAGTGCTCTTATGTTCGGCGTTTCTTTGACGGCGCGGGCGCAGGAAAAAACGGCGCAGGAAGCGTTGCGCGAACAGTATTCCAAAAACCGCGAACAGATTGAAATGATCTTCAAACGGAAGATTGAGAAAATCAGCCAAAGCAAAGCCCTGCCCGAAAAAATGCGCAATCTGCTCGTGCGTCAGGCGGACGAAATGCGCGAATTCGACATTTACACGCAGGATCGCAAGTTGGAAATGAAAATGCGCCAGATGTCCGAACGCGATAAAATCAAGAACGAATTGAAGCAGGAATTGTATCAGAAAGAAGCGCAACTGGAAGAACAGAAACAGGCGGACGCCGCGCAGGAAGCCGCGCTGACCCCGCTGGAAAAATCCGTTGCGCCGACGGAAGAAAAGGCGGACGAAAAAGCCGCCGCCGCGCCTGCCGCTCCGGTTGAAGAAAAGGCGGACGAAAAAATCGCCGCCGTTGTCATCGAACAGGTGAAAACGACCGTCGTCGAACCCGTTGAAGCGGTCGCCGCGCCTGCGGCGCCTGTTGAAGAAAAGGCGGATGAAAAAGTCGTTGCTCCGGTCGCTCCGGCGGCATCCGTTGATGTCTCCGCGCCGTTGAGCGAAAAAGCCGCCGGCGTGATGAAACAGATGAAAGAACAGGCGGCGTCCGCTCCCGCCGATGAAGCGGTCGCTGCGCCCGCGACGCTTGACGCCGTGCCTGCGGCACCCGTCGTTATTGAAGAAGTGAAAACGGTTGTCGTGCCTGTCGTTGAAACCGCCGCTCCGGCGGAAGAAAAAGCGATTGAGAAAACGCTTGCTCCGGTTACGGCATCCGCTCCCGCCGTTGAAGAAAAGACGGACGAAAAAGTTGACGCCGTGCCCGCGGCACTTGACGCTGTGCCCGCGGCACCGCTTGACGACGGAGTCAAGGAATTGGGCGGCGGATTGGAACGCGAACTGTAATTTTAAAATCGGGTTGAATCGGTGAGTTTGCAGGAATTTTTGTCGCGCTATAAAATATCCGCCCGCGTGCTTTGCGGCTATGCCGTTTTGGGCGTGTTGCTGGTCGTCGCCGGCGTTGTCGGATATTTTTCGTTCAACAACATTCACGGCGGATACGCGCAGGCGACCGTGAAGATTGACGCGGTGCGCCGCCTTGCCGTTTTGCAGAACGACTTGTCCCGCGTCAACGCCGCTTTACTGCGCTATATGAATCAAAACCGCGAAGACGATGTGCGCGCGGTGACGGACGCTTTCGACAACATTGAAGAAAATCTGAACGACTTTTTGACGCGGCTGAACGGCGCGGAGGCGAGTGAAACGGCGAAACGCTTTGAAACGGCGGTCAAGGAGTTGCAGACACAGGCGACCGAGTTGTTTTCTTTGGCGGAAAAATCGTATTCGCTGTCCGACAAGGCGCGCCGTCAGGGAGAGGCTGCGGCGAAACGCCTGACCGCCATGATCAACGATTCAACCCTGCCGTCCGCGACGCTCGCGCTGTCGAATTTGCAGGATCAGCTGGACAGGCTGATTGACGTCGCTTTGAAAAATTCCGACCATTCGGCGCAGTACACGGCGTCCGTCAAAGCGGAAACGGAGGCTTTGCGCAAGGCTTTGACGGCGGTGCGCGGCGCGGAAATGGTCAATTTGAAACAACTGAAAGGCGTGACGGCGGCGGCGGACGCGCTGGAAACCGAATTAAACCGCAAAATCAAAACGATTGCGGATATCGGCAAGGCGAAAACCAAGATTTTGGGCGATTTGTCGCAAACCGACAAACTGATTAAGGAATTGACGGAAACGTTGTCCGTCGAAGCGTCCTCGACGCTGTACCGCGCCGAAAGCCAAAAATTGCTGTGGCAGAAAACTTTTGTCGCATACATCGCCTTTTCGGGCGTGCTGACGCTGATTGTGTGCGTTTTGTCGCTGTGGGGCGTGCGCTATCCGCTGAACCGCCTGATTGAAGACGTTTGGGAATTTGCGCGCGGCGAACCGAAAAATTCCATTCCGTTCACGGAACGCAAAGACGAAATCGGCGCGCTGGCGCAGTCGCTGTCCGCACTGTTGGAAGCGTGGAAAAATCCGCTGGTGTTTTCATCGTCGGCGAAAAATTATCTGCCTTTGGGGACGGCTTCGGGCGAAACGGGCGGCGAGGAAGAAGCCGACGGCTTTGTCGTTTTGGGCGACGAAGGGGCGGACGCGGAAACGCAGTTGCGCCAAATCCTTTTGTTTTTCCAGCATTTGCAGGCTTCGGCGACCGAAATGTCTTCGCGCGCGGCGACCCGCTTTGACGGTTTTTGCACCAAACTGGACGACGTCACCCGTATGTTGCGCGATTTGGAAAACGCGATCAGAGCGTTCGCCCCCGTACTGACTCAATCGCGGGAAAGCGCGCCGTTCGCGGCGTTGCTGAAAAAATTGGGCGACGCGTACGAAAAGTCGTCCGATTTCATGATGCGCTACGCCAAAGCGCAGGAAAAAACGTGCGAAAACATGGTGTTTCTGATTGAACGGATGCAGGATTTTTCCGCCGGACTGCTTCAATGGGTGCGCGCCGCGTCGGAAATTTCAAGCGTCGTGCATAAAACCAGTCTGCAAACGAAAATTCTGGCGCTGAACGCGTCGATTGAAGCGTTGAAACTGGGCGACAAGGCGCAGGCGTGCAACGACATCATTTCGGACATCCGCCGTCTGTCGCAGCAAACGTCGCAGTCGGTCGCGCATTTGCAAGACAACATGGGCAATTTGCAGGAAGAAAGCAACGCGTTCGCCGGCGTTTTGGAAAACATCAACGGCGAAGTGGCGGCGTTGCGCGCGGCGTTGCCTCAATTCAGTCAAGTGTGCGTCGAACAGCATCAGGACAGTTTTGAACTGTCGGAAAAAGCGTCGGCGACGGCTTCGGGCATACAGGAAACGTTTGATTCGCTTCTGCCGCTGATGGCGAAATCGGCGGAACTGGTCAAAAGCATGGACGCCGCTTTGCCGCAGATTTTAAACGAAGCGACGCAAACGCAGACCGTCTGGTCGGAATTTATCGAGGAATTGCCGAAGTTCGAGGGATGACCTGCGCGGCGGGTCGGCACGGCGGGCGGAACGCGGCGGAGTAAGTTGCCAAACGGGCGCGCAACGGGATGCACAGCCTGCCGCCGACCGTTTGGTTTTTAGTCCGCTACCGACCGCTTGATTTACAGCCTGCCGTCAGCCGCTTGATTTACAGCCCGTCAATGACCGCCTGCGCGGCTTTCATGCCGGCGACGACCGCGCTTTCCATGGTGCAGGGCAAGCCCGTCTGCACAAAATCGGACGCCAGAAAAATCACATAATCGCCGATGTCCGTCTGCGGTCTGCCCGCGTTGAATTCCGCCGTCTGCACGGGCGTGGCGCGCTTGTTGACGACGACGCGGTACGGCGGGCGTTTTTCGGGCTCGACAAGCACTTTCGCCAAATCCTGCCAAATCAGCCCCGCCAGCATATCGGGCGAATACTGCGCCAGTAAAGCGTCCGCCGCGCTGACGGTGATCGACACGACGCCGTTTCTGACAAAGACGAAATCCGCGCGCGAAGAATGAAGCAATCCGGCGTAGGATCGCCCGTTTTTCAAAACGGCGTTCGATTTGTAATGAATGTTCAAAATGGTGTTCGTCGCGTATTCGTTAATGTCGCGCACATATTTGCTTAACGCGGGCGCGGGCAGGGCAAGAATGACCATATCGTCCTTTTCCAGCGGCACGGTTTTGTTGAAAAAGACCAGTTCCTCCTCGTAAGCGGCTTTCAGGCGGTGTCCGAAATGAATCGCCGCGCCGTTTTTGCGCAAATAGGACACAATCGGGTCGATGACCGCGTCGTTCAGCGATTTTTTCGCCAGATACACGCGGTTGCCGTCCTTTTGCACGCATTTGCACAGCGTTTTGAACGCCATGCGCATATCCGCCTGATCTTTCGGTGTGTTCATAATCGACTTGACGACCAGCGGCAGAACGCGCTTGGCTTTGAATATCGACAACAGCGGATGCGCCAGATTGATTTGGAAAAACTTTTTCGTTTTCATGTTGAAAAACGGGATTTTCGTTCCCTCGTCGACAAACGCGTCGGGACGACCGCCGCAGATTTCCAACAGCGAAAACAGTGCGTGATTCGCGCCCATAAACAAATGCGTGCCGTTGTCCAGTTCCGCCTGCGTTTTGGAATCGAAAAACGAGCGGCAGCGTCCGCCCGCGTGCGCGGCGGCTTCGTACAAAGCGACGGGAACGCCCTGCCGCGTCAGATGCACGGCGGCGCTTAATCCCGCCAATCCCGCTCCGATGATATGAACGACCATGCCCGCTCCTTAAAACAGGGAGATTTTCAAAACCGTTGCCAATAACCACAATTTAGACGGCTTTGCGCGCGGGGACAAGACTTCAAATCCGCGTTTTTCCATAATCAGCAGGATTTTTTTGTACACTTTCATCATCAAAACGGCGGCTTTCATCTGCTTTTTGTCAAGCGATTCCAACAGCGTTTCCGCTTCCGTGTAGCGCAGAAAAGCCCTTTGAGCCAACTCTTGCCTTGCGATTTTCAAATCCGGATGCTTCAACACGGCGGACAGGGGCGTGTTTTCGTCAATTTCGATGCCCGCTTTTCGCAGACATTCGGCGGGCATATACAGCCGTCCGAGTTCCAAATCCTCCTCCATGTCGCGCAAAATGTTCGTCAGTTGGAGAGCCTCGCCCAACACGACGGCGAATCTTTGCGCGTCGGGGGACGAATCGCCGAAAATGTAAACGGACAGCACGCCGACGGCGCCGGCGACGCGGCGGCAGTACAGTTCCAGCTGAACCATGTCGGGCGCGCGCATATTGTCGTTCATGTCCGTTTCCATGCCGTCGATCAGCGCCAGAAATTCCTCCTGCGGCAGATTGTATTTCTTAATGACGCCGTAGAGTTCCTGCGCGACGGGATTGCCGTTCGGAATTTCGTCGCGGTACAAAGCGGCGATGTCGTCGCGCCACACGGACAGTGCGCGGATTTTGTCGTTTATCGGCGCGGGTTCGTCCGCAATATCGTCAATCAGGCGGCAGTAGGCGTAAATCGCGAACATGGCGTCGCGTTTGTCTTTCGGCAGGATTTTCATGCCCGCCGTGAAGGACGAGCCGGATTTTTTGACTACGGATTCGATATAGGTGCGGTTGGCTTGCGTCATGTCAGTTTCTTTCTTCTCAATCCCGCGAAAACGCCGGCAAGTCCCGCGATGAACCAGTCGGATTTGCGCAGGGAAACGTTTTGCGCCAGAATGTCCTGCGTTTTCAGCCGCGCCGCCAGCCGTTGCGCCAGTTTGTAAATGACGCACACCTCCATGCGCAGACCGCGCGAACGGATGACCATGGGAATCGGCGCGGATTCTGTCAGAAGTCCCTCGATTGCGCTGACGGCGCGGTCGAACACGGCGCGCAGTTTTTCGTTTGTCCTGTCGGCGTTCAGCGCGTCGGCGGTCAAACCCTGTTCGTCGAACCAAGCCTGCGGCAGATATACGCGGTTGAGCGTCAGATAGTCTTTTTTGCAGTCTTGCAGATGATTGTTGATTTGCAAGGCGGCGCACAGCGCGTCCGACGAAAAGTACGCGGACGGGCTTTCTTTGTGCAAATCGAGCATGAAGCGTCCGACGGCGGCGGCGGAATAGCGGCAGTAGCCCGTCAAATCTTCGAAAGTTTCGTATTTTTTGCCCGACGCGTCCATGCGAAACGCTTTCAATAAATCGCGCGCGTGGTCGATCGTGACATTACATTCCAGCAGGGACAGGCGCAGTTTCGCGGCGCAAAGCGTTTCCGGCGACGCCGATTCCCGTCCGCGCAGAACTTCCTCCAAACCGTTCAGTTTTTGCAATTTTTCGGAAGACGGCAAGTCGGGCGAATCGGCGATGTCGTCCGCCGTGCGCGCGAAATCGTAAAAAGCGGCGACGTGCTTGCGCAGCGGCGCGGCGATCAGTTGCGACCCGACGGGAAAATTTTCCTCGTCGGCGTTTTTCGAGCGTTCAACCGTCAATGCGTTCCCTCCAATCCTCCAAATCGTTCAGGGCGCGCGCGCTGATGGCGGCTTTTCTGTCCGCGCCTTTCAATTTGCGCTTGCCTTCGGGGACGGGCGGCGCGGGAAACAGCCCGAACGTGATGTTCATCGGCTGGAACGTTTCTTCCTGCGCGTTTTGCGTAATGTGGCGGAGCATTGAACCGAACGCCGTCGTTTCGGGCGGCGGGACGGGGGCTTCGCCGCGCGCTTCAAAAGCCGTGAACACGCCCGCCATCAGCCCGACCGCCGCGCTTTCGACATAGCCTTCGCATCCGGTGACCTGACCGGCGAAGCGCAGGGTGGGGCGCGCTTTCAAACGCAATGTGTCGTCCAGCACTTTCGGCGAACACAAAAACGTGTTGCGGTGGATTCCGCCCAAGCGCGCGAAGACGGCGTTTTTCAAAGCGGGAACCATTGTAAAGACGCGTTTTTGCTCGCCGTAGGTCAGTTTTGTCTGGAATCCGACCAGATTCAACAGCGTGCCCTGACGGTTTTCCTTGCGCAGTTGAATGACGGCGTAGGGGCGTTTTTGCGTGCGCGGATCGGTCAGACCGACGGGCTTCATGGGACCGTACATCAGCGTGTCGCGCCCGCGCTGCGCCATAATTTCAACGGGCAGACAGCCCTCGAAATACGGCGTGTTTTTTTCCCATTCCTTGAACGTGATTTTTTCGCCCGTCAGCAACGCGTCGACGAACGCTTCGTATTCCTCGCGCGTCAGCGGGCAGTTGATGTAGTCGTCGCCGTCGCCCTTGTCGTAGCGCGATTGCTTCCACGCGTTTGACATATCGACGGAATCGGCTTCGACAATCGGAGCGATCGCATCGAAAAAGTGCAGGGAATCCGCGCCCGTCAAGGCTTGAATCTGTTCGGCGAACGAATCGCTTGTCAGCGGTCCCGTCGCGATAATCGCCAATCCGTCGGATTCTTCGGGCAGTTTTTGCACTTCTTCGCGCACCAGCGTGACGTTTTCGTTTTCTTTCAAAGCGTTTTCGATGTAGGCGGAAAATTTTTCGCGATCGACAGCCAAAGCCCCGCCCGCCGCGACCGAACACGCGTCCGCCGCCTGCATGATCAGCGAGTGACAGCGGCGCATTTCCTCGTGCATCAGCCCGACGGCGTTGCGCGAAGAATCGTCGGAACGCAGGGAATTCGAGCAAACCAATTCCGCCAAGCCCGCCGTTTTGTGCGCGGGAGTCGTCTTTACGGGACGCATTTCTTTCAGCACGGTTTTAACGCCGCGCCGCGCGAGTTGCCACGCCGCTTCGCACCCCGCCAAACCGCCGCCGACGACCGTAACGCTTTTCGTGTTCATTTTTTATCCGCTCCGTCAAATAGTATGTCTTGTTTGAGTCGAAATATATCTATATACTATTGTCATTCTTTTTTCCACTTTGTTTGTCGGGGAATGGCAATGAAATCGTTTTTTATCTGGACAATCGTGATTTTGACGGCGTTCTGGTGGCTGTATTTTCACATTTATCCGTTTTTCCGCCGCCTGTTGCGCGGCAGAGGAATCGCCTACGTTTCCCCGAAAACGCTGGATGAAAAAATCAAGTCGCACGCCGATTTGGTCATGATCGACATCCGCGAGGATTTCAACGACAAAATCGTCGGATACATCAACGGCTCGGTCAGTCTGCCGTATGACAAATTCATGGCGAAAATCGCGAAAGACGCGGACAGTCTGGCGGGGTTTAAGGATGTGCCCGTCGTCATTGTCGGTCTGCGCGACGAAAACGAATCCTTTTACGCGTACAAAACCTTGAAACAGCGCGGTTTCGCCGATGTTTCCATTTTGGACAAAGGCATTACCCAATGGTTGCGCGACGGTTTGCCGACGGTGCGTCCCTATGCTCCGAAAGACGCTTAAATCCGCCATTTTCGCGACGGTGCTGTGCGCCGCCCGCCTTGCGTTCGCTTCCCCGTTCGACCCGCCGGAACCGAACAAGGTGCTGATGTACTATTTTCCGTCCGCCGCGCTGAAAAATCCGACGACTCTGGAACGCACGCAAGCGTATAAAACGCCCGCCGTCGTCGCGAAAGACGGCGCGGACAACGAAAAAGCGGACGACGCCATTCAGTACGAACACGGGATTCAGACGCAGTCCGGATTGTCCGTCGTCGGCACGAAAAAAGCGTTGCAGGACCACACGAAACTGGATTTGACGACGCCCGCGAAAGTCGTCATTTTCACCGACCGCAAGCGCAAATCTCCCGCGAACAAGCCCGCTTCGCCCGAATTTTCCCTGCGCGAACCGTTCGACGTGCAGATTATCCCGATTCACTTCGCCAAAGAGATTTTGAAAGAAAAGGCGACGCCGGAAAACGCCGGAATGCAGACAAAAACGGCTGAAAAACCGACCGCCGCCAAGCCGAAGAAAAAGAAAATCGTCAAGAAAATCATTCGCCGGATTTATGTGCAAAAAACGCCGGAACAGACCGTTTTCGACGCTTCCCGCGCGTTTGACGAACTGCAAAATTGCGGCGGCAAAGTCGACGAGGCGCTGACCGCGCTGGCAAAAGCGCTTGATTTCGACGAACTGCCCGCGAACAAGACTTCCTGCGACGTTTTCAACGCCGTCGCAACGTACCTGAAAAAGTGCCACCCGTATCCCGTCGTGTATTACACGCCGACGAACGCCGCCGTCGCCCGCGACATTTCCTTGCAGAAATCCGTCGATTTGCTGACGGGGCATTATTCGCGAGAGGCGTG
This sequence comes from uncultured Alphaproteobacteria bacterium, assembly GCA_934277945.1. Taxonomy (GTDB): domain Bacteria; phylum Pseudomonadota; class Alphaproteobacteria; order CAAGCB01; family CAG-977; genus CAKQWA01. The sequence goes on from CAKQWA010000003.1 coordinate 56,548, forward strand.
CGGCTATCTGAATTTGGCGAAAATCAATTTTGAAAAGGCGGAATTTTACAAATCCGCGCTGGCGGGAGTCGATTTTTCCGAGTCGTATTTCAATTTCGCGACGTTCATGGACAGCGATTTTTCCGACACGGTCTTTAAGGGCGCGATTATCGACAACGCGTTGATTCAAAATGTGAATTTGTCGGGCGCGTACTTTAAAAACGCCGTTTTGAAAAATACGCACGTTCAAAAAAGCGACTTGCGCATGGCGAATTTTGAAAAAGCCGATTTGGTCAACACGCAGTTTCGCGACGTGAATTTGGACGCGTCGTCGTTCGGCGGCGCGAACATGGCGAACACGCTGATCAAAAAATCGTCCGCCATGAAAATCGCCGCGCAAAACGCCGATTTCACGCGCGCCGTTTTGTCCGACGTCGCGCTGAACGGGGCGGACGCGCGCAACGCCGATTTTTCAAACATCGTGTGCGACAAATGCGTTTTCGACGGCGCGGATTTGCAAAACGCGTGGCTGTATCAGGATTTGATCGTCGATTCCTCTTTCGCGGGGGCGAATCTGCAAAACGCGAATTTAACGCAGTCCCGCTTTGAAAAAAGCCTGAATTTGAAAGACGCGGATTTGTACCGAGCGAACGTTTCGGACGTGAATTTGCGTCTGTTTTCGCAGATGTCGCCCGAAGATTTGCGCTTGCTGACCGTCAACCGCGCCACCGAATTTCCCGCCGAAACGCCGCGATTCGACGAAGCGTCTTACGATACCGCGATTTTTGAAGCGCGCCGCAAACGTCCCGATTTCAATTCCGGCGATTGTTCCGCGAAAGTGTGCGCCGACCGTCTGCTCGGACGCGCGTCGAATCACAATCTGGCGGTGCGGGCGATGACCGTTTTGTCCGACGCCGGACAGGACGCGGAATCGACGGATTGGGCGATTTGCACCATGTCGTGCATCGCGCGCGCGGACAAGATGCTTGAACCGTCGCAAATCGACATTTTAACGTCGTTCGTGCGCCGCGAACGCCCTTGGTCGCACGAGATGTTCGTCGAACGTCCGGCGGAGCAAAAATGGGGCGAATTGCCGCATGACACGCCGGAAAACGTGCAGAAAGTGCTGAACATTCTGACCGCGCTGTCCCGCTCGGACGGCTTTGCGTACAACATAGATTTGACGCAGACGGATTTGCGCGGGACGGATTTGTCGGACGGCGATTTAAACCACTTTGATTTTCGCGGCTCGAACGTGTCGATGGCGAATTTCGGCAATGCCGTTCCCGCCAATTCCGCTTTGCTGTTCAACGACGTGATTTTTGACGAATATACCGTATTCCCGCAGGCGATGAATGTGTGGTATCCTCACTTGCAGGAAACTGAAAGGACGCAGAAATGAAACGGATTCTGATTGCTGTTATGACGATGCTGTACGCCATGCCGTCTTTCGCGGCGGACGTGTCTTCGCTGATTGCGCGCGCGAAAAACGGGGACGACGCGGCGGCGGCGGAACTGGGACAATACTATTATGTGGAGAAAAAGAACCCGAAATCCGCTGAAAAATGGCTGAAACAGGCGGCGGACGCGGGCATCCCCGACGCGCAGTACCAACTGGCGCGCGTGTACGACGCTTCGCGCGAGGGCAAGCATCCCAACAAGGAGGTCGTCGCGATTTTGGAAAAGGCTTCTTCCGCCGGACAGACGGACGCGCAAGTGTATCTGGGGCGCATTTACGAATTCGGACGCAAGGGAATCGCCCGCGACGTCCGCCGCGCCGAAGTGCTGTACAGTCTGGCGGCGGCAAAGGGCTCGAACGAGGCGATGCGCCGTCTGGAAGCGATTTATCAGGCGTCCAAGGACGGCTATGTCAAAGCGGTTCAGGCGGACGACGACGTGGCTTGGCTGGACAGATCCGTGGAGCAGGGCAACGCGGAAGCGGCTTTGCGTCTGGCGGAAATGTCTTTGCGCGGGGAAAAGGTGCCGAAAAACGCCAAACGCGCGGCTGAATTGTATCAAATCGCCGCGGACGCGGGAATCGTGCAGGCGCAGTCGGAACTGGGCGCGCTGTACGCCGAGGGCGAGGGCGTGGCGCAAAACAACGAAAAAGCCGTTGAACTTTTAACGGCGGCGGCGAAGCAGGGCTATGTCGAAGCCCAGCGCAAACTGGCGAATTTGTACGCGATGACGCTCAAACAACTTCCCGAAGCGTACGCGTGGCAGGTTATCAGCCTGTCGGCGATGTTCCCGAACGCGTCGAATCTGGCGGACGTGTCGCCCGATTTGGAACGCCTTTTGCGCGCGATGACGCAGGAGCAAATCAAACAGGGACAGCAAATCGCGTCGAATTTGGTGCTGATTATCAAGAAGAACAAAAAAATTCAGGAAGAAAAGCAGATGCGCCAGATCAAAATGATGGAAAATTATCAGCGCGAATTTAGGAACTGATTGAAAAACTTAAAGAAAAAGACGGTCGGTCAAACGACCGTTTTTTTTGTGTGTATCGCGTGTTTTTTTCTGATATAGTGCTTTTGACCTTGACAGAACGCCCATCTTTTTATATAGGCGTATAAAAAGAATTTCCCGAATGAAAGGATTTTTCTGATGAAAGGAATACTGGAACCGTTGCGTTCGTTCGCCCTGCGCTTTTTCGGCGGCTGGAACGACGCGTTTTTCAAAAACACGCTGCTGACGCTGCTTGCCGTGCGCATTACGCAACAAACGGACGATCCCGCGAACATCATTGCGGGCGTGTTCATTTTGCCGTTCTTTCTGTTTTCCGCGCGCGCGGGGCAGTTGGCGAAAAAATACAACCGCGTTCATTTGACCGACGCGCTGAAACTGACCGAATTGTGCTTGATGCTGGTCGTCGCGGCGGTTCTGCTGACGAAAAACACCTATTTGTTGGTTTTGATTCCGCTGGCGCTGGGGACGGTTTCCGTGTTCTTCGGACCGATGAAATACGCGTTTCTGCCCGAATATCTGGAACCGGACGATTTGATCGCCGGCAACACCTATATTGAAAAATCGACGTATTTCAGCATTGTCGCCGCGGCGCTGATCGGCACGCTTCTGCCCGTGCGCGTCGGCGCGGGATGCCTGATAGTGTTTTCGGTGCTGGCGTACATGATTGTGCGCGCCGAAACGCCGAAGAACGACGACGACAAAGTCGAAATCAAGCGGAGCAACAACATTTTCAAAGGCATCGCCTCGACTCTGCGTCTGGTGCGCAAGCATCCGATGATTTTCCGCAGTATTCTGGGCGCGACGTGGTTCTGGTCGATCGGTATGCTGATCGTGCTGCTTTTGTATCCGCTGACGTTGCAGTTTTTCAACGCGACGTCGCTCGCCGTTCCCGTCTTTTTGATGATTTTCGCGGCGGGTATCGGCTTGGGCGCGCGCTTTTGCAACAAATTGCTCAAAGGTTTGGCGCACACGACGTTCGTGCCGATCACCTCGATTGCGATGAGCCTGTGCTTCTTGGTTTTGTTTACGCTGCTGGACGGCTACGAAACGCCTGAAACGCCGCTGGCTCTGCCCGAATTTTTCGAGCAGTTCCGCATCCTCGGCGTGTGCGGCGTGTTCTTTGCGCTGTCGTTCTTCGCGGGGATGTACATCGTGCCGCTGAACGCGCTGATGCAAAGCCGCGCGCCGAAAGCGTATTTAAGCACGGTTTTCGCCGCGAACAACCTGATTAACGCGTGCGGCATCGCGATTTCCTCGCTGTTCGTCATCGGATTGCGCCGCATGGGGCTGACTTTGCCCGAACTGTTTTTGCTGGCGGGCATCATCAACCTGTTCGTCGCGCTGTACAACTGCACGGTTCTGCCGGACGCTCTGGTGCGCTCGATCGCGCAGACGGTGCTGGAATTTTTCTATCGCGTGACGGTCAAAGGACTGCCGAACGTCAAAGTCGCGGGCAAGCGCGTGCTGATTATCGCGAACCACGCGTCGCGTCTGGACGCTTTGCTTCTGGCGGCGTTCATGCCCGAAAAAATCACGTTCACCGTCAGTCCCGAAATCCAGAACAAATGGTACATCCGCGTTTTCAGCCTGATGGTCGACATCTATCCTCTGGATTTGAACAATCCGCTTTCTTTGCGCACGCTGGTCGATTTGATTAAGAGCAACAAGAAAGTGATGATTTTCCCCGAACGGCGCATCAGCGTCACGGGGTCTTTGATGAAAGTGTACGAAGGGGCGGGCTTGGTCGCGTCCAAAGCGAACGCGAACATTCTGCCCGTGCGCATCAGCGGCGCGCAATACTCCAAACTGTCGCTGATTAAACAGCACGTCCGCACGCAGTTCTTCCCGAAAATCACGCTGACGTTCCTGCCGCCCAAAAAGTTCGATTTGGATCCGACTCTGACCGGCAGACAGCGCAACTATCAGGCGTCCAACCAACTCTACAAGATGATGGTTGAGATGATGTACGAATCCTCCAAGTTGAACGAAAACATCTTCACGGGGATTTTGAACGCCCAGCGCACGCACGGACGCGGTCACTACATTGTCGAGGACACGTCCCGCAAACCGCTGAAATACAAATCCCTGCTGATTAAAAGTTACGTTTTGGGGCAGGCGTTCAAGCGCGAATTCGCCATGGAGGAAAACATCGGTCTGATGATGCCGAACGTGCTGGCTTCCATCGTCGCTTTTCTGGGCTTGATGAGCGTGGACAAAGTGCCGGCGATGGTCAACTTCACGTCGGGGGCTTTCCAAGTCATTTCGGGCTTGCGCACGGTGCAGATCCGCTCGGTGCTGACGTCCAAGAAATTCATTGAAAGCGCCCAGTTGGAACCGTTGCGCGACGCGCTTTTGGAGGAAGGCTTCAACATCGTTTATCTGGAAGACATCGCCGCGCGTCTGACTCTGGGCGACAAATTGACGGGCGTCGCGTCGTACTGGATGAACAAAAAGCCGAAAAACGACGCCGACCAGACCGCCGTCATCCTGTTCACATCCGGCTCGGAAGGTATGCCCAAAGCGGTGCTTTTGTCGCACAAGAACATTCAGGCGAACCGTCATCAAGTAGTCACCCCGATGGGCGTGACGTCCGCGGACGTGTACTTCAACGCTTTGCCGATGTTCCACTCGTTCGGTCTTGCCGTCGGCTTGATTCTGATTTTGTCGGGCGCAAAGGTGTTTTACTATCCGTCGCCTCTGCATTACCGCATTATCGCCGAATTGATTTACGACACGAACACGACAATTCTGTGCGGCACGGACACGTTCTTGGCGGGCTACGGCAACGCGGCGCACCCGTACGATTTCTATTCCTTGCGTCTGGCAATCGTCGGGGCGGAAAAATTGAAAGATTCGACCGCTTCGCTGTGGATGAACAAGTTCGGCATTCGCGTTTTGGAAGGCTACGGCGCGACGGAAGCGTCGCCGCTGATCGCCGTCAATACGCCGATGTTCACCCGCCGCGGCTCCGTCGGTCCCCTGCTTCCCAAGATTGAATACAAATTGGAGGAAGTGCCGGGGATTACCGAAGGCAAGCGTCTGTTCATTCGCGGCGACAACATCATGCAGGGATACATGAAAGCCGACAAACCGGGGGTTTTGCAGCCGCCCGAAGACGGTTGGCACGACACGGGCGACATTGTCGAAATCGACAAGGACGGCTTTGTGTTCATCAAGGGACGCGCCAAACGCTTTGCCAAAATCGGCGGCGAAATGGTTTCCCTGACCGCCGTGGAACAGATTATCGGGCGTTTGTATCCCGACACGGTGCAGGGCGTGGTGAACATTCCCGACGAAAAGAAAGGCGAGCAGTTGGTGCTGATTACGGCGGCGAAAGACGCGAACGTCGCGGATATCAAGGCTTTCTTCAAGAAAGAGGGCTTTTCGGAACTCTGGGCGCCCGCGCGCGTCATGTACATGGAAGAACCGCCCGTCATGGGAACCGGCAAATTCAACTATGTGCTGGCGACGCAACTGGCGCAGGAATCGAACGCCTGACGCTCTTTCCCCTGAAAAAAGCCTCCGTTTCAAGCGGAGGCTTTTTGCACGGGGGATTGTTTTTTTTACAGCCATTTCGCCCACGGCGCGTTGCCGCTTTCCCACAGTTTCGTCAGTTCGATTTTATCGCGGAGCATATCCATCGGCTGCCAAAATCCGTTGTGGCGGTAGGCGTTCAGCTGACGGTCTTTCGCCAGACGTTCCAGAGGCGCGCGTTCAAAAACAACGTCGTCGCCGTCGGGAATGTAATCAAACACTTCGGGCTGGCAGACAAAGAATCCGCCGTTGACGCGGCTGTCGTCGTCCTGCGGTTTTTCCATGAAAGACGTGATGACGTTTTCGTCTTTGATAATCATCGAGCCGAACCGCCCGCGCAGGCGCACCGCCGTCACGGTGCAGAGTTTTCCGGATTCTTTGTGCGATTGGAGCAGGGCGTTGATGTCGATGTCCGCCACGCCGTCGCCGTAGGTCAGCATGAACGGTTCGCCGCCGACGTAATCGCGCGCTTTTTTGATGCGTCCGCCGGTCATCGTGTCCTGTCCGGTGTACAGCATCGTCACGCGCCACGGCTCCATGCGCGTGCGGTGGATTTCGACCGCGTTGCGCGCCATGTCGACGGTGATGTCGGAGTATTGCAGATAGTAATTGACGAAATAATCTTTGATGACGTGCGATTTGTAGCCCGTCAGCACGACGAAATCGTTAAAGCCGTAATGCGAATAGATTTTCATGATGTGCCACAAAATCGGGTATCCGCCGATTTCGACCATCGGTTTTGGCTTCAAGACGGTTTCCTCGCCCAAGCGCGTTCCCAATCCGCCCGCCAGTATCAACACTTTCATCGCGCAATCCTTTGCCGTTCAAACGAATGACATATTCTATATGAGATATAATTTTCTTGTCAAACGCGCTTTTGCAGACTATTTTCGGTCGTGTGTCAATAAATTGGAACGGTTGCAATGTTCGCGGCGCTGAAAAATAAAATCGCCTCTGTCAGCATGGTAAGGAATTACCGCAAAATCTACCCCTACGTCAAACCGTACTGGGTGCGGGCGCTGATTGCCGTTTTAATCACCATTCCCATCGGGTCTTTCGACGCGCTGACCGCGTGGATTTTAAAGCCGTACATGGACGTCGTTCTGGTCGAAAAAAACGTGCAGGCGGCGTCTTTCATGCCGTTGCTGATCGTCGTGGCGAGCGCGGTGCAGAGCCTGTGCAACTACACGGCGGTGTATTTGAACACTTGGGTCGGGCAAAAGATTACGCAGGGGCTGAAAATCGACCTGTACCACAAATTGCTGGCGTCGGACACGGCGTATTTCGACACGACGTCCTCCGGCATCATCCAGATGCGCTTTAACAACGACGCGGACGCGGCGTGCGGCGGCTTGCTGGCGAATTTAAAACTGTTCACGACGCGCGTGTTTTCCTCCGTTTCCCTGATAGGCGTTTTGTTTTACAATTCGTGGCAGTTGACGATTGTCGCGCTGATTTTCCTGTTCGGCGCGCTTCTGCCGCTTTCCCGCGTGCGCAAAAAAATCAAGCAGTTGATGAATTCGCAGATGAGCGCGGGCGGGCTGATTGTGACGAACTACATTGAAACGTTCGGCGGCAACCGCGTCATCACGTCGTACAATTTAAGCGAATACCAGACAAACAAATTCAAGCAGAGCCTGCACGCCATTTTCCGCATCAGCATGAAAATGGTGCAGAAAACGGGGCTTTTGTCGCCGCTGATTCACTTCATCGTGTCCTTGGGCATCGCGGGGGTGATTTGGCTGGGCAGTTATCTGATTGTCACGCACCAGATTTCTTCGGGCAATTTCGTGTCTTTCATCGCCGCGCTGCTGATGCTCTACACCCCGATCAAGGGGTTGGGCAACAACTACACGGCGGTGCAAATGGCTTTCATGGCGATGGATCGCGTGTTTGAAGTGCTGGAAGTCGAACCGAAAATCAAAAACGTTGAAAATCCGGTCGTTTTGACGGACGTGCGCGATAAAATCGAATACCGCGACGTGACGTTTTCCTATATCGCCGGCAAGCCCGTTTTGGAACATATCAACCTTGACATCAAAGTCGGGCAAATGGTCGCTTTCGTGGGCAATTCGGGCGGCGGCAAAACGACGTTCGTGAATTTGCTTCCGCGCTTTTACGACATCGACAGCGGACAAATCCTGATTGACGGCACGGATATCAGACAGTTGGAACTGCGCTCCCTGCGTGATAAAATCGCCGTCGTGTTTCAAGACAATTTCCTGTTTTCCGGCACCATTTTGGACAACATCACGCTCGGCAGGACGGACTACACGCAGGAACAACTGGATCAGGCGATTAAAAGCGCGTGTCTGGACGAATTCATCGGCTCGCTTGAACGGGGCTTGATGACGGACATCGGCGAACGCGGGATTTTGCTGTCCGGCGGTCAGAAACAGCGCGTCGCCATTGCCCGCGCCTTTTTGAAAAACGCGCCGATCGTCATCTTGGACGAAGCGACCTCCGCGCTGGACAACAAATCCGAAGCCGTCGTCCAGCAGGCGATTGACAACCTGATGGTCGGACGCACGATTCTGGTCATCGCGCACAGATTGTCGACCGTGCAGAACGCCGACAAGATTGTCGTCATCAACCGCGGGCGCATCGTCGAACAGGGCACGCATGAGGAACTGTTGGCGCAGGACGGCGAATACGCGGGTCTGTACGAAGCGCAGTTTAAAGCCAAACGCCACGAAAAATAACCTTTTTTCCGTATAAATGCTCGCCCGATTGCCGATAGCGCGTCGGGGGCGGGGCTGTTACATTAAAGAAAACGGCTTTCTGACGGAGAAAAATCATGACAAAAAAACGCAAATCAAAAATCCTGTTCGCCGTCACGTCTTCGCGCGGCAACGAACAGGTGCATCCGACGGGCGTCTGGCTGGAAGAATTCGCCGTGCCGTACGTCGTGCTGACCCAAAACGGATTCGACGTGACGGTTGCCGGTCCCGTCGGCAAGGAATCGCCAATCGACCCGAACAGCGTTCAAACGCCGCCGCCGTCCGAATGGGATGCGGCGCTCAACGCGCTTAAAACAACGCGCAAATTCTCAGAAATCGACGATTCAAAATATCAAGGGGTCATCATCCCCGGAGGGCACGGACCTTTGTACGATTTGGCGCACGACACGACGCTGGCGGGCATTGTCGAACGCATGAACAAAGCCGGCAAACTGATCGGGGCGATTTGTCACGGACCGGCGGCGTTTGCGGCGGCGACGAACGAAAAGGGCGGATTCCTGTTCGCCAAGCGCGCGATAACCGCCTTTTCCGACAAAGAGGAAAAAGAGGTCGGGCTGGACGACGTCGTGCCGTTTTCGCTGGAACAGGCTCTGATCAGTCTGGGGGCGATTTACGACGCGAAAGAGCCGTGGACAAGCAACGTCGTGACGGACGGCAATCTGATTACGGGGCAAAATCCGCAGTCATCGCAGGAATTCGCGCTGACCGTTTTGAACAAACTGAACAGCGCGCAGGGTTGATTTTTGCGGCAAAATCCTGTACGACTTTGAAAAAAGGAGATTGCCGTGAAATTTGCCCGTCGGTTCTTTTGCCTGCTGCCGATATTGATTCTAACCGCGTGCGCGTCGGCGGATTCGCTTGATTCCGTCAAGAAAAACGGGCGCGCCGGTTTCGTCGTCGGAGCGTATTTCACGCCGTCGGCGGATTGCGAAAACCGCATCGTCGCCTACATTGATGAAGCGAAAAAAATCGACGCCGCCGTGTATTCAATCGGCAACGACCGCATTGTCGACGCGCTTCTGCGGGCGCATCGGCGCGGGGCGGACGTGCGCGTCGTGACGGACAAATTGCAGGCGAAAGGCAAATCGTCGCTTGTCAAAAAATTGCAGGACGGCGGCATTGCCTTGCGGCTGAATAAAAAACATAAAATCGAGCATAACAAATTCGCCGTTTTCGACGACGCGCTTGTCGTGACGGGATCATACAACTGGACGAACGCGGCGACGTATAAAAACAGCGAAAACTGCCTGTTTTTCAAGCCGGCGGATCAAAAATACGCCGCCAGATTCGAATATCTGTGGCGTTTGTACGAGTGAAAGTTAATGATTTAAAATCTGTTTTCTTCTATTAACGATATTTTCTTCATGTGCAAAAAATCCATCTAGTGTGAAATTTTGTTGCATCATGTTGGAAAGCTTTTTTGACCAGAATAAATTTTTTGGTCGTGCCGGACTTAAAATAGAGTTTTTGTGTGAATCAAAGTAATAAATACCTTTGTTTGCCGCTTCATTGTGCGTCAAATCAAGGATATCGTCATTTTTACGATCTGTAATAGAAAAATCATCAATAGAAATTTTTACCATTTGAATCGGATCGGTTAACTTCCCGGGATGAAATTTTAAACAGTAATGATTATTGCAATAGTTTAATAGATTTCCATCATCATAAGTGCATTCTGGGCTAGATAACATCGCTTCCATATCGTATTTTATTTGTTGATATTCAGAATTTCGTTTATGCTCAGGGATTGAGTAAAGGGCAAAATACGCAAGAACCAAATCAATGTCTAAACAAACATCTTCGTTCGCATATTCAACAGCAGGATTAAATAAAAGAGGATATTTTTGGGAATCTGTATGAGAGCGCTCTGTATCTTGTTGACCTCCGCGAATTGAATAATATATAAAACCTTCCCAACTGTTATTTCCTTTGGATGCATCAGTTCTACGACGCAAAATACAATTCTTATAATTTGGAAAAACGTTTTTTAATTTTTGAAACGCGAGTCGTTGAGGATTAGAAGAAGATGTACCATTAGCCGCTCGAATGGAAATGATAGAGGAAACATTTTCATCTGAGCCAAGCCGATTTTTTAACTCAGTAAAAAGAGCGCTGTTAGATACGCTAAAATAATCGTCGTTTACAAACTCGATAACAACGCCGTTTGATATCGTATTTAATTGCTCTAAGGTTAAAGAGTTTCCTTGAACGTCTTTCCAAGGAAAAAGAATTCTATTTTTTCTGTGTGTTCTTTTTTGAAAAAGTTCTTCAGGAACGTCGTAACGTCCTGTTTTTCCGCAAATGTTTGTAAACTTTGTATAGACGGCATTTTTGCCAGAGATGTCAAAACGAGATAAATAGTGAAATACAGTATCGCGCAAATTTTTTTTACTCATTCGAGATATTCTCCTTAATTAGTTCGCAAAGGTCAATTCCAAGAATGAAGTAGATTTTTAGGAGTGTTTGGAGGGATGCCTTTCGTCGATAAGTTTCAATATCACTAATTGACTTTGAAGACATATCTATTTGTATCGCCAAATCATCCTGCGTTAAGCCGCGTAAACGCCGGAGTTTCCCTAGCAACATCTGTAATTCTTTTTGCTTATTTTCAAAACATTCTTGCGTAATCATAACTCATTAAGGTATACTCTTTTTATAAACAGAAGAACCGGCTACTTGCCGGAGTTATCGTTTTTACGGATTTCATTTATATGACTAACAACATCAAATATGAATTGTTAAAAATAAAAAAACAATTAAATTTTGATGTGTCAGATGAGCACTTGATCGCTGCTTGTTTGGCTATATCCAGAGTCGCGGATAAAAAAATAACGTGTGCAATTAACTCGTATAAACAAAAACACAATCTCAAATTATCCGCGCTCCAAAAAAAAGATTTAAGAAATAGTATCTTGGGAGTAATGGGTGAACCTCCTTCGTTTTTTAAAAATATTATTTCGGCAGAGGACAAAAATAAAGCTGTAATGGTTATTCAATCCGGTTTATTGCGAAATGAAAAAAAAGTCGCTGGAACGATAAAGGCAAAAATTCATTGTAATTCACAAGAAAATGAAAAATACGAGAACATTATTCAAAATGAAGAAAAAGGAAAATACCAATTTCTTCTTTTTAACGTTTGTAGTAAAAAGGAAGGCGTTTTAGATTTATTAAAATCTGAAATATCAAAAGAATATGATCGACTGAATAATTATCATTATATGGCAATTGTTCTTAAAGACGTGTCATGGGATATTGTTGCAAGTGTTGCTGTATATTGTGAGTATTTTAAGGTTGAAAAGGGATTTAAGTTATATAATAAAAATAAAGAAGAAAAAATAGAAGAATTGCGTGTTTTCTTGAAGAATAATCGTTGTTATGATTATTCAAAAGATATTGAAAATGCAATTGAAGATTTTTTTGACGGTGTTTCCTATGGTTTTCAGTTTAATGATTTGTTTGTTTCTGCTACCGGTGATATAAAAATTTTAATTTTTCAAAAAATTGAATTAGATGAACGCGTATTTCCATGCCCTGATTGTATGAGTACAAATGTGCGAGGGAATTCTTATCCAAAATTATTGCAACGCAGTTTTGAATGTCAAAATCCCGATTGTCCAAGTCGAAGCAAAATAGGAAGAGGTAAGCGATATGATTATTTTAGCGTTAAACGTAATTTACGATTATCGCAAATGTCGAACGAAGTTACCCTTAATCAAACGCTTTTAAAAAATTACCGTAAGGATGTATTTTGGGATAATGACTCTATCTATGAAATGTTAATTTCATTTTATTCTTTTGAAAATGATAACGTATGTATTATATCTGACGAACAAATTGAAGCTACAGGATTAAAGAGAAAAATTTCATTTGAAAAATTTAAAAAACAGCACGTAACATATTTTTCAGATAGATTTACACAACTGTTTTCAAGTTTAGTTCGTGGAATTTTACTGAAAAGCGAACCCCCAAAGCGCTTTTTGGTGAAGAATGATTTTTCCCTTTATAATGGTAATTCTTCAACTGTTTTATCGCAAATTCCTGAAAAAATTTCAGGAGTCATTACGTCGCCGCCTTATTATAATGCGCGTGAGTATTCTCAATGGCAAAATTTAATTGCCTACTTTGTAGATATGGCAATTAACGCAAAGGCCGTTTATGATAAAATGGAGGACGATACTCTATATTTTTATAATATAGGAGATATTGTTGGACAAGATAATATTTTTATATCTTCACATATGTCAAAAAAACGAATGATGCTGGGCTTTTTAAGCATTATCGTTTTCAATCTTGTCGGATTTAATTTTTTGGATGATTTGATTTGGTACAAAGGAGAGGTGCAATCAAAGCGCAATTCTTCCGATAAGGTTTTTCCAACCTATATGAAGCCTGTAAATTGCTATGAGCATATTTTGATATTTTCAAAAGGTATCAAAGAGATTTCACTAGATCAGAAATTTTTTGATATTACACCTGTCCGAAAAATCAACTCTAAAGGTGAAAATACGTTAGGTCACACAGCACCGTTTCCTGAGGAAATAGTTGAAATCATCTTTCCTTATTTAAAAAAAGATGGTTATTTATTAGATCCCTTCTTAGGAAGTGGGACAACCGTTTTAGCTGCGTTAAAGCATGGAATAAAAGCAGTAGGCATTGAAATTAACGATGCGTACTATGACCTTTCTTTAAAACGAATCGAAAGCGCTTTAATTGAAACGCACAAAATGCAAATGCCGTTTGATTTCTGATTATTACCGCACAATATCCGTTTCAATGTCGCGGGCGTTGGCGTATTTCGTCAGCAGGCGCGCGGTTTCTTTCAAAAATTCGGGGACGGCGTCGCCGTTGCTGAACGCGTAAACGACGTAGAGCAATTTTTTGTTTTCGCCGCCCGAAATCATGGTGCGACGGCTGTCGCTGGTCGGATTGCCGAACACGCCGTCGTCGTCGTACAGGGCGGGCAGATGTTCGATATTCAGCACGTCCTTGCCGATTCCCTTGTACTGTTCGCCGTCGGGCGTGCGCTTCCACACGACCGCGCCGCTGATTTGCGCGCAATCGTAAGAGCCGAGCGACCAGCCCGATTGAATGGAAATCATGTTGTTGACGTCGACCGCGTTGTTGACTTTGTACAGCCCCGTGCCTTTCGCAATGCGGCGGAGCATGGCTTCGGCGGAATTGCGGTATTTGGCGGGATCTTTGCGCAGGATTTTGTAAGCGGCGCGCGTGCCTTTGATTTGAGGATTCTGCGTCACGTCCGCCGGAGTCGCGTATTTCTGCGCCATTGCCGCGATCAGCGCGTCGAATTCGGCGTTTTGCCCCGCGCTTGACGGATGCACGTCGGCGGTGCAAGTCAGCACGCCCAAAACGGCTTCGGGCAAGGCTTCTTTCAGGGCGGAATCAATTTCGATGCGCATAAAATCCTCCTTGTTTTCGCGTTTAAACGGCACGTTAGGCGAGCGGCGCGCGCTTGTCAACAAAATCCGCGTAAAGAAAAATGAATTAAATCTTGACCTGACGCGCCGATGTTTCTAAACTCCCGTTACTTGTTTTGATTACAGGAGTTGCATAATGAATAAATCTGAATTGGTGGCGGAAGTTGCCAAAAACGCCAATGCGTCGAAAGTCGCCGTCGAATACATCTTGGACGAAGCGATGATTGCCATTACCGAAGCCGTGAAAAAGGGCGAAAAAGTCCGTTTGGTCGGGTTCGGCACGTTCGGTCTGAAAAAAAGCGCGGCGCGCGCGGGCCGCAATCCCCGCACGGGCGAAACGATTCGCTTGCCCGAAACGAAAACCCCCTGCTTTAAAGCGGGCAAAGTCTTTAAAGACGCCGTGAAGTAATTTCAGGGTTTCACAAGCGACGCTCTCCGTTTGTCATGCAGGCGGAGGGCGTTTTTGTAAGGATTTCACAAGATGCGAAAATACATTGTCGGCGGCTTTGTGCGCGACACGCTTTTGAACCGCCGTTCGTCCGATCGCGATTGGGTTGTCGTCGGCGCGGACGTCGACGGGATGCTGAACGCGGGCTTCAAGCGAGTCGGCGCGGCGTTTCCCGTGTTTTTGCATCCCGTCACGAACGAAGAATACGCTTTGGCGCGCAGGGAAGTCAAAACGGGCGCGCGGCACGGCGATTTCGCGTTCGATTTTTCAAAGGACATCACGCTTGACGAAGATTTGACGCGGCGGGATTTCACCGTCAACGCGCTTGTCATGAACGAGGACGGCGCGCTTGTCGACACGGCTTTGTCGGCGCGCGCTTTGGACGATTTGAAAAACGGGCGGCTGGACGTCGTTGACGAAGCGCACTTTGCGGAAGATCCGTTGCGCGTGTTTCGCGCCGCGCGCTACGCCGCCGTTTTGAATTTCACCATGACGCCGCGCACGTTCGACGCGTGCCGGAAATTGACGCAAAACGGCGCGGTGAATTTTATTTCAAAAGAGCGGATTTACGCCGAATTCGTCAAGGCGTTCAAGGAATTCGCGGGCGGGGCGTTTTTTCAAAATCTGCATGAACTGGGCGCGCTGGCGGCGTATTCTCCCGCGTTGGAGCGGCTGTTTTCGTGTCTTGAAAATCCGCGTTTTCACCCCGAAGGCACTTCGGGCGGGCATACGGCGAGCGCGCTGAAATGGCTGGACGCGCATCTGCCCGCGCTGGATTTCGATGCGGCGGCGCGGGAAACGGTCTATTGGTCGGTTTTACTGCACGACATCGGCAAAACGCAAACCGCGCCGGATTTGTATCCGCATCATTACGGACACGACGAGGCGGGGGCGCGCATGATGACGCGCGGCTTTTTTGATTCTTTGAAACTGCCGTCCCGCGTGAGCAAGGCGGCGCGTTTCGTGTGCGTCAATCATATGCGGCGGTTTTATTTTTCAAAAATGCGCCCGATGAAGAAATTGCGCCTGATTCGCGAAGCGTATTCGGCGACGGACGGGCGGCCCGAAATTTTCATTGCGGCGTGCTTTGCGGACGCTTTGTGCAACGCGGAAAACAATCCGTTTTTGGAAGATTTTAAAGCGCAAACGGCGTATTTCAAACGGATTTTCGACGTATCGAACTCTGTGCGGTTAAGTCCGGCGGACATAGAAAAAACGGCGCCGGAAAACAGAGCGTTTCTGCTTGACCGGCGCCGCTTGGAAGCGGTCGGGGATTTGCTTTGATTTAAGCGGCTTTGCGCCCCAAAGCGTCCACGTTCAAAA
Organism: uncultured Alphaproteobacteria bacterium; assembly: GCA_934277945.1. Lineage (GTDB taxonomy): Bacteria > Pseudomonadota > Alphaproteobacteria > CAAGCB01 > CAG-977 > CAKQWA01. Next base: position 72,474 of record CAKQWA010000003.1, read on the forward strand.
CGGCTTGCATGAACTTTTCTTTCGTCAGTTCGTAGCCGTCGACGTGCCAGCCGGGGACTTTCGACGCTTTGTCCGCCAGCGCGGGCAAATCTTCTTTCGTCAAGCCGACCTGCGCCAGTGTGACGGGCAATCCGACCTTGCGGTAGAAATTCATTACGCGGTCGCGCAATTCCGTCTGATTGTCGTAATCCAACAGCACCAGAACGCCGTAAGCTACCCAAAACCCGTGCAGGTGGTCGTGATAGACGGGGAAAATCGTCGCGCCGTAGTAAAAGCAATGCGCCAAATTCGTGTTGTAGTAAAATTCGGGGCACACGGTCATGTTGCTGACCAGTCCCGTCGAAATCACGATGTCCAGCGCGACTTCCTGCAACGCGGCGCAGGTGCGGTTTTCCTCGCACGCTTTCATGGCTTCCTCGCCGTATTTCAGCAACGGTTCGGTGCACGCGGCGCACAGGCTCAACCCCAGCAGCAAATTCTGGTCGAGTTCGACGTGACGCAGAGCCAGAGCGACTTCCGCCTCTTTGCTCAACGCGTCGCCGATTCCCGCCTGCAAGTATTTGACGGGGGCTTGCGCAATAATCCGGTCGTTGATGAACACGAACAAGGGCGGACGCGCGGAATAGAAATTGTCCTTGAAGCGTCCCTGCGTGTCATACATGATCGCCAAAGCGGTGCAGGGCGCGCAGTTCGACGCGATGGTCGGGAATGCGAACAGCGCCTTGTCCGTCCGCTCCGCCAGCACTTTGCAGGTGTCGCACGCCTTGCCGCCGCCGACCGCCAGAATCATGTCGGCTTTCTGCACGGCGGGGTCTTGTTTGAGCATTTCGACGTTTTCGTAAGTCGAATCGCCGCCGAACCACACTTTGCCCGTGACGGATATGCCGTCGGCTTTCAGCGATTCGATAATTTCGTCCGCCGCCTTTTCCATGGCGGTTTTGCCGCCGACGACGACCGCCGTTTTGCCGTGTTTTTTCAAAATCGCCCCCGCTTTGCGATACACGTCTTCGCCGATCATGTAATTGGGCAGGGTGACTGTCGAACGTTTCATTTTCAAACCTCGTTTTTGTTGAATTTCGCCGATTATACCGCTTTGCGCCCCAAAGTCAACCGGCGCGTGCCGCGCTTGCTTTTTGCATTTGATTTTTCGCGATTTTCAAGATACAAAAGACGCGGATTTCAACGACGGTCGCGGAGTGTGGAAAATGCTGAAACTCGTGCGTTTTTTAAGCGGTTATAAAAAAGAGTGCGTCATCGGCCCCCTGTTCAAATTTTTGGAAGCGTGCTTCGAGTTGTTCGTGCCGCTGGTCATGGCGGGCATTATCGACGTCGGCATTAAAAACAGGGACGCCGCCTATACTTATAAAGCGGGCGGACTGATGATTTTCTTGGGCTTTTTGGGGCTTGTCTGCTCTTTGACGGCGCAGTATTTCGCCGCCAAAGCCTCCATGGGATTCGGCACGGCTCTGCGTTCCGCCCTGTTTTCGCACATCACCGCGCTGACGTACGCCGAAGTCGACGAAATCGGCACACCGTCGCTGATTACGCGCTTGACGGGCGACGTGAATCAGGCGCAGTCGGGCGTGAATTTGGTTTTGCGCCTGTTTTTGCGCTCGCCGTTCATTGTCGTCGGCGCGATTGTCATGGCGTTTTTCGTGGATGCGCATCTGGCGCTGATTTTCCTGATCGCCACGCCGCTGATTGCGGGGGTGATCTGGTTCGTCATGGCGAAAGGCGTGCCATATTACCGCAAAATCCAGACGATAACGGACAGGGTGTCGCTGCTGATGCGCGAAAATCTGGCGGGCGCGCGCGTCATTCGCGCTTTTTCCAAACAGGACGCGCAGGACGCCGAATTCAAAGATACTTGCCGCCGGCTGAAAAACGAACAGGTGCGCGCGGGCAAAATCGCGAATTTGCTGAATCCCGCGACGTATGTGATTGTCAATCTGGCGGTCGTCGTGCTGATTTGGCAGGGCGGTTTCCGCGTCGACGCGGGCGATCTGACGCAGGGCGAAATCATCGCGTTGGTAAACTATCTGTCGCAAATTTTACTGGCTCTGGTCGCGCTGGCGAACCTGATTGTCGTGTTTACGAAAGCGTCGGCAAGCGCGGGGCGCATCAACGAAGTGTTCGCCGTTCTGCCGAGCATGGCGGACGGGTCGCTTGAAGAATCGCGGGCGGATGAAAACGCGCGCCTGTGCTTTGAGGACGTGACGTTCGCTTACAAAGGCGCGGAAGCCCCCGCTTTGACGAATCTGACGTTCCGCGTGCCGAAAGGGGCGACCGTCGGGGTTATCGGCGGCACGGGGGCGGGCAAATCGACTCTGGTGAACCTGATCGCCCGTTTCTACGACGCGACGCAGGGGCGGATTTTGCTGGACGGGCAGGATATCCGTTCTTACAAAACCGCGTTTTTGCGCAGGAAAATCGGCGTCGTGCCGCAAAAGGCGGTGCTGTTTAAAGGGACAATCCGCGACAATTTGCGCTGGGGCGACGAAAACGCGACCGACGAGGACATGATGAAAGCGCTGAAAATCGCGCAGGGGGCGGATTTCGTCAAAGCGCGCAAAGGCGGTTTGGACGCGCGCATCGAACAGGGCGGGCGCAACCTGTCCGGCGGTCAGCGTCAGCGTCTGACGATTGCCAGAGCACTGGTCGGTTCTCCGGAAATTCTGATTTTGGACGACAGCGCGTCGGCGCTCGATTTCGCGACGGACGCCCGTCTGCGCCGCGCGATTCGCAAGGAAACGGCGCAAACGACGGTGTTTTTGGTGTCGCAGCGCGTGTCCGCCGTGCGCCACGCCGATTTCATCATTGTGCTGGACGACGGCAAGGCGGTCGGTATCGGCAAACATGACGAATTGTTTGAAAATTGCGCGGTGTACAAGGAAATCTGCCTGTCGCAGTCGGCGCAAGAGGAGGCGGCGTGATGAAAAACAAAGGATTGCTCAAACGGTTGTTGCGCTTTACGAAGCCGTATCTGCACTATTTGGCGGCGGCGTTGGTTTTTGCGGTGATTTCCGTGTCTTTGACGCTGTACGCGCCGGTGCTGACGGGGCGCGCGATTGACGCGGTCGTCGGCAAGGGGCAGGTCGATTTCGCCGTTTTGAAAGCGGTGCTGACGCGCTTGTGCGGCGTTGTCGCGCTGATGGCAATCGCGCAATGGCTGACGGGATTGTGCACGAACAAAATCACCTATTTGACGGTGCGCGACATTCGCGTGCGGGCGTTTGAGCGTTTGCAGAAAGTGCCTCTGAAATTCGTGGACACGCACGCGCACGGCGATTTGTTAAGCCGCATCACCGTCGACGTCGAACAGATTGCGGACGGCTTGCTGACGGGCTTTACGCAGTTGTTCACGGGCGTCGTCACCATTTTCGGCACAATCGGCTTCATGGCGGCGATCAACGTGAAAATCACGCTTTTGGTCGTGTTTGTCACGCCGCTGTCCTTGTTCGTCGCCCATTTCATCGCCAAGCGCACGTTCGTGTTTTTCAAAATTCAGTCGGAAACGCGCGGCGAAATGACGGCTTTGGCGGACGAAGCGGTCGGCAACTTGAAACTTGTCAAAGCGTTCGGCTACGAACCGCGCGTCAAGGAAAAATTTGAAGAAATCAACGGGCGCTTGCAGGTTTGCGGCGTGAAAGCGCTGTTTTTCTCGTCCATGACGAACCCGTGCACGCGCTTTGTCAACGGCGTGGTGTACGCGGGCGTCGGCATCGTCGGCGCGTTTACGGCGGTCGCGGGCTTTTTAAGCGTCGGTCAGTTGTCGTGCTTTTTAAGTTATGCGAACCAGTACACGAAACCGTTTAACGAAATTTCCGGCGTGGTTGCGGAACTGCAAAGCGCGTTGGCGAGCGCGGCGCGCATTTTTGAAGTGATTGACGCGCCCGAACAAACGCCCGACGCGTCCGACGCCGTTGTTTTGCAAAACGCGCAGGGACGGGTTGTTTTCGACGACGTGTCCTTTTCCTACACAAGCGATTCCAAGTTGATCGAGGATTTGAGCGTGTCGGTCGAATCGGGGCGGAAGATCGCCATCGTCGGTTCGACGGGATGCGGCAAAACGACGCTGATCAACCTGCTGATGCGCTTTTACGACATCGACAAGGGGCAAATCCGCGTGGACGGGTGCGAAACGCGCGGCATCACCCGCGACAGTCTGCGCGCATCGTTCGGCATGGTGCTGCAAGACACTTGGCTGAAAGCGGGCAGCGTGCGCGACAACATCGCCTACGGCAAGCCCGAAGCGACGCTTGACGAGGTGATTGCGGCGGCGAAAGCGGCGCACGCGGACAGTTTCATTCGCAAAATGCCGAACGGCTACGACACGTTCATCAGCGAAGACGGCGGCAACATTTCGCAGGGGCAAAAGCAGTTGCTGTGCATCGCCCGCGTCATGCTGTCCCTGCCTCCCATGCTGATTTTGGACGAAGCGACCAGTTCGATCGACACGCGCACGGAAATCCGTATTCAGAAAGCGTTTGACGAAATGACGCGCGGGCGCACCAGTTTCGTCGTCGCGCACCGTTTGTCGACCATTCGTCAGGCGGACGTCATTCTTGTCATGGACAAGGGGCGCATCGTCGAACGCGGCAGACACGACGAACTGCTGGCGCAAAACGGCTTTTACGCGGAACTGTACAACGGGCAGTTTGCGGAATAAGCGTCAGTCCTCTTTCATCGCCTTGACGATGCCCTCGGTGACTTTTTTCGCGTCGCCCAGAATCATCAGCGTGTTGTCCGCGTAAAACAGAGGATTGTCAACGCCGGCGTATCCCGTGCCGTCAAGCGAACGTTTGACGCACAACACGGTTTTCGCTTTTCCGACGTCCAGAACGGGCATACCGAACAGCGCGCTGTGCGGGTCTGTTTTCGCCGACGGGTTCGTGATGTCGTTCGCGCCGATGACGTACGCGACGTCCGCCGTTTCAAACGCGCCGTTGATGTCTTCCAGTTCGAACACGTCTTCATAGGGCACGTTCGCTTCCGCCAGCAAAACGTTCATGTGCCCCGGCATACGTCCTGCGACGGGATGCACCGCGAACGCGACCTGCGTGCCGTTTTCTTTCAGCGTTTTCGCCAAATCGCCCAAAGCGTGCTGGGCTTGCGCCGTCGCCATGCCGTACCCTGCGGCGATTATGACTTTCGACGCGTTTTTCATCAGGAAAGCCGCGTCTTCGACGGAGCCGACGCGCGCCGTTTTGTCTTGATTTCCCGCATCGCCCGCGCCGCCGCCGCTTTTGCCCAGCGCGAAAATCACGCTTAAAAGAGAACGGTTCATCGCTTTGCACATGATGTGCGACAAAATCGCGCCCGATGCGCCGACCAGCGCGCCCGTGACAATCAGCAGCGGATTGCTCATCGTAAAGCCGATGCCCGCCGCCGCCCAGCCCGAATAGGAATTCAGCATGGAAACGACAATCGGCATATCCGCCGCGCCGACGGGCAGAATCAGCAGAAATCCCAAAACGAACGATGCGCCCGTCAGCAGCGAAAACATCAAAATCGACGGATTGCGCGCGAACAGGACGATGTACGCGATTGTCAAAACCGTCAAAACCGCATTGACCGCGTGGCGCAAGGGAAAGCGGAGCGGTTTTCCCGACAGAATTCCCTGCAATTTGGCGAACGCGACGACGGAACCCGAAAACGTCAGCGCGCCGATGGCGCATCCCAGCGACATTTCAATCAGCGACGCGGTTTTAATCGCGCCGTTCGCCGCAATGCCGAACAATTCGGGCGACAGGAGCGACGCCCACGCGACGCCCGCCGCCGCCAATCCGACAAGGCTGTGAAAAGCGGCGATCAGTTGGGGCAGGGCGGTCATGCGGATGCGCAGGGCGATGAAAATTCCGACGCACGCGCCCGCCGCGACGACGGCAAGCGTCGGCAGAACCGCCGGCAAGGAAAATGCCGCACCGCTTTTTTGCAAAAAAAGAAACACGGCGAAAACGGCGATCGCCATGCCCGCCATGCCCGCGCCGTTGCCCGCGCGCGCCGTTTTTGGCGAGGACAGGCCGCGCAAAGTCAAAATGAAGCACGCCGCCGCAATCAGATAAAGCAAGGATACCGTCTGCATGATTTCATTCCTTTACGCCGTTTCGCTTTTTGGTTTTGAACAGGGCGAGCATCCTTTGCGTGACCGCGAACCCGCCGAAAATGTTGACGCTTGCCAAGAAAACCGCGCACAGCCCGATGATTTTCGACGCGCCGAACGTCGCGGGCGAAGCGGCAATCAGCGCGCCGGCGACAATGACGGACGACACGGCGTTCGTGACAGCCATCAGCGGCGAATGAAGCGCGGGGGTGACTTGGCGCACGACGAAATAGCCGACGAAGCACGCCAGCACGAAAATCGTCGTTAAAAGGGAAAAATCGTTTTCCATCGCTCACTCCTTTAACAAGGGATTCACAATTTCGCCGTTTTTGACCGTCAGGCACGCGCGCGCGATTTCGTCGCTTGAATCAACGTTCAAAACGCCCGTTTGCGCGTCAATCAGCAGAGCGGCGAAATTGTAAACGTTGCGGGCGAACAGGCGCGACGCTTCGGGGGCGAGTTTCGATGCTTCGTTTGCGAAAGCGCACACTTTGACGCCGTTCACGTCGATAATTTCGTTGTAAACCGCGCCCTCGACGTTGCCGCCGCTTTGAATTGACAAATCGAACACAATCGCGCCTTTGCGCATTTGCGCCAGCATTTGCTTCGTGACAAGGACGGGGGCTTTTTTGCCCAAGCCCGCGGCGGCGGTGACGACGATATCCGATTTCGCGGCTTCAAGAGCGATTGCGCTTGCGTCGGCGATGAATTTCGCGCCCAAGGATTCCGCCTGTTCTTTCGTTTCGGGGCGCACGTCGAACGCGGACACGATCGCGCCCAGACGCTTTGCCGTGGCGATCGCCTGCAATCCCGCCACGCCGACGCCCAGCACAAGCACGCGCGCCGCCGGAACCGTACCCGCCGCCGTCATCATCAGCGGCAAACTGCGGTCGTACAGCGCGGCGGCGTCAATCACCGCCTTGTAGCCCGCCAAATTCATCTGCGACGACAAAACGTCCATATTCTGCGCGCGGGAAACGCGCGGCACGAATTCCAGCGAAAAGCACGTCAATCCCGCGTTCGCAATCCGTCGAACCGCTTGCTTTTCCGCGTTCGTTTGGCAAATCAGCACGCTTGATTTGTCATACGCTTTCAAAGATTCCGCGTCCGGCGCGTTCACTTTCAAAATCAAATCCGCGCCCGCGACGGTTTGCGCCAAATCGGGAGCGATTCGCGCCCCCGCCGCTTTGTAATCGCCGTCGGAAAATCCCGCCGCTTCGCCCGCGCCGCTTTCAACGACGGCTTTGGCGTTCAGGGCGATGAATTTTTTGACGGTTTCGGGCGTGGCGGCGACGCGCCGTTCAAAAGCGGACAAATCCGACGGAATTGCGATTTTCATGCGAATGCCTTTCTTGAAAGCCGACAATGCTTCAAGTATGCGGGGCGGGGCGTTTTTTGAAAATATGGTTTTCCGGCTATTTGTTTGAAAACTATTCTTTTTTGATGACTTTTCGGACGGAAACGCTTAAAACAGGATGAGTGTGTCCTTTTTTGCCCGCGGTGATGAATTGCAATCCGTTTTAAAGAAAAAATTATCCCTGTTTTTAACGCTTCATGTGCTTGTTTTTTCGCTGATTCCCCTGATGCGCGCGTGCTTGCCCATGGACACGCTGGAAGCGTTGATTTGGGGCGGATACGGGGAATTCGGCACGAACAAGCATCCGTTTTTGTCGGGCTTCGTCGCTTTGCCGTTTTACAAAGCGCTGTTTGAATCCGACTTTTCGATGTATCTGTTGTCGCAGATTTGCGTCGCCGGCGGGCTGATTTACCTGTACAAACTCGCCAAACGGTTTGTGTCGAAGGAAAACGCCGTTTTAAGCGTCATGCTGATGGAGGGCGTCGCGTACTACAACGCTTTGTCCGTCGAATACAACGTCAACGTGCTGTCTTTGGTTTTCTGGCCCGCGACCGCGTACTATTTTTACCGCGCGGCGCAGACGGACAAGATGAAATACTGGATTTTGCTGGGCGTTGCGGCGGGGCTGAACCTGATGACGAAATACACCGCCGCTTTTATGCTGGCAAGCGTCGGGCTGTATCTGGTCTTGACGAAAAACGGGCGCGCGCAGATGAAACGCGCGGGGGCGTATGTGACGTTCTTTGTCTGTCTGGCGGTCGCCGCGCCGCATCTGTACTGGCTGTACAAGTACGATTTCTTTCCGTTTGAATACATTTTCGCGCGGGGCGGGGCGGCGAAAGCGCACGCGCTGGCGGGACATCTGATTTATCCGGTCAGATTCGTCGCCGCGCAGATTGTGACGGGTTCGGCGGCGCTGGCTTTGTACGCTTTTTTGTATCGCAAAGCGGGTGAGAAATGCACGCAATCCTTTGAAAATAAACAATTTTTGTTCTTTACGGGCGTTGTGCCGCTTTTGCTGATGGCGCTGTTCGCCTTTGTGACGGGAACGCACATGAAAAGTATGTGGGGCTATCCGCTTTTGTTTATGCTCGGCTTGCTTTTGTGCGCCTTTTTCCCCGTGCGCCAAACGCCGCAAATCCGCAAAATCTCCACAATCGGCGCTTATGTGCTGATGGCGGGATTCGCGCTGATTCTGATTGCCAGCAACGTTTTCAAAACCCGCGAGCGCGTCTTGTTTGACGATAAGGCTTTCGCCGCCGAAATGACTCAAATCTGGCGCGAAAAGTACGGCGCGCCGCTGAAATACGCCGGCGGCGACGTGTGGTACGCTTCCGTGATGTCGCTGTATTCTCCCGACAGACCGACGGCGGTCGCGGACGATTTGAAAACAAATCCGTGGCTTGACGCGAACGACATTATGCAAAACGGCGCCATGCTGTTTGTGACGCGCCCCGAATTCTGCGCGCGGTTCGCGCCCGACGAAAAATCCGTTTCCGCGCCCGTTTTGCACGTTTTTGAAGTAAAAGCGTTGGCGGGAAAGAAAAAAACGGTTAAAATGCATTATTGCTTCTTACCTCCGAAAAGCAAGGCGGCAAACCATGAAAAATAAAAACGATAAACTGTTGTCCATTGTCATTTCCGCGTACAACGAAGAAGGCAACATTGACGCTTTGTACGACGCGCTGCAAAAAGTCATTCCGGAACTGGCGGTCGGCAAAGTCGAAATGATTTTCGTCAACGACGGGTCGACGGACGCGACGGAAAAGAAAATTCGCGCGCTGGCGGACAAGGATTCGCGCGTCAAACTGCTGTCGTTCCAGCGCAATTTCGGACACGAAATCGCTATGACGGCGGGCATGGACAAAGCCAAAGGCGACGCCGTCGTGTTTATGGATTCCGATTTGCAGCATCCGCCCGTTTACATCAAGGAAATGGTCGCCAAGTGGAACGCGGGCGCGGACATCGTTCTGACGCGGCGCATCGACAACGCCGGCACGTCGCGGCTGTACAAATTCATGTCGGGGATGTTCTACAAGATTTTGAATATGCTGTCGGACGTCAAGATTCCCGAAAAAACGCCGGATTTCCGCCTGCTTGACAAGAAATACACGACGTTTTTAAAGAATTTCAGCGAACGCGACCGACTGTTCCGCGGGCTTTTGAACTACATCATGCCGCGCGAACACGTTGAGATTATTGAATTTTCCGCGCCCGAACGCTTTTCCGGCACGACGAAATACTCTTTCAGAAAAAGTCTTGCGCTGGCGTTCACGACGATTATGCAGTTTTCGGTCAAGCCGTTGCGCTTTTCGATTTATCTGGGCTTGGCGAGCGCGTTTTTCACGCTGGCTTTGGGCGCGTACTTCTTTGTCGAATACTTCTTCTTGCACAACCCGACGCCGGGGTTCGCCACGCTGATGACGACCATTGTTTTCATCGGGTCTGTGCAGTTGATCGTTCTGGGGATTATCGGCGAATACATCGGCAAAATCCACATGGAAGTCAAAAAACGCCCGCTGTACATCGCCGATTATTACGACGGGGAGCAAAAAGATGATTGATGTGATTGTCAATGCGGACGATTTCGGCGCGACCGCCGGCATGACGCAAGCGATTATCGACGGGCATAAAAACGGCATTGTCAATTCCACGTCGCTGATGGTCACGATGCCTCTTGTTTCCGAAGCCGTCGAAGCGGCGAAGTCTTTGCCCGATTTGAAAGTCGGACTGCATCTGAATTTGACGAACGAAAAATGCGCCGCGCCGAAAGACAAAATCCCGCTTCTTGTCGATGAAAAGGGCAAGTTCAAAAACGGCTTTTTAAAATTGCTGATTTTGTCGCTGACAAAGCCTTTCGCCTTTCGCCGTCAGGTCGTGATTGAAACGCAGGCGCAAATCGCGAAATTCAAAAAAACGGGGCTGACGATGGCGCACATTGATTCTCACCGCCACGTCCACATGATTCCCGCCATTTTTAAAATCGTGCGCAAAGCCGCCGAAGAACACGGCATCCCGCGCATCCGCGTCGTCAACGAAAGTTTGTGGCGCACGTTTTTGGCGAACGGCGGCGATTTGTCCTATGTTTTCGACGGCGGGCTGATTAAATACGCCGTTTTGAAAACGTGCTACCACTTGAACGAGTATTACCCGAAAACGTATTTTTACAGTATTCTGTACACGGGCAGGCTGGCGAAAAAGCGTTTCGCGCACCTGAAAGTCCCCGCGCGCTACGACGCTTTGGAAATCGGGATTCACCCCGGACGCCCCGATATTGAAAAACGGCATTTGGACGGCGTGTACGACCCGTACGTTTTGTCGAACGGCAGAACGCAGGAATACGAAACCGTTTGCGACAAGTCAATTTTGCGTAAAATCAAATGAAAACATTGTGGCGGCTGTACAAACTGATTGAAAATTTCTGGTTCGTGAAAATTCCGCAGAAGTTGCGCTATCTGCTGGTCGGCGGCTTTAACACGGTGTTCGCTTACGGCTGTTTTTTGGCTCTTTTGCTTGTTTTGCCGTACAACGCCGCGCTGATTGTCCAGTACGTCGTGACGGTCAACGTGTCGATTTTCACCATGCGCTATTACGTTTTTCAAAGCCGCGGCAATTTCAAGGCGGAGTATCTGAAAGCGTGGAGCGTGTACGTTTTCATTTACTTTTTCAACGCCGCCGCGCTGAATTTTCTGGTGCGGTTCTGCGGCTTGATTCCTCCCGTCGCGCAAGCGGTGTATCTGACCGTTTCAACGGTTTTGACATTCTTTTTGCACAAGTATTATTCGTTCGGAAAAGCCAAAAATGACCCGACCGCTTGACATCATCGGCATTATGACGGGCAATTCGCTGGACGCGGCGGACTGCGTACTGACGCGTTTTGACGCAAACGGCAAAATGACGGATTTAAGCGCGGACACGCTCGCCTATCCGCCCGCGCTGAAAGACGGTATGCGCAAGGTGCGCGATTGGCTTCAAAAGGAAAATTTTGCCGTTTACAACGTCGTGACGCACCTGACGTTTGCGGGGATTGTCGCGGCTTACACGAAATTGCTGGCGCAAAGCGTGGCGAACGTCCTGAAAAAAGCGGGCGTTGACGCGAAAAACGTCGCGGCGATCGGTCTGCACGGGCAGACGTGCGCGCATTGTCCGCCGTCCGCCGCAGGCGACGATTTGCCGTACACCGTGCAGATTTTTCATCCCAAACTGCTGGCGAAACTGACGGGAATCCCCGTCGTGTACGATTTCCGTTCCGACGACGTTTTCAACGGCGGCGAGGGCGCGCCTTTTGCGCCGACGCACAATCTGCACATGGCGCAATCGGCGGGATTGACGGGTGTTTGCGCTTTTGCGAACGCGGGCAACACGGGCAATCTGGCGATTGTCGACGGACAAACGGCAAGAGGGTTCGACTGCGGACCGTTCAACCATTTTTCAGACTTGCTCTGCCGGCGTTTTTTTCAAAAGGATTACGATGAAAACGGCGCGATCGGCGCGTCGGGGAAAGTCGATTTGTCCCTGCTGGACGCTTTTTTCAATCAAAGCGCGCGCACGCGGAACGGGGACAATTTCCATACGCTGAAACCGCCGAAATCGTCCGATCCGCAATGGTACGTCCCGCCCGAAGCCGTCTTGAACGCCGAGCCGCGCACCGCTCTTTGCACCGCGCAGTACGCCGCCGTGTACGCGCTGTTTTACAATCTGTCTTTCGTTTCCGAAAAGCCTGAAACGATTGTGCTGTTCGGCGGCGGGTGGAACAATCCGAACGCCGTGTCCGCTTTAAACGCGCTGATTGACGGCAACGCGCCCGTTTTGGACGCGCACAAGGACGTTTTTAAGGCAATTCGCGACGGTTTCAAATCCCGTCCCCGCGTGGCGAAAGCGGACGCGTTCGGACTGAACGCGACGTACACGGAAGCGCGCATTTTCGCGGACGCGGCATACCGGTTCATTTTGAACGAGCCGTTCACTTTCCCCGAAACGACGGGCACGTGCCGTCCGACCGTGTGCGGCGTGTACTGCGTGCCGGACGAAAATGAAAAATATCTGATTCAAGACGCGATGACGGTGAAAAAAGAACCGCAATTCGCGCCGCTTTTGTACAGCCGCGCGTCGAAACTGCACGATGTTTAAAGATTTATAAAGCGGCGGATTTCAGCAAATTCGCAACGTCGGAATGTTCCAGTTTTTCGTTGTGCTGAATGTACGCGAAAGCGGTGTTGCCGCTGTAATCTTTCGCTTTCAAATCCGCGCCCAAACTGATCAGCGTTTTGACGATTTCCTCGCTGATATTGCCCAAACTGGCGAACATCAGCGGCGTCGTGCCGTTTTTGTCGCGGTCGTTAATCAGCGCGCCCGCCTTGACAAGCGTTTTGAACACGTCGGGATTCTGGTTTGCTCCCGCCGCGATTAAAATCGCGCTCATGCCGTCGTTGTTCTTTTCGTTCACGTCCACGCCCTCTTTCAGCAGGGTTTTGTAAACGTCGACGTAAACGTTGTGCCGCGCCGCAATCATCAGCAGGGTCGTGCCGTCTTCGCGCTTTTCTTTCGCCGACGCGCCCAAGGAAATCATCAATTTGATGTTGTCGGAATCCGAATCCATGTACGCGGAGTGCATCATGGACGACCAGCCCATGTTGTCTTTCGCGAAGATGTCCGCGCCCATTTTCGCCAGCACTTTTTTGTTGATTGTGGACGCTTTCATAAAGGCGGTCATGCCGACCTTGTCCTTTTCGTCGATTTTCGCGCCGCCCTCGACCAAAGCGATTAAGACCTCGGGGTTCAGGTTGTTCGCCGCGGCGAACATCAGCGCGGTCGTGCCGGTTTCGTCAACGTCGTTCGGGTTTGCGCCGCACTCTATCAGCGTTTTGACAATGGCGGGCGTGGTGTTGCTGACGGCGGCGATCATCAGCGGGGTCATCTGGTCTTTGTTGCGATCTTTGACTCTGGCGCCCATTTGCACCAGCATCCTGATTTCTTCGGGATTTTTGGAATTCGCCGCCGCAATCATCAAAAGCGTGTAGCCGTCCTTGTCGCGATCCGTGACCTGCATGCCCTGTTGAAGCAGGAATTTGACGGGCGACGGCGCGTCCTGCAAGCTCGGTTTCGCCTGCATCAAATTGTTTGTCGCTTCTTTCACTCTTTCAAGAAAACTAGCCATATCGCTTCCTTTTTTACGGCGGACACAAACTCATGTCGACGTGATAGATGACGTACGTTTCCTGCATGTGAACCGGCAGATTTCTTTCCAATTCAACGCCGCAGGGCAAACCTTTTCCCGTCACCAGCCGGACGGCGAAATCATCGTTCCGAGGCGGTTTCAACGGGTTCAAGTTAAAAACGTTCGCGGGTATCATAATGGTTGCAACCTGTCTTTTTTTCAACAAATTTTTTACCTTATTCATATCATTGCTGAAAAAAATGCCGTAGGTGTCGACAATCCCGTCAATGTTGCGGTGGTTCGGCGTGGCGATGACGGGGCGTTCCGTCGTCCAGATGATTTCCGAACCGTCGAAAACGCGCGTCAGAATACTGCCCTGCTTTTTCGACAGATACGGGATGTACGGTTTCGACAGGTACGAAAACGACGAACGCATACCGTGCATGGTCTGATTCTGCTCCGCGTTCAAAATCACGGCGGAAACGGCGGCGCACGCCAGATACGCCCAGCCGCACCACAGCGCATTGTTTTGCGCCGGCGCGTGATTTTTAAACAGGCGCGCGCCGAGGGCGTTCAGGCAATAAAGCACGGCGAACACGACGAACACGGACGAATGTTGCGAAAAGCGGATGCCGCTTGTGTAAATCAAGACGGTGAAAAACAACAGCGGGCAGGCGGTGAACAGGAAGTATTCCTTGTTTTTCGGCGTGAAGAAGAAAATCATCAACGCCAAAGCCGCCGTCGGATGAACGGCGAACGTCAGGAACAATCCCAGATTTTTGCCGCCGGACATCAGTTCTGCGACGGAGGACGACCACGCTTCGATTTCCGGCGTGAACGGATTGCCGAACACGGTGCGGAAGCCGAAAACGGCGATGACCGCGCCCGCGCTCGCGACCGCCAAAATTCCCAGCGCGCCCCCGCGATACAGCCAGTTTTTCAGGCATCCCTTGCTTTCAAGTTTCCGGCACGCTTCAATCGACAGCCACGTCAGCCCGATAATCGCTTCGGTCAGGACGGAAATGCGTCCGTTGTCCGCGTGAAACAGGCTTTCGTAGGGCGGATTGACCAGCAGGCAGACGCACGACGACAGAAAGTAGTATTTGACGAACGTCCGCGCCTGATCCAAGCGGTGATTCGCAAAAATCCACAAAATGAACATCGCCGCCAGAAAAGCGTAGGACACCAGCAGTCCCTCGATGGACGTCCACAGCATGATTCCCGACGCGATTCCGGCGTATTTAATCAGTTTCAAGTCCGGATTTTTGACGTACCGCAGCAGCCAGCCCATAATCAGACAGGTCAGACAGGCGACAATGGTGTGGTGGTCGGGGCGCGAAAAAACGTAAATCTGCGAGATGATCGGCAGGCAGAAGAACAGGACGACCCCGAACAGCCGCAAAAACACGTTGAAATACGGACGCAAAGCCCACACCAGCGCGCAGGCGGTCAAAACGGCGATGAACGGCTGGAACAGAATGCCGGCGTTGAAAATCGCCTCTTTCACCGGATACAGAAGCATCAGGGGCAGGGCGAGGATAATCCACAAAACGTCCATGAAGCGCGTGTAGTGGATGACTTCGCCGAACGGATAGTTGCTTTTCATCAAAATCTGTTCCGACCAGTGATGCGTCTGGAACAGTTCGTAAGCCCGCCACGCGTGGATGTAGCAGTCGGTGTCGCGGTAACCGTGATCCCAGATGTTGTAGGCGAACAGGTACGGCAAGGCGACGATGAGCGCGACAATCCAATATTCGTATTTTTTAAAAAACGCGTACATGGCGGGCATCCGTTGTTATGTCAGTTGAATTTGCGTCCCCAGACTTTTTGCGCGGGCGGTTCGGGCGGAGCGGGAGGCTGCGCGCCGTCGCCGGCGGGGGCTTTGACGTTGATGCCGTCGGGCGCGTTCATCGGCGCGGGCGGCGGTTCGGGCGCTTTCTTCGGGCGCACCATGAACGGTATTTTCTTTGTTTCGGGATCGGCGCCGATCGGAATCACATCGTTGGAAACGGCGGTGATGAACGTGTCCATCCATTCGCTGATCGGCTTGGCGTAGAACTCTTTGGTTTCGCCGGCGTAGTAATACACGATTCCGGGGCATTTGTCGCCGGACACGACCGCGTCGACGAAATCTATGCCGCGGCGGAAGCGCAACATCACGCGCGGTTTGATGACGCAGGCGGAGGATATTTTCGTGGAGGACATTTCAAAGGATGCCAAATCGAAAAACTTTTCCTGCACCGCTTTCAAGCCTTCTTCGTTCAGCGTGCCGCATTCTCCGTTCAGCGCGTATCCGCTGACGGTGTCGGTCTTGTTCTTCGGATTTTTGCGCGCGATGCCGTAGCAATACACTTCGTCGGGCGCGGCAAGGACGTGAACGGCGTCAAGGCGCAGACGGTCTTTAATGGGCGCGGGGATGTCCTTCGTTTCGGGATCCGTATCCTCGACGGGCGCGGCGCTCGGCTTTTCGGACGCGGCGGACGATTTGGAAAATCCGGAATCGTAGGACGACGAATAAAACATCTGCGCGCCGGCGTTCGACGCGGTTAAAACGGAAACAAGCAAACACGTTAAAAGCAGTTTTTTATTCATGGTTCACCTCTTGCGTTTGAATTGTTCGGGCGCAGAAACTGCGCGAATTGTTTAAAAATGTTTGCGGGTCGACGCGCTTGTTTTTCCACATGACCGTCCAATGCAGGTGCGGACCGTTCGCCCGTCCCGTCATGCCGATTGTGCCGAGTTGGTCGCCTTTTTTGACCTTTTGCCCCTTTTTCACGAACAGTTTGTTCATGTGGATGTAACTGGTCGTCAGATTCTGACCGTGTCCCAGCAGCAGCGTTTTGCCCGACAAAAGCATTTCGTCGTAGGACAAAAGGACGACGGCGTCGGCGGGCGCGCGGATGATCGTCCCCTCTTTGTTGGCGATGTCCAGCGCGTTGTGCTGGTTCGCGGGGATGCCGTTCAAAATGCGCTGTGAGCCGTAAACGCTGGAAATGCGCCCTTTCGCCGGCAGGGAAAAGCACAGCGGAAATTCGGAACCCGTGTCTTTTTCGCGCGCTTTCTGCGTGATTTTCGCTTCTTTTTCAATGCGTTTCTGTTCGGCTTTGTTCGGCGTGACCGTGTTTTGCGGCAAGCCGTTCACCCGCTGGACTTTCCATTTGACAGGCTTGATTTTGAACGTTTTTTCGACGCGTTCGTCATCGTCCTGCGCGGCGAATTTTAAAAATCCCGTGTCGTCGCGTCCGATGCCGACGATGAACCAGCCGTCTTTGCGGACGTCCAGTTTTTCCCCGTTCAGCGTGACTTCCGCGTCGGGAGAGGCGTAGCCGAACAGTGTGCCGCCCTGTTTCGCCTGTCCGTGAAAAAACAGCGTGACGGCGTTCGCGCTTGACAGATGCAGAGCGCACAGCGCGCCGATTAAAAACGGTAATTTCCTCATAAAAGCCATCCCTGTCTGTCGTCCGGCGCGTTTTTGCGCTTCGGCTGTTTGCTGCCGCCGTCCGTTACGACGCTTGTTTTGCCGTCTTTGAAAATCAAATCCAGCCGCTTTTGACCGTTTGCCTGTGCCGCGCTTGTCACCGTTCCGCCGTCCGCGTCCGTCACCAGAGCGAACCCGCGCTCCAACACGCTTTTGTACGAGCAGGACTCCAACAGCCTTGCCGCCGTTTGCAACCGGCTTTCCTGTGATGTTAAGATATTTTTCATTGCGGAATCAAGAGGCTGGGCGATTTTTATCAAAACGTTCGACGCCTGCGCCAAAGCGTTGGCGGGGTGGAGCAGGCGCGCCGCCGATTGCTGTACGGTCAGGGCTTTTTGCGTCAAAGCGGAAAGAGCGGCGTTTTTCAGGCGTTCCGCACGGTCGTCGACTTTCAGCGCGTAATCGGCGATGACGCGGTCAAGCGGCGGCAATCCGCGCGCCAAGCCTGTCAAAATGTTCGTTTCCGCGTCCAAAAGTTGCGTTACGGCGGCGGACAGGCGCGCCGAGTCGGTGCTGATTTGCCCCGCCAGTTCCAAGCGCACGGGAACGGCTTTTTCGGCGGCTCCCGTCGGGGTCGGGGCGCGCAAATCGGCGGCGTAGTCGATCAGCGTCGTGTCCGTTTCGTGTCCGACGGCGGAAATCAGCGGAATTTCGGAAGCCGCCGCCGCCCGCACGACGTCTTCGTCGTTGAAGCACCATAAATCTTCAAAACTGCCGCCGCCGCGCGCGACGATAATCACGTCTGGGCGGGGGATGAAGCCCGACGGCGTTTGAATCCCGCCTTTCGCAATCGCGTTGAAGCCGCGAATTCCCGCGGCGATTTGTTTTGCCGCGTCTTCGCCCTGCACCAGCGATCCCCACAGCAGAATCCGCGTCGGAAAACGCTCTGTCACGCGGTGGATGATGTCGCGGATGACCGCGCCCGTCGGCGACGTGACAACGCCGATGACGTCCGGCAGAAACGGAATTTTCTTTTTGCGCGCAGGATCGAACAAGCCTTCCGCCTGCAATTTTTTCCGTCTTTCCTCCAACAGTTGCAGCAGCGCGCCGATGCCCGCGACCTGCATGGAATCAACGACAATCTGATATTTCGAACGCGACGGATAAGCGGTGATTTTGCCCGTGCAGACGACTTCCAAACCGTCCTGCGCCGCGACGGACAAGCGGGACGCCGTGCCGCGCCAGCACACCGCGTCGATGACCGCGTCCGCGTCTTTCAGCGAAAAATACAAATGCCCCGAAGCCGCTTTTTTCAGTCCCGAAATTTCGCCGCGCACTCTGACAAACGAAAACGCGCTTTCGATGCAGTCGCGCAGGGCGTTCGACAGGGCGGACACGCTCATCGGCTCGTTTGACGGCGCGGGGGATTCGGCGGGAAACAAGCCGTCGCTTTTGATGAATTCTCCGGTTGCGAACAAAGGTTTCGTCGTCATGCGTCGTCCCGCCTTAATTGAGAGAAAAACGTTTTCAAAAGATCGCCCGCCTTTGTCTGACCGATGCCGCCGTACACTTCGGGCGCGTAATGGCAGGACGGCGCGCGGTAGATTTGAGGTCCGTGCTCCACACCGCCGCTTTTCACGTCGTACGCGCCGAAATACAGCCGGCGGACGTGCGCAAAGCCGATGGCGGCGGCGCACATGGGGCAGGGTTCAAGCGTGACGTACAAATCGCATCCGTCCAGCCGCGCGGCGTTTAAAATCCGGCAGGCTTCGCGAATGGCGAGAATCTCGGCGTGCGCGCTGGGATCTTTGTCCCGCCGCGACCGGTTGGCGCACAGGCTGACCAGCCGCTTTTGTTCGGGAATGAAAACGGCGGCGGCGACGGGGATTTCGCCCGCATCGCCCGCCAAAGCCGCTTTTTCCAGCGATTTGCCTACGATTTCATTCAAAAAACTGTCCATGAATTAAGAGTATCCGCCCCGCGCGCCAAGTCAAGAAAAAGATGAAAGAAAAGATGGATTGCCCCGCCGCTTTGCGATATACTCAAATGCTTTTGAAAAAGGACGCAAAATGAGTTTGGACGCAAACGTCGCGGATGATGTCGTTTATAAAATCGGCGGGTTCAGGGTCGAACGCTCCGTCGTGCGCTATATTCGCGACGCCAGTGAAATCAGCGGCGTCAGTTTTGAATACATGATCGCCAAAGCTGGACACGAAAGCCGCTTCATTTCGGACGCGTCCGCCGAACGTTCCAGCGCCGAGGGACTGTATCAGTTCACGGCGGAAACGTGGTTGCAGCAAATGAAACAGCACGGCGCGAAGTACGGATACGCGAATCTGGCGGGCAAAATCTACCGCGACAGCCGCGGACGCTACCGCGTGACCGACGCCAAGACGAAAGAAACGATACTGGCGCTGCGCCGCTCGCCCCGCATTTCCGCTTTTCTGGCGGCGGAATACGCGAAAAGCAACAAGAAAATCCTGCAAGATCAGGTGCGCGGGGAAATCTCCTCCGCCGATTTGTACATCGCGCATTTCATGGGACCGTCGGGCGCGGTTCTGCTTTTGCGCGCGGACAAGTTCACGCCGAACAAACTGGCGGCGGATTTGTTTCCCGACGCCGCCGAAGCCAATCCCCCGATCTTTTTCAAAAAAGGCGGGAAAATGCGCACCGTGCGCGAAGTGCGCCGCGAATTGACGAACATCTTTCAAGACAAAATCAACCGCTTCGCCAAATTGCCGAAATCGCTGAAATCGTGGCTGGAAAAAAATCCGGTGCAAAAGGATTTCGCCGCCCGCAAATCAAACGTCGTCGTCAGCGCGCCGCAGTTGCGCGTGCAGGACGAATACGCCGAAGCCGCCGCGCCCGTGCCGAAACTGGCGGACAGTCTGGACTTGGACAGCATTTTATCGGGCGAGGGCGTGAATCTGGACGACGACAAAGTCATGGCGAAGTACATGAACGTCGCGCACCTGTCCGCGCAATCGGGGACAAGCGACGCCGTGTCCGCCGATTTCTCCCCCGTCGCGCAGGCGGCTTACGACGTCGCGGGCGTGGCGCAAATCGAACAGGAATCGGCTCTGCACACCGTCGCCGCGCCGTACTCGAACACGGCGGCGAACATTTTGGAACAGGCGGACGTTTTCGTGAAAACGCTCCCCGCTTACAGCGCGTCGGTGGAACAGCCGGACGTGCGTCAACTGTAAATTGGAAAAAATCATGGTCGAAAATAAAGAAAATTCAGCGGAAAAACCGCAGCGCATCGCCAAAGTCATCGCCCGCGCGGGCGTATGCTCCCGCCGCGACGCAGAACGCTACATCGCCGACGGACGCGTGACGCTGAACGGCAAAGTGCTGACGTCGCCCGCCTGCACGGTCGGCGCGAACGACGCGATTTGCGTGGACGGCAAGCCGCTTCCCGTCAAAGAGCAAACGCGCGTGTGGCGGTATCACAAACCCGCGGGGCTGGTCGTCAGCCACAAGGACGAAAAAGGGCGCAAAACCGTGTTCGACGCTTTGCCCGACACTCTGCCGCGCGTCGTATCCGTCGGACGACTGGATTTGAATTCCGAAGGCTTGCTTTTGCTGACGAACGACGGGGCTTTCGCGCGCCAGATGGAAATGCCGTCGTCGAATTGGGTGCGCCGCTACCGCGTGCGTATTCACGGCAAAATCACGCCCGAACAGATCGCGTCCCTGAACACCGGCGTGGATGTCGAAGGCGTGAAATACAAGGGCGTGCAGGTCGTCGTCGACAAGGATCAAGGCTCGAACCAATGGCTGACCGTGTCGCTGACGGAGGGCAAAAACAGGGAAATCCGTCGCCTGATGGATTATCTGGGCTTTGCGGTCACGCGCCTGATTCGCGTTTCCTACGGACCGTTCCAACTGGGCAAACTGGAAGTCGGCGCGGCGGACGAAATCAGCGGCAAGATGCTGAAAGAGCAAATCGGCGGCAAATTCGCGTTCGACGCGGCGCCGAAACACACGTTCGCCAAGAAAAAGAAAGAAAACTGATGCGGATTGTCGCCGGAAAATATCGCGGCAGGACGCTTCTCGCCCCCGACGTTCTAACGACTCGTCCGACGGCGGATCGCGTGCGGGAAAGCGTCTTCAACATCGTGGATTCGCGTTTGCGCCGCGCGGGAGTTTCATGGGAAAGCGTCCGCGTCGCCGACGTTTTCGCCGGATCGGGCGCAATGGGGCTGGAAGCGGTGTCGCGGGGCGCGCGTTTCGCCGTCTTTATGGAAAACAACGCCGCCGCCGCCGCCTGTCTGAAAAAAAACGCGCAATTCGCGCTTGACGCGGGGGCTGTTTTGCACTTCGAGGGCGACGTTTTCTCATCTTTCACCATTGACGCGCCGTGTGATATCATCTTTTCGGACGCGCCGTACAAGCGGCATTTGACGGAGCGGGCGTTGGCGGCGCTGATTGAAAAAGGCTTCATCGGCGCGCAAACGCTGTGCGTCGTCGAGCGGGAAAAAGATGAAAAATTGACGTATCCCGCGTGCTTTGCGCTGTCGGATTCCCGCACATACGGGCGCGCGGCGGTTGATTTTTTGCAAATGGTCGAGGGCAAATGAAAACATATTTGAAAATCGCGTGCGGCGCGGCGCTGGCTTTATCCGCATCCTTTCCCGCTTCGGCGCAATCCGCCGGTTTGCGCGTCGACGGGCTGTACAACACGGTCGATTTGGAATCGCGCGCGGATCAAAGCGGCTTTCACGCGCAAACAAAAGGATACGTCGTCGCGCTTGACGCGAAAGCAAGCGAAACCCTTGCTTTAAAACTGGCGTACACGCGCGCGGACACGTCGCTGCACGCGGTCGGCGGCGCGTCGCAAAAAGGACGCTCCGACACGTTTTTTCTGGCGGGCGAGTTCCGTCCGAACGACTGGTTTTTGCGCGCTTCCGCTTCTTACGGCTTCGGCAAGACGACCGAACGCTCTTTCGCCGTTTCTCCCGTGCGCTTTGACGAAAGATTCGCGGCGGGCGAAGTGTTGAGCGGTGTGCAGTTTGAAAATTCGGCGACTTTGTGGGGCTTTCGCGGCGCGCATTACGGGCGGAAAAAAGACGGCGAAACGACCGCCGACACGCTGACGGGCGTCATTGCGATGACGGCGCAAAAATCGTATCAATTAAGCGAAAACACGGCTTTCCGCCCCGCGTTCGACTGGGCTTTCACCTATGATTTCGTGCGCGATTCCGACGCCGTTTTCGTCTTTTTGCCAAACGGCGCGGGCTATGCCGTCGAAGCGAAGCGGCTGAAACGTTTGGGCGTGGAAGCGGCTTTGGGCTTGACTTTGCGTTTGGCGGACAAGGTGGATTTGACCGCCCGCTACGACGGAAAACTCAAAACGGATTTGATGAATCACACGTTCACGTTCGGTCTGCAATACGATTTTTAAATAAAAAACCCGCTTTTGAACCAAGCGGGTTTTTCATTGTCAAAATCCGGTTTAAACCGCCGGCGCGATGCCGTATCCGCAATAGGCGGGCGTTTCAAAAACGCGTATCGACAAGATGTTTTTGAACGTCAGCGATTTGTCCTTGAATGTCAAAACGCCGTCGTGTTCGGGCAAATCGCCGTGCGCCGCCTGATACGCCTTGACGTCCGCCAGACTCATGCGTCCCGCCGCCGCGAAATCGACGTGCCAGCCGAGCAGGCGGTCGTTCGCTTTGACCAGAATGTGCGGCTTGCCGTCGTTGCCGTCAACCTGCGCGGATTCCGAATCCGCCGAAAAAACAACGGCATCGTTCAAGGGCGCGGGGACGGGCGCAAACGCGTATGCGGGTATCGTTGCCGCCGGTGCCGCGGACACTGCGACCGTCGCGGGCGGAGCGTCCGGTGCGACCGATGCGTTCGTTGTCGCGGGCGCGGTCGTTTCTGCAACGGGCGCGGGCGTTTCAATCAGCGTCAGCGCGGACAGGTTCGCGAAATAAAGCATATCGCCGTTCGTGTTGACGACAACGCCGTTCGCGCCGCCCAAATCCATTGTCACGCCGCCCTGATTCGCCAGCGGAATAATGCTGACGCCGCTGAAAAACAGCGTCGCACTCTGCACGGGATCGGGCGAAAATTCGGGAACGGGGACGTTCGCCATGTTCGCGAAAGGCATGACGTCGCCCGTCGCGCCAATCAACTGCCCCTGACAATACATATCGGGCGACAGTTCGATTTGCTGTCCCGCCGCCGCTTCAACGGGCGAAACGGAAATCTGGTTCAGCACAATCATCCAGCGCGACAAATCCGCCGTGTCGATTGTGACGCTCTGCGCCGCGCTTTCCGCCGTAAACGATTTTTGCCCGTCGCCATCCTTGAACACAAATCCTTCCTGTGCCGCCGGTGCGACCGGAGCGTCCGGTACGACCGATGCCGCGGGCGGAACGACCGTTTCAGGTTCTGCAACCGTTTCGACGGGAGCGGCAACGTCAGGCTCGGGGATTGCTTCGGCGGGTGCGACCGTTTCGGGTTCGGGGGCTGTTTCGACGGGAGTGGCAACGTCAAGCTCTGCAACCGTTTCTGCGGGGGGGACGTTCTCGACTTCCGCCGTTTCTCCGGCAAGAACTTCCTGCGCGGTTTCCGCCTGTTGCGTCATATCGGCGGTTTCCTGCATCGCCGCCGCCTCAACGTCCGGCGCGGGTGCGCTTAACGTGTCGGATATTTCCGGCGGATCCAATTCTTCTTGCGTTTCTTCCGCAATTTGTGCCGCCGCCGGTGCCGCGGGCACGGCGACCGCCGCGGGCGGAGCGACCGTTTCAGGCTCTGCAACCGTTTCAACGGAAGCGGCAACATCAGGTTCGGCAACCGTTTCGACAGGGGTGATGTTTTCAACTTCGGGCGTTTCCAATTCCTCTGCGGAGTAGATTTTATCTTCCGGAGTCAGCGACTGTGCGCCGCCGTCAATCACCGTTTCCGTTTCCGGTGTTTCCAGCGTTTCCTGCAATGTCGCCGCCGGAGCGTCCGCCGCCGCGGGCGGAACGACCGTTTCAGGTTCTGCAACCGTTTCGACGGGTGCGACTGCCGGAGCGGCAACATCAGGTTCGGGGATTGTTTCGACGGGGGTTATGTCTTCGACCGCGACTTCCGGAGCGACCGGAGCGGCGGTTTCAGGCATTTCCAGCGACGCGAAATCATACGTTTCCGCAGACGGAGCGACCGTTTCAGGCTCTGCAACCGTTTCGGCGGGAGTAATGTTTTCAACCGTTGTCGCCGGAGCGGGCGTTACATTTTCAACCGTCGGCGTTTCTCCCAATTCGTCAAGTTTTTCCACGCCGAAATCCTGCATCGCCTGATCCGCCGGAACTTCGACGTACTCGTACTGTTGCGCGTCCGCGGGAACTTGATCCGCCGGAACTTCGACGTACTCGTACTGTTGTGCGTCCGCGGGAACTTGATCCGCCGGAACTTCGACGTACTCGTACTGTTGTGCGTCCGCGGGAACTTGATCCGCCGGAACTTCGACGTATTCGTACTGTTGTGCGTCCGCGGGAACTTGATCCGCCGGAACTTCGACGTATTCGTATTGTTGTTCGTCGACCGGAGCGGCGGGCGTTTCGGGAACGGCGGGCGTTTCAACGGGCGTGATATTCTGAACGGCGGGCGTTTCTTCGGGAATCATGGCAATGCGTCCTTTTAAAATCAATGTGATTCATTGTCCTAAAAACCGGTACGGAAAATCAAGAAAAAAAGGCGGGAAAAACCCGCCTTTTTCTGTTTTGTGTCTGAAAGATTACGGCATCCAGACGTCGTCCGCGCGTTCCAAACGCAAGGACAACAGGCTGATTTCCGCGACAAATTCTTTCGGCAGACGCTGTTCGTCGCTGAACGGACGGAAGTATTTCTTCTGTTCTTCAACGTCTTTCTGCGCTTCGTCCGTGTCGACGGTCATCAGCGCGTTGAAGTCGTCGCGCGAATAATTCAGACCTTCCAGATCCAAATCTTCGTAGTACGGCGTCAGACCCAAAGGTCCTTCCTGCGCGCCGACGCGGCTGTGCACGCGGTTGATGATCCATTCAATCACGCGCATATTGTCGCCGTAACCGGGCCACATGAAGTGTCCCTGATCGTCTTTGCGGAACCAGTTGACGCGGAAGATTTTCGGTTCGTGTTTGACCAGACGTTTCATTTCCAGCCAATGCGACCAGTAGTCAGCCATGTTGTAGCCGCAGAAAGGCAGCATGGCGAACGGGTCGCGGCGGATTCCGCCGGCGCCTTCCGCCGCGGCAGTCTTTTCGGAACCCATCGTCGCCGCCAGATACACGCCGTGCGCCCAGTTGAACGACTGGTAAACCAGCGGGGTGTTGTGCGCCAGACGCCCGCCGAAGATGAACGCGGAAACGGGCACGCCTTCCGGATTTTCCCATTCCGGATCAATCGTCGGGCATTGACGCGCGGGCGCGGTGAAGCGGGAGTTCGGATGCGCCGCCGGCGTTTCGCTTGCGGGTGTCCAGTCGTTGCCTTTCCAGTCGATCAGGTGCGCGGGCTTTTCGTCCGTCATGCCTTCCCACCACACGTCGCCGTCGTCGGTCAAAGCCACGTTCGTGAAGATCGTGTTGGCGCGGCAGGCCTGCATCGCGTTGTAGTTCGTCTTTTCGGACGTGCCGGGGGCGACGCCGAAGAAGCCGGCTTCGGGGTTGATGGCGTGCAGATAGCCGTCTTTGGACGGTTTAATCCACGCGATGTCGTCGCCGACCGTCCAGACTTTCCAGCCTTTTTTGCGGAACGTTTCGGGCGGAATCAGCATGGCGAGGTTCGTTTTGCCGCAAGCCGACGGGAACGCCGCCGCAATGTACGTTTTTTCGCCTTCCGGATTTTCGATGCCGGCGATCAGCATATGTTCGGCAAGCCAGCCTTCGTCGCGCGCCTGAACGGTCGCGATGCGCAGAGCCAGACATTTTTTACCCAACAGGGCGTTTCCGCCGTAGCCCGAACCGAACGACATGATTTCGCGCGTTTCGGGGAAGTGCGTGATGTAGGTGTTTTCGGGGTTGCAGGGCCACGCGACGTCTTTTTTGCCGTCGTCCAGCGGCATGCCGACGGAGTGCAGGCAGGGCACGAATTCGCCGTTGCCCAAAATGTTCAGCACTTTCTGACCCGTGCGCGCCATAATCGCCATATTGACGACGACGTACGGCGAGTCGGTGATTTCAACGCCGATTTTGGAGATGTGCGAACCCAGCGGACCCATGCAGAACGGAATGACGTACATTGTGCGGCCGTGCATACAGCCCGTGTACAGTTTCGTCAGCGTTTCGCGCATTTCTTTGGGGTTTTTCCAGTTGTTCGTCGGACCGGCGTCGATTTCGCGTTCCGAGCAAATGAACGTGCGGGCTTCCACGCGGGCGACGTCCGCAGGGTTGGAGCGCGCCAGATAACTGTTCGGGCGCTTGGCTTCGTTCAATTTGATGAACGTGCCTTTTTCAACCAGCAGTTTGCACAAAGAATCGTATTCCTCTTTGGAACCGTCGCACCAATACACCGCGTCGGGCTGGCACATATCGGCGATTTTTTCGACCCATGCGACCAACTTGGCGTTTTCGGTTTTTTCTTTTGAATAATTCGTTTTCATGGAAAACCCTTCATTGTTAGAGTTACCGGATGACCGGCATAAAAAGTTTCGCAAAAGATTGTATGCCAATTTAAAAACAAAAAACAGTTTTTTCGTCTTTAAAACGGTATTTTTTATATTTTAAAGCGTGAAAGCCGACTGTTTCAGCGGGGAAAGCGCAACACCGCCTTTAAGCCGCCCAGTTGCGAATCGTCCAGAGAAATCGTGCCGCCGTGCGCCAGAACGATGTCGCGCGCGATGGACAGCCCCAGACCGACTCCGCCCGTTTCGCTGTTGCGCGATTCGTCCAGCCGGAAAAACGCTTTGAACACGTCTTCGCGCCGTTCTTTCGGAATTCCCGGTCCGTTGTCTTCGATGACGATTTCGACGAATCTGTCCTTTTGCGTCAGCGAGATGTCTATCTGCGTGCCGAAGCGCAGGGCGTTCGACAGGATGTTGCCCAGACAGCGTTTGAAGTCGTTGACGCGGATGTTCAGCATGACGTTCGGCTCGGCGGCAAGGCGCAGCGACGTGCCGGCTTTGCCGTAGGCGGAAATCAGTCCGGCGATCAGCACGGACACGTTCGTTTCGACCGCTTCGCCCGTTTCCAGCCCTTTCATGAAAGACAGATAGCCGTTGACCATTTGCTCCATTTCCTCGACGTCGTTCAGCAGTTCGCGGATGCTTTCGTCGTCGCCCATCATCGCCAACTGCAAGCGCATACGGGTCAGCGGGGTGCGCAAATCGTGCGAAATGCCGGCGAGCATACGCGTGCGTTCGTCGATGTAGCGGCGGATGCGGTCGCGCATCTGAATGAACGACGAAGCCGCCTGCCGCACTTCAAGCGCGCCTTCGGGCTTGAATTTTTCGACGTTGCGCCCCATGCCGAAACATTCCGCCGCTTTCGCCAGACGGACGATCGGGCGGATTTGGTTTTTCATGAACAGCGCGGCGATAATCATGACAAGCAGAGTCGTCGCCAGCGTCCACAGCGCGAAAACGTACACGGTCGAACTGAAAAAGCGTTTGTACGGAATCGTCAGTTGCAAGGTGAAGTCTTTCAGGTGGAACATCAGGCGGATGCCGTGTATTTCCTCGACGTCGGAGATTGTGAACGGGATTTTCATATCCTTTAACGCGGTACGCAGTTCGGAGGTTCTCCACACGGTCTGCTTCGTCAGAGGGATGTGCTTGTAAGGCGCAGGCGGCAGGACGGCGAAATCAAGACCCGTGCTGCGATTCAGCGTTTCAAGAAACGTTTCGAACGTTTCGGGGCTGTTTTTCAAATCCTTTTTCATTTCGATGACGGCGGACACGTCGTCCGTGATGCCCAAAGCCAATCGGCGACTGACGTTCTGCCAATGCGTGTCGAAGAAAACGACGCTGATGACGATTTCAATCAAAACGACGGGGACGACCATGATCGTCATCGACCGCCACCACAGCGAGCGGGGCAGGCAGGTCAGGCGGATTTTGTTCAGAACGCTTTTCAACGACATTCAAAAAGTCCTTTTTTCAATCAAGGGGCGGAATCAGTCGGGAATCAGGGAATAGCCCTTGCCGCGCACGGTTTGGACGTATTTCGGGCGCGACAGGTCGGGTTCGATTTTGCGGCGCAGGCGCGTGATTTGCACGTCGACGGTGCGCAGATTCGTTTCGTTGCCCGTTTTCGCCGCCAGTTCTTCGCGAGAAATGCCTTGCCCCGCGCGCTCCGCCAGCAAGCGCAGAAGCACGGCTTCGGCGGCGGGCAGTTTGACTTTTTCGCCGTTTTCGTACAATTCGTTTTCATCCAAATCGTAGGACATTTTGCCGAAACGGATGGCGACGCGCTGTTTTTCGGGCGGCGCGCTCATCACGCGGCGCAAAATGCCGTTCAGCCTCAAAACCAGTTCGCGCGGGTCGAACGGCTTTGACAGATAATCGTCCGCGCCGGCTTCCAGTCCCGTGATGCGATTGTCCGCCGCGCCCATCGCCGTCAGCATTAAAACGGGGACGTCGCTGCCCTGCGCGCGCAGGCGTTTCGTGAAATCAATGCCGTTTTCGCGCGGCATCATGATGTCGACGACCATCAGATCGAAATCGAACCATGAAATCAGCGCGTCCGCCTCTTGCGAATCCGCCGCCGTGAAAACGATGAAGCCGTTTTCTTTCAGGAACTTTTGAAGCAGGCGGCGCAGGCGGCTGTCGTCGTCAACCACAAGCACCAAAGGGTCGTTGATTTGTTGTATGGATGCCATGCGAACCTCGTTTTTTAAACAGGATACACCCGTTTTTTGCAAAAGTTAAGACCTGCCGTACAAGACGCGGCGGTAGGACAGCGCTTCGGTCAAATGTTCGGGCTGGATTGTCGCGGATTGCGCCAAATCGGCGATCGTGCGGGAAACGCGCAGGATGCGGTGGTAGCCGCGCGCGGACAGGCGCATTTTCTCGGCGGCGGCGATCAGCAGGGCTTGCGCTTTTTCGGACACGCGCGCCGTTTCGTCCATAATCGCGCCCGAAGCGAACGCGTTGTGCGTGATGCCGTATCCGTCGTAGCGTTCCGCCTGCATTTGCCACGCCGCCGCGACGCGCACCCCGACGGTTTCCGATTTTTCGCCCCGTGCCGCTTTCGCCAGTTCCCACGGCGCCGCGGCGGGCACGTCGATGTGCAGATCAATGCGGTCGAGCAGGGGACCCGACAGCCGCGATTGGTATTCTTCGGCGCATCTCGGTGCGCGAGAACATTCCTGCCCCGCCATGCCCAGATAACCGCACCGGCACGGATTCATCGCCGCAATCAGTTGGAACGACGCGGGATATTCGACGTGAATGTTCGCTCTGGCGACGCAGATTTTCCCCGTTTCCAGCGGCTGACGGAGCGCTTCGAGCGTCGCGCGCTGGAATTCGGGCAGTTCGTCCAGAAACAAAACGCCGTTGTGCGCCAGAGAAATCTCCCCCGGTTTCGCTTTCTGCCCGCCGCCCGTCAAAGCCGGCATCGACGCGCTGTGATGCGGCGCGCGGAACGGTCTTTGCGTGACCAGCCGCCCCTCTTTGAGCAGACCGGCGACGGAATGGAGCATACTTGTTTCCAAAATCTCTTTCGCGCTCATCGGGGGCATAATCGAAGGCAGACGCGCCGCCAGCATCGATTTGCCCGAACCGGGAGGTCCCGACATGAGCAGATTGTGCCGTCCCGCCGCGGCGATTTCCAGCACGCGCTTGGCGTTTTCCTGCCCCTTGATGTCCGACAGGTCTAAAAATTCCTGATATTCCTCCACGTTCGCGGGTTGAATTTCGGGGGCGGGCGCGTTTCCGGACAGGCAGGCGATTAAATCAAGCAGGTTTTCGGCGGCGATAATCTGCCCGTTTCCCGACCAGCGAGCCTCTGCGCCCTGAACGGCGGGGCAGACGAATCCCGTGTTTCGCGCGGCGGAATCGACGGCGGCGGGAAGAACGCCCGCGACTCCCGCCAATCTGCCGTCAAGCCCCAATTCGCCCATGACGGTCAGATTGTCCGTCGCGTCCTGCGGCAGAACGCCGCACGCGGACAATAAAGCCAAAGCGATCGGCAAATCGAAATGCGAGCCTTCCTTTAAAACGTCGGCGGGGGCGAGGTTGACCGTAATGCGCTTGGCGGGCAGGGACAGTCCGGAAGACTGCAAAGCGGCGCGCACGCGCTCCTTGCTTTCGGCGACCGCCTTGTCGGGCAGTCCGACGATGGTAAAAGCGGGCAGACCGTTGGCGACGTGCACCTCAACGGTGATCGGTAAAACTTCCATGCCGCGAAAAGCGACCGTGCCGACGCGCGCAACCATAACCGCCCCTTACCAGCGCGGAATGTTCTGGTCTTCGCGGAAGCGGCGCGTGGGGTACGAATCGGGGCGGGGAATGTCGTCCTTTCCCGTAAAGACGGATTTGTCTTTCAGGCGGACGAAGCCCTCTTTTTTCTCCATGGCGTAGGCGCATTCGTCGGCGGAAGACTCGTCCGTGTCCATGCAGACGAAAATTTCGCGCGTGACGGGCTGCTGCATGACGATTTCGGCATCGCCCTGCGGAATTAAAACCTGCGTG
Source organism: uncultured Alphaproteobacteria bacterium (assembly GCA_934277945.1). GTDB lineage: Bacteria > Pseudomonadota > Alphaproteobacteria > CAAGCB01 > CAG-977 > CAKQWA01. Next base: position 103,109 of record CAKQWA010000003.1, read on the forward strand.
CATCCCGTAAGGAGCGCAATTCCCGCTCCGAAAAACGTTTTTTTAATCATCAGCGGCACCTGTCATTATGTTTTTTGTTCATTTTTACGCCAAAATAGTATATTAACGTATTTACACTTACCACATAAGGCAGACGTTTTAAAAGAACTTTTATAAGGAACTTTGTTTCTGAAAAGGAGTGACGCAAGTGTCAAAATCCGACGGCGAAAGCAAGGCTTTCGATACATATCTTCCGGTTTCCTACGACGAAATGAAAACGCGCGGCGGCGACGTTTCCGACGCGTACAAGAAATATACGGAATGGTTGAAACGCCAGCCGGACGGCATTTTGGGACAGCGCAACGAACAGGCGGACGTCCTGTTTCGCCGCATGGGAATCACGTTCGCCGTGTACGGAGAGCAAACGGGCGTCGAACGCCTGATTCCGTTCGACCCGATTCCCCGCATCGTGTCGCATCGCGCTTGGGAAAAACTGAACGCCGGCATCTGTCAGCGCGTCAAGGCTCTCAACCGCTTCATCCACGACGTTTACACGACGCGCGACATCATCCGCGCCGGAATCATTGCAGAGGACAAGGTGCTGAAAAACACGGAATACCGTCCCGAAGTCGAGGGGTTCATTCCCGCGAACGACGTGCACGTCCACATTTCCGGCATCGACATCGTGCGCACGGGCGACGAGGACTTTTTCGTACTGGAAGACAATCTGCGCACGCCGTCGGGCGTTTCCTATATGCTGGAAAACCGCGAAGTGATGATGCGCCTGTTTCCCGAATTGTTCAAACTGTACCCCGTCCTGCCCGTCAACCACTACCCGCAGGAACTTAAAAAGACGCTGATGCTCGCCGCGCCCGAACATTCGTCGGACACGCCCAGATGCGTCGTTTTCACCCCCGGCATTTACAACAGCGCGTATTTCGAGCACGCTTTTCTGGCTTACGAAATGGGCGTCGATCTGGTGCAGGGGCAGGATTTGTTCGTGGACGACGACGATTGCGTTTATATGCGCACGATTGAGGGCGCGGCGAAAGTCGACGTCATCTACCGGCGCATCGACGACGCGTTCCTCGACCCCGAAGTGTTCCGCAAAGACTCCGTGCTGGGCGTCAAAGGGCTGTTCCGCGCGGCGATGAAAAAGAACGTCACGCTGGTCAACGCGGTCGGCAACGGCGTTGCGGACGACAAGTCGGTTTATCCCTATGTGCCTAAAATGATTGAATTTTATTTGGGCGAAAAGCCGATTTTGTCGAACGTGCGCACTTACACGCTTTCCCAAAAGGACGATTACAAGTACGTCATGGAGCGTCTGGACGAACTGGTCGTCAAGGAAACGCACGGTTCGGGCGGATACGGTATGCTGGTCGGACCGAAATCGACGAAAGAGCAAATCGAAACGTTCAGGGAGAAAATCAAGGCGCATCCGGAAAACTACATCGCCCAGCCGACGCTCGCGCTGTCGTCCTGCCCGATGTATCACGAGGACGGACTGACTCCCGCGCACGTCGATTTGCGTCCCTACGCGCTGATGCAGGGGGCGGACAAGGTCGTCGTCGTTCCGGGGGCTTTGACGCGCGTCGCCATGCGCAAAGGCTCGCTGGTCGTGAACTCGTCGCAGGGCGGCGGCACGAAAGACACTTGGGTTTTGGGCAAGTAAGGAGAATCGCCATGTTAAGCCGCACAGCCGACAACATTTACTGGATGACCCGCATGGTCGAACGCGCGCAGAATCAGGTCAGCGTGCTGGAAGCCGCCTACCGCATGGAACAACTGCCGGGGGCTTCGGCGGGCTGGGACGCGATTTTGAACGTGTCGGGGCAATACGATTCCTTTATGAAAAAGTACGACGAACTGACGACGAAAAACGTCCTGAATTTCATGATTTTCGACGCCGACAATCCGTCTAGCATTTATTCGTGCTGGAAAGCGGGGCGCGAAAACGGACGCTCCGAACGCAACACGCTGCCCGAAGAAATGTACGAAAGCCTGAACGCGACGTGGATCGAAATGCAGGGCTTGTATCTTGATTTGCTGGAACGCAAGGGCTTCCGCGACTTTTTCGAGTGGCTGAAAGACCGCTCCGAACTGTTTCGCGGGCTGACCGTTTCCTGCATGGTCAAGGACGAGGCGTTTCAATTCGCGCGCTTGGGGACGTTCGTCGAACGCGCCGACAACACCGCGCGCATTTTGGACATGAAGCATCACATCTTGCTGGAACACGACGCGGACAAAGATTTGATCGACTATTACCAATGGGGCGAACTTCTGCGCTCTTTGGGCGCGTGGCAGGCGTACCGCGCGGTTTACAAAACGGAACTGTCTGCCGACAAAATCGCGCAGTTGCTGATTTTCAGCCCGATTTTCCCGCGCTCCCTGCACAACTCGTACGACGAAATCGCGACCAGTTTAAGCGAATTGACGCCGGACGCGCCGTCGCTGACCATGGTGTCGCAGGAACACGCGTTTTTGCACACGGGGTCGCTGGAAGAAATCCTGAAAGAACGCTCTTTGCACGATTTCCTGACGGATTTTATCGGCTACACGGCGAAACTGTCGAACCAGATTCGCGCGGATTTCATGTGATTTAAAGGGGATTGAAATGAAAAAAACGGCGTTTGTCCTGACGGCTTTTTTGGCTCTGTGCGCTTTCGGCGACGGCAAGAAAATGAACTTTCCGACGGCTGATTTCATTTCCGCCGCCATGACCTACACGGGCAAAGGACGCATTACGCGCACGGCTTACGACGCGCAGAAATTCCCGACGTGGAAAGTGTTCGTCAAAGGCGCGACGCTCGCCGAAATGCAATCCTACGTCGCTTCTTTGAAAGCGGCGGGATTTCGCTATCAAGACACGCTGGACGGCGCTGAACCCGCGTCGGTGCGCTTTGCCGGCGATTACGCGAAGTGGTCGGGGACGAACGGCGCGCAGAGCGTTGACATCCAGCTGATGAACGAAGACGCGTCCGCCGCGTCGACGTGGAATTTGAAAATCGTGCTGGCGGACGGCGATTTGTTCGCGTATTAACGCATCGCCGGAACGAAATAAAGCAGTCCGTACAGGCAAGCCGCCGCAAAAACGCCCGCGAACACGTCGTCAAGCATGACGCCCGTGCCGCCTTTGACTTTTTTGTCCGCCCAGCCGACCAGCAAAGGCTTTGTGATGTCGAACAGGCGGAACAGCGCGAATCCCGCGGCGTAGGCGGGCAGGGACAAAGGCGCGACGCTGACCGCGATCCATTGACCGACAACCTCGTCGACGACAATCATGCCGGGGTCGTGGACTTTCATTTCGTCCATGACTTCGTCCGCAGCCAGAACGCCGATGAAATACAATGCGAAAGCGGCGACCGGCAAAACATACACATTGCCGTACGTCATCATCGCCCACGCGAACGGCAGAGCCGCCAAAGAACCGCAAGTGCCGGGGGCTTTGGGCGATTTGCCCGCGCCGAACCACGTCGCAATCAAAAAAGCAAATTTTGTCTTGTATCGCATATAAATATCCTTTAACTTTTCGTATTGTCGTGTATAATCGACGAAAGTAGGTGTGTCAACGGCATTTGCGGCGCGCGATGTTTGCAAAGCCGCAAGCAAAAGGAACAACGTTTTTGAAAAATCCGTTCAGCGAACGCAAGTTAATCCTTTGTCACGGCGGCAGGACGCGTTTTGTCCGCTTGAATTTTCCGGCTCAACTTTCTTTGCTTTTGTGCGCCGCCGCGTTTGTCGGGTGGAGCGCGTTCAGCACATTGTTTTATGTGACGTACGCCCCGCGCGTGCAGGAAAGCGACGACCGCGCCGCCGCTTTGCAGGAATCCTACGACCGTTTGACCGCGCAGGTCGGCGTGTATCGCGACCACGTCGCCGGATTGCTTCAAGCCATGACCGGAAATCAGGCGCAGGACGGGGAGGGCGCGGCTGACGCCGACGCGCCGGCGTATGCGGCTCAAAACGAAAAATTGCGCGAAGAAATGACGCAAATCCGCGATAAAATGGACGAATCCCTGTTTGCAGACGCGTCTGCGAACGGCGACGCGCCGCTGTACAAAGCCGTTTTACAGCGCGATTTGATGCTTTCGGAAAACGAGGAGTTGCGCAAGCGCGTGGCGGATTTGGAAACGCTGATTTCCGATATGCAGGACACGCAGATGCTCGTGTTTCAGAAAATGGGCGATTTGGCGGACGGCGGCATGAACGAGATTGAAACGCGGCTGACGGACGTGCGCGCGCAACTGGCGCACGCGGGGCTGAACATGGATTCCCTTTTGCAAAGAATGCGCCGCGAAAATCAATCCGCGGCGGTCGGAGGACCGTTCATTCCCGCGCATATGCCCGACTTGAAGCACAAGAATCTGAATATCTCTTTGGTCAGCTTGAACACGCGTTTAAACCGTTGGTATGATTTGACCGCGTTGGAGGAGGCTCTGCCCGTCGGCAAGCCGCTCGACCGCATCCGCGTCACGTCGTCGTTCGGCGCGCGGCAAGATCCGTTTCAGGATTCCCCCGCCCGACACGAAGCCGTCGATTTGGGCGGCATGACGGGCGAACCCGTGTACGCGACCGCCCCCGGCAAAGTGACCCGCGCGGGCAAATGGGGCTGGTACGGCAACATTGTCGAAATTGATCACGGCATGGGGTTCAGAACGCGCTACGCCCACATGGACAAGATTTTCGTTCAAAAGGGCGAAACCGTCCGCGAGGGCGACAGAATAGGGAACGTCGGTTCGACGGGGCGAAGCACCGGACCGCATCTGCATTACGAAGTGCGCGTCAAAGGCGCTCCCGTGGATCCGATGAAATTTATCAAGGCGAGTAAAAATGTTTTCAAAAAATAAAAACAATCGGGACGTGAAAACCCTGAACGAAGAAAAAAAGAACGCTTCCCCGTCCGTTTTAAGCGCCGATTTAACCATTGTCGGAGATTTGACCGGTTCGGGCGAGATCCAAATCAACGGCAAAGTCGAAGGCGACATCCGCTGCCGCACGCTGATTGTCGGCGTCAATGCGCAAATTCACGGCTCCGTGCAGGCGGACTCCATTCGCGTGTACGGATGCATCGACGGTCATTTGTGCGCCCGCTCGGTCTTTCTGGCGGGAACGGCGCGCGTTGTCGGCGAAGTCACGCACGAAGATTTGGAAATGGAATCGGGCGCGTATCTGGAAGGCAACTGTCGCCACACGGACGATCCCATTCCCGCGGAACAGGCGCCCGCCGATTTGATGCTGACCGACGCGCGCGACGGCTCGAAAGAGTAAATCCGCTCCCTTGACCTGTATTCCGACTGGGGCGACCGCCCCGCGTTTTGCGGTGAAAAGAGCAAATCCGCCCCGCGCTTTGCGGCGAATGAAAAAAAACGATTTTTTTTCGTTTAGGCTTTGACCTGACGAAACGTTTTCGCTATTGTTATCTCAATCACCGATTTTTAACTTAAAGGATGAAATAAATCATGTCTTTACCGCTTATGCCGAAAGCCACGGCCGTTTGGCTGGTTGACAACACGTCTTTGACGTTTAATCAGATTGCCGATTTTTGCGGCATGATCGTTTTGGAAGTGCAGGCGATCGCCGACGGCAGCAGCAGTTCGTCGCTGATGGCGGTCGACCCCGTTTTGAACGGTCAGCTGACGAAAGAGGAAATCGAACGCTGCGAAAAGGATCCGAAAGCCAAATTGCAGTTGGTCGAAAAGGAAGAACCCGCCGCCAAAGCGCCGAAAGGCAAAACGGAAGACAAATGGGACGCTGTGGCGTGGCTGTTGAAAAACCACCCCGCCATGACCGACGCGCACATTCGCAAACTGGTGCACACGACGGTCGGCGTCGTCAATTCCATTCGCAACAAAACGCACCCGAAAATGTCGTCCATCAAAGAACGCAATCCCGTCAAACTGGGACTGTGCACGGACGCCGAATTGAAGAAAATCGCGAAAGAGGCGCGCATTGACGAAGTGCGCACCATTCCCGTCGAACAGGGAGAAATCTGATGGCTGACGAAATCAAAAACAGTTCTTTCGACCCCGAACGTCTGCGCTCGCTTGTGGAACGCATCGAACGTCTGGAAGAAGAAAAGAAAGCGATCGCCAACGACATCAAGGAAGTTTACGCCGAAGCAAAAGCCGCGAACTTCGACACGAAAGCGATTAAGAAAATCATTCAGATTCGCAAAAAATACGAAGACGACCCGCAGGAATTGGAATACGAAGAATTCATGCTGGACGCGTACAGAAGCGCGCTGGGCATTTCGCAGGAACGCGCCTGAAACACCATTTGAAAAGCGGGATGAAAATTCCCGCTTTTTACGTTTTGACACAAAATTAAATTTTCCCGCCGCCGAATGATTCTCGGACGCGCGTGAAAAAAGAACGGCGGCTTGAACGGTCGCCGCTTTTTTTGCGTTTGTTTTTCCTGTCTTTTCGGATGAGAAAAATCTTTTGTAACGGGCGGATTTTCAACAAAAACCGAACGGATATAAACTTCTTGCGCCTTTGCTTTCAAAGCCTGTTCCCTTACCCTTGAACCAGTTAAGGAGAACAATTATGCCGTCTGAAATTCAAACCGTGTTCATTTACGCGCCCGTTTCGGGCAAAACGCTGGACATCACGCAAGTCCCCGACGACGTGTTCGCGCAGAAAATGGTCGGCGACGGAATTGCCGTCGAGCCGGATTCCGATTTGTTGTGCGCGCCCGCGGACGCCGTCATCGACAACATCCATTCATCGCACCATGCGCTGACGATGACCACGCCGCAGGGGGTGTCGATTCTGATTCACATCGGTTTGGAAACCGTGCGTTTGAACGGCAAGGGTTTCGACGTCAAAGTCAAAAGCGGTCAGCGCGTCAAAAAGGGCGATCCGCTGATTAAGTTCGATTTGGACTACATTCGCAAAAACGCGAAAAGTTCGTTGAGCGTCATTGTCGTGACGAACCCCGAAAAAGTGAACAACATCCGCGCTTTCGACAACAAGCGGGTGAAATCGGCGCAGGACGTCATATTGGAACTGTCCCTGCCCGAAGAAAAATCGGCGCGCTCAAACGGCGAAAAAGAAATTCACACGGCGAAATCGTGGAATATCCGCATTGTCAACGAATCGGGCGTTCACGCGCGTCCCGCCGCCGTTTTGGCGAGCGCCGCGAAGAAATACGCTTCCGAAATCCTGCTGAACTGTCCGGCGGGGCAGGTGAACGTCAAAAGCCTTGTCGCGCTGATGGGGGCGGATTTGAAAAAGGGCGACGAGGTGACGCTTTACGCCAGAGGAAGCGACGCGGTCGAAGCGTTGGAGGAATTGATACCGCTTTTGTCGAACGGCATGGGCGAGGACGCGAAAAACGCGCCGCAAACGGAGGAACCGCAAGCCCTTGAACCGCAAGCCGCCGCTCCCGAAACATCCGAACCCGAAGCGGCGAACCGCAACGCGCGCAAGCCGGTTGAAAGCGGCGTTTTTACGGGTGTGAGCGCGTCCGAAGGCGTTGCCGTCGGCGTCATTGTGCAGGCGGCGCGCGAAAAATTCGACATTGTGGAAACGGGCGACGGCGCGCAAAGCGAAAACGGCAAACTGCAAAAGTCTTTGAAAGCCGCCAAAGAGGAATTGACGCGCCTGCACGACGACACGGCGCGTAAGACGAACGAGGCGGACGCGGCGGTTTTTCTGGCGCAAATCGAACTGCTGGACGACCCCGAATTGATCGAGGACACGGAAACGCTGATCGGCAAGGGCAAAAGCGCGGCGTTTGCGTTCGACCGCGTCGTCGGGGCGAAAGCGGACAAACTGGCGCGCATGAAAAACAAGTTGCTGGCGGGCAGGGCGAACGATCTGCGCGATGTGAAAAAGCGCGTCATCCGTCACATTTTGGGCAAAACGGAAAGCACGCGCGATTACCCGCAAAACGCCATTTTAATAGCAAAGGAATTGTCCCCCTCGCAAACGGCGGGGCTGGACACACGGAAAATAGCCGGTTTCGGCACCATGCGCGGCGGGGCGACATCGCACGCGGCGATTTTGGCGAGGGCTCTGTCGATGCCGGCTATTGTTGGATTAAGCGAGGACGTGCTGGATATTCCGGACGGCACGCCCGCCGTTTTGGACGCGGTGAAAGGGGAACTGCGCCTGAATCCGAGCAAAGAGGAAAGCGCGGCGGTCGCGGCGGCGCGGCGCAAGGAAATCGAAAAGCAGGAACGCCGCTTGAAAAAAGCCCGTTTGCCCGCCAAAACGCTTGACGGCGTGACAATCGAGGTGGCGGCGAACATCTCCGGCGCGGGCGAAGTGCAGAATCTGATAGCGCAGGGGGCGGCGGGGGTCGGTCTTTTGCGTTCCGAATTTCTGTTCGCCAACCGCACCGGCGCGCCCGACGAAGCGGAGCAGGCGGCGGTTTACGCGGAAATTGCGACCGGCTTGGGCAAAAGCAGGTTTCTGGTCGTGCGCACGCTGGACGCGGGCGGAGACAAGCCCTTGCCGTATCTGGATATGCCCAAGCAGGACAATCCGTTTTTAAGCGTGCGCGGCATCCGGTTGAGTTTTGAAAATCAGGATTTGTTCGCCGGACAGATTCGCGCGATTTTAAGCGCGGCGGGGAAAACGGACGTGCGCATTTTGCTGCCGATGGTGACGGTGCTTGACGAACTGGCGACGGCGAAAAAAATCATCGAGGAACAGCGCGCCGCATTGAACGCGCCCGCCGTGCAGGTCGGCATTATGGTCGAAGTGCCCGCCGTCGCGGTGATGGCGGACGTTTTCGCGCCCCACGTCGATTTCTTTTCCGTCGGTACGAACGATTTGTCGCAGTATGTGACGGCGGCGGATCGGACGGACAGCCGTGTCGCGCCGCTTTCCGACGCTTTCAATCCCGCCGTTTTGCGCTTGATTAAAATGACGTGCGACGGGGCGAAAAAATATCACAAGCCCGTGGCGGTCTGCGGCAATCTGGCGTCCGACACGCTTGCCGTGCCCGTTTTGACCGGCTTGGGCGTTTCCGAATTGAGCGTCGCCGTGCCCGCCGTCGCCAAAACGAAGGAATGTGTGCGCCGTTTGGATTTCAAAGCCTGTCAGATGCTGGCGAATGCCGCCGTCAATGCGCAATCGGCGCGTCAGGCGCGGGATTTGGCGCAGAACTTCTTGAACGGCATTGATGAAAAAGGAGAATTGTAATGGGAAAAGCCGCATTCGCTTTTTTGCAAAAAATCGGCAAGGCGCTGATGCTGCCCGTTGCCGTTCTGCCTGTCGCGGGGCTGCTTTTGGGCATCGGTACGGGGCTTTTGAACGCGGAAATATCGTGGATTCCCGCGCTGATTCCGCAAGTCATGAGTCAAAGCGGAAGCGTCATTTTCGACAATCTGCCGCTGATATTCGCCATTGGCACGGCGTTGGGATTGACTGACAACGACGGCGTGGCGGCTTTGGCGGCGGTGACGGGATTTCTGGTCATGCAGGCGACGACGGGCGTCATGGCGGACGTTTTGTGGTTTCATGTGTCGTCGGGACAGGAAACGCTGGGCGTTTTGGCGCAGGCAATGGAATACGACATTGCGTTCGTGCGCAAAATCGTGTCGACGAACGTCGGGATTCAAACCATTCAAACGGGCGTGTTCGGCGGCATTTTCGTCGGCGTGGTCGCCGCATGGCTGTATCGCAAATACTACCGGATTCAACTGCCCGCGTATTTGGGATTTTTTGCCGGCAAACGCTTTGTGCCGATTATTTCCAGTCTGGCGGCGATCGTGCTGGGAGTCGCGTTGAGCGTTGTCTGGCCGCCGATTCAGGAGCAAATCAACAAATTTTCAATGTGGGCGGCATACAGTTCCCCCGCGGTCGCGGGCGCGACGTACGGCTTTGTCGAAAGACTGCTTTTGCCGTTCGGACTGCATCACATCTGGAACGTGCCGTTCTTTTTTGAAATCGGCAGTTTCACGGACAAGGCGGGACAGATTGTCACGGGCGACATTCCGCGCTTTTTCGCGGGCGACAAGACGGCGGGCATTTTGGGCGGCGGCTTTTTAATCAAGATGTTCGGACTGCCGGCGGCGGCGTTGGCGATTTTCCACACGGCAAAGCCGGAAAACCGCGCGAAAGTCGGCGGCATGATGTTTTCGGGCGCGCTGACCGCTTTTCTGACGGGCATTACCGAGCCTTTGGAATTCACGTTTTTGTTCGTCGCGCCGATGCTGTATTTCATTCACGCCGTCATGGTCAGTTCCGCGTTCGCCGTTCTGAATTTGACGGGCGCGCACGTCGGATACACTTTTTCGCAGGGCGGCATCGACTTCGCGCTGTTCTACGCCATGGACACGAAGCCGTGGATGGTTTTCGTGCTGGGACCCGTTTATGCGGTCGTCTATTACGTCGTGTTCAGATTTTTCATTACGGTTTTTAAAATGAAAACGCCGGGGCGCGAGGACGACGCGGGGCAAACGCCGCAAGAGGCGGCGCACGCGGACGACAAAATGAAAAAAGCCGCCGCGCTTGTCGCCGCGTTCGGCGGAGCGGCGAACATCAAGAATCTGGACGCGTGCATCACCCGTCTGCGCCTGATTTTGTTCGACCCGTCGAAAGCCAGCGACGAGAAATTGAAAGCCTTGGGCGCGTCGGGCGTGATGCGTATCGGCGACGGGGTGCAGGCGGTGTTCGGCACGCAGTCGGAAAATTTGAAAACCGACATGGAAAATTATCTGAAATCGGGGTGCGAAGCGACGGACGAACCGCCGCAAACGCAAGCGTCGGAGGAGGACGTTCTGCCCGATGAAATCAAGCGCGCTTTGGGCGGAAAGGAAAACATCCTGCACGCCGAAAAACGCGCCGACAAAGTGAAGATCGCCGTCAAAGACAACGGTTTGATCGACGAAAAGAAACTGCGCGACATCGGCATTTCGGTCATGATGACGATTGACGACGCCGCGATATTGCTGGGACCGTTGGCGCGCTGACGCGTCATTTTTAAAAGGAGAAAACGAATTATGAAATCTGTAAAAGGCACAAAAACGGAAAAAAATCTGCTGACGTCCTTTGCGGGCGAATGTCAGGCGCGCATGCGCTACACCTATTACGCGGGCGTGGCGAAAAAAGAGGGATTCGAGCAGATTTCCGCCATTTTCACCGAAACGGCGGATCAGGAAAAGGAACACGCCGAACGTATGTTCAAGTATTTGGAGGGCGGACAGGTGCAAATCGACTATCCGTTCCCCGCCGGCACAATTTCCACCACGCCGGAAAATTTGAAACAGGCGGCGCAAGGCGAGGAACACGAATTTAACGATATGTATCCCGCAATGGCGGACGAAGCCGAACGCGAGGGCTTTCCCGAAATCGCCGCGATGTATCGCTACATTTCCGTCGCCGAAAGATATCACGCGCGCCGCTACCGCAAATTGCTGGAAAACATCGAAAAAGGGCAGGTGTTCAAGCGTCCGTCGAAGCAGTTGTGGCGTTGCCGGCATTGCGGCTACGTTCACGAAGGGTTGAGCGCGCCGGAAATCTGCCCGTCGTGTCTGCACGCGCAGGCGTATTATGAGATTGCGGCGGAAAACTACTGACGGATTAAATCGCCGTAGGGAGCGCGCAAATGCGGTTCTTCACGCAAAAACTTTCTTTCAAATTCTTCACGCGAGGCGCAACCGTGCCTCGCCGCGCATTTTTCCGCCGTCGTGTCAAAATCGCGGCAAAGCGACGACACGGCGGTCATGTCCAGCCACAATTCGTAGCGTTCGCGCAAAATCGCGGCTTTTTCGGGGACGCAAAGCCCGTCCTTTTCCGCCCGCGTCCATACGTCCGCCGTGCTTTTGACAAGCAAATCGGGATGTTCGCGCGCAAACGCCAGTTGAACGTACTGCGCCGCAAATTCAATGTCCGTCATGCCGCCCGCGCGTGATTTGACGTCCCAGAGCGACGGGGCTTTTTTGCCGTCGAGCATTTTGTCGCGCATCGCGTTGATGTCTTGCGCCAATGCCGCTTTGTCGCGCGGTTTGCGCAGAGCGGCGGATATTTGTTCTTCGACGCGCTTTTGCAAATCGGGATCGGCGTCGACGACGCGGGCTTTCGTCAACGCCTGATATTCCCACGTCCACGCGTCTTTTTCGTAATAGCGTTGAAAAGCGTCGAAAGACGTGGCGGCGGGACCGGCGGAACCCGACGGGCGCAAACGCATATCGACCTGCCACAAAACGCCCTGCGCCGTGTTCGCCGTCAAAGCGTTGACGATGCGTTGCGCCAGTCTTGCGAAATAAACGGGCGGGGCGAGCGGCGATTTGCCGTCGCTGACCGCGTTTTCGGGCGCGTCGTACAAAAACAGGATGTCCAAATCGGACAGGAAATTCATTTCGCGGCTGCCGGCTTTGCCCATCAGGATGAACGCGCTCTGCGCTTTGTCGATTGTGCCGGAGCGCACGGCGAAATCCTCTTTCACGGCTTTGATGACCGCGCGAATGGTCAAATCGGCAATCAGGGACAGCGTTTCTCCCGTTTGCCGCGCGTTTGTCAAATCGCGCAAAAAGAAAACGGCGGCTTGAAACCGTTTTTCCCGCGCAAACCGGCGGCACGCGTCCAACACGTCCTCTAATCCGTTCGCGGCGGCGAGCGCGTCGTTCAAATCCGCCTGCAAAGACGCTTCGTCGGGCGGATTTGTAAAATAGGAAACGTCCAAAAACGCGTCGAACAGTTCGGGACGGGCGGACAATTCGCGCGCCAAAGCGGGCGCTTGCCCCATGATTTCCGCCAGCAAATCCAGCAGGGCGGGGCGGGATTGAAACAGTGAAAACAACTGCACGCCGGACGGCAGACCCTTTAAAAAATCGTCAAAATGCATGAACGCGGCGTCGGGCGATTTCGTTTTTGACAAAGCCTTGAAAATGACGGGAAGCAAGCCGCCGACAAGCAGGCGCGCCTTGTCGGAACGCAGACAGCGGTATCTGCCCGACAGCCAGCCGCGCACCGTGTCCGCGATGAAATCGAACTGCGTGAAACCGTCGGCTTGCAGAACGCTTTTCGTTTCTTCCGGCAAATCCGTCCCCGTGAAAACCAGCGCCGCGCCGTCTTTATCCGCTCCGTCCTCCGCCGCGAACAAGGCGTCGTACAGCGTCTGCACGCCCGTCAAAAAAGCGCGCGTCGTTTTTTCAAATTCCTCTTGCGTTTCAAAGCCGCAAAAGCGCGCCAAATCGCGCATTTCTTCGTTTGTTTCGGGCAAAGTCTGCGTCTGTTCGTCGTTGCGCATCTGCAAGCGGTGTTCCAGCGTGCGCAGGTAAACGTAGGCGCGCGTCATAAAATCGCGCTGTTCCGGCGAGATTCTGCCCGCGTTCGCCAGAGATTTCAGCGCGGCGAGAGTCCCTCTGGCGCGCAGTTTGACGCTCCGCCCGCCCCACAAAAGTTGTTGCAGTTGCGTGAAAAATTCAATTTCGCGAATTCCGCCCTGCGCCAGTTTGATGTTGTGCGCGAACAGCGGCGTGCCGTTTGCGATTTTCGCGCCCGACGCGTATTTCATCGAGCGGATTTGCTCCAAAACGTAAAAATCAATCGAACGCCGCCACACGAACGGCGTGACGTCTTTCAAAAACGCGCGTCCGGCGTCCAAATCGCCCGCAACGGCGCGGGCTTTGATGAATGCGGCGCGCTCCCAGTTCTGCGCGTACCCCTCGTAATACGCTTCGGCGGCTTGCGTTGACAGCGCGATCGGCGTGGAGGCGGGATCGGGGCGCAGGCGCAAATCCGTGCGGAAAACGTATCCCTTGTCCGTGCGTTCTTCCATCAGCGCGACCAGTTCCCGCCCGAATTTCACGAAAAACGACGTAACGTCGCGTCTGCCCGTGTATTGCGTCTTGTCCGCGTCGAACAGGAAAATCAAATCAATGTCGGACGAATAATTGAGTTCGCGCGCGCCGAGTTTGCCCATTGCCAAAATGAAAAAGCCGCAATCTTTCTCCGGATTTTGAATGTCCGGCACGCTCAAATCGCCTTTTTCGACCGCTTTGCGCAAAAGATGAGCCGTCGCCGCGCGCAACGCCGCCAAAGCGGTCAGCGACAGCGATTTCGTAATTTTTTCCAATCCCCACGCGCCCGTCGTGTCGGCGATGCCGGTCAGCAGGGCGACGCGCTTTTTCATGACGCGCAATCCGTCGGACAGGGCTTGCCTGTCGCCGCACGCCGACAGTTTCTTGAACGAGTCTTTCAACAGCGCGTCGAATGTCGCGTCAAAGCCGTTTTGCGCCAAATCGCGCACGAAAGGCAAATCCTGTAAAAACAGGCGCGTCAGATACGGGCTGTACGATACCGCCGCCAAAAACACGCGCGCCGCCGCATAAGCCGAGTCGTTTTCGGCAAAAACGCGTTCGTCGCCGCCGTTCGTCTGCGCAAAATCGTTTTCAAGCGCGGGCAGGGCGTTTTCGTTCGGCAAAGAGATGAAATTTTGTTCTATACCGGTCATCTTTGAGTGGAAAAATCCGTCGTGAAACAATATACTGTCTGCAACAGTAAGGGGTTTTATCGGGTTGCGCAAGATTTTCAAGATATTTTGCCGTTTTTTTGAAGCGCTCGTTTTCGTTCTCGCCGTTTGCGCGGGGGCGTTTTTGTGGCGTTTGCACAAAGCCCCGATCGACATCGACCGCTACATTCCCCACATTGTGCAGTTTTTGGCGAATCCCGAACGCAACGTCGATATTTCCATTCGTTCGGCAAAATTGAAGTGGGGGCGGTTTTCCTCGCCCGTCGAACTGGAAGCGACGGATTTCAAAGCCGCGTTCAAGGACGGCGCGGAAGTGCTGTCCGTGCCGAAACTGTCCCTTTCGTTCAGTTTGCGCGCGCTTTTAATCGGGCGCGTTTCGCCCAGAAGCGTCACCGTTTACGACCCGTTCGTGCGTTTGAACGTCGATGAAAACGGCAACGTGTCCTCGTCGCTCATCGGCAAAAGCGACGGCGAACCGTCCGCCGAAAAATCGGATTCCGTATCGCTGGATTTCATCGTTTCCCTTTTGGAAATGGAAGACGATTTAAGCCGTCTGTCGCTGAAAAACGCCCGCTTTTTAATTCAGGACGACTATCATCACGTCAACTGGGAAATCCCGAAAGCAAACCTGACGTACCGCCACACGCTTTTGAAGCACGCCATTGTCGGCGACGTGACGCTGAAAAACAATGCAAAGCCGCTGGTCGTGACGTTCAACGCGCATTGGCGGCGCAAATCGTCGAAAATGAACCTTGAACTTTCGGTCGCGGATTTAAAGCCCTCCGCGCTGAACATCGTCGGCAACTACGCCTTTTTG
Organism: uncultured Alphaproteobacteria bacterium; assembly: GCA_934277945.1. Lineage (GTDB taxonomy): Bacteria > Pseudomonadota > Alphaproteobacteria > CAAGCB01 > CAG-977 > CAKQWA01. The sequence continues at coordinate 118,335 of CAKQWA010000003.1, forward strand.
AAAAACGTGTCCGTGCCGGTCAGCCTGACGACAAACGCCGTCATTAACTTGAAACTGCTGAAAAAAAACGCGAAAAAATCGCTGCTCAACGCGCTGGAAAAAATCGAGTTTCATCTGACGGCGAAAAGCGGCGCGCTTGATTTGCCCGCGCCCGTTGTCGCCAAATACGACGTGCGCGCGTTCGCTCTGGATGCCGTTTGGTACGATCGCGGCGATAAATTCGACGTCACTCGCTTCGCGCTGGATTTGAAAAGCGGCGGGGGGGCGTCCGGCTCGATCAACGTGTCCGGATTGGCGAAAGCGTTTGAAACGGGCGACTGGCAGACGATCAACGCCGTGTTCAAAGCGTCCGCGCGAAACGTTTTGCTGGACAATCTGCACGACTATTGGCCCGCAAGTGCGGGAGAGGACGTACACGGCTGGGTGACGAAACGCATCACGAAAGGCGTCGTGACGCAAAGCGATTTTGAATTGCGTTTCGCGGGGCTGAAAGAACGGGCGGGGCTGGAAAACACGTTCGTCGACGGACACGTCGATTTGACGGGCGCGACGGTGACGTATCTTGACGATATGCCGCCCGCCGAAAACGTCGAAGCCGTGCTTTTGTTCACGACCAACGACATCAAGGGCGAAATTTTAAGCGGCGGCACGTTCGGCGTCGCCGTTACGTCCGGTACCATCGGCTTTTTGGATTTGGACAAGCCGCACACTTACATGACGCTGGATTTGAATTTGAAAGGCGGCGTGCGCGACGCTCTGCGCATTTTGAATTATCCGTATTTGAATTACATCACGCTGGTCGGCATGAAACCCGAAAACGCGGGCGGCACGCTGACGGGCAGTTTCAGTCTGGTTTTGCCGTTCGACGACGCCCCCGTGAAAATCGGGGCGAGCGGCACGGCTCAAAACGCGTCGATGAAAGACGTGTTCGCGGGCTATGACGTGTCGGGCGCGACGGTCAACGTTTCACTGGCGGACAATGTGCTGAACCTGTCCGGCGAAGCGATGTTTTACGGCTCTCCCGCGACGTTCGACGTGCGCAGTTCGTTCATCGACGACGACCCGTCGAAATTGCGCATCGCCGTGAAAAGCGCGCTGAAAAACGAAACGCGCCGCTTTTTCGATTACGGAACGTGGCTTTTACTGCCGCCCGCCATGGACGGCTTGTTGAAAACAAGTATGCTTTATGAGCAGGACAGGGCGGATAATTCGACGCTTTCGTTCGATTTCAATTTGAAAAACCTGAAAATCTACTGGGATGAAATCGGGTGGATCAAACCGCCGGAAACCGCCGGAACGGGACGTTTCGTCCTGCCGTTCAATCAGGGCAAGCCGCAACCCGCTTCGTTTTTTGTCGTCGATGATTCGGGCAACCGCATCGACGGCACGCTGATGCTGAACGAAGATTGCGATTTCGCGGGCTTGGCGGTCAAGGCGAAAACGGGGCGCACGGACATCGACGGCATCGTGTCGCAGGACGGCGCGGGCGATATCAACATCGTGCTGACGGGCAGAACGCTTGATTTGGCGGACATGATTCACAACAAAGACCCGTACGCCGACACGCAAAATCTGCGTCCGGAGGATATCGGCGGCGGCGCGGATGCGGACGGCGGCAAAAAACCGCGCGTGACCGTGACGGCGAAAGTCGACAAGGTCTGGCTGAGCCAAGACGGCGTGGCGGACAACACGGACATTTATTTCGTGTACGCCGACGAAATCTGGCGCGAGTTGCGTTTAAGCACGTTTATCAAAAAGACGATTCCGATGAACGTGTACATGGTTCCCGCCGGTCAAAAGGGATTGTACGAACTGACCCTGCGCTCGACGGACGCGGGCGAAACCCTGCGCACGCTGGATTACATTGATTCCGTGCAGGGCGGCAACATCGAAGTTAAAGGCGTGTACAACGACATCGACTACACGCTGGACGCCGTGATGAAAATTTCGGAATTCAGATTGTCGAACAGCCCGATTTTCTTGAAAATGCTGTCGTTGAGCGGCATCGTCGACACCGTGAAAGGCGAGGGGATGCTGTTCAATCATTCCGTCGTGCCGTTTACGCTGACGGCGGACAGGCTGACCGTTAAAGACGGCGTTGTCGCGGGTCCCTCTCTGGGCGTGACGTTAAGCGGCGATTACAACCGCAAGGACGGCGCGGTGAATTTCAAAGGCGCGTTGGTGCCGCTGTACACGATTAACAGTCTGCTCGGCAAAATCCCCTTGATCGGCAAACTGTTTTCGGGGGAAAAGGGCGGCGGTTTGTTCGCGCCGACGTACAAGGTGACGGGCAAGATGCCCTCGCCCGACATTTCAATCAAAGGCTGGTCCGCGCTTGCTCCGGGGGCGGTGCGTTCGCTGATAGATTATTTTTCAAGCGACGACGCGCAAAGCGACATTCCCGCGCCGAACAAACAGGCGCAGGTCGTCGCGCCGACGGAACCGTCCGCATTGCCGGACAACGCGCAAAAACAGGAAATGGCGTCTTCGCATTTGGAAATGCGCAAAGACGAACGCGCGCAGGGCAAGGAATTGACGCAAACGCTGGAAAAACGCTGACGCGACGCTGTTTGCATACAAAAAAAGCGGGAATTTTCATCCCGCTTCAATTTAGAAAAACGTTTAGCGTCACGCGGAAACCTGAAAATCGGGGTCAAGCGTTTCATCTTCTTCTTCAATGCTTGACAAATCGACGATTTCGTAAGCGTCCTTGTCGGCGAAAAGCGCGGACAAAAGGGCGTTCGTCTGCGTATGCCCCGACCGTTTGCCCGAAAAAGAGGCGATCAGCGGCATACCCGCCATGTACAAATCGCCGACCGCGTCCAGCATTTTGTGGCGGACGAATTCGTCTTTATAGCGCAAGCCGTCTTCATTCACAATCGCGTCGCCGTCAACCAAAACGGCGTTGTCCAGCGAGCCGCCGCGCGCCAATCCCATGGAGCGCAACATTTCGATTTCTTTCAAAAAGCCGAACGTGCGCGCGCGCGAAAACATCGTTTTGAAATTCATCAGGTTGAAATCCAGCGTCTGCACCTCATGCCCGATGACTTTGTCGGGGAAGTCGATTTCAAAGCGCATTTGCAGACCTTTTTTCGAGGGTTCAAGCGACACTTCCTTGTCCCCGTCGGTCACGGTAACTTTTTTCAAAACGCGAATGGCTTTCAAAGGCGCGCGCTGTTCCTTGACGCCCGCGCACTCGAACAGGAAAATGAAAGGCGCCGCCGACCCGTCCATAATGGGCGCTTCCGCCGCGTCGATTTCGATAATCATGTTGTTGATGCCTTTGGCGTGAATTGCCGCCATCAAGTGTTCGATGGTGGACACGCGCACGCCGTCCTTGTTGCCGACGCAGGTGCAAAGCCGCGTGTCGACGACGTAATCGTGATGCGCGGGGATGATTGCGCCTTTCGCGGCTTCGTCGACGCGGTGGAACACGATGCCGGTGTCGACGGGCGCGGGTTTGAAGCGCATGGACACTTTCTGTCCGGAGTGCAGTCCGACGCCGACGCAGGATATTTCGTATTTCAAAGTTTTCTGCTGTTCCATATCTGAACCTTTCTCGGTTGTAACGTCAGTTCCCTTGTAGCAATTTTATTCCGGCAAGGCAAATCACGCTTTGTTACGGAGTGTTACAGGTTAGCGGCGCAAAAAGGCGGGAATGTCCAAATTGTCCGATTCTTCGGGCGCGGCTTCGTCTTCGGGTTCCGCGGATTTTTCATCGCGGGAATCTCCGCGGGAGAAAGCCGTGACGCGCTGCCACAGCGTCGCGCGGGGATGTTCGTGTTCAGCCGTTCTCGCCGCTTCCGGAATGACGGGGGCAGGCAAATCGGGGAACAAATCCTGCTGGGGCGCGGACAAATCGGCTTGCGGTTTTTCTTCCGGCGCGTCAAACGACGGCAGGTCGTCCTGCATGGCGGTTTCGGCGTGCGCGAACAAAGGACCTTTCGGCACGGAAAAGTCAAAGGCGCTCATCGGTTCTTCCGGCTCGCTTTTGGCGGGCGCGCTTGAAATGCCGGCGAACAGGTCTTTCGCGGACGGCATGGACGGAATGGCGGAGGAGGGCGTCGGCGCGAACGGGCGGACGGGCGCGCTCGGATAAGCGGGTTCTTTATAAGCGGGCTCGACGTAAGAGGGCGCGTGCGCCGGCTGTTCGATTTGCTCCTGCGGCGCGATTTCAGGTTCTTTGACGGCGCGCGGCGCTTCGGGCGATTTTCTCAAAAGAGCGTAATCGGCGTTCTGCGCGGCGGGTTTCGGTCTGGAAAATCCCGTCGGGAAAGCGACGTTCGTCTGATCGACCAGCGGCGATTTCGCTTCGTCTTCGGGCGCGGGGATGCCGGTGGCGACAATCGACACGCGAATGAAGCCTTCCAGAGCGTTGTCCAGCGCGGCGCCGAAAATGATGTTCGCGTCGGGGTCGACCTGTTCGCGAATGATGCCGACGGCTTCGTCCACTTCAAACAACGCCAGATCCGCGCCGCCGGAAATGTTGATCAGGATGCCTTTGGAACCCATCAGCGACGTGTTTTCAAGCAGCGGGTTGGAAATGGCGGCTTCGGCGGCTTTTTGCGCGCGGTTTTCGCCGGACGCCTGACCCGTGCCCATCATGGCGCGTCCCATTTCGGACATGATTGTGCGGATGTCCGCGAAGTCCAAATTCAAAATGCCGGGGATTAAAATCAAGTCGGTAATCGAGCGCACGCCTTCCTGCAACACTTGGTCGGCGCGTTTGAACGCTTCGGCGAACGTCGTTTTTTCGGTCGCTTCAATAAACAGGTTTTGGTTTTTGATGACAATCAGCGTATCGACGTACTGCGAGAGTTCTTCGATGCCCTGTTCGGCGATTTGTTTGCGGCGTTTGCCCTCGAAATCGAAAGGTTTTGTGACGACGCCGACGGTCAGAATGCCTTTTTCCTGCGCCAGTTTCGCAATGACCGGAGCCGCGCCCGTGCCGGTGCCGCCGCCCATGCCGGCGGTGATGAACAGCATATTCGTGTCTTCCAGAGCGCGTTCGATTTCGTCCAAAGCCTCTTCGGCGGATTCTTTGCCGACTTCGGGGCGCGCGCCCGAGCCTTGACCTTTTGTCGTTTCGATGCCGATTTGAATTTTGATGTCGGCTTTCGACACGTTCAGCGCCTGCGCGTCCGTGTTGCACGCGATGAAAGTAATGCCTTCCAGTTGGGAATCGACCATGTTGTTAATGGCGTTTCCGCCGCCGCCGCCCACGCCGATTACCGTAATCTTCGGGTCGAGCAGAACGACGGGCTGTTGTTTGGGAACGCTGATATCTAGGGGCATGGCTTTCTCCGGCGTAGGTTGGGGCATGACGGCTGACGCGGGTTCAAACGGCGCAATCGCGGTGTTTTCGGGAGTGATTTCAAGCGTTTCGTCGTTCTGTGTCATCGTCAAAATCCTTTATGATGGTCTGAATGTATCCTACATTTATACAATGCAAACCTTTAACAATTTTCTAAAAACCAATGAAAAATTTTAGAAACGGAATTGCGTTTGACGGTATTGTCGCTTTTGTGGGACGTGGCGTACATCCGCTCTTTGAAAATGTAGCGCAACAAACCGAAACAGCCCGTAAAAAGCGGATAGGCGGCTTTTTCGACAAAGCGTTTCGGGTCGTGAACGTTCAGCGGCACGCCCAGCCGCACGTTCGGGGACAATTCTTTCGCCGCGACGTTTAAAATTGATTGCAGTTGCGAGCCGCCGCCGGTCAGAACGAAATCGCCGCACGCCTTGTCAAAGCCGCTTTTTTTCAACGCTTTTGCGACGTAGCGGAAGATTTCTTCAACGCGCGGGCGGATGACCGCGTCGCACAATTCCTTGCGCGTGTGGGAAATCATGTATTCGTCGCCGAACGGCTTGTAGTCGATTTCCTGCAAATCGAACGCGTCGGATGCCTGCGCCGCGCCGTATTTGCATTTGATGATTTCCGCGTCCTTTTTGGAAACGTGAAGCCATGCGGCAATGTCGTTCGTAATGTGCGAACTGTTGACGGGCAGGGACGTTTCGTAAATCAGTTGAGAGCCTTTGAACACGGCGATTCCCGTCGACCCCGCGCCCAAATCCACGACACAGCATCCGCGCTCCGCCTCGTCGGGAGTCAGACACGCCAAGCCCGCCGCGTAGGGCGAACTGACCGTGCCGGCGCAGTCAAGATGCGCCTGCGCGATCGCCTTGTGCAATGTGCGCAACGGATTTTTTTCGCACAAAATGGCGTGCACCGCCATGCCGAACGTGTCGCCGTTCAGTCCTTCGGGCTCAAAATCGTCGCCGTGAAAAGCCTTGTCGTCCAAGACGTATTCGACAGGGAAGCAATGCAGAGCCTGCTTGTCTTTAAAGTCGATTTTTTCCAAAGCGGCGTCGCGCACGGCGGACAGGTCGGCTTGCGTGACCGCGCCCGTTTTTAGCGGAATTTTCACGTTGACGATGACGGATTGCGTTTGTTCGACGACCGCGTTGCACAAGATTTTTTCAATTCCCGCCTCCGCTTCGCCCTCCGCGTCGTCCATCGCCTTGCCGATGCTTTTGCCCGCGTCCGCCAGATTGACGATCGTCATGTTTTTCACGCCTTTCGACAGCGCGATGCCGTGTCCGGCGATTGTCGGTTCGCCGTTTTCGCCGACTTTTGCAATCAGACAGCGCGTCCCCGACGTGCCGATGTCAAGCACCGCGTAAAGTCCGTTTTTGTTGGCGAAATCCTGCACGATTCTTCCTTTCGCGCCGGTTAAATGCCGGCTTTCTTGTCGATTTCCATGGACGACGGCACGTTTTTCTTCTTTTTCGGTTCGTCAAAGCGCACAATCACCTTGTCCGCAAAGCGCAGGTCGATCATCGTGACCGTGCGTTTGAGCAATCCGTGCGTTTTGTCCAGCCGCAGAAGACGGCTCCATTCCGCTTCGGGCGATTTTTCGGGCAGTTTGACGACGATGCCGTCGGAAACGCTGTCCAGCGTGACGTCCCAGCGTCTGTTGCTCATCAGCGTCGCGGCGCGCACGCGGGCGTACAAGACGGGTTCCTGCTTTAAAAATTGAATTAAGGCGGGAGTCTTTTTCGGCGCGTTTTTGCCCGTGACAAGCAGAAAATCCTTTAAATTTTTGACTTTGGCGTTGACGGTGCGTCCGTCCGAGTCAACCGGCGTGTACAGTTCTTTGCCGCCGTCCTTGTGCTGCCAGACCGCAATCGGTTCGCGTTCGGTCAAATCGACGAAAACCGTGTGCGGCAGACGGCGTTCGATGCGCACGGATTTCACCCACGGCATTGCGGCGATTTTCGCGTGCGCCTTGTGAATGTCCAGCGCCAAAATCGGCGTGCCGACGGGCGCGTTCAGGGCTTCAAGCAGTTTTTTCTGCGACGTGCGGTTGCGCCCTTTGACTAAAATCTGGTCGACCCGCAAATCAAGCGACAGCGTGGCTTCGTGAAACAGGTAGGACAGCGTTTCCTTTTTTTCGGCGCAAAAGTCCGATTTCGCCAGAACGATGACGCCGATTGCGACGAAAAAAGCCGCCGCCGCGCCCGCCGTTTTTTTCAAGCGGGAAAGCGTGTTCTGCGTCCATATCCGGCGGGAAGCGGAATCCTGTTTTTTCACGGCGCCTCCTTGTTACGCGTCGAACGAAGCGTGTTCGACCATCCACACGACGATGTCCTGATACGACAAGCCTTTGTAGCGCGCGATGTCCGGCACCAAAGACGTCGGCGTCATCCCCGGTTGCGTGTTCGTTTCCAAAATGACGCACCGCGCGGGCGAAACCGTGTCGTCGTAGCGGAAATCGGAGCGCGAAATGCCGCGGCATCCCAGCACCTGATGCGCTTTCAGAGCCATTTCCATCATCAAGTCGTAATCTTTTTGCGGAATGTTCGCGGGGACGATGTGGCGCGCGCCGCCGTCCGCGTATTTGTGTTCGTAATCGTAAAAATTGTCCGTCGGGATGATTTCCAGAACGCCCAGAGCCTGCGTGTCCATGACCGCGACGGTCATTTCGCGTCCGGCGATGTATTCCTCAATCATCAAAGATTCGTCGTCGCCGTAGGGGAAAACCTTGTTTTTAAACGGATTGCCCGTCGCACCGTCTTTGAAAATGTGCACACCGACCGACGAGCCGTTTTCCACGGGTTTCAGCACGAACGCGCCGTCCGTCAGTTCGCCGTTCAAAATCTCTTTTTTCGTGATGCGCCGCCCTTTCGGAACGTCAAGTTCCGCGCTTTTGAACATTTCTTTCGCGCGCACTTTGTCCATCGCCAAAGCGGACGCCAGCCGTCCGGAGTGCGTGTACGGAATTTGCATCAAATCCAAAAGCCCCTGCACGCATCCGTCTTCGCCGTACATACCGTGCAAAGCGTTGAACACGACGTCGGGCTTTTCCTTGCGCATCGTGTCGATGAACGGGGCGACGTCATGACCGATATCGACCTGAAAAGCGTCGTATCCCGCGTCTTTCAGGGCTTTCAGCACGCCCGCGCCGCTTGACAGGGAAACTTCGCGCTCGGCGGAACAGCCGCCTGCCAGCACAGCCACTTTTTTCATTTTATTTGCCCCCGAAAGAACTGAACCGTTTTGTTTTCACGCCGACGCGCCGCACTTCCCATTCCAGTTGAATTTGCGACGTGTCGTAAACCTTTTTCTGCACTTGAAGCGCCAGCGTTTCCAAATCGTTCGCCGTTGCGTCCCCCGTGTTGATAAAGAAATTGCAATGCTTTTCGCTGACCATCGCCCCGCCGCAGCGCATCCCGCGGCAGCCGGCTTTGTCGATCAATTCCCACGCTTTCAGCCCGACCGGATTTTTAAACATCGACCCCGCCGTTTTCACGCCTTGCGGCTGGGCTTTTTCGCGGGCGGCTTTGTAGTCCGCCATGCGCTTTTTGATGTTTTCCTTGGAATCGGGAACGCCTTTGAACAGCGCTTTCGTGAAAATCCAGTTGTCAGGCAGGGCGGTTTTGCGATACTCGAACACCAATTCGCTTTTGGTGACGGCGGAGCGTCGTCCGTTCGTGTCGATGATGCCGATTTCCAAAGTCACGTCCTGCATGGCTCTGCCGTGCGCGCCCGCGTTCATGCGCAACGCGCCGCCGATTGTTCCCGGAATGCCCGCCATAAATTCAAAGCCCGACAGTCCCGCGTTCAACGCCGCCTGCGCGACCGCCATGTTTTTCGCCGCCGCACCGCACCGGATGCAGTGTCCCTCGACCTCGACGCCGGTAAAGCCGTCTTCCAGCATCAGCACGACGCCGGGGATGCCGCCGTCGCGAATCAGCACGTTGGAACAGCCGCCCAGAACGGTCAGGGGCAGATTCGGCTTTGTCGACAGGAAATAGTGCAAATCGTCCTCGTCCGCGGGAATGTACAGAAATTCCGCGGGACCGCCGACGCCCAGCCATGTTTTTTTCGCAAGCGGCGCGTCTTCGACGATTTTGCCGCGCAACAGCGGCATGGACTGTTTCAAGTCGAATTTTTCAGTAAAGAGCGTTCGTATCCAAGAGAGCATTTTTTTGTGTCTTTTTCGTCAATCCGTCCAACTGTTCGGGCAGGGCGTTCGCCCAAGCGGAAACGCTGCCCGCGCCCAAGCATATTACAATATCGCCCGAAACGGTTAAATCTTTGATAATTTCGGGCAGATTCTTTTCGTTGTCAAGCACGACGACGTGGCGGTGTCCGTGCGCTTTCAGCCCGTCGGCAAGCGTTTCTTTCGATATGCCGTCGATCGCCTGTTCGCCCGCCGCGTACACGTCCGCGACAATGACGCAATCCGCATCGTTGAAGCAGGTGCAGAATTGCTCGAACAAATCGTGCGCGCGCGAATAGCGGTGCGGTTGCCACACGGCGACGATTTTCTGTTTCACGACGTCGCGGGCGGCTTTCAGCACCGACGCGATTTCGACGGGGTGGTGTCCGTAATCGTCGATAATCGTCACGCCGTCGCTTTCGCCCGTTTTCGTAAAGCGTCTTTTCACGCCCGAAAATTCCGCCAGAGCGTCGCGCATCGCCTGTTCGTCCAGCCCCAGATGCACGGCAATCGCAATCGCCGCCAGAGCGTTCTGGACGTTGTGAAGCCCGTACAGCGGGAGTTTGAAGCCTTTGATGTAGCGTTCCTTGCCCACGCCGTTGAATTTGTCGGACACCTGCACGTCGAACGTAATCATCGCCGGTTCGGCGTGGATGTTCTGCGCGCTGACTTCGGCTTGCGGCGTCAATCCGTAGGTGATGATTTTGCGGTCGGTGATTTGCGACACCAGATTTTGCACTTCGGGATGATCAACGCACAGGCACGCGAAGCCGTAAAAGGGGATGTTCTGGACAAATTGGCGGTACGCGTCTTTCATGTGTTCGTATGTGCCGTAATAGTTCAGATGTTCGGGATCCATGTTCGTCACGACGACCGCCAGAGCGGGCAGGCGGATGAAACTGCCGTCGGATTCGTCGGCTTCCGCGACCATCCAACTGCCGTGTCCCAAATGGGCGTTCGTGCCGTAGGAATTGATAATGCCGCCGTTCGCGACCGTCGGGTCGAGCCCCGCTTTTTTCAAAATGGCGGCAATCATGGAGGTTGTCGTTGTTTTGCCGTGCGTGCCGCCGACCGCGACCGACTGTTTCAGGCGCATCAGTTCCGCCAGCATTTCCGCGCGCTTGACGACGGGAATACGGCGGTCGCGCGCTTCCTTGATTTCGGGGTTTCTGTCGTCGATGGCGGACGACACGACGACGACGCCGGCGTTTTCGACGTTTTCCGCCTTGTGTCCGATGACGATGCGGATTCCCAAGGCGCGCAGACGTTTGACGTTGCCGGATTCCGCAATGTCCGACCCTTGCACGTCATAGCCTTCGTTGTGCATCAATTCGGCGATGCAACTCATGCCCGAACCGCCGATGCCGACCATGTGGACGGTGCCGACGCTGAAAGGAAGGTCTTTCATGAATTAAGCCTCCGTTGTTTGAACGACCGCATCGACAAGCCGCCGCGCCGCGTCGGTGCGACCGAAGCCGCCGATGTTTTCTCCGGCTGTTATAAGCCGTTTTTTGTCGTTAAACAATTCAAGAATTAAATTTTTCAAATTTTCCGGCGTGAAATCGGGTTCTTTCAACAGCCACGCGCCTTTTAAAGCGACGACCGCTTCGGCGTTGTGCAGTTGGTGCGAATCGGGTGAGCGGTAAATCGGCACGATGATTGCCGGACGTTTCGCCGCCGCCAGTTCCGCAATGGACGACGCTCCCGCGCGGCACAGCACCAGATGCGCTTTCGCCAGCCGGTCGGGAATGTCCGTAAAGAACGCGCCCGTTTCGACTTTCAAACCGGACTGCGCGTAAGCCCCGTTCACTTTGTCCAAATCGGCGGCGCGGCATTGCTGTGTGATTTTTAAAACGGCGCGCACGTCGTCGGGCAGGGATTTCAACGCCTGCGGAATGACGTCGGAAAAGATTTTCGCCCCCTGCGACCCGCCGATAATCAGCAGATTGAATTCCTTGTCGAAAGCGGGGTAGGGGGCGTCTTTCAACGCCAAAATCGCGGGGCGCAAAGGCAGACCCGTGTAGACCGTCTTTGTTTTCGCGGGGATTTTCGCGACTTTTTCAAACGACGTCGCAATCAGCGTCGCAAAGGGGGCAAGCACGCGGTTCGCGCCGCCCAGCACGCTGTTCTGTTCGTGCAAAATCAGCGGGATGCGGAGCAAAATCGCGGCGCAGGAAGCGGGAAAAGCCGCGTATCCGCCGAAACCGACGACGGCGGCGGGGCGGTTTTTAATGAAAAAGGCGGCGCATTGCAAAACGCCGGCGCCCAAGGATATCAGCGCGGCGATTTTGGCGGCGATTCCCTTGCCCGCGTAGCCTTTCGCGTTGACTTTCAATTCGGTGCAGTCGGGAAATTTGTCGGTAAACGACCCGCCGCGCCTGTCCGTGACGAACGCGATGCGGTAGCCTTGTGCGCTTAATCCTTTGGCAAGGGCTTCGGCGGGAAAGACGTGTCCGCCCGTACCGCCGGCGGATAACGCGACAAATTTTTTCATGCTCATAAATCGTTCCTTTGCGAAGATCTGGTCAAGCCCAAAATCATGCCCGCCGCCAATCCCAAAGACACCAGCGACGACCCGCCGTACGAAATGAACGGCAAGGTCATGCCTTTTGTGGGAATCATGCCCAAAGCGGACGAGATGTTGACGAACGCCTGTACGCCGAATTGCGTCATCAGCCCCGTGACCGCGTACAGTATAAACGGATTTTTGTCTTTCATCACCAATAAAAGACCGCGCACGATGAAAACGGCGAACAGGGCGACGACCGCCAGACAAATCAAAATGCCGTATTCTTCCGCAATGACGGCGAAAATAAAGTCCGTGTGCGCGTCGGGCAGAATTTTCTTCACCACGCCCTCGGCGGGACCTCTGCCCAGAAATCCGCCGCTTTTAAAGGCTTCCATCGCGGTTTTTATTTGGAACGTGTCGTTTTGTTCCGGATTGATGAACTTGTCGATGCGCGCGCGAAAGTGCGGCAGGGTGTAGTAAAAGGGAACGGGCAGAACCATGCCGATGAAGCCCAGCAGGGAACACCAGAACATCGACAGTCCGGACACGAAAAGTTCGGCGAAGAAAATCGCGCTGACGGTCAGGGTCATGCCGACATCGGGCTGGGAAAGAAGCGTTCCCGCCAAAATCGCGAAAACCGCCCACGCCGCCGCTTTCGCCCGCCAGCGTTTTTCCTGCAATTCCAGCGACATCAGCCACGCGGTGACGACGGCGAACGCGGGTTTGGCGAATTCGGACGGCTGAACCGAAACGCCGAACAGGTAAATCCAGCGCGTGCCGCCTTTGATGTTCGTGCCGAAAAAGGGCAGAAGCATCATCATGCCGAACGACCCCAAAAGCGTCAGAACGCCCAAGCGTCTGATCGTGCGCGGGCGCAGCATCGACACAATCAGCATGACGACCAGCGCGATAGCCAGAAAAAAGGCGTGGCGCACGACAAAGTGATAGGTGTCGTATCCCAGCCGTTCGGCGTTGACGCGCGTGGACGAAAACGACATGACGATGCCGAACGCCGCCAGAATCAAGATGATGCCCAACAGCCAGCGGTCGACCGTCCACATCCATTTGCCGAAAATACTGCCGTCAGTTCTGGATACAACAGTCGATTTCATGGTTTTTTACCGCAGTTTCAGCGACGACAGGGCAATCAGTCCCAAAATCATGGAAATAATCCAAAAGCGGATGACGACCGTCGATTCCGTCCAGCCCAATTTTTCAAAATGATGATGAATCGGCGCCATTTTGAAAATGCGTTTGCCGCGCAGTTTGAACGACGCGACCTGCAAAATGACGGACAGCGTTTCCAAAACGAACAGACCGCCCGCAATCGCCAGTACGATTTCGTGCTTCGTAATCACGCCGACAATGCCCAGCGAACCGCCCAAGGACAGCGAACCCGTGTCGCCCATGAAGACTTTGGCGGGCGGGGCGTTGAACCACAAAAAGCCCAATCCCGCGCCGATCAGCGACCCGCAAAAGACGCTCAATTCGCCCGTTCCCGCCAGATACGGCAGTTGCAGATACGCCGCGAAATTCACATTGCCCGACAAATACGCGATCAGCATGAACACCAGCGACACAATCATGGACGGCATGATCGTCAGTCCGTCCAGCCCGTCCGTCAGATTGACCGCGTTGGCGGTGCCGACGACGACGAACATGGCGAACGGAATGTAAAACAGGCACAAATCGAACGCCAGTTTCTTAAAGAACGGGAACGTCAGCGTCGTCGCCATGCTTCCCGCCGTGTTGACCGTCACGACGTAAACCGCGATTCCGGCGAACAGAAATTCCAAAAACAGACGCAGTTTGCCGCTCAACGCGTTGCTTGACCGGTGTTTGAGTTTCAAATAGTCGTCGATGAAGCCGATGAACGCGAACGAAACGGCGGTGCCCAGAACGACCCACAGGTAAACGTTCGACAAATCGCCCCACAGCAGCGAGGACGTCACCATGCTGATCAGAATCATCAGCCCGCCCATTGTGGGCGTTCCCTTTTTCGTCAACAGGTGCGACTGCGGTCCGTCTTCGCGAATGGGCTGTCCCTCTCCCTGATGCGATTTCAGCCAGCGGATGATTTTCGGTCCGATTAAAAACGAAATCAGCAGAGCGGTGAAAATCGCGCCGCCCGTGCGGAACGTGATGTAGCGAAAGACGTTCAGGAATTTGTAATCGGATGACAGCGGATAAAGCAAAGAATAAAACATAAGGCAATCCTGTTGTTATTAGGGCTTTAAAAAGCGTTCGACAATCTTTTCCAAATGCATGGAGTGCGAGGCTTTGACGGAAACGACATCGCCCGCGCGCACGATTTTCGCAATCAGGTCGGCGGCTTGTTCCGCGTTTTGCGCGCATCCTCCCCGCATGGATTCGGGCAAAGAGTCGTGCAATGCCGACATTTTTTCGCCGACCGCGACGAATTTGTCAATACGGTTGTTGATTAAATCGTCTTTCAGCGACAAATGCAACGCCTGCGCCTGCGCGCCCAATTCGCCCATATCGCCCAAAACGGCGATGCGCCGTCCGTTCGCTTCGGGACACATCGCGCCCAGAACAGCCAAAGACGCTTTCATGGAATCGGGGTTGGCGTTGTACGCGTCGTCAATCAGGGTGAAAGAGCCGTTTGCAAGAGCGACCGTGTGCTTCGCCCCTCGTCCCGACGCCGCCGGCGTTTGCATGACGCCCGACGCGGCGTCCTCGACGGACAAGCCGAACGCTTCGACGACGCCCAAAACGGCAAGGCTGTTCAATGCCTGATGCCGCCCTTGCGGTTTCAGCGCGTAAGATATCTCTTTGCCGCCGGCAACCGCAAAAACCGTGCCGTTGGCGTAATCTTTCAAAATCAAGTCGCAACCGGCGTTCGACCCGAACGAAAGGAATTTTTTAACGCCGTACGCAATCGCCTGTTCTTTCAGGAAATCGTACTGGTCGTTGTCTTTGTTCAAAACGGCGATTCCGTTCTTGTTCATGTGCGAAAACAGTTCCGCTTTGGCGCGCGCGGTGTCCCGCGGCGTTTTGAAAAATTCGCAATGCGCCGCACCGACCATTGTTACAATCGCGGCGTCCGGACGGGTCAGCGACGACAAATCCGTCAGTTCGCCCGCGTGGTTCATGCCCGTTTCAATGACGGCGAAATCCGCGTTTTGCGGCAGACGCGCCAACGTCAGCGGCACGCCCGTCTGATTGTTCAAATTGCCCGCCGTTGCAAACGTTTTGCCGAGCGGCGTCAGGGCGTAGCGGAGCATTTCTTTCGTGCTTGTCTTGCCCGAACTGCCCGTCACGCAAATCGTTTTGCCCTTAAAGCGCGCGCGGGCGTAAACCGCCAAATCGCGCAAAGCCTGCGTCGTGTCGGCGACCAGAATCTGCTTTTCGGGGGCGACGCCGTCCTGCATGACGGACACCAGAACGCCTGCCGCGCCGTTTTCAATCGCTTTTTGCGCAAAAGCGTGACCGTCCAAGCGTTCGCCGATCAGCGCGACGTACAAATCGCCTTTTTCAATCGTGCGCGTGTCGATCGACACGCCGTAAACGTCGAAATCGCCTCTGCTTGACGAATGAACCGCTTTCGCGATTTCGCCTTTCGCGTACAGCGGCGCGTCCGCTTCGGCGACGGCTTTAATCGCTTCCTCGCGGTCGTCGAACGGGTGCATCACGCCTTGAATCAGTTGTCCCGTTTCGTGTCCTTTGCCCGCAATGACCAGAATGTCGCCCTCTTTCAAGCCCGCGACGGCGGTTTTAATCGCCAAAGCGCGATGCCCGCCGTCAAACCCTTTCGGGCAGGCGTTCAAAATCGCGCGGCGAATGGGCAGGGGGGCTTCCGTGCGCGGATTGTCGTCCGTAACGTACACGACGTCCGCCAGTTTGTCGGCGATTTCGCCCATAATGGCGCGCTTGCCGGTGTCGCGGTCGCCGCCGCATCCGAACACGACGTGCAATTTGTTTTTCGTATGCACCCGCAAGGCTTTCAAAACGGTTTCCAATCCGTCGGGCGTGTGCGCGTAATCGACGTAAACGCACGCGCCGTTGCGTCTGTCCGCGACGTGTTCCAAACGTCCGCGCGTGCCCTGCAATTTTTCAAGGCAGTCGGCGGCTTTCATCATGTCTTCGCCCGACGCCGCGACCAATCCCAAAGCGCACAGAGCGTTCATCGCCTGAAACGCGCCCGCCAGATGCAGACGGACGGTCTTTTTCACGCCGTTCAGCGACAAGTGCAGCGTCTGCCCTTTAATGTCCAATTCTTCGCCGTCGATGCGGATGACTTTCGCCTTGCGCCCGTAATCAATGACTTTCAGCCCTTTGGCTTCGCAATAATTTTTAATGCGGTCGAATTCGGGAATGTCGGCGTTCAAAACAACGGTTTTCGACGACAGGGGCAAGTCGAACAGTTTGAGTTTGGCTTGCAGATAGTTTTCCATTGTTTTGTGATAATCCAAGTGGTCGCGCGTGATGTTCGTAAATCCCGCCGCCGTCAAGCGCACGTTGTCCAAACGGTGCTGGTCGAGCCCGTGCGAAGACGCTTCCATCGCCGCTTTCGTGACGCCGGATTTCGCCAAATCGTCGAAAATCGTGTGCAAAGTCACGGCGTCGGGCGTTGTCAAAGAGCCGTATTTCACGCCGTCTTTCGTCAGAACGCCCAGTGTGCCGACGCTGGCGGACGCACTGCCGAGCATTTCAAAAATCTGGCGCACGAAATTCGCCGTCGAGGTCTTGCCGTTCGTCCCCGTCACCGCGACGACGGTTTCGGGCTGTTCGTGATAAAAAGCCGCCGCCAGTTCCGACACCGCCAGACGCATATCCGGCACGCGCGCGACAATCGCCTTGTCCGTGTCGAAAGTCGATTTTTCGTCCACGACGACGACGGTCGCGCCTTTCGCCAAAGCGTCGGGAATGAAATCCTCGCCGTTCAGTTTCACGCCCGAAACGGCGGCGAAGACGAAGCCTTTACCGGCTTTGCGCGAATCACAGCAAAAACCCGTCACGTCGGCATCGGCGGCGGGGACGGGCAGGGAGGCTTTTTTGAACAAATCGGATAACAGCACGGAATACCTCGTTAATCAGTTTTCAGACAGGATGCGTCGGACATAGGGCGCGGTTTGGGTCGGTTCGTAAGGACGCGGGACGATTCTCAACTGCGGCGCGACGGTTTCGATGATCTCTTTCGCGGCGGGCACGACGTTGAAAGCCGCGTTGACCTGATTCTGCGTTTCCGCGGTGCGCTGCGGCGCGTCGATCGTCACCATCAGCACATATTCCGGATCATCCATGGGAAAAGCGGAAAGAAACGATGTGATGACAAGGTTTTTGGCGTATTTCCCGTTCACGCGCTTGCGGGCGGAACCGGTCTTGCCGCCGACTTCGTATCCGGCGACATTCGCGCGTCTGCCCGTTCCTTTCAAAACGACCATGCGCATCATAGCACGGATTTTGTCCGATGTCTTTTTAGAAATGATTTTTTTCGCGTCCGCTTCGTTTTCGTTCGCGTCAATGAAAAAGCGCGGCGTTCGGTACGTTCCGCCGTTGACCAGAGCCGCCGCCGCCGCGACGACGTGCAGTTGCGTGACGGATATCCCGTACCCGTAGGACGCGGTCGCCACTTCCGTCGAGCCTCTGCGTTTGGGGAAAAGCGGCTTGCCTTTTTCGGGCAATTCGACGGACAGGGGATTTAAAAAGCCAAATTTTTCCAGATATTCGCGCTGTTTTTCCTCGCCGACGTTCAGCGCGATGGTCGCCGATCCGACGTTCGAGGAGCGAATCAGCACGTCGGGCAGGGTCAAAATGCCCCGCGCGTGTTCGTCGTCGGAAATCGTGAATTTCGCCAGATGAATCGGCTGGGACGAATCAAAGGTGTCGGACAGTTTCGCTTTTTTCGTTTCCAGCCCGATCGCCGCGTTAAACAATTTCATGACCGACCCGAATTCGTACACGCCCTTTGTCGCCGCGTTCAATTCCTCTTTGTTCGTGGCGGACAGGGGCAGGTTCGGGTCGAAATCGGGCAGGGTGACCATGGCGATGATTTCCGCCGTTTTCGCGTTCATCAAAATCGCGGAGGCTCCCTGCGCTTTCGTCTGCGCCATCTTCTTTTGCAAAATCGTGCGCACGGAATCCTGCACGCCCATGTCCACCGTCAGACGCACGTTTTTGAGTTCTTTGCCCAATTTGCCGTCCAGAGCCTTTTCCATGCCCGAAATGCCGTTCGTGTCGGAATCCGTGCGTCCCGTCAGATGCGAAAACAGTCGCCCGCGCGGGTAGATGCGCGTTTCCTTATGCTCGAAATCCAGCGACGGAAAGCCCAAGCGGTTGGCTTCGTAATGTTCGGACGGGGTCAGGCGTTTTTTCAAATAAACGACTTTTTTATTGCTTTTCAACTTGCGCAAAACGTCTTTGTAGGACAAATCGGGAAACGTCTGCACGACCGCCATGGCGACGCTTTCCGCGTTTTTCACTTTCTGCGGATAGGCGAGCAAATTCACCGACGGCAGATTCGTCGCCAGCAATTTGCCGTTGCGGTCAAGCAAATCGCCGCGAGCCATTTTGATTTCAAAAGGCGCGATCTGGCTTTGCGCCTGCGCGGTGACGGGCAGGCGGGGCGCGCCATACAAAAACGACGTCAGGTAAATCGACGGCGCGGCGAAAGAAACGACGACGCCGAGCAGGACGATGTACATCCTCCCCAGCCGGCTGATTTCCTTTTCGGCGGATTGTTTCGGATTTTTCCAGTTCAGAGGCGCGCGCTGGGGCAGATCCATTTCCTGCCCCGGATAGTAATATGTGCTGTGCTTTGTTTTGCGCTTGAACGGGTGGAGCATGGCGCTTACTCCTGCTTGCGTTCGGGAGCGTACGACACGCGGATGATGCCCGTTTGCGCCGGATTTTTAACGGCGGCGGATTTCAGGGGAATGGATGAAAAAGAGATGATTTGTTCGGCTTTCAGCGGACGCAGATTCGCGTATTTCCCCGCCAGTTCGCGCAATCTTTGCGGATCGCTCAAATGCGCCCATTCCGCCGACAGAACGTGAATTTCGTGGCGGTCTTCCAGCATTTGTTCGTTGATTTGCTTCAATTCGCGTTCCAGCGAAATGACTTCGTTCTTAATGACAAACAGCCCCGTGATGACAAAGCCCGTCAAAATCAGCCAGCAAAATTTGAATGTCAACCGTTTCATGCGCCCCTCATATCGCTTCTGCAATGCGCAGGCGGGATGAGCGGCTTCTCGGGTTGCGTTCACATTCCTGCGTCGAGGGCAGAACCGGTTTTTTTGTCAGCAGGCGCAACGTCGCGCGCGTTTGCGCGGCTTGCGGTTCATAACGCGACACGCCCGCGCTTTTCCCGCTTTTTTCCTGCATAAAGGTCTTGACGATTCTGTCTTCAAGCGAATGGAACGACACGACTGCCATCCTCGCCCCTTTATTTAAAAGCCCTTCGGCTTCGTTCAATCCGCGACGCAACTGTTCCAGTTCGTCGTTCACGTAAATCCGCAACGCTTGGAATGTGCGCGTGGCGGAATCTATTCCGTCTTTGCTTTTCGGCATGACCGAATGTACCGCCGCCGCCAGTTCCAGCGTCGTTTCAAACGGCTTTTCCCTGCGCTTTTCCACAATCGCCCGCGCGATGCGCCGCGAAAAACGCTCCTCGCCGTAAGCGTAAATCAAGTCCGCCAAATCTTTTTCTTTGAACGAATTGACAACGTCCGCCGCCGACAAGCCTTCCTGACTCATCCGCATATCCAGCGCGCCGTTTTTCTGAAAGGAAAAGCCCCGCTGCGCCGTGTCGATCTGCATCGACGACACGCCGATGTCCATCATCACGCCGTCGACTTTTTCAACGCCGGCGGAAGCGAGCAATTCTCTCATGTCGCCGAAAACGCCGTGCAAAAGCGTCAGGCGGCCGTTGTATTTCTCTACCAGTTTTTGACCGTTTTCAATGGCGAACGGGTCGCGGTCGATGCCGTACACTTTGCAATTCGCCGCATCCAGCACCGCGCTTGAATATCCGCCCGCGCCGAACGTCGCGTCGACGTAAATCCCGTCGTCTTTCGGCGCAATGCCCGCGACGACTTCGCTCAACAAAACGGGAATGTGCAGGGCGTCAGTCATGCTCGCCTCCGCTCGATTTAATGCTCAAACGCTTTTCCAACGCGCGCCGGCGGATTTTTTCCTCCTCTTGCGCATATGCGTCGGGATTCCAAATCTGAAACGTTTTGCCTTTGCCGACAAACGCGGCTTTGTCCGTAATGCCCGCGTGGCGCAACAATTTCTCGGTCAGGACGATGCGTCCCGTCGAATCAAACGGAAATTCCTTGGCGTCCGCGTAAATCAACGACGTCAAATCGTCCTGCTGTTCGGAAAACGTGTCAAAGGAACGGTCGATGTCGCCCGCAATGCGCTCCATCATTTCCGACGTGCAGCACTCGATGCAGGGGGACGAAAACGAACGGAAGGCGACCAATTCCGTTTCCTGCTGCTCCAATAAGGAACGGTAATCGGCAGGGATCGACACGCGGCCCTTCGCGTCGACCTTGTTGATGATTGTATCAAAGAACAGAGTCCTTTTTCGAGGCAGTCTGCCCATTGCCGTTGCTCCCGTTTGCGCCCGCCAGTCCGGAAATCCGGATAAAGTAGGCAATTTTTTCCCATGGACTCTTATGGGATATCATGGGATTTTATGGCAGTCAATGGGTAGGATGCGGGTAAAATGTGGGAAAAGTCATTTTTTAGGACGAAAAAACGCAAGATGTTGTGTCGCGCCGCGGCTTTCAGGGCATGATGTTGGAAAGAAGATTTTTTGTAAAAAAAATGCGGCGGAAAAATGACTCTGACGGATGTTCTTTTCTTGTTCGCAACCCGCCGTTGCTCTGAAAACAAAATCCCGCCCGACTCAGTCGAATCGAAAAGAATCGGGGGCATACATTTCAGATAAGGAAGCAAAGAAGCAAAAAGAAGAGGAAGAAGCCAAAACGCCGACCCTTCGACAGCTGTTTGAAATGTATATCGAGCGTCACGCCCGTCCGTATACGAAGCCGTCATCAGTCATAGAGAACGAAGGATATTACGACAGGTATTTGAAAAAATGGAGCGGCAGAAAAATCGACACGCTTACGCGCGACGAAGTGGAAAGCTACATTGCAAAGCTGAATCAAAAAATCAGCCCCTTCACCGCAAACCGTGTTTTGACGCTAATCCGTCACATTTTCAACAAAGCGATTGAATGGCGGCTTGCTTCGTTCAACCCGACTTTGGGCATACGCAAATTTAAAACGAAATCGCGCGATAGATTCTTGCAGCCTGATGAAGTGAAGGCTTTTTTCTCCGCGATTGATGCCGTTCCGGAAATTGTGCCGAGAGCTTATTTCTATATGGCTTTGTACACGGGACAGCGAAAACAGAACGTTTTGGAGATGCGCTGGGATCAGATTGACTTTGAAAATGCTCTTTGGCACATTCCCGAAACAAAGAACGGGGATCCTTTGACCGTCCCTTTAATTCCGCAAGCCATTGAACGCTTGAACATCTTAAAACGCGAAATTCGGGAAAAGATCGATGCAATGTTGGATGCTGAAAACGAGGACTTAAAAAATAAACCGCCCAGAACCGATTTTCAACGCATGGAAGCCGAAGCGCGCCATTGCCGCATTGAAGAATACGCAAAACACGCGGCGGAATGGGTCTTTCCCAGCGAAAAAGGTGAAACGGGGCATTTGAAAGATCCAAAAAAATTCTGGCACAGATTGCTTGACCGAGCGGGCATTGAAGATATGCGCATTCATGATATTCGGCGGACTTTGGGGAGTTATGAAGCGATTGCCGGTGTTAATCTGCCGACGATTTCGCGCTCGTTGGGGCATAAAACAATGCGTTCCACGCAAGTCTATGCGCGATTGAACGTTGATCCCGTCCCGTGCCGTCAATATGATTGAGGACATTCGGAACAGGAAATAACGGCTGTCTTGACAGTGCGGCGAAAACATCTCATAATATACGCATATTTTGCGGAGATTTAATGTGTTTATCTATGAACGGGAAAATTGGACACGCTTTACATGGTCGGACGGCGAGATTTCCGATCTGTTGGCTCGGGCGTCGTTTTTGCAGGGCAATCTGCTGGGGCAATTAGCCGCATTCGGATTTGAAGTCGGCAAGGAAGCGGGCTTTCTCGCTTTATCGCAGGAAATCGTCAAATCGAACGAAATCGAAGGCGTTCTGCTGAATACGGATGAAGTACGCTCTTCCGTTGCCCGACGGTTGAATGTCGATTTGAAAAAGGAAACGCCGCCCAATCATTTTTTGGACGGCATTGTCGATATGATGCTGGATGCAACCCGTAATGCCGATAAGCCCTTGACTGCGGAACGACTGTGCGCATGGCACGCCGCGTTGTTCCCGACGGGATACAGCGGACTGACTCCGATTAAAGCGGGACGCCTGCGTGATGACGCGCAGGGCGAAATGCGCGTTGTTTCGTATAAAGGTTCGACTGAAATCGTCCATTATCAGGCACCGCCTGCAAGGGATATTCCGTCAATGCTGGACGATTTTTGCGCCTTTATGAACGCCCAGACAAAGATGAACGCTTTTATCAAAGCGGCAATCGCGCATTTGTGGTTTGTATCCGTTCACCCGTTTGAAGACGGCAACGGGCGAATCGCCCGCGCTTTGACGGAAATGGTGTTGGCGAAAAACGAGCGCACGCCGTTTCGTTTTTACAATATGTCGGGACAAATCCAAAAAGAGCGCAAAACTTATTACATGATATTGGAAATGACGCAACGCGGCGACGGCGACATTACAAGCTGGCTGAAATGGTTTTTAAAAATGGTCGGCACGGCGTTGACAACGGCGCAGAAAACGGTTGAGCGTCTGTCCGTCAAAGCAAAATTTTGGCAAGCCCATGCCGACGAGGATTTTTCATCCGATCAACGCATGATTTTGAACAGATTGCTGGACGGGACATTGCGAGGAAACTTGACTTCTTCCCGTTGGGCGAAGATGTGCAAAACATCGCAGGACACCGCGTCGCGCCAAATCAAGATTTTGCTGGAACGCAATATCTTGATTCAGATTGGCGCCGGACGTTCGACTCACTATGAATTGAATTCGGAAAGAGGATGTAATGACGGATTGTGAGAAAATTCACTTTGCGGAGGCGGCGGAAAGCGCGGAGCTTCGCTATATCCTGTCTGAAATGGCAAAATATCCGGAATGCGATTTTTCAGACTTTCGACGAGTTTACGGTTCGGAGCAAAAATTGCGTTGCTACGCAAAAAATCAAAAAGTTCGAGAAAAATTCGATTTGATTGATCCCGATTTTTCAGACAGCGTTGTTTTCGGATTGTACAGTCTTTTTTCTGAAAAAAATAAGATTGAGCAAGCGCGATGTGCGGCTGGCGGAATGGCAAAAAGCAAACTTTACGACCGTTATAAAACGTTTGTTCGCAACGAATATACGCTTCTGCGTTAAAAAAGGAAAATTCTGTCAAACAGACAAGCGGCGGATATTATTTATCCCCGCTTGGCAGAACGTTTCAAAAATTGCCTGTTGACAGAAGCAAACGCCGCTGAAACAGTCCGAAAATGGATTGGAAAAATCAAAAAAGAAACAGAGCAAGAAGCATCAATGTAATGAATATTGTCCCCGGAGTTGCTTCTTAAACAGCTTGTCGCTTGCCACACACAAATTTTGCGGGTATCTTATGATAAAATATCAAGGCGAGTTTTAGGCTGATAGCAGCGGCATTCTAAACGAAAAGGATGAAAATGTCTTACACCCCTCCGTTCACGGTATCGGCAAAAGCCGTATCAAACATTGCGGAAATTTCCGCACTGGTTGAACGATATGCCATCCGCTTGGAACAAAGAGATGCTTTAAAACTTCGCAAAGCGAATAAAATCAAAACCATTCATTCATCCCTTGCCATTGAGGGAAACTCTTTGTCCGTTGCGCAGGTTTCAGACATTTTGGACGGGAAAAAGGTTGTCGCTCCACTGCGGGAAATTCAAGAAGTTAAAAACGCATTGGCTGCTTATGATTTGTTTAATGATTTGGATCCGTTTTCCATTGATGATCTGTTGAAGGCACACAACGCGATGATGACTGCTTTGGTTGACGAGGCAGGACAGTTTCGCCATGGCGGCGTCGGTGTTTTTTCCGGCGCGGAAGCGGTTCATATCGCTCCGCCGGCAGACCGGGTATGCGGGTTGATGGCGGATTTGTTTGAATGGTTGAAAACGGCGGAAGACCATCTGCTGATTCGCAGCTGTGTGTTTCATTACGAATTTGAATTTATTCACCCGTTTGCCGATGGCAACGGGCGAATGGGACGGTTTTGGCAATCGCTTATTTTGTCAAAACTCAATCCTGTTTTTCAGCATTTGCCCGTCGAAACAATGGTTCATGACAATCAGCTTGCATATTATCAAGCGATCAATGACAGCACACAGGCGGCAGATTCAGGAATTTTTATTGATTTTATGACAACGGAAATCCTGAACGCGCTGAAACTTCACAAAGGAGAAGCGGTTGGCACAGTAAATGGCACAGTAAATGGCACACTAAACGATATTTCAAATCAAATTTTAGCATTTATCGCAAAAAACCAAGGTGTTCGCGCAAATGTCATTTCTCAAGAACTTCATATCCCGATTAGAACTTTAAGACGGTACCTGAAAAAGCTTTCGGAAAACGACATTACCTTTAACGGTTCCTCGAAAACAGGCGGATATTTTATCAAAAAATAACGTCGTTGCGGCGTTTGAGGTGTTTTTATTGTGGTGTTTGAGACGTTTTCATTGCGGCGTTTGAGGATTTTTTCTCTTCATTAGTGAATTAAACAGACTAAGAAACTATATGTAGTTGAAAATTTCAGCAACGGCGTATAAAGGCAGATCGGTCAAGTTTTCCGTTTGTTTAAAATTTGCCGTCTTTTTAAAATACCGCTTGCCGAACTCGGTCATCAACCATGTTTTTCCGACTTGACGCGCTCCTTGAACGATCAGCGGTTTTCGATCGGATTTTTCTTTCCATTCAACCAGTTGACGCAAAGCCGCTCTTTCCATATTTTCCTCAATTCACATTTTTTGCACCGAACTTTCAATAAAACATAACACTTTTTTCATAAAAATATCTTTCTTCGGCTTCTGCTCGGAAGAAGCCGGCTTTTGCGCGGCATAAGCCGCAGAGTTTTGCTTTCGGGCTTTATCCTGCGTCAAGTTCATTTATTTGACGAAGGAGAACGATTATGAACAAAAATAAATCACGCGATAATGTAAAGCACTGTCTTGTCCGCAATTCGCAGGTGGACACGGAAAAATATCTGACGGCGCGCGATGCCGCCGCCATGCTGTTGGTCAGTTATGATACGCTTGCGCGTTGGCGGCGTTTGGAAATTGAACGGATTCCATATTTGAATATCGGGAGCCGTATCTATTATCGTTATGAAGACATTGTTGCTTTTCGTGAAAAACATTTTAATCAGGAAGGATACGCCGTCGCAGCCAAACAGGAGGACGGCGAATGATTCCCGCATTTTTAGAAAACGCTTTGGCGCTGGATTCAATTCCCGTTCCGAAACAAGACATCTCATCCGATAAATTCACCCGTTGGGGCAAAAACGACTGCTTTTGGGCGAAAGCCGTGTGCAACGGCTTTATCTACGGCGATTTTTCCAAAGCCGTTTCCAAAAGCGTTTTTCCGCAAGCCCCGGAACATTTATCCCGCGCATTTGTCGAAATGCGGCGCAAAGCCGTTGAGCAAGAACGGTTGGAAGCCCGTCGTCAACAAGAATGCTATTGGGCAAAGTGCGCCCAACGCGCTCAAAAAATTTGGAACGGGGCGAAACCCGTTCAAACGCATCCGTATTTAACCCGCAAGAAAATTAAAGGCAGCGGTTTGAAAATAACCGTGTCGCGTTCGCTGATTATTCCGCTTCGCGATGTGAACGGGAAAATTTGGACGCTGGAATACATTACGGAGCAAGGCAAAAAATTCATGATGAAAAGCGGTTTGAAAAAAGGACGCTTTTATATGTTCGGCAAGCCGGCAAAACGTTTGTTTTTGTGCGAAGGCTATGCGACGGCGGAAAGTGTTTATTCCGTGGTCAAAGAATGTACGGTTTGCTGCGTCGATGCCGGCAATTTAAAGGAAGTCGCCTCCGAACTGCGCCGAAAGTATCCCGAAATCGAGATGATTTTTTGCGCCGATAATGACAAATACGGAATGTTTAACACCGGCAGGGAAAAAGCGGCGCAAGCCGCAAAATCAGTCAAAGGTCGTGTCGTATATCCGTTTTTCAAAACGACACAAGAAGCGACGTATCCGACGGATTTTAACGATTTGCTTTGTTTGGACGGTGCTGCCGCCGTGCATCATCAACTTTTCAAAATCTGGGGAATAACGCATGAGTGAGCGGAATCTCGGCAATTTCGGAAAGCCGGAGGAACCGATGGCGGATTCCGACAGGTTTGACGAACAATGCAAAAAGGAAATCGAAGGCAATCTCGGTAATTTGGAGCCGATATGGGATGAACCGTTTTTGTTTTCCGAAGCCGTCCTGCCGGAAATCGCGTCGGATGTTTTGCCATCGCCGCTTAAAGAGTTCGCGGTTTCCCTGTCGGCGAATTTGGAAACGCCTGAAAGCGCGGCGGTTTTGTGCTGTCTAAGCGTTTTGGCAACGGCGGTGCAAGGCAAGTTCGATGTTGCCGTTTCCAAGGATTATCACGAACCTTTGAACCTGTATGTTATGGTCGCCATGCCGCCCGCGAACAGAAAGTCAAGCATTTTAAGACAATGCCTTGCTCCTTTGCGGAATTATGAAAAAGAAATCAGCGCAAAGCTGATGCCGCAAATTCGGCGGGAAGTATCGCTGTATCTTTCCAAAAAACAGGAAATCGAATTGATGCGCCGCAAATTGTCGGGCAACGATAATACGCACTTAATCGAAGAAATCGCCGAAAAGGAAGCGGAATTGAAAGAGCCGAGCGTTTGTCCGAAATACTTTTTGACGGATACGACGACGGAAAGTCTTGCTCTTGCGTTGGAAGAACAGAACGGGCGCATAGCCTTGCTCAGCGATGAAGGCGGCTTGATCGACACATGGAGCGGACTTTATTCCGGCGGCATCGCCAACATTGATGTGCTTCTTAAAGGTTGGGACGGCGGCGATCTGCGCATTAAACGCAAAGACAAGGAAATTTTTCTCTCACCGTTAATCACTCTGTTTTTGATCGTCCAACCGGTCATCTTGGAAAATTTGTCAAAAAACAAGGTATTTTGCGGCAAAGGATTTTTTGAACGCTTTTTGTTTTGCGTACCCGCCTCTAAAATAGGCTACCGAAAACACAACTTTCAATCCATAGACGAAATTGCGTCGAATGAATATCATAAGGCGATATATGATTTATTGCGCTCTAATAAAAATGGTGTTTCGTTGACACTTTCAAATCAGGCTTTCGCATTGTGGCGGGATTTTCAAAATAAGGTCGAGTACAGCTTGCGCAACGGACAGCCTCTGTACGATTGTCAAGGATGGGGCGGAAAAATCAGCGGACAGGTAATACGCATAGCGGGACTGTTGCACTTGGCTCAAACACGCGGAAAAACAACCGTCATTAAAGAAAGTATTATGAAAAACGCTCTGCGTATCGGCGATGTTTTAATCACTCACGCGCAAAGCGTGTTTAATGAGTTTACTTTTTATTCGGATAACAAAACCCGCGATGCCGCGACGGTTTGGAACGCCGTCAAGCAAATGAAATCGCTTTGTTTTACGCAAAAGGATTTAACGGTCGCTCTGCGGCATAAAATGCTGGCCGAGCGTATTCGTGAAGCCGTTCCGATTTTGATTGACCGCAACCTGATTTCAGATCCGATATTCAGCAACGGCGGGCGCACACTGACATATCAAGTCAATCCGATTGCACTGGAAAGGGACGGTCATGACTGAACCGTCAAAAGCGGATTTTAATGTCCGTGATTATTTGGAACGTGCGAGAAAGCGGGAAGAATTGATTGAACGAATCGAAGCCTATTTAAAAGAGCAGCAAATATCGGAAAAAACCTTTGAAGACGTTGCTTTTATCGCAAATTTGAAAACTAAGGAAAGCAACCGATAATTTTGCGGGTAACAGAGGGGCGGTTTAGCCCCTCTGTTATGGTTGAGATCAGAACGGGATAGAGTCCTGTTCGCGCGCCTTGGATTTCGCCTTGGATTTTTTGGGGACGGCGGATTGCGTTTGCGCTTGGGTTAAGGACGGCGGGTCAATGCCGTCGGGTGTTACGGTTTGCGCTTTTTCGTTTTGTTTTTCAAAGCGTTCGCGGGTATAGCCGGCGACCTTCATCAATTCATCGACGGATTTGCCCTGATGAATCAGTTTTTGAACGAAGGCGGGACTGTCCAGTTTATTGCGGGCTTTCATCCATTCGGCTTTGTCGATTTCGTCCTGCGTCATTTCCTTTGTGTTGCGGAACTGCTGATAGGCGTTGTCGATGCGGGTGTTAAAGCCGTCTTTGCCGTCCAGCCGTTCAAACTTGACCCATAATTGATCTTCTTTCGCGTACACGGATTTGACGCGCACGGGCGCGACCTCGTAGCCTTTGAAAGTTTGCGATTTGCCGAACTCGCCCTCGAAAACGGGGCGGCGAATCAAACCTTCCTGCCCCGCCAGAATGTTTTTCGTCGGCTCCGTTTCCTCAAACTGTTCTTCAAGATTTTTAGTGTCTGACATAATTTTCTCCTTAAATTTTCTTGATGAATGAAAGCCTCTCAACTCTTTCAAACGTCAGTAAAGTTAAAAGCAAAAATTTTTTGCTTGCATAATTCTGAAATAGTTTTAATCTTCTTGTAAAGAAAAAACTCAATAACTGCAACGCTTTACGCAACAAACAACCGTTTGCGACACAATAAAGCAAAGTACAAACAAATATCGTCAAATGCAGTCGATTTCAGTTTGAAGTTTTGCGAAAACGGTAAAAGTGTCTGGTTATTGTTTTGCTCCGATTGTTTGCGCGTATCAATCGGAGAATGATATGAAACACACACCTTCTTTCTTTACTGCCCGAAACATTTGCCTTGTCGTTTTGTCTGTTCTGTGTTTGACGTGCGCCAAGGAGGTTTATGCCGCGATGCCGGTGCTGAACGCCAACCCGTTCACGCAGGCGCAGAACGCCCTGAAAACCCTGATCGAAAACGCCGTTACGCTTGGCAAGTGGCTGGCGATGGCTTGTATGGTCGTCTGCTTTTTAGCGTCGTTGACGGATCGGTTTAAAAAAGAAACCTGCATCAGACTGGCGATCATTATGGCGGCGTTTTCGGGCTTGGGCTGGATTGCCGAACTGTTTATGGGGGCGATGTAATGCCGTCGGTTATTTACGGCTCTGCGACAAAGCCGCCCAAAACATTGTTCGTCGCAAATTCGCTGCTGTATTGCGAGATCTTCGGCGCGGTCGCGCTGACGATTTTGGCGCGGGAACCGATGCTGACGGTCATTTGCGCGGTCGCTTCCCACGCGTTCTGTATCGGATTGACCAACAGGGAACCGCATATCAACAACATCTTGCGCAACGCGTATTGGCGTTTGTGCGAAACCGCCGGCTTTAAAATCACAGGCATGCCGGGGTTTAAAACGAAAAGCCTCTTTAAAGAAACGGGGTTTTGCTATGAGCTTTGAGTTTCTGCTGCCGCTGATCGGCGCGGGGGCTTGCGCCGCGCTGACATATCGCGCTTTTGCTCCGCAGAACAGGGCGGAAAATCTAACGTTTGTCGAGGACGAAGTGCCATTGGCGGCGATTAAAGGCGAAACGCTGGTGCTGACCCGAACGGAGCAGATGTTCAAGGTGGTGGAACTTGCGGGACAAAGCGTCGCGGGCAAGCGGTCGGACGATTTGGAAAAAGCGGCGTCGGCGCGTGCCTTGTTTTATCGGAACGTGTCGGAAAACAAGGTTCATTTGCGGATTGTCAGCCAAAAGACGCTGTTTCCCGCGGCTAAAAAAGCCCCGTGCGGCAATCCGTTTTTGGATGAGATGGGTAAACGCTGGGAAAACCGGCTGGAAACATCGTTTAAAACAAGGCACTTTGTCGTCGTGTCGGCGGCTTCGGAAGCCGAAATCGATGCCGTCGTGCGGGAAATTTTCACCGCGCTTGCCGACTTGGAACCGAAAGTCCTGACCAAAAGCGGCAAAGACGGCGTATCGCCTTTGCTGTCGTTTTTGTCGTCGTTTTACAACGCGGGGGAAATCCCCGTATCGGACGCGGAAACGAACATTCACCGCATTGAACGGTCGAGAATTAAAATCGAACGGACGGGATTGATCACGCAAACGTTCGGCGCGGTGCAAACGTTCCGCCTTGTGTTCGGGATAAAGGATTTCGGCGAAGACGTGTCGGCGAAAATCTATGACGGAGTGCTTGCGCTTCCTTATCCGATGACGGTATCGACGCACGTTCAGCCCGTTGCAAAATCCGACGCTTTGGCGAACCTCGACAAGCGCAGGTCGCAAATGAATCTGGGCAGGAAAGAGTTTAACACGCAGGCGAACGAAGAAATCAAGTCTTTGCGTGACAAAGTCGATTCCGACAAGCTGTCTTTGGCGAACGTCGAATTGACGGTGTTTTTGAACTTGTCGGACAAAGCGCAAATACATAAAGCCGCGCAAGACGTGTACGGCGTGCTGGGCAGATTCGGCATCCGCCCCGTGTTGGAAGAACAGCTCGCCATGCCGAAGTTTTGGGGGCAAACGCCGGGGCGGGATTATTTTAACCGCGAACTGCTTTTGACATCGTCGAACCTTGCCGACTTATGCCCGATGACGCGGGCGGAAACGGGCTTGACGCGGTGCGATTGGGGCGACCGTCCGGTCTGCCGGTTCCCGAGCGTTCCTTCCGGCAATCCGTTCGGGTTCACGTTTCACGCGACGGCGGAGGATCAGGCTCCGCCGCATTGCGCCGTGTTCGCGCCGACCGGTTCGGGCAAAACGGTGCTGATTCTGCATCTGGTCGCGCAAGCTCTGGCAGCGTATCACGATTTGTCCGTATTTATGCTCGACCGCGACAACGGCGTGACGGTGTTCACGGACTTGGTCGGCGGAACGTATCATCAAATCAGTCAGGACGGGGAAATCAGCTTGAACCCGTTCGACTGCGAAGCGGGCGAAGAAACGACGCTGAATCTGTTTATGCAAATCCTGACAAACGCGGAAACGGAAGCGGAAAAGAAGGACATTCGGATATTCGTGTCCGAAATGCTGAAACAGCCGCGCTTCAATCGCCGAATGGATCTGTACGCGGCGGAGCTGACTCCGAACGGCGCGTTTAAGGACAAGCTGGAAAAGTGGGTGAAAGGCAGCACTTTGAACGCCAAACTGTTCAACGGGGAGAAGGACACACTGGACGTGACGAAAAGCCGGCTGAACGTGTTCGGACTGGACAACGTGAAAGACGACGCGAACGCGGCGGCGGCGTTGTTCTTTTACCTGTTCAAAAAGATTGAACGGAACGCGCAAAGCGGCAAGCCGTCTTTGCTGATTGTGGACGAAGCGCCGACCTTGCTTTCGTCCGAACCGTTGAAAGCGGAAATCGAAAAGCTGCTGAAAACCGCCCGCAAACAGCGCATGGCGATATTTATGGCGTTTCAGGGAACAAACGATTTGAAAACATTGAACATCAAGGAAACGATTTTGACGAACTGCCACACGCGGTTTTTCTATGACGGATGCGCGGGAACGGCGGAGGAAATCGACGGGTTCAACCTGACGGAAAGCGAAACGGAGTTCGTCTTGACCAAAGGGGCAAAGATAGAGGGCGCGAAACGTCCCGTTTTAATGCAGAGAAACCGCCTGAACGTGTTTTTGGAAACGGATATGAGCTGTCTGGGCGAATACTTGAACGCTTTTAAAGGCGGCGCGAAAACCGTGCGTTTTTGGAACTACGCGAAACGCAACGCCGAAAACCCGATCGAATACTTTCTCAAACACTACGGAGACGCCCGATGAAGAAAGAGAAAATCAAAAAATTACTGCCGTTTGCGGCGGAGATTCTTAAAAACGCCGATATCCGAACGATTCTTTCTCCGTCGGAACAAGAACAAGCGGAGCGTATTGTCCGTATTTTGCTATACAGCGTGTCCGATTTGCGGGCGCGAAAAATCATTTTGCTGCGGGCAAACGGCGCGTGCTGGAAAACAATTCAGCGGAATGTCAATCTGTCCCGCTGGCAAGCGCGGCGGCTGTATGACAAGGGTATTCTTGAAATCTGTCGGGAAATGGAAATCAAAAATACTTTTTCACGGCTTGATTGAACTGTTCCAAAAACAGTTGCTTGAAATAAGAAGCGTTGTTTTGTTCGTAAAACAAAATGATGCCTTTTTTGTATTCGATTTCGTCAACACTGCGGTAAGAAAGCGGACAATAATCATCCGCCAGCAACAGCGCGTTTCCCAAAATCCTTGACGTGCGCTTGTTGCCGTCTTCAAACGGCTGGATATACGCAATCATCAAAACGGCGACAAGAGCTTTTTCAACGGGATTTTCCGTTTGATTGACGGTTGAAATCAGATGCTGCAAAGCTTCTTTGATTTGATAGTTGTTGTCCAACGGACGGTAGTTTGTGCCGACAATGCCCACCATGCCTTGACGGATACCCGATGCGACCTGCAAGCCGCTTGTCAGCAAACGATGCACTTCTTCGATTTTAGAAACGCTCAACCGCCGAAAGTATTCGGGGGACTGCAACACATAATCCAACGCTGTTTTGTGATTCAGCACCATTTTGGTTTCTTCGGCGGTTTTGCCTTTGGCAGAAACGTTTTCTTTCAACAGCCGTTCCGTGTCCAGCAAGGTATATGTGTTTCCCTCAATTTTGGAAGATTTCCACGCCAGTTCGACCGTCAGGCGTTCAAATTCCTTTTGGCGCAAATTGGGCGGCAAAGCGTCGCGTTTTTTCCGATACGTTTCGTTCAGCAAAGCCAATTCCGTTTTTTCGGTTCCCGTCAACAAGTTTGACAGAGATTTGAAAATGTCGAAATTAAAGGATGTTTTGACGTTTTTCCGCAGATCTTGGTCTGTGCCGAAATATTCTTCAACGTCAACCTGTGCCAGCAATGCCGAACGGGGCGACGGCGCGTAAAGCGTCGCTTTGGCGTTGCCTGTTTTGACAATCAAACCGTCTTTTAACAGCGCATCCAAATCACGCAACACCGTTATTTTGGATGCCGAAAATCCTGCCGTATTCAAAAAATTTTCGATTTCTTCCCGACGAACGGATTTGTGCGCTTGAATAAAATTCAGCAAAGCTTCTTGGCGTTTAGAGTACATTACCCCTCCAATCGTATCATTTCGATAGTCGAATCGTATCATTTTTGAAACGATTGCGCAAGCCTTCCGACGTTGACCTGAGAATTTTTCAAAAAAATAACCCGTTCGGGATAGTTTTAGAGGGACACTTTGATGAAGCAAATCACGTCAAGCGAAGAATTGGGCGCATTGATCCATTCCATGCGGAAATCGCAAAAGATAACGCAGGAAAAGCTTGCGGCGTACAGCGGCGTCGGTATTCGTTTTATCAAAGAGTTGGAACGAGGCAAGCCGACCTGTGAAATTCAAAAGGTGCTGAACGTGCTGCAAATGCTGGGATTGACTGTTAATATTGAATCCAAAGCGGGAGAATTGTAACAGAACGCTTCGCCTTATTCCTCTCCCGTTTATGAGCGAATTTTAAAAACGATAGAACAGCGCAACCATTTTATGAAAAACGAAGTGTCTGCCGCTCCATAATGCACCGTTTTGCACCAAAAACGCGCTAACAGGCTGAATGAAGACCGCATAAAATAACAAGACCTTTGAATTTTGTTGTTTTTGCGGGAAAGCCGTATGTTTAAATTTTTTCTCTTCTGTATGCTGTTTTTCGCCCGCGCAGCGAATGCTCAAATGGCGGTTATCGATACGAACGGCTTGGCTGAAAGCATCAAGCAGAACGCGACGATGGCGGCGATTTTGGAAAACGGCAAAGCGATTTGGGATACGACCAAAGAGGGCTTGGACGCGACGAAACAGATCACGGACACGGTCGGCGGGGCGGTATCTTTGGCGCTGACGGCGCAGAGCTTTATCACGAACGCGAACGAGCTGCTGCAATGCGTAACGCCCGACTTGCTGCTGGACGGCGTGTCGTTTGAGGTGACCAACGTCTGCACGGCGCAGGACTATATCCGGCAAGCGTTGGACTTGCCGACAAACGACGATGTGCAAGGCGCGCTGAATACGGTTTCCGGCGTGGCGGGAGGCGGTTATTCGTGGCGCGGCATCACGACGGCGAACAACCGGTCAAAAAAGCCCGCGTGGACTTCCACAAAAAGAGCGTTGACGACGGCTTGGCGAACGCCATGGCGGTCAAAGCCAAAACGTCGGAGCTGACGCAGGCGGCGACGGCGATCGTGCAGGACACAAACGGCGCGCTGACCGTAATGGAAAAACTGTCGCAAACAAACAGGGCTTTGGCGGACATTCACGCGGCTTTTGTTCAGCAAAACATCTTAATCGCGAACATTTTGCAGATTATCGCCGCGAAAGAAAAGCTCGTCGAAGGGACGATAGCAATTGACGCGGCTTTGACACAAGAGGAGAAAACGAAATGAGGAAACTAACGATATTGGCTTTATTGACCGTTTTATCAGCGTGTTCGGCGACGCAAAGCGTCAAAGGCATCGGAAGCGGCACGGACAGCTACAAGCTCAGTCCTTGCGCCTGTCTGCCGATTGAACAGCCGAATTTGGGATAAGCATGAAAACGCCGAAAGACATTGCCGGAATGTTCAAAACGGCGGCGCAGACGGAACTGCTTTTGTCGCAGGACGGAAGCGTTCCTCCGTTCGTCCTGCCCGAAGACGTGGCGACGATGCGATTTGTCATTGATACCCTGATGCCGCAAATCGCCGACCTCCGCGCCCGCCGCATCGTCTGGCTCCGTTCCCAAGGGCTGTGCTGGGAATCCGTTGCAAAAGAGGTAGGGCTGACCGAAAGTCAGGCTAAACGGGTGTTTGGAAGGGAAATCGCCGCTTTAAGAAAAACGTGATTTTTAGAGTGATTTTCATATTGAAAAACGTGATTTTTAAGGTAGAATTATATCTGAAAAACGTGATTCTTTTGAAAGGGGAGAACCGGTATGTTCAGGAAAGCCGAGCAAAAATTTCAAGAATGGAAAAACAATCCCGATAAAAAAGCGTTGCTGGTGACAGGGGCGCGTCAAATCGGAAAAACGTACTTGGTGCGTCAATTCGGAAAGGCGAACTATGACAAGTTTGTCGAGATCAATTTTTTGACGCAGCCGAGCGCGGCGGACATTTTCAAAGGCGATTTGAACGCGGACACGTTGGTTATGAACCTGACCGCTTTTTTGGGAACGTCTTTGGAAAAAGGCAAGACGCTTGTTTTTCTGGACGAGATTCAAGAATGTCCGAACGCGCGGACGGCAATCAAGTTTCTGGTTGACGACGGGCGTTTTGATTACATTGAATCCGGTTCTTTGTTGGGCGTGAATTATAAACACGTTCCGTCTTTTCCCGTCGGGTACGAACAAACCTGTCAAATGTATCCGATGGATTTTGAAGAGTTTTGTCTGGCGAACGGCGTTCAGCCGGAAACGATCAAATATTTGAACGATTGTTTCGACCGGCGCGAACCGGTGCCGGAGGTTGTTCATAATAAAATGACCGATCTGTTCCGGTATTACGTCATTGTCGGCGGAATGCCCGCGGTTGTTCAGACTTTTATTGATACGCACGACATCGGACGGGTCGTCGCTTTGCAAAGGGATATTTTAGCGCAATATCAACAGGACATCAGCCAATACACGCGGGAAAAGAAAGCGAAAGTTAAAAATATTTTCGATCAAATTCCGGCGCAGCTGGACGATAAAAACAGGCGGTTCTCCTTAGCCGCCATTGATAAAAAAGTGCGTCTGCGCGAATACGAAGACGCCTTTCTGTGGTTGCAGGACGCGGGCGTCGCATTGCCGTGCTATAATTTATCCGAACCAAAAATCCCGTTGAAGATCAACGAACAGAGCCGTTTGTTCAAGCTGTTTATGAACGACACGGGGTTGCTTTGCGCAATGGGAATGGAGAACGTCCAGTTCGATATTTTGCAAGGCGATATGGCGGTCAATATGGGCGGCATTTTGGAAAACGTGTTTGCGCAAATATTGAAAGCGAACGGTTTCGCGCTTCGCTATCTGAATAAAAAAAGCGTCGGAGAATTGGATTTTGTCGTTCAGCGCGGGAACAAGGTCGTTCCCGTCGAAATCAAATCGGGCAAGGATTACAAAAAACACGCCGCTTTGGACAAAGCTTTAAGCGTTGAAGAATGGGCTTTGGAACAAGGCGTTGTTTTTTGTTCGGGCAATATCGAAACAAACGGGCGGATTCTTTATCTGCCGTGGTACATGGCGATGTTTTTCAAACAGCGGGATTTAAGCGGTTTGAAAGTGGCTGTGGACGTGAATTTTTGAAAAAATGCCGCAATCATTCGCTCAGCATGATTTTAAAAAGTAATGAAGGTAAAAAAATGACAAAATGTATCCTTTGTAACAGAGAAAACAAGATGTGCAGATCTCACGTTTTTCCAAAATGGATTTTTGATTACATAAAAGAAAACGACCATTCACAAAAAAAAGGTGTCATATTGATTGATAAGCAGACAAATATCTCTGAAAAATCAAAAGGTTTTAGAGGGAATATAGGAATCTGTATAGAATGTGATAGAAAAATAGGAGATTTTGATGAATTTGCTAAAACGTTTACAACTGATGATTATATTGTAAGGAATGGAGAAGAAATTAACAGCTATGCGGGATTGATAGCATACAAATTATCATTTTCAAAAGAACAGTATAATTTATTAAAAAAATTTGTTGCATCCTTGCTTCTTAGAGCCTCCCGAGCCCGTGATGTTTTTTCATCAGCTGTAGATCTTGGTCCGTTTGAAGACGATTTTATCCGATATATTGCAGAGGGAAAAGAAACAGATTATTTACAAGTAGCTATATGAAAATTGGTTTGTCCAAACGCAAGTCCCGCTATTAACAACATACTTATTCCTTTTATAAGAAATAAAAGTTCTTCTGGAACCATGTATCAATTTGTTATCAATGGGATAGAATTTCTTGCGTTTGTTGGAAAATATGTAAATAGATTATCTTTGTGTGATTTTTTTATAAAGGAAGGAGAAAATTACATATTAGTTTCGCCTTGGTCTGATCATATTAATGTAAGTTCTATTGTTAATCTGTTGCGACCTGCTCTTGCTTCGAAACGCTAATTTCCTTTAATGAATTCCTGTTTTTGCATAAAAAGCCCCAAAAAGCTCCGAAAAGACATTCGGGGCTTTTTGCATAGGGGGATAGACTTTTTCCGAACAAAACGCGGGAGGAAGAACGCATGGTCGGGAAAGTCAACAAGGTCAGACAGAGTTATCTGGATTTGGAAAGGGTGGAGATGCTGCAACGGCGGCTGGAAGAGGCTTTGCCGAACGATAGCGGATTGCGGCTGGACGCGATGATCGCGCTTGCGGTGCTGAAAGACTGCTTTAAAAGCGGCTTTGTGGAAAGGGTCGGGGAATGAACGGGGAAGAACCGACGCTTGATCAGCCCGCGGCGAACAGCGCGAGTTATCTGCGCCGATTGGAAAAGTCGGTCGCGGTGTTAAGCAAAATCGCGGGGGCGAGCGTGTTCGCGACCGTCGGCAGTTTTTGCGCGGTGCTGGCTTTGCTGCCGTTGAAACAGACGGAAACCGTGTTCGTGTCGATGACGAACGGCGCACAAATCGTGCGTCTGCTGCCCGAACAAATCGACCGTTCAACCTTGGAACAGTATGTCCGCTCCACTTTGACCGAGTATGTGGAAAAGCGGGAAACGATCAACTTTGTGGACGACGACGAGCGGTTCAAATGGGTGCAGACGTTCACCCACCCGCAATGGTTCAGACTGTTCGCGGAACACATGAGTTCGGGCAATCCCGACAGTCCGCTGGTTTATTACGCCAAAAACGAACTGACGCGGGACGTGTTTGTGCAGAGCTTGGAACAAATCCCCGACGCGGACGGCGTGTGGCGGGCGGAGTATGTCGCGACCGACCGCAAAAGCGGCGTGAAAGTCCGGACGAAAACTTTTGTCGCGACGTTCAAAGCGCGCTTGGCTGGCATAGAGGCGAGCGCCGCGAAAACCGGAATCAACCCGTTCGGCTTGATCGTGGAAAACTACGCCGTGTCGGTCAAAGGCAATCCGAAAGGAGAATAAACGATGAAACGGATACTTTTTTTAATCGCGCTGACAACGGCGGGAGCGGCACACGCCGCAACGCTTGCGCCCGAACCGCGAGAACTTCTGAAAAGCATTGACGCGGTGCTGGGCGAGGTTCCGCCGGAACCAGCGACGCAAAAGGCATGGGAAAAGCAAAAGACGGAAACGAAAGCGGGAAACAAAGTGTTCGTCTGGGGACGCGGGCGGACGTTCAAGGTCAGATTGCGCGAAGGCATGGGAACGGTTTTCAAACTGCCCGACTGGGACGTTATCGACCAGTCGGTTCTGGCGGACGGCGTGAACTTCCGCCAAAAAGAAATGAACAACAAGGCGATGCTGTACGTCGAAGCTTTGACGGCTGGCGCGGACACGAGCCTGACGGTCGTCGGACGGTCGGGGAACATCTATAACTTCTATCTGGCGAGTCAGGGCGTCCGATCGGAAACAATCAGCGATCAGGTCGTGTATGTGGACGCGTCGGTGCCGAGCGTGAAAAGCTTTTTTGCGACGGAAACGGACTTGAAGCGCAAGGAAAGCGTCGAAAGCTTGGCGACTTTGACGCGAAGCGGCGGAAAAACGTGGCTGAACGAATTGAAGTTCGATCCGACGAAGATCAGACACGACGTCGAAATGCGCGGGGATAAAACAATCGCGCCTGTTTTGTCGTTCAGAGACGAACGGTTCACCTATCTGGATTACGGGGCGGATAACGAGGGCAAAGTCCTGCCCGTCGCGTATCAGGTGGTCGATCGGGTGGATCAGCCCGTCAACGTGCGCAAATCGCCGGACGGGCGGTATCTGGTGGTGGAAACAATCAATCCGATAACGCTTCGGTACGGAGAGAAAACTGTATGCTTAAAACGGCAATCGTCCTGACGCTGCTGCTGACGGGGTGCGATGAGGAAGCGGCGGAACAAAAGCCCGTTCCCATTACGGTGAAATACCCCGCCGATTATTTTACGGTGCTGCCCGATCCGCCGAAACCGCCCGTTGTCGTGGTGGAAAAGGAAGTCGAAAAATGCGCCGAGGAAAAAGCGAAACGGATCATCGCCGCCGAACGCGCCAAGGAAAAGCGAGCCGAGCAAAAGAAAGGGGAGCGGCTGGATAAACAAGCTTTGTTGAAAGCGAGATTCGCGCTGAAACGGGCGGCGAGAACGGCGGCGGGCGGAACGTTTTTAAACGGGGTGCGGGAAGAGGCAAAAACGGAACGGCGGGAAACCGCGTCGGTTCAGCAGCCGCCGCGGGACAAAGCTTACGCCGCGCCGAACATCACGAGTTCGTATCCGGTGGACAGGTCTTTTAT
This sequence comes from uncultured Alphaproteobacteria bacterium, assembly GCA_934277945.1. GTDB lineage: Bacteria > Pseudomonadota > Alphaproteobacteria > CAAGCB01 > CAG-977 > CAKQWA01. The sequence continues at coordinate 157,927 of CAKQWA010000003.1, forward strand.
TTTAACGGAGGACAGGACGATACACGCCATTCTGCTGGACGGGATCAACACGCAAATCGCGGGGACGGTTCGGGCGTATGTGTCCGAAGACGTGTTCGGCGCGTCGGGACGGTTCAAGCTGTTGGAAAAAGGCGACGTGGTCATCGGCAAGTACAAGCCGACGAAAAAAGTCGGGGACACGCGGGTGGAAATCGCGTTTTACCGCATTATCCGCGCGGCTGACGGGGCGGAGGTTTATTCGTCGGGCGCGGCGTTCGCGTACGCGGCGGACAAAATGGGACGCACGGGATTGGTCGGCGACGTGGATAACAGGAACTGGGAACGCTACGGTTTGGCGTTCAGCACTTCCCTTATCGGCGGTATTGCGGGATTGGGCAAAGCGAAAGTGGACGGCGACGAATACGAGGAATTTTGGAACCGTCTGTCCGACAACACGACCGAGATCACGACCAAGATTTTGGAACAAACAATGAGCATCGCGCCCGTAATCACCATCGCGCAGGGCGAACCGATTTTAATCCGCTTGGCAAGCGACATCACATTGAAGCGGGAGCGTTGATGAAGCGGTTGATCGGGCGGTGTTTTTGGGTAATCGCGATTTACTGTTTTGAACGAAGCGGCGCGGCGGCGTCGGTTTGCCTTGAACCCGACGAAACCCAAACAATCAGGCAACTATGGAGACAGAGCAATGACGTATTGTAGACGGCGGCAAAAACACAAACGGATAAAATGGATTATCGCTTTGACGGCGGCGGCGATTGCGTTCAGGTGTCTGGCGCAGGAAGCGGCGCAAAACTTTGACGTGTTGATCGCGGCGGAAACGGCGGTTGAGAATGGCGGAACGGTCGCGGCGGGATTGACGCTTTTGCAGCCGGAAACGGCGCTGAACCTGAACGGCGTGGAGCTGACGGGATATTTTGAGGATAAAGCCGTCGTGTTCGACGGAGCGCGGAACACGGAAAACGGCAAATCCGTCGGATTGCCCGAACCGTACAAAGCGGACACCGGCGGCGCGGCTGTTCTGGAACAAAACAAGCTCTTAACCGTCGAGGGCGACAAGGCGAAACTGCTGTCCTTGCTGCCTTTGCTGTTCGACGCGGAACAGGCTGTCGGAACCGAACGGGAGCAAACGCGCCCGTCCTTTCCGACCCTGTCCGAACGCGCCGAACGGGACGATGCGGAAACCTACGATTCTTCGGCGATTGCCGTGAACGAACAACAGGACGATGTCGCCTTCACGCTTGCCGAATGTCCCGTGCGCGTGGATTGGGACAACAACGTCGTCGTGTATCAAAGCGAGGTCGTCAAATCCGTCAACGGACAAGAGGTTGAACGGCAGGGCTGTCAGGATTCCGACTTTCCGATCGACATTTTGCGGGCGTATTCCCTTTGCGCCGACGACGTTGTTTTGGCGGACAAGAAAGCCTTTAAAATGTACAAGCCGTACTTTCCGGACAAGGGCGAGCAGAAGTTTTTAAAAGAATGCACCCGCGACGAAGAGCAAGCCTTTGACATCAAGGAAAGCCTTGACTGCCTGCCGCAAATCGACATGAACGGCAAAAAGGTTTTGGAACAATCGTATTTGTATTACACGGACGACACTGACCGCGCCGTTACGGTGTCCGAGTGTCAGACAAGGGACACGACAAGAACGTTCGATCTGCGCTTTACTTACGACACTTGTTCAATCCGTGTTGACGGGGAAAAGAACGTCGCCTATCAGCAGGGCAAGTACGTTTATGACAGGGACGGACAAAGCGTTGACGTGACCGCGTGTCAAGACGGCGACAAAACGTATCCGATCGCGGACGAGTTCTGTTATTATCGGGACAACCTTGCCGCCAAGAAAGCCGTCAGATACGAGCGCAAAAAGGTGAACTCCGTGAGCGGACTGCATTACTTGACTGATTGTCAGCCCGTATCGCAAACCGACATTTTGGAAACGTTTGACGGGTGCGAGGGATTGCACAAGGACGATTTTACGGCGGGGTTCTCTTACGGATACAGCCGGTATTACTACGTCAACGACAAAAACGCGCGCGTGTATCTGACCAAGTGCGAACCGAACGCTTCGACGTATCAGCATCAGGCGGTTATTGAAGACTGGCAGCCCGATTTTGAAACGATGAAAGCGACGTCGCTTATCGCGTATTACATCGATCTGCCGTCGGGGCGGATTAAAATAGCGGACGCGGCAATTACCAAAGACAGTATCGCTGTTCCTTTGGCAAAACAGTCCGAACGGGTCGTCAAAACCGACGAATACGCGGACGCGGGGTGCTGGCGGAACTTCAAACAAGTGCTTTTGGAAACGTATCTGCTGCCGAACGGGCAAACGGTCGAACGAAAAACGCCGATGACGGAGGTCTTGCCCGTTTATCTGTGCAAGGACGACGATCAGACGGAAACGGCGAGTTATTGCGCCCGCCGCAACTGTTCGGGCATTTCCTGCGCCGTGTTCGGCAGATACAGGATTTACACGGCGACGTATTCCAGAACGCGCGGCGTTCACGCGGGAACGGGGGCGAAGGTCTGTTCGGCGTGGACGCAAACGGCGATCAGTTCGAAAAAGTCGAAAACGTGCGACAAATCCAAACCGTGCGGGGAAAAATACGTTTTAAGCGGAACGTGCGACGACGGACAGGCGGTGCCCGATGTGCCGTGCCGATAGCGCCGCTTTGAAAAACGCCCTGCGCCCGTTGGAGCCGTACTTGGAGCTGACGGGAACGAACGAAGTGATTGTAAACCGCGAACGCGAGGTCGTTTTGGAAGGCTTGTCTGGCTGGGAGTTCGTTCGCGATCAAAACATCACGAAAGAGATGTTCCTGTCCGTCGGTCGCATTCTTGCCAACCGCGCGGGAACGGACTTTGACGCGCATCCGTACTTGGGGGCGGAGCTGCCGGACGGGCATTGCCTGCACTTGTGCATGGGGACGACGGTTGAAAGCGGGCTGTGCGCCGCTGTGCGTTTAAAACGGGCGAGAAACCTGACGATAGAGAACTTTCTGACAGAAAAATCCTTTGCGCCGAAGCCGGAAATGACGTTCGACTTTGCGGACGTGCCGAACAGTCTGCGCCGGCTGGTTTTGGAAAAGCGCAACGTTCTGATCAGCGGCGCGACGGGTTCGGGCAAGACGAACCTGTTAAACGTGCTGTTGAAACACGTTCCCGAAACCGACCGCTTTTTAACGATGGAAAACGTGCGGGAATTGGACACGAGCCATTTGTTGAACACGGTTCACTTTGTTTTACCCGATAACGGGACGGAAACGGAAATCACTCAAAACGATGTCATAGACGCAATGATGCGTTTGCGTCCCGACCGCATCGCTTGCGGAGAACTGCGCAGCCGGAACACTTGGACGCTGTTGTCTTTGCTGAACAACGGACACGGAGGCTGTATGACGACCATACACGCGGGGTCGGCGATGCACGCTTTGTCCAAGGTGGTGACGAACGCGATGACGGGCGACAAAAGCGTGGACAAGGACGTTATGGAAAAGATTGTGCGGGAATGTCTGGACTGCGTCATTCAGATCAAAGTGTCCGAAGGCGTGCGCTACATCGCGGACATCGCATTACGGGGGAGCGACTACTGATGACACCATGGTCTGAAACGCGGCAGCTGCAACGGCGCGTTTTGTTGTGCGGGATTGTTTTGTGCGTTCTGTGCGCCGTGTACGCCGGCGCCGTGCGGGACGGCAAAGTGTTCGCCGCTTGTTTGCGTTATGCCCGCGCCGTTGTGGTCAAGGCGGATTTTGCGGACGTCGATTGGCAAAAGTTCGGTATCGGGGCAAGCGGATTTTTGTTGCTTGCCGCGTTGATGATTTGGGCGGCGTATGCTTGTTTTATCGCAAAGGAATCCGCTTACGGCGAAGCGCGGTTTGCGACTGTGTCCGACCTGAAACGCATGGGGTTGACCGACCGAAAGAACGCTTCCGGCGTGATTGTGGGCAAAGTCGGTCGGAAACTGCTTTCCCCGACCTGTTTGCGCCACGGCATCGCGCTTGCCCCGACGCGAAGCGGCAAAACGGCGGGGTTTGTGATTCCGACGGCTTTGTCGTTCAAAGGGTCGCTGATTATCGCCGATCCGAAAGGCGAGCTGGAAACTCTGCTTGCCGAGCCGTTGAAAAAAGCGGGCAAGACCGTGTACGCGCTTGACTGGTCGGATGAGAGGGCGAAAGACGCTTGGAACCCGCTGTCGTTAAAGGTGTTCCCGTCCGTTCTGTCCTCTTTCGGCAAAGCGGAACGGCAGGCGGAGCGCATCGCCGCGATGCTGGTCGGGCAGAAAGGGCAATCGGAAGATCATTGGGAGGCGAACGCCAAAAAGCACATCGCGGCGCTGATTTTGTTTGCCGTGTATCTGGCGGAGATTGCGGAACAGCGGCTTGATCCGAACAATCCCGCGACCGTTGCCGACTATGAAACCTACCGCGAGCCGCACTTGTCCCGCGTGTTCGGGTTTGTCGCCAAAGACGTCGATGTGCAGACGCTGCTTTCAAAAGAGGCGGAGGCGGTCAACTCCGCCAAGGACAATCTGCGCGACCTGCTTCGTTTTGCGGCGGAGGTCGGTGCGCCGCAGCGGATTTTAACCGACCTTGCGTCTTGGGCGAACGCGCCCGACAACGAAGCGGGATCGCATACGACGACGTTTTTGTCAAAGCTTCAAATCTGGCGCAGTCGGGCGGTCAAGGGCGCGACAAGGGAATGTTCGTTTGAATGGCAGGACTTGCGCGAAACGCCGTCCGTCGTGTTTATCAAGTTCCCGCAGCAAGACGCGCAGTCTTTGGGCGTGCTGACGGCTTTGTTCTTTGAAACGTTCTTCGGCTGGGCTTTGGACGTTCCGAAAAAGCCTGACGAGTGTCCGATCGCGATTCTTGCCGACGAGTTCGCCAGTCTGCCCAAGATCAACCTGATGACGGACTTTCTGTCCAAAGGCGCGGGCATGGGTGCGGTCGTGTGGCTGATTGTGCAGGATTTCGCGCAGATTAAAGCGACTTACGGCGATAAGGCGTTTGAAACCATCAAAACGAACTGCTCGTATCTGTTGGTCTATGCGCAGAACAATTACGCCACGCAAAAGGAATTGGCGGAAATGGTCGGCAAGGCGACGCGCAAGCGCAAAAGCGTCAACAAATCGGGCAAAGGCGGCGTGTCCGTATCGGAAAACGACGAAGGACTGGACTTGATTCCCGTTGCCGACTGGGGCGCGATTCCGTTCGGGCGGCACGTTCTGTTGTGTCAGAACTTCCTGACCCGCCCCGTTTGGTGCAAAACGCCCCTGTACTTTAAGGAAAAACGATTTACGGAGATGCTCCATGGCTGATCTTTCCTGCTATTCCTGCGCCATATTCGACGCGTTCAACCAAAAAACGCTTTCTTTCTCTCAGGCGTTCTTTGACGCCGTAACACCCGAATTGAAGTCGCTTCTGGCCTATCTGTTTTTGCTTTGGATCATTTACCGGCTTTGTGAATCTCTGATCGGCAGGGAACCGAACATTCAAGGCTTGATAAAAGAGTTCATCGACCTTTCGATTGCGACGGCGTTGTTGCAGAGCTTTCAGTATTGGAGCGGCATCTGCTTCTGGATTTACAATTTTGGAATGGAGTTGGGCATCAGAATCCTGCAAATTACGTCCGAGGGGCAAGCCGTTTTGAAATCGTCCTCCGGCACGGAGGCCTTGTTGACTTATGTCGAATCCGCTTTTACGCCCGTTCTGGACAAGATCGGCGTGATGATGAGCGACATCTCTTGGACAAGCTTGAAGCTGGCAATCGCCGTCGTTCCCGTCGCCGTCATTTACTTTCTGCTGTTGTGGCGGATATTCGCCAGCCTGTTCAACGTGTTCGTGCAGTTGTTCGCCGTCGCTTTGCTTGCGCCCGTTCTGAGCGCGTTCTACGCCCTGCCGCCCGTCAAATCCGCCATGTTCGCGGCGCTGCGTCTGCTGCTGATGAACGCGGCGCAGATTGTGCTCACCTGCGGCACGATCGGCATCGTTTTAGCGTATCTGAACAGCCTTTCCCTGTTTCAAAAAACGTCGCCGTCGAGGTCGGCACCGTCGGCTATATGCAGATGCTCTTCACCGGCGCGCTCCTCTGGGGCGCCTACGCCACTATCATCAACACTCCCGCCCTGATATTCAATATCGGAAACTCAACCGCGTCCAATACCGTTTTGAACTTTGTCGGAACGCTTCCAAGCCGAACGCTGTCTATGGCAAAAGCGGTCGTAGCGAAATAGTTTTTAAGCAAAGGAAAAAGAGATGACTGTATACGGCTATTTGCGGGTATCAACCGACAAACAGGATTGCGAAAACCAAAAGATCGGCGTGGAGGAGTTGGCAAAAAAGCAAGGCGTTCCAATTGAAAGCTGGATTATCGACGACGGCGTGTCGGGGATAAAAGAACCCGAAAAGCGCAAACTCGGCAAGCTGTTGAAACGGATAAAATCGGGCGACGTGATCATCTGCTCGGAATTGTCGCGGCTGGGGCGGCGGCTGTTTATGGTCATTTCCATTTTGGAACATTGTATGAAAATCGGCGCGAAAGTGCTGACCGTCAAAGACGGCTACGAACTGGGCGACAACGTGCAGAGCAAGATTCTTGCGTTCGCTTTCGGGCTGGTCGCCGAATTGGAACGGGAAATGATCAGCAAACGCACCAAAGAAGCTCTCGCCCGCCGCAAAATGAACGGCAAAACGCTCGGCAGACCTTGCGGAAGCCGAAACAAACGTCACGCGCTGGACGGCAAAGAGGATTTGCTAGACAGGCTGTTGCGCCAAAAAATGCCGAAACAGGAAATCGCCAAAAAATTGAATGTCTGCTACGGAACACTATATAAATTTTTGAAGAAAAATCAAAACCTTAACATCTAAGGTTCCATACATTTTAACATACTCTTTCTTACCAAACCTTTCAATCTCCAAAGCGCCGCAATCTTAAAAAAAATGGAAGGTTTAATGCGCATAAAGCGGTAAAAAGTGGATATTAAAGTTTTCGACAACGTTTCTTCCATTCTGAAAAAAGATTTGGAAGTCGAAATCAGGAAGGATTCGCGTCTTTCCGTCGCCGCCGCGTATTTTTCAATCTATGCTTTTGAAGCGTTAAAAAAACAGCTCGAACAGGTTAAAGAGTTTAGGTTTATCTTTACCTCGCCGACATTTATCGCGGAAAAAACGGCAAAGGAGAAACGCGAGTTTTACATTCCGCGCTTAAACCGTGAAAAGAGCATTTACGGCACGGAGTTTGAAATAAAACTGCGCAACGAACTGACGCAAAAAGCCATCGCCAAAGAGTGCGCGGATTGGATAAGAAAATGCGCCCGTTTTAAGTCGAACAGGACGGGGCAAAACATTCCGGGGCTGATTGACATAGAACAGCCCGACGCGTCAAACACGGCGTATTATCCGGTCAACGGCTTTTCGACGGTCGATTTGGGATGCGAAAAAGGCAACGACTGCTTTTCCATCATCAACCGCTTTGACGCGCCGTTCAGCCAAGGCTATCTGCAATGTTTCAACCAAATTTGGAACGATGCCGAACGTTTGCAGGACGTTACCGACGAAATCGTTGAAAACATCGTCAGCGTTTATAACGAAAACAGTCCCGAATTTGTTTATTTTTTCACGCTGTACAACATCTTCAACGAATTTTTGGAAGATCTGAACGAAGACGTTCTGCCGAACGAAGCCACCGGATTTAAAAACAGCGTCATTTGGAACAAACTGTTTAATTTTCAAAAGGACGCCGCGCTTGCCATCATCAACAAACTGGAAAAATACAACGGCTGCATACTGGCGGATTCCGTCGGTTTGGGGAAAACGTTCACCGCTCTTTCCGTTATCAAATACTATGAAAACAGAAACAAGGACGTTTTAGTTCTTTGCCCGAAAAAGTTGAGCGACAACTGGCAGATTTACAAGGAAAATTATTACAACAACCCGCTGGTCGCCGACAAACTGCGCTACAAAGTCCTGTACCATACCGATTTGTCGCGGACGCGCGGGGAATCGAACGGCATAAAACTCGACCGTCTGAATTGGGGAAACTTCGATCTGGTCGTTATTGACGAATCCCACAACTTCCGAAACGGCGGGCAAACGTATTTAACCGACGCGGGCGAATTAAAAAACAACCGTTTCAACATTCTGTTGGAAAAAGTCATTCGGCAGGGCGTGAAAACAAAAGTGTTGATGCTGTCGGCGACGCCCGTCAACAACCAGTTTATCGATTTGAAAAATCAGCTGTCTTTGGCTTACGAAGGCAATGCCGCTTTGATTAACGACAAACTCGGCGAAAACAAAAGCGTCGATTTGATATTCAGTCAGGCGCAAAAGGCGTTCAACCGCTGGAACGCTCTGCCGCCGCAGGAGCGGACGACGCAGCATTTGTTAGGTATGCTGAGTTTTGATTTCTTCGACTTGCTGGACAGCGTCACGATCGCCAGATCGCGCAAGCATATTGAAAAATATTACGACACGACGGGCATCGGAAAATTCCCCGACCGCTTGAAGCCGATAAACTTCCGCCCGCAGTTAAGCTTGAAGGAAGACACCGTTTCGTATGCGGAGATTTTCAACGATTTACTGAAATTGTCGCTGTGCGTCTATACGCCGTCGGAATACATTTTCGCCAGCAAAATCGACAAATACGAAAGACTGTACGGGCGCAACGTCAGCAAGGGCGTTTTCTTTCGCCAAAAAGACCGCGAACGCGGCATGTGCCGCCTGATCAGCACGAATTTGATGAAGCGCATGGAAAGTTCCGTTTATTCGTTCAATCAAACGGTTTCGCGCATTTTGGGAAAAATCGAAAAGGTCATTGATGTCATTGACAAATACGCGTTGAAACAAACAAGCGGCGCCATAATTGACCAATCCGTCGATGAAATCGACGGCGCCGAACTGTCGGACGACGATGACGCAGATTTGTTTATCGGCGACAAAGTCCGCATCGCCTTGGCGGATATGGATTATCTGACGTGGAAACGGGATTTGAAAGCGGACGCGGTCATTTTGCGTCATCTGCTGACGGAAACGGGCGGCATCGGCGCGGCTGACGATTACAAACTGCAAACGCTGTTGAAAGTCATCGGGGACAAGATTGAACACCCGATAAACGCGAACAACAAAAAAATTCTGATTTTCACGGCGTTTTCCGACACGGCGGAGTATTTGTACGAACACGTCGCCCCGTATGTCAAAGACCGTTTCGGTCTGGAAAGCGCGATCATCAGCGGGTCAATCGACGGGAAAAGCACCGTCAGGGATTTGCCGCACGACATGAACACGGTTTTGACGTGCTTTTCGCCGATATCGAAAGAACGGCATTTGTTTCCCGACGCGGCGAAGCTGAAAGACATTGACGTTTTAATCGCGACCGACTGCATATCCGAAGGGCAGAACTTGCAGGATTGCGACTATATGATTAACTACGACATTCATTGGAATCCGGTTCGCATCATCCAGCGATTTGGGCGTATCGACCGTATCGGCAGCTTGAACGCGAAAATCCAGCTGGTGAATTTCTGGGCGCATATCGATCTGGACGAATACATCAAGCTGAAAGCCCGCGTTGAAAACCGCATGAAAATCGTGTCGATTGCGGCGGACGGCGGAAACGTCATCAATCCGGAAGACGACCCCGATTTGCAGTATCGCAAAAAGCAGTTGGAAAAACTGCATACGGAAGTCGTCGATTTGGAAGACATGGGAACAGGCGTTTCCATTTTGGATTTGGGATTGAACGAGTTTCGGTTAGATTTGCTGGAATACATCAAGCAAAATCCCGACATTGAAAAAAATCCGACGGGCATGAACGCCGTCGTCCGTTCGTCGCCCGATATGCCGGCTGGCGTGATTTTCATTTTGAAAAACATCGACCGCGCCGCGAACATTAACGACATGAACCGTCTGCATCCGTTTTACATGGTGTATTTGCAAAAAGACGGCGGCATCGTTTGCAATCACCTGCAACCGAAGGAATTGCTGGATAAACTGCGTCTGGCGTGCAAGGGTAAAAGCGAACCCGACAAGGACGTTTGCGCGGCGTTCAACCGTTTGACGCGCGACGGGCGGGATATGAAACTGTACTCCAAACTGCTGGGCGACGCCATTTCGTCCATTATATCGGTCAAGGACGAGAACGAAATCGACAGCCTGTTTTCCGCGGGCGGCACGACGGCGCTGGAAAACAAAATATCGGGATTGGACGATTTTGAACTGATTTGTTTTTTGGTTGTGGAGAACGAATGTTAGGACTGCCGCAATCAACCGAAGTCAACAAATTCGTCGCGAAGCAAAAATTTTTCGATCGGGCGGATTTGTCCCCCGCCGTCAGACAGGCGTTCACGGACGACATTGAAAAAATCGTTTGGGCGAACAAAATCGCGCCGAAAACAATGAACGTATCCGCGGGCGGCGATATTGAGGAACTGGAAATTTTCCACATCCGTTTAAAAAGGCGGGATTTTAATCCGAAGATATTGGAAGCGATCGACAAAACCATTCCGTACACGATCGTCTATGTCATGGAATACGGCGGCTTGCGTCAAGTTTGGGCGGCGTACAAGGAAAAATCCGCCAACAACAAAACGGCGGTCGTCCGATACTTTCACGGCGGTTGGACGGAAGATCCCGTTCTTCCGATAACGGGCGGCAGAACGGACGCGATATACGCGGGAATTTTGGAATCGCTGTCCGCGACGCTGTCGAAAACCGAAGAAACGGATTTGAAAACCCGTGTCGTCAAATCGGTGAAAATCGACGATTTGCAGCGGCAGATTGATGTTTTAACCAAGAAAATGGCTGCGGAAAAGCAGTTCAATCGTCAATGCGAAATAAATCGCCGCATCAAAGAACTTCAAGGACAGTTAGAGGAACAGACAAATGGATAGAGAACAGCTTGAAGCTTCTATCAAAAGGATTTTTGAAACAGTTTCCGAAACAGGACTTATAAAAAGTCGTGAAGGAAATAGTTTGGAGTTCAAAGAGAGTTTTAGCAAAGGAGGTTTTTCTAAATATGCCAAAACCATGGCTTCTTTTGCCAATCACAAAGGAGGCTTTATCATATTTGGCGTGTCTGACAAACCCAGAAAAATAAAGGGATTGCAATCAGACAATTTCGATACCTTTGAACAGGAAAGATTTACAGAATCTTTAAATTCGTTTTTTGAACCCGCAATTGAATGGGAATGCGGTTCTCTTGAAGTGCGTGTCCAAGAGAATATGAAGAAAATAGGTTGGATTTATACATACGAAGCGGAAAACAAGCCTGTCATTGCACAAAAATCTTGTGAGAGCGAGAAATTTTATAGCGGCGATATTCTTTATCGATATAGAGCCGTAAGCCAAAAAATTAAATATGCGGAAATGCATTCTATAATCTCGGAATGTGCCAGATTAGCCAGAGAACGGCTATTAAAGCTAATTGAAACCGTTCATAAAAGCGGCACGGCGAATCTTGGAATAGTAAATTACTCAAACGGTAAATTTTCAACGCCTTATGGCGTAGATGTGGAAATTGACAGAAAGCTTGTAAAACAGGTTTTAAAGAAAGCTAAATTTATCAAAGAAGGCTGTTTCAGCGAAACAGAAGGAGCGCCTGTTATAAAAGTTACCGGCAATATAGATTTAGCAGAAGAAGTTCCCGTTCCAGACAGCAATCCGGATGAGACGCATCCTTATATACAAAAAAAATTGGCAGAGATGCTGAATATCTCTGCGCAAGATCTCTATGCGCTTATTTTTTACTACAAAATGAAAGAAGCAAGAAAATATCACATAGAGATAACGACGTCAAAACATAACAAAGTTCATAAATTCTCTTCATTTGCTTTTGAGTTTTTAAGCCAAAAACTCGAAGAATTATCTAAAAACGAAGACGAATTCAACAAAATCAGACAGCAATACAAAAACAGAAATAAGTAATGGAGTGAAAAATGGATAAGCTGAAAATGGAAACGGAAGATTTGACGTCGGAAAACATCGAAAAGCTGAAAGAGCTGTTCCCGTCCGTTGTTTCGGACGGAAAGATTGATTTTGACAAGCTGAAACAGGAGCTTTCCGCCGACATTGTTAAAACGGTCGATTCTTATGATTTCACCTGGGTAGGAAAACACGAAGCCGTCCGCAAAGCCAACGAACCCGTCAACGCCGTTTTGCGCCCGTGTCCCGAAGAAAGCAAAAATTGGGAAAAGACAAAAAACATTTATATCGAAGGCGACAATCTGGACGTTTTAAAAGTTCTGTATAAAAGTTACGCCGGACAAATCAAGATGATCTATATCGATCCGCCATACAATACGGGGAAGGATTTCATTTATGACGATAATTTTACTCAAAATATGAAAGAGTACAATGCCGTTCAACATTTGTCCGATGAACAAGGGCTACGTTTGAAAAAAGTAACGGATACAGATGGGAATTATCACAGCAAGTGGTGCTCTATGATGTATCCGCGTTTGAAAATGGCTCGGAAACTACTTTCCGAAGACGGTGTGATTTTCATTTCCATTGACGATCACGAACAAGCCAATTTGAAAAAAATATGCGATGAAATTTTTGGAGCTGAAAATTATATTGAAACTTTCAATGTACAAGTTAGGTATGAAAACAAGTCGTTAAACGAAAAAGATGATTTTCAAAAATTAGTTGAATATATATTCATATATGCATTCAATAAGAAGAACTTTATCCCCAAAAAAACGAGCTCAAAATATGATTTATCAAAATTTTGTTACAAAATCACAGAAATATCAGAAGGAGAAGAAATTACTCTTGGGAAGAAAAAAGTTAAAATTTTTAAAGATGGACAATATATAATAGAAAAATCAAGTAATTTTGGAACAGGATACCTAAAAGCGACATGGGCTTCAGGAAGCGTACTAAAAGGAAATACGTCTGGAAAATTTTTTGATACGCAATTATCAATGCGAAAAAATATCGATGGATTAGGAGTACTATATAAGGTATATGGAATTGGTGAAGATGGTCTTGGATACAGATATTTTACTGGTCCTAAAAAAGCTGATGCAACGAAAGGTATATTTTACTCAGGAATTCCTCTTGATAGATTGAAAGAATTAAAAGAAGGAAACGCTATTAAATACAATCCAATAATCAATTTTTACAATTATAGCGCTGATTTCGGAAATATACGACAAGAAGGTGGAATAGCATTTAACAGTGGTAAAAAACCTGTAAAAATGCTTAAGAAGCTTCTAGAAATTTCCAATTTAGAAAGTGCAGATATAGTTCTTGATTTTTTTAGTGGAAGTGCCTCCATGGCGCACGCCGTTATGCAGTTGAACGCGGAAGACGGCGGCAACCGTAAATTCATTATGGTGCAGGTGCCGGAGCCGTGCGATGAAAAGTCGGAATATAAAAACATCTGCGAAATCGGCAAGGAACGCATTCGCCGCGCGGGCGAAAAAATCGTCGCCGATACGGGCAGGACGGATTTGGACATCGGGTTCCGCGTGTTCAAACTGGACTCGTCCAATATGAAGGACGTTTATTTCACGCCGGACGAATTAATTCAAAAAGAAGGCGCTGACATCGAAGACCTTGCCGACAACGTCAAGCCCGACAGAACGCCGGCGGATCTGCTGTTCGGCGTCATGCAATACTGGAATATGACGGAATGCCTCGGTTTGCCGCACGCGACCAAAGAAATCGACGGACGCACAATTCATATTATTCAAGACGGGCAGTTTCCCGAATTGGTCGCTTGTTTCGACGCCGACGTTCCCGAAACCGTTATCAAAGAAATGGCGGCTTTGAATCCGTTGCGCGCCGTGTTTCGCGAACGGTGTTTTAAAACGACGCAAGACCGGTTGAACGCCGAACGTCTGCTGAAAAACGCGGACATTCGTTTGATTTAAGGGGGCGTGTCATGAAACTGAGATTCAAAGACCAAAAGTTTCAAGAGGATGCCGCCCGCGCCGTTTGCAACGTGTTTGCGGGACAGCCGCCGCAAAATCCGGACGAAAGTTATTTGCGCGACATCGGGGAAGACGTTTCAACCTCTCAGGAAAATATGTTTCACGAGGGATACGGCAACGCAAATGTTGCACTGTCCGACGAGCAAGTGCTGAAAAATCTGAGGCAAGTCCAGTTTGACAACGGCTTGACGCCTTCCGTTTCTTTGGAATACATGGGCGATATGCGCGGCGTTTACCAGTTGTCGATCAACATGGAAACGGGTGTCGGAAAAACATACACTTATATCCAGACGATTTACGAACTGAACAAGCGTTATGGCTGGCGCAAGTTCGTCATTGTCGTTCCCAGCGTCGCCATTCGCGAGGGCGTCAAAAAAACATTCGACATCACGGCGGACACGTTCGGCGTAAAATACCCCGATGCGAGAATCAAACAAGCCGTCGTTTTTGATTCGGACAATTTGAACCAAATCGATTCTTTCGCCGAAAGCCGCGATATTCAAGTCTTGATCATGAATATGCACGCGTTCAATGCGGGAAACCGCATTTTCACATCCGTTCAAACGGAACGGTTCAGAAACCGCGCGCCTATTGACGTGCTGGCTCAGACCCGCCCGATTATCATTATGGACGAACCGCAGGCGTTGGACGGCGCGGCGACAACCGCCGGTTTGGCGCGTTTCAAACCGTTGATGATTTTGCGTTATTCGGCGACGCATCTGCAAAACCGCATTTTCAACATGGTGTACAGCCTTGACGCTATTGAAGCGTTCAAAATGAAGCTGGTCAAACGCATTTCCGCGTGCGGCGTCGAAATGGTCGGCGCGAGCGGATTGCCCTATTTGAATCTGGTTGATTTCAAGCTTGCAAAAAACAAAGAGCCGAAAGCCGTTGTCATCATGAATGTCAAAACGCAGACGGGCGTGACGTATGCCAAAAAACAGCTGGCATCGGGGGACGATGTTTTTGAACTGTCGGGCAATATGGAATGTTATCGCGGTTACATCGTGGAAAACGGCGGCGTTGACGCGCGTCCCGACAAACAATGCGTTTCCTTTAAAAACGGAAAAATCATTGAACGCGGGCGCGATGAGGAAACTTTGCAAGTCAAGATGATCCGTCGCACGCAAATTCGCAAAACTATCGAAACACATCTGAACAAGGAGGAACGCCTTTATTCCAAAGGGATTAAAGTGCTGTCCCTGTTTTTCATCGACCGCGTGTCAAAATACCGCGTTTATGACGATCCGACGACAAGCAAAGGCGAATACGCCCGAATGTTTGAGGAGGAATACGCCAAAGCCGTCCAAACGAAAATCGATGAAATCAACGGCGACGTTTTGAAAAAAGGCAATCAAAAAGAACTGGAATATCTGGCTTATTTGGAACGGCACAAAGCGCCCGAGAGAGCGCATCAGGGATATTTTTCACGAGATTCGCAAGGACGCGACGTCGACACTTTGAATGATGAAAAAGCTCCGGAGAAAGACAAGGAAGCCTTTGACCTGATTATGAAAGACAAAGAGAGATTGCTTGGTTTTGACGAACCCGTGCGCTTTATTTTTTCGCATTCGGCGTTAAAAGAGGGGTGGGACAATCCGAATGTGTTTCAGATTTGTATGCTCAAACCGATGGGGGCGGCTGAAAATCATCGCAAACAGGAAGTCGGGCGCGGTCTGCGCATTTGCGTCAATCAAAACGGCGACCGTATGGACAAAGAGGTTGACGGTATCGGAGAAGACGGATTTTTCGACATTAACACGCTGACTGTCGTTGCGAATGAATCGTACACGTCTTTCGCGGCGGGACTTCAACACGAATTGTCGGACGCTTGCGCCATTCGGGTTAAAGAAATCAAAACGAGCGCCCTTATCGGAAAAGGGTATGCCAAAAACGAAAACGGCGATGTTTTGGTCTTTGACGAAGATACCGCTCAAAATCTGGTTTTCTGCCTGACGCAAAACGGTTATTTGCAAGACGGAAAGCTTACGCCGAAGTTTTCACGGGACTTGGCTGACAACGCTCTGATTCTGCCGGACGAACTGCGTTCCTATCAAGATAACATCGTCAAACTGCTGCGTGATGTTAATGCGAAAATTCCGGGCATTTCCAACGCTGACGACGAAAAGCATCTGCGCGTCAACGCGGCAATACGGAAAAATCCGGATTTTCAAAATTTGTGGCAGCGAATTTGCGGAAAGTCGGATTTCTACATAGACGGATTTGATGATGATAAATTTATCGCGGAAACCGCGTCCGCACTGAACACGATTGCGGTTCAACAAGTGCGGTTGCGCATTGTCGAAGGAAAAATGCGCGATAAAGTCAGCGCGAACGATTTGCAATCCGGCAATGCCATGCAAATCAGCAAAAACGGCGTTCAAACCGTAACCGTTGCCGACATCGCCGATACGACAAAGTATGACTTAATCGGTATTTTAGCGCAGGATTGCCATTTGACTCGTCGCATTATTGCTAAAATTCTGGCAAAAATGAGGCGCGACAAACTGGTGCAGTTTAAATCGGGTCCGTATGATTTTATCGTTCAGGCGGAACGCTTGATTAACCAAAAACTGGAAGAAGTTTTGATTGATTGCGTTAAATACAAAAAAATCGACGGATCTTTCGACGCTGACGATGTGTTCAAAGAACGCGAAATAGCCTCGGACGCAAACGTTGTTCCGACCGAAAAGAACATTTTTAATTATGCTCTTTGCGATTCAAATACGGAAAACGGTTTTGCCAAAAGTTTGGAGAGTTCTGAAAACGTACTCGCGTATGCGAAATTGCCCGATCAAACACATTTAATTCCCATTCCGGGACGGCATGATGGCTATACGCCCGACTGGGCTGTCGCTTACAAAAAAAGCGGGCGAATGGAAGTTTGCTTTGTCGCGGAAACAAAAGGAAGTTCCGATGAAAACGAACTGCGTTTAAGCGAAAAATCCAAAGGAATATACGCGAAAAAGCATTTTCAAGCGATCAGCGGCGGCGAAGTCCGTTATTCAATCGTTGAAAATTTCGATGACATGGAACGCGAAATCGAAAGCGGACAAGATTGATGTTTATAAGGGCGTTTGTTCAATTTCCAGTTGTGATAAAAGTTTTATGCTTTTTTCCAACGAAATCCGTCCCAACGTCTTTTCTGTCAGTTTGATGTCGGGTTGAGTTTCACATTCTCCGAACACGTTGGCGCGGTGATTAGCGTACCAAAGGGCTGTTTTGGGCTTTTCGGCGTACATTTCGACAAACAGCTGTTCGGCGCGGGCGGGGTTGGAAAAGTTCTTCGACCACGCGGACAAAATCTGCTGCGTCTGTTCGCCGATGTCGTATTTAAGAGCGGTCACATCGGACTGGAAGCCCATTGCCAAGCGTTTCTGTTCCGCTTGCCGACGGGCATACCAGAGCGGCACTTGTCGTTCCAACAATGTTTTTTTCTGCGGTCGTGTTCCTTGTTGCAGTCCGAGATACCGCTCTCTTTTGCGTGTCGCTTGATAAATCAAGCCGTATTTCCTGCCGACTTCGACCTGCCGTTCGCGCATCATTTCCAACTGGGGAATGTCAAACTTTAACCGCCGCTCCCCATTGTCCATCTTTAACAAAACGTGCGCGTGGTTTGCCGATTGATGCGTGTGAATGCCGATAAAATAAGCGTAATCCGATTGGGCAAACGGTTGCATATATTCCATCATAAACGCTTCTGTTTTCTCTCGCGGCAAGTCTGCTCCTTTGGGAAAGGACACGATAAAATGAACCGTCTGCCGGTTGCGGTTCCCGGTGTCCAAATCCATGCGTTTAATGGCTTTATGTAAATCGTCAGCCTGCCAAACCGTTCCGTATTCATCAATAATCTCGACGGGATTTTCCAATCCCTCCGAGTGTTTGGCAATGTAATTCAACACCAGAGCCGCTCCTCGTCGAGTCTTGGAATATGATACGATTTTAAACACCGCTTCCCGTTTTGACGTATCATATCGTGCCGGCGAAGTTTGTTTGAAAGAAGGTGCAGAACGGATTTTGGAAAAACAGATTTTTTCGTCTTTGATGAAAAATCCGCGCATATGATTTTTGAAAAAATCGAAATCAAGAGCCATTGAAACCTCTCAAACAATAACGGATTTCCAAAGCAAGAGCGCGCAGATTTTCCGCCGCGTCCGATAAAGCGCCGCTATCGAAATCGCGCGTGTCCGCATTCAATTTGCGGGCGATTTGATTGATGTTTGTTCCGATTTTATGGAGTTCTTTGCGCAGTTCGACCAGTTCGGAAATCTGATCGGGAGTTGGCATTTCCGCGCGCCGCACATAAGCGGAAATCAACACGCGAACAGCTTTCGACGGATGAGAAAACAACCGTTCAAGAGTTTCCGCATCATGCTTGAAAATTCGATACGTCCTTCTGACTTTGCACATACATTGCCTTGCAGAGTTGGACGTTTGATGTCGAGTTGAGAGATTTTTATTATAAGAAAATCGGACGAGAAAATCAAACTTTCCCGATTTGTCTGACAAACGGGGTATCCTGCACCATCATTTTTGTCAAGGGTGGGACGGATTGGGAGGTTTTCACACCCGCCCGACCGCCCTTTGTTAGAGGTGGCGCGAACGGTGTCGCCGCGCGTGCGGCGACCGATTTTCAAAAAACGGACGCGGCTCTATTCAGAGCCGCATTCTTTCTGCTTGTAATAGATTTTCGGAACGATTTCCTTTTCAAAGTACGCCTCGAACGCTTCGTTGAGCAGGTGCTTTTCCATCGTGAAAAACACTTCTGTTAGCCAGCCGCTTTTTGCCAAAGTTTTTAATGCCGGCAAGTCCTCTTCCGGAACGTCCCCGCCGTGAATGAAGCAGAACAAAGATGTGTCGAATTTCACGTCGGCGCGTTCTTCAAAGTCGGGCAAAAATTCCTCGATTAAGTCCCAGTACAACATCTGTCAGCCCTCCTTAATCGCTTCGGCGACGGCGCAAGGCGTGAAATGCAAGTCCAGCTCCGCCAAATCCAAAAGTTCGTCAATCGAGATGTAACCGCACTCGAACCCGTATCCGAAACTTGCCCAGCCGAAAGCCTGAATTTGTTTTTCGGACGCGTCTTTTTCGACGATGTAGGCATCATAAGAACCGACAAAATAGTGCAGTTGAGCCAAAGCGTTTTTGCCTTGTCCGTCCGTTTCATACGGTTGCGGCATCGCTTTGACGCGTTCGGCAAGGGTTAAAATAATGTCCGCGAACGCTCCGGCTTCTTCGGAATTTGTCAGATTTTGAATGAGAATTTGCGCCTGTTTGCGCGGCATAAACGGTTGAAGCGTCGTTTCCAATTCTGTTAAAGCTTGGTCGATTTTATCGGTCATTGTCTTGTTCCTTCTCTGTAAAAAGCACTTGGTTAAAGGGTTTTGGGCATCGCGCCTGAAACCCTTTCGAGGTGCTTCGTCGGGGAGAAGAAAGCGGCTTGTCACTATCCCAACAAAAACGGAGGGGTATCGCCCGTCTTGCAGCATCGCGAAAGACGGGGACGCCGTTTTTGTTCCAAAGGCTTGGGGATTGACAAGCAAGAGTTTAAACCAATCTGTTTGACCGGAACGGTCGCTGTTTGTATTCAAGAAACTGTTAAATTTTGTTTGTATTCTAGTGTGTTTTCTTAATTTATTAGGATGCCAAAACCGCTTTAATAGCTTGCACTTTTTTGCTGAAAATGATAATCTGATATCTCAAAAAATTTGTTGAGTTGCTATTTTGATAAATATAGGTGGAAAATGGAAAGTAATAAATTTATAAATCAAGGACAAAATATTCTTGATAAAATGGAAAAAATTTCTTTTTCTGCACAGAATGAACTAAAAAACAAACAACCTGATTTATCAAATTCACTGGCTCAAATTAACACCCTGAATACGGATATGAGTAAATGTTCACTACTAGCTGAGCAAAAAAATAGCGGTTTAAAAAAAGCAAAGGATCGCCCTTGTTTTATGCGTGTTGTTTTGTCGAGTGACAATAAAGAAGAGCAGAAAGAATTTTTCTTTACAGAAAGCAATTATACTCCATTTGTTCCAGGTGTAAATCTTGTATCAAATAAAGCCCGTATAGGTATTTTAATGTCAAAGGATGTGGGGGAAGATTTTGAATGGCAGAATAAAACATACTATGTTTGTGAAAAAGACAGTTTTACCCCGCAAAAAAATGAAAAATGGGATGGGTTAAAATTTTCTTTTTGTGAAAAAGGTGAAAACCCCGAAAAAGGCGATTCTTTGCTGAATGCGCTTTCAAGGTTAAAACACTTTTCAAAAGAAGTTGATGTAAAAAACAATAATATATGGGATAATATAGAATATTATGATGAATCGAATTATTTAGAAAGTGACGGTTTGAATGAAAGAGATGCTTTTGAATTGAACATCAGAAAAAGTATAAGTTTAAGAAGCCATCCTTTGTTAGATAAAATTCAAGAAAACATTTATCGCCATCCATTAAATAAACGCATAAGTTTAATGGGACCTGCTGGGACGGGAAAAACGACAACTCTTATGCGTCGTCTTTCTCAGAAGCTTTTTATAGAACACCTTGACGATGATGAAAAATCTGTCGTTGAAAATGACAATGAATACCAAAATAGCTGGATTATGTTTACCCCAACAGATTTATTAGTGGAATATTTGAAAGATTCTGCAAATAAAGAAGAGATTATAAATAGGAGTAACAACATTAAGACATGGGATAATTATTCTTATAACATAGCAAGAAATGTGTTGCCTATTTTGAGAAAAGATACGGGGAATAACGGTTTTTTGCTGAAAAAAAATATATCAAATCTTTCCGATGATTTTTTCACTCATTTAGATGATTTTTTTGAAGATTTTCTGTTGTGGCAAGAATATAAATTTACAGATGAAGTTAAAGATGCGTTACGCATTGTCGCTTCTTATTTAGAAAATTCGCAAGATAATTTTATTAAGAGAGTGAATACAAAAAACATATACACCATAATATTTAGTATTAAAAAAATATACAACCTCAAAGAGGAGGAGCAAGCTTCTTTAGAAAAAGACATTATTAACAAAATATCTAAGATTCTTCGATCGAATAAAAAAATCATAACGACAGACGATCGAAATTTGTTTTTGGATTCATTAAGAAAATTTGGAGAAAGTCTACAAAAAGAAGGCGAAGAACTGCTTGATAACGACGATGATTTGATTGAAGACGAGGCTGAGCACGAAGAAAAAACTATTTATCTGGCTCCCCAAGAAATTTTGAAGAGATTCTTTTACAAGCCGATTGAAGGATATTCTAGAAGTTTAGCTAATTCAAGGAAGCCCTCTGAAAGGAATAAATCTTTTAAGGATTTCTTTGAAAAACAAGGTTATATTTTTGATGATGGAGAGCTTAAAGAAATAGGAAAGCTTTCTAATATAAAGCGAGCGTTCACAAAGATAACATCTTTGGATACAAAATATCAAAGAGGTATATCTAAAAGATACAAGAAATTCAGACTTCAAAATGAATTTTCAAAATATTATACAAAAGATTTTGATAAAACATCAAATGTTGTTTCTCAAGATGAGGTTGATATATTAATCTATGCTTATCTGTATATGCTTGAAGAGTTTATAACAAAAAACGTTGATATTGCAGATAATTCTTATTTATCTCAGCTCAAAAAAGAATTTAGATACCAGATATACGTAGATGAAGTTACTGATTTTTCTCCAGTTCAAGTAGCTTGCATGTATCGCCTCTCTAAACAACCTTTTCGATCTTTTTTTGCATGTGGTGATTTCAACCAAAGATTATCATATAATGGTTGTTCAACCAAACAAGGTTTGTCTTGGGCTGTTCCAGAGATAGAATTTATTGAGATTTCTGTTAACTATCGCCAAAGTAGAAAATTGCATGCTTTTGCAAATAAGTTGGCATCAGTTTCATATGATTTAAAAGATGAAGAATCTTCAGGTATTATTGAAGGTGTTGCGCCTGTTTGGTTAAATTCAGCATCTGATTACAAAACAATCGCTTGTTGGTTGCGTGATCGTATCTTGGAAATACAAAACCAAATAAAAATTCTTCCATCTATTGCTGTTTTTGTTAATAGCGAAGAAGAAATTATTTTATTGAAAGAATTTCTGGAACCAGTTTTGGAAGATGTAAACATTCGGGTTGAAGCTTGTAGAGATGGAAAAATTAAAGGGCAAGATAACAATGTTAGAATCTTTTCAGTAAAACATATTAAAGGACTTGAATTTGAGGCTGTATTTTTTATAAATATTGATAAATTAGCCAAAATAACGCCGCTTTTTATGAAATATATGTATGTAGGCGCAACACGTGCTGCAACTTATTTTGGCATAACAACTGCCTCTCCTACCCTTCCGAATGAAATTAAGTGCTTAGAAACTTGTTTTGAAAAATGCTTTAAAACCCCTTCTGAAGAAAGACTGGAAGATGTCGAAGTTAATGCAAAGCAGAGAGAGTTTGCAGACAAGATAAACAAATTAAAACAACTAAGAGAACTTATGCATAAAAAATAATATCATAGGTGTATAATTTTTAAAAATTTCGTTCGGGCGCAACAATGTTGTGGAGAGGTTGGGCGAACGGATTTGGAAAATGAAGCGGCATTAAGCCGCTTCTCCGTTTGTTTCTTGGAATGTCAGTAGATAGTCGAAAGCCTTCTGCGCTTCGGAACACGCCTTGAAAATCGCGCGCTTGTCGTGTTTCAAGACTTTCAGCCAGCTTTGCAGATACGCCAGATTGTCCTTTGAAAACTGGTAATCATAGCCCAAATACCCCGCGACAAAGCCCGCGCCGATGTCCGCAATCAGTTCTTCAAAAGCATAAGCTTCGTTTCCGAACCGTCCTTTCATATCGCGGTTCAAGCGGCTTTTGTGTCCCGTGGCGTGGACGGTTTCGTGCGCCAACGTCGAAATAAAGCCCCTTTCAGTTTTAAAATCGTTTCGCGCGGGCATCAGCACAATGTCCCGCCGGCTGTCGTATCCCGCCAGATTTGCACCGTAAAAATAAGCGATGTCCGTATTGTCAAAAAATTTCATCACGTCCGCTTGAATGTTAAAATCGGCTCTTTCATTTTCCGCAGTAAAGCCTTCGACTTGCGAACCGTTGAACACGGCATAAGCGCGGGCGACAAAAGACTGATTTTCGACTTCTTCAATATCGCCCGTTTCCGTGTTTTCGATTTCGCATTTGTAGGAAAGCGGTTTCCAGAAAACAACGGTCGTTGATTTTTCGCCTTTTTTGACCTGACAGCCTTTTTCCTGCCATTGCCGGTAAGTTCCCCAAATGGACGACGTAAAGCCGTTGACGGCGGCGGCAAAGTTCAAAATCAAGATATTGATGCCGCGATAAGCTTTTTGCGTCGCGACGTTGCGGGCGAAAGACGTAAAGAACGGCTTTTCCCATTCGCCCGAAAAGTTTTCCAGCCGTTCAATGAGAGTGTTTGCCACGGTTTCGATAAGGTCGCCTTTGTCAGTCATTGTCTTGTTCCTTCTCTTAAAAAGCACTTGTTAAAGGGTTTTGGGCATCGCGCCTGAAACCCTTTCGAGGTGCTTCGTCGGGGAGAAGAAAGCGGCTTGTCATTATCCCAGCAAAAACGGAGGGGTATCACCCGTCTTGCAGCATCGCGAAAGACGGGGACGCCGTTTTTGTTCCAAAGGCTTGGGGATTGACAAGTAAGAATTTAAACCAATCAGTTTGACCGGAACGGTTGCCGATTCAAATATTGTCAAACCGCCGCAAACGCGTCAAAATAACGACGAGAGGATAAACATGACCGATAAAAACGCTTCCGACACAGAAAACAGTCCGAAATTCGGATCGGGCTGTCTGGTGCCTTTTATCGTTTTCTTCGGATTCAGCTTTTATTGCGGCGTTAAAGACGGCAATGTCGCCGGATCAATCGTCGCTTTTGCGATTACGGCTTTTTTCCTGACAAAGTTTCTACATCCGAAACCCCGAAAGCCGAAGCCGCATTATCCGCCGCATAGAAACGGGGTATCTCCCCATGACAGATACGATGAAGGATTTGACGAGGGATTGGCGGCAGGCTTCTTTATGGCGGAAAGTACGCGGCATAACGGCACGCCAGCCTCCGTTGACACCGACGCTTATGAAGAGTGGGACGAAGAGAGCTACTAATTTCTTGCCTCTTCAATATACAAGATTTCCGAATTTTCCCGAATATTCCGATTCAGAGAATCAAAAACGAATCGGCATATTTTCTAAAAAAGGCTTTTTCATTTCCAAAATTACCCGAGTTCCATAGGCAAAAACGAAATCGGGCAAAAAATTTTTCAAAATTTCCGAGATTACCAAAAAAGATTTTTTTATCCGCCTTTTCGTTTCAAAAAAGAGCTTCCAGAGAGCAATCTCAGTCAAAAAATAGTCAAAAAATGAAAAACGACCGATAGGGGAATTTTGTCCTGAAAACGATAAAAGCCGCAGATTTCTGCGGCTTTTTATGGTGGAGCTGAGGGGAATCGAACCCCTGACCTCTTGAATGCCATTCAAGCGCTCTCCCAACTGAGCTACAACCCCACGTCATTCAAAACACGGTGATAATATCACAATTTTTCTTTTCCGCAACAAAAAAATCTCTCTTTTTTAAAAATGTTTTCAGCGCGAATTTGCGGCGGATGAAAGTGTCTGATTTTTTAAAACCACTCCTCGCGGGCTTTTTGGACGCGCTGCCAAAAATCCGCCGGTTTCAGCACTTTAACCTGATCGCACCATGTGTAAAGATGCCAAGACATTTCCAGACATCCGCCCGCGTGAAAGCGCACCAGCAAAGAACCGTCCTTTTGTTTTTCCATTGTTTGCGAAGGATGAAAAACGAATTTTGACGCTTCGTCCGCCGCTTTCGGCGAGAACAGCCATTCGACGTCGAAAGGTTCTTCATTATACATGCCGAACAGGTCTTTGACATAATTCTGAACGCTGAAATCTTCGGGAATGGCGTATCGTTTTTCGGGCAGGAGTTCGATTTTTTCAATGTTTGACATGATGTAGTAATGGATGTTTTCAACGTCGGGCGCGTCTTCTTTCGCCGCCAGCAGATAATGATTCCGGTCGCCGTACAAAATGCCGTACGGGTGCAGAATGAAATCGTATGTTTCTCCGCTTTTTTTCAATGTGTATTTCACTTTGACCGCCGTCCAGTTTTTGATGGCGTCCTTAATTGTATTGACGACGCTTTCGTCAATGATTTTATGCGGCACGGGGCGTCCGACGCAACTTTCGGCGGACATCAGAGCGAAAGCGTCGCGGCTTTCCTGTTTCCCCGCGAGCAGTTGCACTTTTTCAGCCAAAGTCGAAAGCCGTTCGCTCTTTTCCTTTTGATTGTTTTTTGCCAGCAAATCGGCGGCTTGACGCAAGGCGGACACGTCGTCCGAGCAAAAAGAAACCTCCTTTGACAAGCGCGCGGTTCGGATACGGTATGTTTTCGGGTACCCTTTGCTTTCAATGAACGCGTCGCCGAAACATCTTTCGATTTCGACCGTTTTGCGCTCGACCGTTTTCATGGAGCACCCAAAAAAGTCCGCGATTTCCTTTTTAGTCAATCCCGCATTGCCGCAGTTTTGCAATTTCAGCACCAGATTGTACATTTTTGTAAAATAGCGCGTTTCATCCATCTTTTTGTTCTCGCTTAAAAAGTGCGACACGATTTGTCTTTCTTTTGTATCATAGTGGCAATATCAACGCGATTTCAAGAAAGGAGTTTGACATAAAAATAAAGTTGTCATAATCTTATTCAAAAAGTTGTTTTGTTTGTGGGTGTTTACCATGTATGATTGTTCAAAAATTTTATTTCTGATTGTCGGAACCGGCAACACAAAAGAAGCCGGATATCCGGAGCCGTATTTGAAATTGTTGCGTCAGGCGATTGAATCGACGAACGCGCAAACGGTTGTTTTGATTCCGTCGGGCAAAAGTATTGCCAATGCGGAAATAATTAAATCCGAATATGCGGGAGAAAGGGATGTGCAAATCGAAAATCTGCCGTCAGTCAGCATGGAGTTCGACGCGGATTTATGTTATGAATTTTTTGAAAAAGTCTTTCGGAAATTATTTAAGAGCGGATACAAGCCCGAGGGGTTTACGATTGATTTCACGCACGGCACGAAAGCGATGAGCGCGGCGTTGTATGCGATCGGCATGCGTTATCGTGTTTCGGATTTTCATTACATCAAAAGAAATAACGACAAAGAGGGAAATCTTGTCGAGGGGCAGACTGTCAGGACGTTCGACGCGTCTTACGCGCGGGCGCTGGCTTTGCTGGATCAATGCAAAGTGCTGTTTTGCGCGTGGCAGTTCGCGGCGGCGAAATCTCTGCTGGCGACGGAGCGTCCGAAAAGCAAGGAGTTGAAAGCGCGCTTTGAGCGTGTGCAATTTTTGGCGGATTTTTACGCCGCATGGGATCGTTTGGATTACGTGGCGGCGGCGCAAATTTTTCCGCAATGTCAAATTGACGGATTTGAGAAATTCATACCGCCGGCTAGTGTGAAAGAGGAATTGGAAATGTTGGCGCGTCCCGTCGCTCAAACGGACGATGCGAATGAATTGCCGGCGGAGCGGATGCGCAAAAACGGCGAATTGCTGTGCGATTTGCTGATTGATTTGTACGCGAACGCGCACAGACGCATAGAATCCGGATTGCTGGAAGACGGCGGTATTCGCATTTACCGCATTGCCGAAATGCTGGGGCAGGCGTGTCTGTTCAGAAAAGGCTATGTGTCGGAACAAATGCCCGCACGTGACGATAAAGTTAAGTTTTTTGCGCAAAACAACGGCATTTCTCCTAAAAAATGCGGAGATCTCTATTTATTCGGCAGAGAAAAAGCCGCCGAGTTTTTATTGAAAAAAGCGACGTCGGAAGATGATGCGGAGCATGGCGTTGCCGCGTTTCTGGTCGAAAAAAATGAAGAAATCAGAGCGATGCGCAACACGTCCATTTTAATTCACGGATTTTCTTCCAAAGCGGGCGCGGCGGAAAAGATGAAGTGCTTGGCGGACGATTTGTTAAAACAAATCAATTGCTTGTACGGCATCGACAATGTCGGAAACAAGTTGAAAGCGGCGCTGTTTATGAACAAATTTAAGGATAACGACTGATGAAAGATTTATTGTACCCGTCCTGCCGTGTGGCTTTTTCTGCGTTGATTCACGATATCGGCAAGTTTGCGGAACGCGCAAAGATTGACATACCGCAGGAAATGAAAGAGGCGAACAAGCACGTTTTTTGTCCGTTTAATGCGGAAGGTCATCCCACGCACATTCACGCCGCGTATACGAGCATGGCGATCGACGCGATTGAAAAATGGCTGCCGGCGATAAAGGGCGAAAATGTCGACACGTCGCCGTTTCAACAAATACAAGTTGACGATTCCATTATCTCGGCGGCGGCGTTTCACCATAAACCAGGGACCTATTTGCAACGGGTGATTTCTCTCGCGGATCGTCTGTCCAGCGCGTTTGAGCGTTCCGAATATGCGCAATATAACGAGCGGGAAGACAGGGAAGATTATCTGACGTCGCGTTTGATTCCGCTGTTTGACAAGATTTCGACCGACGGCAACAAACGTGAAAACCTGACGGCGTCCGATTTACTTTACAGATATCCGTTGTCGCCGCTGTCGCCCGACGCCGTGTTTCCGCAGTTGAAGCCAACGCTGACAAAACAGGACGCAACGGCGGAATACAGGGCTTTGTGGGACGCGTTCGTCGCCGATGTCCGTTTGATTCACGACCGTGAAAATTGGGATTTATGGCTGGATCATTTTGATACGCTGTATGCGATTTACACGCAGAACATTCCATCGGCGACGGCGTTCGGAACAATGCCGGACGTGCCGCTGTACGATCATTCCAAAAGCACGGCGGCGCTGGCGACGGCGTTGTGGCGTTATCATAAGGAAACGGGGACGGAAAACGCCGATGCGCTGGACAATGAAGATGAGGCGAAATTCCTTTTAATTCAGGGCGACGTGTCGGGGATTCAGGGATTTATTTTCGACGCGGGCAAAAACACGCGCAAAAACGCGTACAAAATTTTGCGCGGACGCTCGTTTATGATTTCCCTGTTCAGCGAATGCGCCGCGTTAAAGGTGTTGCAGGAATTGGGATTGCCGTCGGTGTCGCAAATTATGAACGCGGCGGGGAAATTCATCATCGTCGCGCCGAACACCGAAAACGCGCGCAAGACGGTTGAACGCGTCGGAGGCGAATTGAACGACTGGTTTTTGGAAAAGTTCTACGGACAGGTGTCTTTGGGACTGGAAACGCAAGCCGCCGCGCAGAAAGATTTTCGTTCTAAAAATTTCAAAGAATTGCAAACGAAGATTTTTGCGGCCCTCGGCAAAGCGAAATACCGAAAGTTCGATTTGTGCCGTCATCACGCGGGCGTCGTGAGGGCTTTCGCGAACGATTACGACAAGGCGAAAGGCGTGTGCTGTTTCGACGGAAAAATGCCCGCGCGGGAATCCGTACCGGATTCGGAGGGCGATTACGCCTGCCAAACGTGTTTGGATATTTTGAAAACGGGCGAAAAATTAACAAAGAACGCTAATCTGGTCATAGCGGAAACGCCGGTTGAAGACGGCTGGAAGTCGGACGTTTTCGGCTATTACATCGGTTGGAAAAAGACGGACGGCGTGTTGCGCCGTTGGGATATTTCCTTGCCTCAAAGCGCGAATGAGGCGCAATTCAACGGTCGTGCGCGCCGCTATATCAACGCGTATGTGCCGCGCGATGAAGCGGGGCAAATCAAATCTTTTGAAGATTTAGCGAAAGTGAACTGCTATAAAAAAGAATATGTCAAACCCGCGCTGATGTGCATCAAGGGCGACATTGACAATTTGGGAAGCCTGTTTCAGAAAGGCTTTGGCTCGCCGACTTTCGCGACAATGGCGGGATTGAGCCGTCAACTCAACAACTTCTTTACGGTGTTTCTGCCGTATTTGTGCAAAGAGGACGAACGCGCGAAAAACATTTACACGGTGTTTGCGGGCGGGGACGATTTTTATCTGATCGGTCCGTGGCTTGACATGGTGCGTCTTGTGCCGACATTGCGGGAAAAATTTCGTCAGTACGTCTGTTGCCGCGATGACATCACGTTTTCAATCGGTATGTGCATGACCCGTTCGGGCGAAGACGCCGTTACGCTGTCCGATATGGCGGAGGAAGCGCTCGACAAGGCGAAAGGGTATGACGGGGGAAAGAAGAACGCGGTGACGTGCTTCGGGCAAACGGTGTCTTTTGACGATTATAAAAATCTGATGGCAATGGAGCGCCGTTTGGACGAATTGGTGCAAAAATACGACCTGTCGATCGGATATGTGTACAGCCTGCTGACCTTGTGCGAAATGGCGCAAAGGGCTGAAACGGCGGAAACGGCGGAAACGGCGAAAAGCCTGACGGATGCCGCGTGGCGCTCGAAACTTGTTTACAATACGGCGCGCTTTGTCGAAACATCGCGCAAGATGCAAGACGAAGACAAACAGGACGCGGCTGCCGAAATCGCCCGAGAAATCGGCGGTGCGATTTCCAATTATAAAACAGATTACAAAATAGCCTTGTTTACTTGGCTTTATCAACAGAGAGAGGGAAAAAACAATGAGTCCGTATGAAAATCAAAGATTGTCAGCGGGGTACAGACCGCAGAGCGCACCGGCGGCGGAAAGAAGTCTGCCTGATTTCAATTTGAGCAATCTGACAAAGGAACTGTTTGACACGATTGCCGACAAATGCGCCCAAATTATAGCCGCTTCTTCCGTCAGCATCAATAAACCGACGCAAATCCGCCGTTTTTATGATGAACTGGTGATGTGGAACGAACGCGTCGATTCCGATGAGAAATTCACGGAGGTTCTGCCCTTTGTGTATATGATCAAATCGAAAGTCGCTTACGCCAAAGGGCGCAAAAATGTCGATGAAACGTTCCAGAAATTCATTGATAAAACAATCGGACAAATTGTCGATCGCAAAACGCTGAACAATGCCAAGTTGTTTATGGAAGCGGTGATGGGTTTTTACAAACAGTACAAAAAAGATTAAAAGGGGCGAACCATGAATTTTGAAATGAAATTGATTGAAGGAAAAATCAAGGTTGTTACGGGCTTGCACATCGGTTCGGGCAATACGGAAATGCACATCGGCGGCACGGACAATCCCGTCATTAAAAACGCCGTGACAAACGAACCGTACATCCCCGGTTCGTCGCTGAAAGGCAAAATGCGCAGTTTGTTGCGGCTGTACACGGGCGGCGACGATTCAAACGAAACCGTGGCAAAACTGTTCGGCATATCTGCGGACGACAAAACGAACAAAGCCGAAAACATCGGAACGGCGCGCCTGTCTTTCTGGGACTGCTTTTTGAACAGGGAATGGAAAAAGCAAATGGACGACCGCCAGATGCTTCCCACGGAAGTCAAAATGGAAAACACGATTGACCGTATTAAAGGCACGGCGTTAAATCCGCGCAATACGGAACGCGTTTTGCCGTCGGCGGAATTCGATTTCAAACTGACGGTCAAAGTGTTTGACGGCGAAGATTTCACGCCCGTCGTTCTGGGCGTGATGAAACTGCTGGAAATGGACGCTTTGGGCGGTTCGGGTTCGCGCGGCTACGGCAAGATCAAATTTGAAAATCTGACCGTCGACGGCAAGGACATTCAGGCGGATTTGGACAAGATCGAACCGTTTAAGGAAAGATTTGTTTAATCGGGGAACAACATGGGATTATACAGAATCGACATCGCTCCGACGGGCAGTTTTTACACGCTGATAAAAGGCGATATGCTGTTCGGCGCGCTTTGCTGGGCAATCGTTGAACGCTTCGGCGAGCGGCGGCTGACGGATTTGCTGGACGGATACGCCGACGGCAAACCGTTCGCGGTTGTTTCGGACGCTTTTCCGGCGGGATTTCTGCCGAAGCCCGTTGTGCCTTTTCCGTATTTTAAAAAAGCGGGAACGACGGAACAGCCGGATCCGAAAGAGCGCAAAAAATTCAAAAAACGCGAATGGCTGCCGGCGGAAAAAATCTCTCTGCCGACAAACGAAATGGCGGATTGGCTTCAAGAACAGCCTTTTGTGAAAAAAACGTTGAAAACGTCAAACCGGATTGATCCGTTGACGAATCACGCCAGCGGCGGCGCGTATTCGGCGTTTGCCACGGAACAATTTTACTATGGCGGTATGCTGAACGTGTACGCCGTCATGGACGAAAGCAAAATTTCACCGCCGGAAATGCGCGAGGCGTTTGAACACGTCGGACGGACGGGATTCGGCAAAAAAGCGACGGCGGGCGGCGGTAAATTCACCATGTCGGAAATGACGCCCGTTGCGTTTGAAAACAAGAACGCGACGGCGCTGATGACGCTGGCTCCTTGCGTTCCCGCCGAAAACGAATTCGACGCCGATTATTCCTTTTACAAGGTTTTCGTGCGCTTCGGCAGGCACGGCAACAAGGCGGCGGCATCGGAAAATCCGTTTAAGAATCCCGTTATAACCGTCGACACGGGCGCGGTGCTGACGCCGAAAGACAAATCCGCGAAAGAACCGCTGTTTGTCGGAACGGGGGTGAAAGGCACGTCCCTTATTGACGAACGGACGGTGTATCAGGGCTATGCGCCGGTTGTTTTGCTGACGGCAAAGGAAACAAAATGATGATAAACGAATTTATGAAAGTTTACCGGCTGAAAATAACGGCGTACTCGCCCGTTCATATCGGCGATTCGCGGGATTTGGAACCGACGGAATATGTGATTTGCAAAGACGCGGCGAAAGCGTCAACGGCGAAAGAAGCCCCCGCTTTCGTGGTTTGTCCCGAATGTCATGCCAAAAATCCCGTTAACGCACGCTATTGCGGAGAGTGCGATACGCCGTTGCCGCAGATAAAGCCGACGGCGGCGCACAATCAGTCTGCGCCGCAAAACGACGCGTTTCTTTACACGTTCACGCCGAAGCAGTTGTCCGAAGCGCTGTCCTTAACGGATAAACAACAGTTGTTGCGCATTGTCAAAAGCGGCAGCGACGGCGCTTTGAAAGAATTGCAGAAATTCTTTCGCGCCCGCGCCGCCTTTATTGCAAAACACGCGGATAAACGTTCGAAAGTTTGTCCCGAAATCGCGAAAAAATACGAAAAGGCGGAAACAGAGAACAGATTTCGCATTGAAAAACAGATTTCGGACGCCGCGTCGGGCTTGCCCTACATCCCCGGATCTTCGCTGAAAGGGGCGATTCGCACGGCGCTGATGTCGCAAAAAAACAAAATGATGTATCTGAACAGCCGCGATGTTCAAAAAGGGGCGGATGCCGAAAAAATGCTGTACGGCTACGCCAATCCGACGGACGACCCGTTTAAAGCGTTGAAGTTGGGAGATGCGGTGGCGAAAAATCCGCTGATGACAAACATTTGCGTCGCAACAAACGTCAAGCGCAGAAGCAACGTCGTTTCAAACGGCAATTTGACGACCTTTATGGAAGTAATTCCGCCGGAAAACGTTTTTGAATCGTCTTTGGCGTTTTCTTTCGGAACAAACGCGGCGGAACGCTTTAACGAATCGATTCAAAGCATTAAAGCGGCTTGCAACAAATTTTACGGCGCCATATTGGACGAGCAGGCGAAGTATCAAACGGAAATCCATGATGTTGACGGCGCGCTGTTTAACGACATTAAAGCGGCAATGCAAAAACCGAACGCTTTTCTGCTTTGCTTGGGCAAGCACGGCGGCGCGGAAAGCAAAACCATGGAGGGCTTGCGCAAAATCAAAATTTTGACGGGCAAAAACAATCCGCCGAAGATTTCGGACCACGCGACGACGTACTGGTTTGCCGACGACGGACGGCGTGAATTGCCTTTCGGCTGGTGCATTGTTGAATTCGAGGAAGTGAAGTGATGTTTCCGCTGGTGAAATTGCGTCTGACGTTTCGCGCTTTGCAGGATATGAATTTTTCCGCGTATGCAGGCTCGACGCTGCGCGGCATATTCGGCAAATCCCTGCGCCGCGTGAGTTGTTTGGCACAAAAAACGGATTGTAAAGGATGCGCCGCCGTTTCTTCCTGTCCGTATGCCGAAATTTTTGAAAACGGCATTCTGTCGAACGGCGGGGAGGAAGTGCCGAATCCGTACGTTATCGAACCGTTTGACATAGGGATGAAAAACATCGGGCAGGGGACGGAATTTTCCTTTAACTTCCTGCTGTTCGGCAAGGCGGTCGGCAAAATGTCCTATGCGCTTTTGGCTTGGTCGAAAACGGGCAATATGGGCTTTACCAAAGAACGCACCCAAGCGCGTCCGATCCGCGTGGAACAGATTTGCGCGGACGGTTCGCTCCGGTTGCTTTACGATTTTGAAAACGATGAAGCCGAAACACTTGAAGCGCAAACTTGTGCGGATTTGCCGCCGCAAGTTGAAACAAACACGGTGAAAATCAAATTGATGACGCCGTTGCGCATTCATCGCGACGGTCATCCCGTGCGTCCTGAAAATCTGACGGCAAGGGATTTTCTAATAACGCTTATTCGCCGCACGCAAAATATGGCAAAACACCATATTGCCGAATTTCCGCCCGTGAATTTTGATGATTTGCGCGCCGCGATCGATTCCGCGCAAATGACGGACGCGAATTTGCATTGGTTTGATTGGGCAAGATATTCGTCGCGCCAAAAAAAGCGCATTGCGTTGGGCGGCGTTATGGGGACGTTTGCCTTGCGCGGCGACTTGACGAAATTGACGCCGTATTTGAAACTGGGCGAATGGCTTCATCTGGGTAAAAGCGCGGTGCTGGGCATGGGAAAATATCGAATTGAAATGCCGGATTGAACGGGAACACCCGCGGAACATCTAAAATTTTTTGAAAGGTAAAAGACGGAAATTTCTTTACATTTTCAATTGCTTATGAGAATCATATTATATGAGCCCCGATTTTTAGTGGATTGCTAAACTGCCGTAGAATACACCTCATACCGTTATGAAATTATATGAGCCCCGATTTTTAGTGGATTGCTAAACAACGGGTCGCGAAACATTTCTTCGGACTGCATTATATGAGCCCCGATTTTTAGTGGATTGCTAAACGACCGCCCGATTCTGTTAAATGTCGTATATATTATATGAGCCCCGATTTTTAGTGGATTGCTAAACTTCAACCAAGTTTTCGTCAGTTTCATTTTTATTATATGAGCCCCGATTTTTAGTGGATTGCTAAACGCCATTGATAAAGCAAAAAATAAAATTGAGATTATATGAGCCCCGATTTTTAGTGGATTGCTAAACCGCGCTTGTAAACAGGAAACCTGCCGATTTATTATATGAGCCCCGATTTTTAGTGGATTGCTAAACGACAATTCTCGGTCATCGTCAAATAGATACATTATATAAGCCCCGATTTTTAGGGGATTGCTAAACTTTCTGCATTTTCTTTTCCCTCTCTTTTTAATTATATAAGCCCCGATTTTTAGGGGATTGCTAAACGTCGCCTTTATTGACGACGGGCGCGACAGGATTATATAAGCCCCGATTTTTAGGGGATTGCTAAACGCCAGTTTCGACAACCCGCCGTTAATCCGGATTATATAAGCCCCGATTTTTAGGGGATTGCTAAACAGCGGTACCTTTCCATTCGCAGGTACGATTATTATATAAGCCCCGATTTTTAGGGGATTGCTAAACGGAAAAGTCATGTTTGGGTTTTAATGCTTCTATTATATGAGCCCCGATTTTTAGGGGATTGCTAAACTTTAAATTTAAGTATCCGGATTCTTAACCGGATACTTTACACTCGGAAGTTTCTTGTGTATTTTTTGAATTTGGAAAGGTCAAAACATGAAACATAAATATATTCTTGCCATTATTATTTTCGGCGTCCTTTTCCTTTTGGGAAGATGTTTGCAAAAAAGCGGCGGTTCTTCTTTCGATTACGAACCTTTGCTTAAAATGGAATTTCGCGCAAGGTAAGATAAGAAAAGTACGGCATAATTCAGATTAACGCCTCGCTTTGCACGGGTTCAAAATGTGTCAATAAAAAAATAATAAAATTTTTTGAAAAAATTTATTTTAAGAATCCGGATTCTTAAAATCAAATGAATGATATTTAAAAAATTCACATTTTACTGAATTATATTGACATTTGACAAATAATGTTGTATATAAAATAAACAGAGCGCAAGAAGCCGTTTCACCGGTCGAATCGAACGCGCCAAAATAATCTGAAAAATCAAGCCGACGTATAAATGCAACATTGATGAAATGTTGCACGGGCGTTTGATTTTTATTTTTTAGGAAAGGATTTTTCATGTCAAAAAGCAAGAAATTAACGCGCACCCCGACGGATGTCGAACAGGTGATCAAAGCAAGTTACGTCCGGACGGGCAAAAACGGCAGATTGGATTTTTATCAGACGTGGGACGACGAAAACGTTTTTATCGTTTTCGCGGATAACGTGCCGTTTTGCCGACTGATATGCAACGGGGGCGAGCAAAAGGATTGTTAGAATCCGATACTTAAAATTCATCGAAAAAGGGCTTTTCGCACACTTTAACGTATCTGAAAGAAAGGAAAATAATTATGGGGTTGTTTATTTTTATCGGAGTTATGGTCGTTTTTTGGTATCTGTCGTTTATGGCGGGGGCAAAACAGGCGACGGAATCTTACAGCGATTATTTGAAGTACAAAGGACTTGAACGCGACTATATCGCGTGGCTTGGCTGGAAAATCAATGGCGATCGGGGCGGAGACGCAAGGCGTTCAAAATACAAATCGCGTGATTTCGACGAGCACTCTCATCGGCGCACGTCCGTCCAAACAGTCGATTTTGTGCCGGAAGAACATCAAAACAAAACGGTTTGCCCCGCGTGCGATAAATTGTTCGGCAAACCAAGTTTCATAGATTTGATTTTGTTCATTTTGTTCGGCAAAAAACTGTAAACTGACCGATAATTAAGAGGCTTGCAAAACAAGCCTCTTTTCATTTTCGATGCAAAAACTTGAAAAAACGGCGTTGTTTCGGGAGGGGGCAATTATATCCTTTGATTTACGCGGATTTTTTGCTAGCATAAAGTTGCGTTTGTGAAAAAGACAAGCGCAGGGCGTCAGAAACCCTTTTAAACCTAGTCGCATTGCATATCGCGACTTTAAATATGTATGCCGATTTCTGCTCACAGGGGCGGATGTCGGCTGAATACGGCTTTCTGCCCAATAGGTCGAGCCGTGCTAGGTTTATACGGTTTCTGAACATCCGCCCGCCTTTTCGGCGGGTTTTGTTTAACTTGTTAACAAAGGATTGTTCAGATTATGAAAAAACTGTTTTTAACATTGATTGCAGGGACTCTTGTCGGGAGTGTCTGCGGTTGCGCTTCTGTCATGCGGGACAGCCAACAGGTCATTCCCGTCAAGGCGAATGTCGAAAAGGTCGATATTGAAATCGCCAACAAAAGCGGGGAAGTCGTTTTTAAGGGGACGACCCCGACGACGATCTCGTTGGACGCCGCCGCGAAAAGCGGATATTTCAATCCGGAAAAATATACGGTCACCGCCTCGAAAGACGGTTTCCAGACGCAGACGGCGGTTATCGACTGGCACGTCAGCGGCTGGTACTGGGCGGGCAATCTGGTTTTTGGCGGATTGCTGGGACTTTTAATCATCGACCCGCTGACTGGTGATATGTATTACCTTGACGAAGAAGTCAATTTGACCATGCAGCCCGAACAATAAGCAGGAGAAACGAAATATGAAAAAATTTATCATGGTGCTGGCTTTGGCGATTGTCCTGTTTCCGAACTCCGTCAAAGCGCAGGACGATAAAGCGGGCGTGCGGGGCGTGTTAGGGATTGAAGTGTCCGTCGACCGCGCGCAACTTTCCGACGGGTACGATTCGATTGTCGCGGATACGCTGGCGTCCGTCACCGTTTCGGCGGGCGCAAAAGTCGCAGACGCGTTTTCTTTGACGGCGTTCATGCAAAAATCCGCCGAACAAGAGCAGACGTACGGTCCGTTGAGTACGACGGCAAGTTTTTATGCGGCGGGCATGGATTTTACGGGGCACGTTTCCGTGACCGAAAATTTCGACTTTTTGCTCGGTTTGGGCTTCGGTTATTACAATTTCAAACTGGACTCGAATTTTTGGTATTTGAGCGGAACGGAAGATCACGTCGGTTTGCGGATCGGCGCGGGCGTTGAATACCGGTTGAATGACAGCGTCGCTTTGACGGGCATGGTGCGCTACATCGCTTTCGATTATGACGAGTACGTTGATGCGGTGGAAAACATGGCGGAAGCAAGCGTCGGCTTGAAATTCTATTTTTAAGGGCGCTTGTATGCAAAAAGAAAGAGGCTTGTTTGGCAAGCCTCTTTTCATTTTCGGCGCATTTTTTCAGCGCAAAAAAAAGAAGCCGACCGGCGACTTCTTTTCCGCGTTTTCATAAACTGCGCGATGATTTGGAAAATAGGGTTTGTCCCGAATTTTCGATACGAAAATTTATCCTTGACGGATGCGTACCAACATCGCCGCGCGTTTTGAAACTTATTTCATTTTCGTTTCTTTAAAAACGACGTGTTTGCGCGCTTTCGGGTCGTACTTTTTCAAGTTCAACTTTTCCGTTTTCGTGCGCGGATTTTTCTTCGTCGTGTAGAAATAGCCCGTTCCAGCGGTGCTTTCCAATTTGATCTGAATTGTTGCCGGCTTAGCCATAGTGACGCCTTCCTTTTAAAAAAATGATAATCTGTGCGTTTGAAAATACCTTATTTTTCAGCGGTGTCAAGCGAAAAATCATTTATTGCGTTCAGATACAGCGCTTTATTCGCAATCAATTCTTTCGCAATGTCGATATCCCGCGTTTCCGAAGCCCGATTTTGCGCGGGGCACAAGTCCCGCAAATGCATCTTTTCCGACTTGTCCGCCGTTTTCCATTTGCCCAAAGCGGTGATGCCGCTTTCGTTGACGGCGAATTCCTGCTTGTTTTTGTCCGCCGTGCAGATGTTCGGATACAGACCGAAAGAATCGGGCGTGTAGCCGGACGGCAGGTAATACTGCGCCCACGACAGATAGATTTCGCCTTTGTTGTCGAGCGTTTCCGCCGTTTGAATTTTCGCTTTGCCATAAGTCGACGTGCCGACCAGCGCCGCGCGTTTGGATTCTTGCAGGATGGCGGCGAAAAATTCCGCGCTGGACGCCGTTTTCGCGTCGATCAAGATGACGACGGGGATGTCGGGCAGGGGATTTTTCGTCGTCGCTTCAAACGCTTGGAACGCTTGCGGAGCGCGTCCTTTCGTTTCCAGCATCGGCGTGTGTTCGGGCAAAAACAGATCGGCGCACAGCACGGCTTCGCGCAATAATCCGCCCATGTTCGCGCGCAAATCGACGATGATTCCCGCCGCGTTTTTTTCTTTGGCTTCGTTCAGTGCGCGGCTTAACGATGAAACGGTTTGCGGCGAGAACGACGGGATTTTCACGGTCAGAACGCGCGCGGAGGCGTCGAAGTCGCTTGATGCCGTTCCCGCGGGCATGGCGGCGCGTTTCAGCGTCAGCGTTTCCGTGTGTCCGTCTTTGCGGATGACCAGCGTGACGGGGGAATTTTCCTCCCCGCGCAGCATATTCAGGATTTCGTTGGCGGACATATTCGCCGTGTCGCGCGCGTCGATGCGCAAGATGCGGTCGCCGGAAGCCAGCACGGACGCGGCGGCGGGCGAATCCGGCAGAACGTCGGTCACTTCCAAAGCCTTTCCAGCGCGGCGATAGCGGATGCCGATGCTTGCGGGCTTTTCCAATTTCTTTTGCGGCGTTTTTTCGGGGCTGTTGTAGTGCGAATACTTGTCGGTCAGCGCCAAAGCCGCGTTGATGCAGATGTTTAAAATCTCCTCGTCGTCCGCCTGCGCCGCTTTTTTGGAGTAGGGCAGGGCGACCGCGTACGCCGCCAGAGTCACGCGCGCCCAGTTGCGATAATCTTCCGGCGCGGGCTTTGTCCAACTTTTTAAAATCCGCCCGTTCGCAATCAGCATGACGCGCGCGCCGTCCGGATACACGCCGATGCCGCCGTCGATGTCCGACAGGCTTTTCACGCCCGCCGTGCCGAGCGCTTCCGCCGTCGTCAGCGTCAGGCTTTTTTTCAAAATCACCTCGTAGGCGCGCGACAGCACCTTTTCCATTTTGGCGAGCGGCAACGCCGAGTGCGCTCGAATTTCCGTCCACCACGCCGGTTCGTTTTCCTGCGCTTTGGCGGCGGGCGGCACGATTGCCGGCAGGCAGAGGGTCAAAATGAACAAAAGCCGTTTCATCATCATTTTTTACCCTTGCCCTTGCGCTGACGCTTGTCGAAATGTTTGTGAAAACGCTTGCCTTTTTTGGCATCGCGCGACTTGCCCGATTTTTTCGCGCCCGAATCAAGCAGGTGGAAAATCAGCCCGCCCGTGACGGGCGTCGCTTCTTTCAGCAGGACGTCGACGGCTTGTCCCAATTCGTATTTTTTGCCCGTTTTGTCGTCAACGAGCGCCTGTTTTTCCTCTTTATAGGAAAAATACCCCGGCAGAGCCTTCATGGGCACCAAGCCTTCGGCGAAAACGTCGTCGAGCACGACGAACAGACCGAAGCGCGACACGCCGTTGATTGTCGCGGCAAAGCGTTCGCCGACCCTGTCCGCCAGATACGCCGCCAGATAGCGTTCTTCGGCTTCGCGTTCGGCGGCTTGGGCGCGGCGTTCGGTCGCGCTGATGTGTTCGCCCAAATCTTCAAAATCGTTGCCGTTCGTCAATCCGCCTTCGCCGAGTTTCAAGCCCGTAATCAGCGCGCGATGCACCAACAGGTCGGCGTAGCGGCGGATGGGGGACGTGAAATGCGCGTATTTTTCCAGAGCCAAGCCGTAGTGTCCCAAATTTTCGGGGCTGTACCGCGCCTGACTTTGCGTGCGCAGGACAAGTTCGTTAATCATGCGGGCTTTGGGCGTTTGCGCGACGTTTTCCAGCAAATCGTTGAAATCCTTGCCGGACGGCGACGTTTTCGGGATGCCGTTCAAATGCGCGGATTTCAGAAAATCGTGCAGGGCGACGACCTTTTCGGCGGCGGGCGGTTCGTGAACGCGGTACATGACGGGCATATCCGCCTTTTCCAGCGTTTGCGCGGCGGCGACGTTCGCCAAAATCATCATTTCCTCGATCATTTTATGACTGTCGAAGCGTTCGCGCGTTTGAATTTTCACGACGTGTCCGGCATCGTCAAGCGTGATTTCGCGTTCGGGAGCGTCGATTTCCAGCGCGTGACGGTTTTTGCGCGCTTTCGCCAAGATTTCATACGCGCCGCGCAGATTTTCAATGTACGGCGTCAACGCGTCGTTCAGCGCGGATTTGCCGTCGAAAACGGCTTGCACGTCGTCGTAGGTCAGACGCGCGGCGGAGCGAATCATGCAGCGCGTGAATTTGGCTTTGAGCAGTTTGCCTTTTTTATCGACGACCATGTGCGCCGCCAGACAGGGACGGTCTTTGCCCTGCTGCAAAGAACACAATTCGTTCGACAAAGCGGGCGGCAGCATCGGCACGACGCGGTCGGGGAAGTACACGGAATTGCCGCGCTGACGGGCGCAAACGTCAAGCGGTTCGTTTTCGCGCACGAAATACGCGACGTCGGCGATCGCGACAATCAATTTGTATCCGCCTTCGTTTTTCGGATTGTCGTCGGGCTCGGCGAACACCGCGTCGTCGAAATCGCGCGCGTCCGCGCCGTCCACCGTGACAAAAGGATACGCGCGCAAGTCCTCGCGTCCCGTCATGTCGGGCAGTTTCGCCTTTTGCGCCTGTTTCAAGGCGGCTTGCGAAAACTCGACGGGGATTCCGTGCATTAAAACGGAAATCAGGCTGGCGCATTTCGGGTCTTTGGCGTTGCCCTGAACGGCGACGATGCGGGCTTTGCGGGAAAAACGCGATACGTCCGTCAAAGAGCGCGACAAGGCTTCGGCGACGACCAGATCGCCGTTTTTCGCCGTTCCCGCGTCGTCCTTGTCTACGAAATACTCCGCTTTCAAGCGGCGGTCGGGCGACGTGATGCGTCCGCCTTTGCCGTTCGTTTCGTAAATGCCGACAACGCGGTCGGGCGCGTCGGTCAGCCGGCGCACGACGGCTCCGTAAAACAGGCGTTTGCCCGCGGGTTCCAATTTTAAAAGCACGCGGTCGTTTTCTTTGGGCGGCGGCTTCAAGCGTCCCGTGTCCGTAATCAGAATTTGAGGAGGTTCGCCGTCCTGCGTCCATTGAAGCGGGCGGGCGACAAGTTCGCCGTCCGAATCAACGCCCGTAATCAGCGCGGGACACATTTGCGCCAGTCCGTCCGCCGAATAAATCTTCTTGCCGGATTTTTCAATCGCGCCGGCGTGCTTCATTTCTTTGAGCATCGCGTTCAATTTGACGCGCTCCTCCCCCTTGACGCCGAAAGAGCGGGCGATTTCCCGCTTGCCGACCTTTCCCGAACGGGTTTTTAAAAAATCGGCGATTTCCGTCATTGTCGGCAGAGGGGCTTTTTTGCTCAAAGATCACTCCTTTTTCTTCGCGGTTGTTTTTTTCGCCGCCGTCTTTTTCGTCGTCTTTGCCGCCGTCTTTTTCGCGGCGGTCGTTTTCTTTGCTGCCGTTTTTTTGACAGCCGCCTTTTTCGGCGCGGCTTTCTTCGATTTTTGCGCTTTCGCGCTCAACAAATCAAGCGCTTCCTGCAAAGTCGGGTCGCGTTTTTCGTCGCGCATCGCTTTGGGCAGGGAAGCCATGACCGTGCCGCACTTGACGTAGGGTCCGAAACGTCCCGAGTTCAAGGTGACGGGCTTGTCGTTTTCGGGATTGACGCCGATTTGCTTGGCGGGCGTTTTTTCTTTCGCTTCGGACAGAAGTTCGACCGCGCGGTCGAGCGTCACGGTCAGCACGTTGTCCGCGTTCGTCAGCGATTTGAACGTGTTTCCCGTGCGGATGTACGCGCCGAAGCGTCCCAATCCCGCATAAACAGGGGCTTTCGTTTCGGGGTGTTCGCCGATCAGTCGCGGCAGGGCGAGCAATCCCAAAGCCTGATCCAGCGTCAATTCGGCGGGCGGCATATTGCGCGGGACGGCGGTGCGCTTGACGGCGGATTTTTCACCTTTCGCCTTTTTGCCCGCGTCCTTGCCTTCCTGCACATAATAGCCGTAGGGTCCCTTTTTCAAATAGACGGTTTCTTCGGTTTGCGGATTCTCGCCCAAGACGGTTTCGTCGCTTTGAGCGGGCGCGTCGCCGTCCGCGGATTGATTGTCCGCGCCGAACGGACGCGTGTAGCGGCATTCGGGATAGTTCGAACAGCCGATGAATGCGCCGTAGCGGCTTAATTTCAGGCTCAGCCGCCCGCTTTTACATTCGGGGCACACGCGCGATTCCGGCGTTGCGAACAAGTGGTGTTCCAGCGATTTTTCCAAACTGTTCAGCACGTCCGTAATGGTGAGCGGCTTGACCGAAGCGACGGTCTGTTCAAATTCTTTCCAGAAGTGCGCCAGAACGGTTTTCCATTCCTCTTTGCCTTCGGAAATGTTGTCAAGCGACGTTTCCAAATCGGCGGTGAAGTCGTACTGGACGTACTTGGAAAAGAAGTTTTCCATAAACGCGGTGACCAGTCTGCCGCGGTCTTCGGAAATAAAGCGGCGTTTTTCCAGCCGAACGTATTTTCTGTCCTGCAAAACGGACAGAATCGACGCGTAGGTCGACGGACGCCCGATGCCCAGTTCTTCCAGTTTTTTGACAAGACTGGCTTCGGAATAGCGGGGCGGCGGCTGGGTGAAGTGCTGTTCGGGGCGCACGTCGGACTGACGCAGAAAATCCCCCGTGTTGACGGGCGGCAAAAGCGTGTTGTTTTCTTCGTCCGTGTCGTCCAGATCTTCATGATAGATTTTCAAAAAGCCGTCGAACGTCACCGTTTGTCCGTTTGCGCGGAAAGCGATTTGCCCGTCGCGAGAGGGGCAGTCGATGCCGACTTTGTCGATGACGGCGGATTGCATTTGCGCCGCCGCCGCGCGCTTCCAAATCAGTTCGTAGAGTTTGAACTGGTCTTTATTCAGCACGCGCGCCAGAGAATCCGGACGGCGTTTGAACGACGTGGGGCGGATGGCTTCGTGCGCTTCCTGCGCGTTTTTGACGTTGTTTTTGTAATAGTTCGGCTTTTCGGGCAGATACGCGTCGCCGTAATCGGACGCGATGACCGACCGGACGTCCGCAATCGCTTCCGCCGCCATTTGCAGACTGTCGGTACGCATATAGGTAATCAAGCCGACGGTTTCGCCGCCCAAGTCGATGCCTTCGTACAACTGCTGGGCGATCTGCATGGTCTTTTTGGCGGAAAAGAACAGTTTGCGCGCCGCTTCCTGCTGCAAAGTCGAGGTCGTGAACGCGGGGGCGGGGTGACGCTTGACCGTTTTGCGTTCGATTTGTCCGACGTCGAAATTCGCTTTTAAAATCTTGTCGCGGGCGACCAGCGCCGCCGTTTCGTTTTCAAGCGTGAATTTGGACACTTTCTTGCCGTCCAGCACCGTCAGTCCCGCCGAAAAAGATTGCGCCTGCGGTGTGATGAAATCCGCGTCAATCGTCCAGTATTCGCGCGATTTGAACATTTCGATTTCGTTTTCGCGGTCGCAAATCAGGCGCAGGGCGACGGACTGCACGCGTCCCGCCGATCTGCTCCCCGGCAGTTTGTGCCACAGCACCGGCGACACCGTGAAGCCGACGAGATAGTCGAGCGCGCGGCGCGCCAGATACGCGTCCACCAGCGGCATATCAATGTCGCGCGGGTTTTGAATGGCGTGCGTGACGGCGGATTTCGTGATTTCGTTAAACACGACGCGGCGCAGGGTTTTGCCTTTTAATTTGCCGCGCTTGTCCAATTCCTGCGCGATGTGCCACGCGATCGCCTCCCCCTCTCTGTCAGGGTCGGTTGCGAGATAGACGGTGTCGGCTTTGGCGACTTGGGTCAAAATGGCTTTCAGATGCTTTTCGTCGCGCGGTTCGATTGTCCAATCCATTGCGAAATCTTCGTCGGGGCGCACGGAGCCGTCTTTGGCGGGCAAATCGCGAATGTGTCCGAAACTGGCGACGACGCTGTAATCGCTGCCCAGATATTTGTTGATTGTTTTCGCTTTTGCGGGAGATTCGACGATGACGACTTTCATATCTTTTTCTTTCTGTTACAAAGCAAACGGTTACCCGTCCGACAGGCGCAAAATTTTGTTGCCCGGCAGACGTTCGATTTTACCGGCAAGTTCCAACTCTGCTAATAAAGCCGAAATTGCCCGCGCTGGCAAGCCCGTTTCGCGTATCAGTTCATCCACGCCGACGGGGGCGAAGTCCAGTTTTTCAAGCAATTCGGGGCGCGCGGCGGTCAAATCCGCCTCCGAAAAATTCTGCACGGGCGCGGGTTCAAGCATCGGCGAGGCTTCCTCTTTCAGCATCGACGGCACGAAAGCCGCCATGTTTTCAAGCACGTCCGCCGCCGATTCGACCAACGGCGCGCCGTCCTTTATCAGTCTGTTGACACCGCTTGCACGCGCGTCCAGCGGATTGGCGGGAACGGCGTACACGTCGCGCCCCTGTTCCAACGCTTTGCGCGCGGTAATCAG
This sequence comes from uncultured Alphaproteobacteria bacterium, assembly GCA_934277945.1. GTDB lineage: Bacteria > Pseudomonadota > Alphaproteobacteria > CAAGCB01 > CAG-977 > CAKQWA01. The sequence continues at coordinate 202,460 of CAKQWA010000003.1, forward strand.
CGAGCCGGAGCGCAGGGACGCTTCAATGACGGTCAAAGATTCCGCCATGCCCGAAATGATGCGGTTGCGGCGCGGAAAATTCGACGGCGCGGGCTTCGTGTCAAAGGGAAATTCGCTGACAATCGCGCCTTTTTCGCGCGTGCGGGCGTACAATTCCCTGTTTTGATTCGGGTACGGCACGTTGATGCCCGTGCCCAAAACGGCGACGGTGGACGCTTTCGCGGTCGCTTTCGTCAGCGCGCCTTCGTGCGCCGCCGCGTCTATGCCCAAAGCCAAGCCCGATACGACGGAGAATCCCGCCTGAACGAAATCCGCCGCCATTTGCCGCGCCATGTGTCTGCCGTTAATCGACGCGTTGCGCGTGCCGACCAGCGCGATGAACCGCGTCCTTAACAATCCGGTGTTGCCGGCGACCGACAAAACGGGCGGCGCGTCCGGAATTTGCTTCAACAGCGGGGGATAGGCGTCGTCCGTGTCGAAAATCAGCGAGGCTCCGAATTTTTCAAGAGCCTCGATTTCCTTTTGCGCTTGCGCGTTCGTGTAAATGTGCGGGCAGGAGCGCGCTCCCCCGCGTTTCGCCGTTTCGGGCAAATTTTCCAAAGCGTTGCGCGCGCTGCCAAACCGTCCGATAAGGGCGGCGCAGGTGACGCATCCGACGTTTTCGGAGCGGATTAAGCGCAGTTTGGCAATTTGCTCGGCGTCATACACTTTCTTGCGTCGCTTTCTTTTTCATGCGGATTTTCGTTTCTTCTCCGTGAAGCAGGCGCACGATGTTCGCACGGTGGCGGATGACGGACAAAACGGCGAGAAATCCGTAAAAATACGCGTATTCGGGCGTGGCGAAATACAGCGCGTAGAACGGCGCGGCAATCAGCGCGGTCAACGCCGCCAGCGACGAATAGCGGAACACCAGCGCGACCGCCAGCCATGTCAGGCAGGAGGACAGACCGACCTGCCAGCACGTCGCCAGCATCATGCCCAGCGTGGACGCAACGCCCTTGCCGCCTTGAAATTTCAGCCAGACGGGGAAATTGTGACCGACAACGCCCGCCGTGCCCGCAATCAGCGCCGCCAGGTCGCCGACGGATTCTTCGGGAACGCAGTAGTACGCGATGCCCGCCGCCAAAGCCGCTTTGCCCGAATCCAGCAGCAAGGTCAGCAAAGCCAAATCTTTGCGTCCCGTGCGCAGAACGTTTGTTGCGCCGATGTTGCCCGACCCGATTTTCCGGATGTCGCCCAAACCCGCCAGCCGCGTCAGGATAAGTCCGAACGGCATGGAACCCAGCAGATAACCCACGATAGCGGAAAGTGTTAAAAGAACGGTGTCGCTCATAAATCACCTTTAATCAAAGTTATGACTTTCAGTAGATATAACCCTATTGAGAATTTTCGCAACTGTTTTAGTGTCGGCGTGCGGATTTCGCGCTTCTTCGCTCAATTCCCGTCGCCACGCGGACGCGCCCGCCACGCCCTTGAACAGTCCGAACAGGCGGCAGGTCAAATCCTTGAAAACCGCGCCTTTCGCCAATTCCTCCTCCATATAGGACAGATACGCCCGCACGATCTGCTCGCGCGAAAGCGGGACGGAATCGTCGTTGAAAATCTGCCGGTCGGCGTCGGCGAACGCATAGGGATTCGCGTAAAATTCCCGTCCGGTCATCGCGCCGTCGACGTGATTTAAATGTTCCCGCGCCTGTTCAAGCGTTTTAACGTCGCCGTTGACGACGACGCTTAAATCAGGAAAATCGCGCTTTAAGCCGTACACCAAATCGTAACGCAAATCGGGACGTTCGCGGTTTTGCTTGGGCGACAGGTTCAATCGGGCTTTGCGCGCGTGCACGACGACGCGCCCGACGCCCGCTTTTCGCGCGATTTGCACAAAACGGACAAGCGCGCCGTATCCGTCGGAATCCCGCGTTTCGTCCTGAATGGCGATGCGCGTTTTGACCGTGACCGGCGCTTTGGCGTTTTCAACCATCGCGCACAAACATTCGGACAGCAGAGCCGCGTGATTTTTCGACATCAGCATCGCGCCGAAATTGCCCGCCGCGACGCGCGAAGAGGGGCATCCCGCGTTTAAATTGACCGCGTCGTAGGCGTAATTGCCGGCTGCGGCGCACGCTTTCGCCAAAATTTCCGGATCGGAGCCGCCGAATTGCAATACAAGCGGCTTTTCTTCAAGCGTGAAATTCAAAAAACGCGCCGCATCGCCGTAAACGACCGCCTGCGCGGGTATCATTTCCGTGTACAGAACGGTCTTTTTGGTGAAACAGCGCGCAAAACGGCGAAAATGACCGTCCGTCAATTCCATCATCGGCGCGACGGACAGCCTTTCGTCAAACAGGGCGGTCATGGAAGAGCCGCCAGAGAATCCGCCATGAAATCCAAAACGGATTCGGCGTTGACCTTGTGCGTGACAAGACAGTTGCGGATTTTTTCGTCTTCAAAGAACGTCGTCATGCCGAATTTTTCGTCTTCCGCGTCCGTGTTGACCGTGACTTTGCCGTAGCGTCCGGAAAACAGACCGGGGCGCATCAGGCACGTCATGGCGACGGGGTCGTACAGCGCAATGCCGTCTTTCGACAAATCGGGGCGTTCCTTTTCGACGAATTCGATCGTCTTTTCAATCATGTCCGCCGCCGCGTATGCCGCTTTCGTGCGGATGTCGCGCAAGCGGGCGATGTAATCGGGACCCGTGACGACCTGCATGCCGACTTCCATGGGGACGACGGTCATTTGCTCCGCCGCGTCGAAAACGACCTGCGCCGCGTGGGGATCAGCCCACATATTGAATTCCGCCCACGGCGTCGTGTTGCCGCGCGGACCCGTTTGCGAAAATCCGCCGCCCATGATGACGATTTCGCGGATTTTGCGAATGATTTTCGGTTCTTTCAAAAACGCCGTCGCGATGTTCGTCAGCGGTCCCAGCGCCACAATCGACACTTCCTTGCCTTCCGCGTTTTTCAGCGTGTCGATGATGAAATCGACGGCGTCGGTCTTTTCGGGTTCTTCCGTCGGGGCGGGCAGTTGCAATCCCGCCAGTCCGTCTTCGCCGTGCACCCACGCCGCGTTGACCAGCGTGCGCTTTAACGGCTTGTCGCATCCGCGATAGACCTTGACATCCGAATGCCAGCAAAATTCCGTGATTTTCCGCGCGTTTAAGAAACTTTTGTCCACGCCGACGTTGCCGTTGACCGTCGTGACGCCCAAAACCTGAATGTCCGGATTTGCCAAAGCGACGAACAGCGCGACCGCGTCGTCAATTCCCGGATCCGTGTCGATGATGATTTTTTCGACCATGCTTTGCTCTCCTGTAAAACTCCCCTCTTACATAACGGTTGAGCGGGGCTAAATCAAGTTTTCTTTTTCCGCCGCTTGCTTGAAAGGAGTGTTTTTTACTGAAAAATCAATGAAAAACGGTTGACTTTTGACATAAAATATGGAATTCTTGTATAAGAATAGAAAAGTAGGTGCAGAATGTCATCCTCGGCAAAAGTCCAACCCAACGTGCCAGTAAGCACGACCGCGACGCTCAATAAGCTGACAAACGGCAAGTTTGTCGCCGCTTCGTCGCAACCCGTGCAAGAGGCGACCGTTTCGACCGATGTCGGCACTATGACGGATCATCATCTGCCCAACAATCCCGAAGATGTGCGCTATTTTCCTTTTGACGCCGACAAGGATGACGAAAAGCGCGTGCAGGGGAGTTTGGCGTTCGACGCACCGCCCGTTTTCGACGATTCCGCCGATTTGTTCAACACGGTTGCCGCCATGAACGCACACGAAACGTTACAGCATATCGGCACTTACGAAGCCAACATGGAAACGCTTGATGCCGGCGTGAAGAAATCGACAAAGGCTTTCGGCTGATTTAAGGATTGCGCATGATATTCAATTCCAACTTTTCCCCCGCTTTATCCGGTTTGCAAACAGCCGCCTCAAAAACGGCTCAAAGCGCGGAAAAGGTTGTCGCGGATACGGCGCAAGCCTTTAATTCCTTTGAAAAATCCCTTTCTGAAAATCCCGCCGACGAAGCGTCCGCGTCGCCCGCCGTGCAAAGCGCGCTGTATACGCCCGTTTCCGTCGTTCCCGATATTGTCGCCGACATGACGACCATGCAGACCGCGACGCACGCGTACAAGGCGAACATCGCCGCCGTCGAATCGTGGAACGCGATGATGAAAGCCGCGGCGGACATCACCAAAACGCCGACGGATCATTCCGTGTGATTTCTTTTTCCGTCCGCGCCGGATGTCTCTTGCAAATGCGGGGAAAGTGTGCTTATAATAAAAGCATCGGTGAAGGTGACGTTGAACCGATTTTCAAAGAATACCCCCGCAAGAGCGGCAACTCTGCGGGGGTAAGTTTTATTTACTTGCCACAGGCTTTTAATAAAACTGCGACGGCTAACAGAATGTAAGCAATCGCTTCAATGAATGAAGGTGACATCGTTCCTCCTTTCAATCCGCAAAAGCGGACGGAGGGAGTTTACGGGCGTTTTGCGCGCCGTGCAATGAAAAATGATAGCGGGAGGCGCGGGAAGAAAATTTCCCGTACGGCGTGCAATTACGAACAATGACGGGCGCAAACGGGTGCGGATTTTCCGTAAGCCGCGCAATTAAAGAGTGCGCTTAAAAGACGGCGGACGAACCGCGTGCGCGGATTTTTGCGCGCCGCAAAGCCGGCTTACAGCGACGTTTTGCGTTTGTATTCCATCAGGCAGCGCGCGAGTTGGTCGGGGCAGCTGGTCGGTTTGCCGCCGCAGGTGATGCCGCTTAATCTTTGAATGACGTCGTCGACGTTCATGCCGATAATCAGACTGCAAATGCCTTTCGTGTTGCCGTTGCATCCGCCGACGAACTGCGCCGCGACGATTTTGTCGTTTTCAATTTCCAGTTGAATAAGCCGAGAGCAAACGCCTTGCGGCTGATATTGTATCATCATTTGTTTTTATCCTTTATCCCGCCTTTAAATTTTTGACGGCGTCGTCTTTTGAAAACAGGTACAGCAACGTGCGCAGACGTTCGCCGCGCGCCGTCGTCAGATTTTCGTCAATGTTCAGGATGTACTTCGCGTCGTTGGAAGCCGTTTTCAGCAAATCCGCGTCGGCGAGCAAATCCGCCATTTTGAATTCGGGCAGACCGCTTTGCCGCACGCCGAGCACTTCGCCCGCGCCGCGCAAAGTCAAATCCTGTTCCGCGATTTTAAACCCGTCGTGCGTGTCGCGCAACGCGGACAGGCGCGCTTTCGCCGTATCGCTCAAATTGCCCGAATAAAGCAGAAGACAGGCGGATTCCTTTTGTCCGCGCCCGACGCGTCCGCGCAGTTGATGCAGTTGCGCCAGTCCGAAGCGTTGCGCGTTTTCAATGACCATGACGGTCGCTTGCGGCACGTCCACGCCGACTTCGACGACGGTCGTCGCCACCAGAATGTCGACGGAGCCGTGCGCGAACGCGTCCATGACCGCGTCTTTTTCATCGGTTTTCATTTTGCCGTGCGCCAGTCCGACCTTGTCCCCGAACACTTTTTTCAGCATATCGTAACGCATTTGCGCCGCCGCCATGTCCGATTTTTCGCTTTCTTCGACCAGCGGGCAAATCCAGTAGATTTTGTCGCCTTTCGCCAGCGTTCGCTTTAACGCTTCGATGATTTCGCCCTGACGGGAATCGGGCAGGACGCGGGTCAGGACGGGCTTGCGTCCCGCCGGCATTTCGTCGATGCGCGACACGTCCATGTCGCCGTAATAAGTCAGGGCGAGCGTGCGCGGAATCGGCGTCGCGGTCATGACGAGCATATCGGTCGCCGCGCCTTTTTGCGCCAATCCCAAACGTTGATGCACGCCGAATTTGTGCTGTTCGTCCACGACGGTCAATCCCAGATTGTCGAACACGACGTCGTCGGAAAACAGCGCGTGCGTGCCGATAATCAATTTGGCTTGCCCGGACGCGATTTTTTCAAGCGTTTCCGCGCGTTTTTTTCCTTTTGTGCGCCCCGACAGAAAGACGGTTTCAACGCCCGCCTTTTGCGACAAGGCGGACAGTTTTTCAAAATGCTGGACGGCGAGAATGTCGGTCGGAGCCATTAAAGCCGCCTGCGCGCCCGATTCCGCCGCTTTCAGCATTGCCGCCAGAGCGACGATTGTTTTGCCGGAACCGACGTCGCCCTGCACCAGACGGAGCATCCGGTACGGCGCCGCCATATCCCGACGGATTTCGTCGATGACGCGTTTTTGCGCGCCCGTCAAGGAAAAGGGCAGGGCGGAAAGCACTTTGCCGGCAAGCGCGTCGGCGTTGACGAAAGCGCGTCCTTTGACTTTGCGCATTTTGTGACGCATCAGCCCCAGAGCCAGTTGGTTGGCGAGCAGTTCATCGAAAGCCAGACGTTTGCGCGCGAACGGCTGACGGGCGAGATCTTCGTTTGTTTCGGGCGCGTGAAGCAGGCGCAGGGCTTCCTTGAAATCGGGGAATTTTTCGCGCTTTTTCAACGCTTCGTCAATCCATTCGCCGTAATCCGCGACCTTTGAAAGCGCTTCTTTCGCGGCTTTGTGTAAAATTTTGGACGACACGCCCGCCGTCAGCGGATACACGGGTTCAAGAATCGGGATGCTTTCCGCCTGCGAAGCGGGCAGGATGTAGTCGGGATGCGTCATCTGCACGGTTGCGCCGAAGCGTTCGATTTTGCCGCTGATTAAGCGTTCTTCGCCGACGGGCAGGGCTTTTTGCGGATAATCGCCGAACGCGCGGAAAAAAACGACGTTGAGCGGCTGACCGTTTGCGTCTTCGCACACGATTTTGTACGGGCTTTTTTTGGAAAACGGCGGATAGTGGCGCAGAGCGGTCACTTTCAGCGTCGCGTACGCTCCTTCGGGCACTTCGGCGGCACAGGATTTCACGCGGCGGTCGATCAGTCCCGCCGGCAGATGAAACAACAAATCGACGGGCTTGAAGATGCCTAATTTTTCGCATAAAACAGCCGTTTTTTTGCCGATTCCCGATAAGGAATCCAGCGGCGAAAACAGGGCGAACAACTTTTCGGGACGCATAATGACCGTCAATCCTTTAAAAAAAGAGTGATTTTCCATACTTTATATTGTATTTAAGAGCAAACAAAGAGAAAAAAGATGCTTTACGCGAACGACAAACAAAAAATTCTGCTTTCCGGTGCGCCCGACGGGTACACGGCGCTGATTTTGTCTTATGCGGCGCGGGACGCGGGCGACGTGCTTCACATCTGCCGCGACGACGTGCGCATGGAGGCTTTGGCGGCGCAGTTGGCTTTTTACGCGCCGGACGTGGAAACGCTTGTCTTTCCCGCGTGGGACACCGTGCCGTACGACCGCGTGTCGCCGAAATCCGACGTGATTGCCGCCCGCACCGCCGCTTTGTTTCAGCTGGCGGACGGAAAAAAGGCGAAAAAAAGAGTCGTGCTGACGACGGTCAACGCCGTGCTTCAACGCGTGCCGCCGAAAGATTTTTTCGCATCGTCGTTCAGCGCGAGCGTCGGCGGGTCGTTTGATGAAAAGGCTTTTTTCGCGTTTTTGGAACGCTTCGGCTATACGCGCACCGAGCAGGTTATGGAAGCCGGAGAATACGCGGTGCGCGGCGGCATCGTCGACGTGTTCGCGCCCGCCTGCGAAGAACCGCTGCGCCTTGATTTGTTCGGCGACGAAATCGAGTCGATCCGCACGTTCAATCCCGTGTCCCAGCGCACGACGGGGCAGTTGGAGCGTTTTTCGTTCAAGCCCGTCGGCGAATTGACGCTTGATAAGGATTCCGTGGCGCGCTTTCGCACGAAATACCGCGAAAAATTCGGCGCGGGTCAGCAGGACGCCCTGTACGAAGCCGTGTCGCAGGGGATGCGCTTTCAGGGCATGGAGCAATGGCTGCCGCTGTTTCACGAACGCTTGGACACGCTGTTCGATTATCTGCCCGACGCGCTTGTGTCGGCGGATTATCAGACGGCAGAGATGATTGACGCGCGGGAGGACCAAATCGACGAATACTATCTGTCGCGCAAAGAGGCGGAAAGCGCGGGGCTGGCGGAGGGCGGCTTTTTGTACCACCCCGTCGACAAGGACGCGATGTTTCTGTCGCGCGCGGAATTTGACGGGATTTTGGAAAAGCGCACCGTGTACTTTCATTATCCGTTCGTCGCGCCCGAACGCACGGACGGCATGACGGTCAAAGACGCGTCGGGACGCATCGCCCCCGATTTTTCGGCTTTTCGCGCCGCTCCCGACGCCGATTTGTACCGCGCGGTATGCGACGCCGTGGCCGAACGCAAGGATAAAAAATGCGTTTTGACGGCGTATTCCGCGGGGTCGCGCGACCGCATCGCCGGACTGCTCCGCGACAAAGGGGCGGTGTTGACGTACGCGGACGCTTGGGCGGACGCGCTGAAAGTCAAAGGGACGGCGTTTGTCGTTTTGGGGCTGGACGGCGGCTTTGAAACGGACAAATTGTGCGTTTTGTCGGAATCCGACATTTTGGGCGAGCGGCTGATTAAGACCGTGCGCAAAAAGCGCAAAAGCGACGATTTCATCGGCGACGTGTCTTCGCTGAACGAGGGCGATCTGGTCGTGCATATGTCGCACGGCATCGGGCGGTATTTGGGCTTGCGCACGCTTCAAGTCGGCGGGGCGGCGCACGATTGTCTGTGTTTGGAATACGCGGGCGGGGACAAGTTGTTCGTGCCGGTCGAAAACATTGACGTTTTGTCGCGCTACGGGTCGGAAACGGCGGGCGTGGCTCTCGACAAACTGGGCGGCAAAGCGTGGGAAGCGCGCAAAACCCGCCTGAAAAAGCACATTCGCGACATGGCGGAAGCCCTGATGAAAATTGCCGCGCAACGCTATTTGAAGCCCGCCGAGAAATTAACCGCGCCCGAAGGGATGTACGACGATTTCTGCGCCCGTTTCCCTTACGCCGAAACGCAGGATCAACTGAAAAGCATCCGCGACGTCGCGTCCGATCTGGCAAGCGGTCGCCCGATGGACAGGCTGGTGTGCGGGGACGTCGGCTTCGGCAAAACGGAAGTCGCGGTCAGAGCCGCTTTCATCGCCGCCATGAACGGTATGCAGGTCGCGGTGGTCGTCCCGACGACGCTTCTCGCCCGCCAGCATTACGAAACGTTCGTCAAGCGTTTCGCGGGCTTTCCCGTGCGCTTGGCGATGCTGTCCCGCCTGACTTCGACCAAGGACGCCGCTTTGATTAAAAAGGAAATGGCGGCGGGGACGATGGATATCGTCGTCGGCACGCACGCTTTGCTTGCCAAGACGGTCAATTTCAAAAAATTGGGACTGCTGATCATCGACGAGGAACAGCATTTCGGCGTGGCGCACAAGGAACGCTTGAAAGAATTGAGCGCGAACATCCACGTCCTGACGCTGACGGCGACGCCCATTCCGCGCACGTTCCAAATGGCTTTGACGGGCGTGCGCGAATTGAGTCTGATCGCCACGCCGCCCGTGGACAGACTGGCGGTGCGCACGTTCGTCCTGCCGTACGACAGCGTGATTGTCAAAGAGGCGATTACGCGCGAAAAAATGCGCGGCGGACAGGTGTTTTACGTCTGCCCCCGCATTTCCGACATGAACGACGTCATCGAACGTCTGCACGCATTGCTTCCCGATGTGCGCGTGTGCGAAGCGCACGGACGCATGACGCCGACGGAACTTGAAAAGGTGATGACCGCGTTCGCCGACCGCAAATACGACGTGCTTGTGTCCACGACGCTGATTGAATCGGGGCTGGATATGCCGACCGTCAACACGATGATCGTGCATCGGGCGGATATGTTCGGTCTGGCGCAGTTGTACCAGTTGCGCGGGCGCGTCGGACGCGGCAAAATCCGCGCTTACGCCTATCTGACGCTTCCGGCGCACCAAAAAATCAACAAAGTCGCCCAAAAGCGCATGGAAGTCATGCAGAAACTCGACACGCTGGGCGCGGGCTTCACGCTTGCCAGTTACGATTTGGACATTCGCGGCGCGGGCAACCTTTTGGGACAGGAGCAGTCCGGACATATTAAAGAAGTCGGCATCGAACTGTATCAGCGCATGTTGGAAGAGGCGGTCGCCGCCGCGCGCGCGGGACAGAAGGAGCAGGAGGCGCAGGACGTCTGGACGCCGCAAATCAACGTCGATATGCCCGTGCTGATTCCCGAAACTTATGTGCGCGATTTGAACGTGCGCATGGGGCTGTATCGCAGATTGGCGGATTTGACGGACACGCGCGAAATCGACGCGTTCGCCGCCGAATTGGTCGACCGGTTCGGCAAAATGCCCGCCGAAGTCGAAAACCTGCTGGAAGTCATTGCAATCAAAACGCTGTGCCGCAGGGCGAACGTCGAAAAAATCGACGCGGGTCCCAAAGGCGCGGTCGTTTCCCTGCACAACAACGTGTTCCCGAACCCCGCGGGGCTGGTTGATTTCATCATGCGCAACAGCGCGTCGGCGCGCATCAAGCCCGATCAGCGCATGGTGTTCATGCGCGTGTGGGACAACCCGAAAATAAGAATGAAAGGCGTGCGCCGTCTGCTTGAACAGATCGCCGCCGCCGCAGAAGTGAAAAACGAAAAACAAAACATAGGAAAGTGATATGTTACAGGAAAAGCATATTTTGACAATCGTGTGTCCCGACAAAACGGGCATTGCGGCGAAAGTGTTTTCTTTCATCGCGCAAGAGGGCGGCTTTGTCGTCGAAGCGGCGCAGTTCGGCGACGCGGTCAGCAATCTGTTCTTTATGCGCATCGTCTTCACGACGCAGACCGAACAGCCGTTTGCGCCCGAATTCAAGGAAAAATTCCGCGCCATCGGCGACGAATACGCAATGGACTGGAAACTGTACGACGGCTTGAAGCCCGCGCGTCTGCTGATTTTGGTGTCCAAGGAAAGCCATTGCCTGAACGATTTGTTCCAGCGTTGGAAAACGGGGCTGTTGAACGTCGACATCGCCGCCGTCGTGTCGAACCACGAGGATATGCGCGATTTCGTCGAATGGCACAAAATCCCGTATCATTACCTGCCGCTGCCGAAAGGGTCGTCCTTTGAAGAAAAGCGCGCGCAGGAAAACAAAATCTTGGCGCTGGCGGACTCCTACAACGTCGATCTGGTCGTTCTGGCGCGCTATATGCAGATTTTGTCCGACGAAATGTGCGCGTCGCTGGCGGGCAGATGCATCAACATCCACCATTCGTTTCTGCCCAGTTTCAAGGGCGCGCGCCCGTATCATCAGGCGTACGAGCGCGGCGTGAAACTGATCGGCGCGACGGCGCACTACGTCACGGCGGATTTGGACGAGGGTCCCATTATCGAACAGGCGGTCGAGCGCGTCGACCACACGAACACGCCCGAACAACTGGTCGCCATGGGCAAGGATTTGGAAAACATTGTTTTATCCAAAGCGGTGCGGTATCATACTGAAAGAAGAATCTTGCCGAACGGTCGCCGCACGGTCGTTTTCAAATAAAGGATTTTTGCCATGAAAAAAGTGATGCTTCCCCTAGCCGCCCTGTTTATGCTTTCCGCGCCGCCCGCGTCCGCTTCCATCGACGAAGCGTTGCAGGCGATGAAAGAAAAGGATTACAACTTCGCCGCGACGGAGTTTAACCGTTTGATTACGGAGGAAAACAACGCCGAAGCGATGTACAATCTGGCGCTGATGTACGAACAGGGCTTGGGGCTGGTCACGGACGAAGCCGAGTATATGCGCCTGCTGCGCCAATCTGCCGAAAGGGGCTACGACAAGGCGGCGCTGAAACTCGGCACGCTGTATTATTCGGGCAAAAACGGGCTGGCGAAAAGTTATCCCGAAGCGTACAAGTGGTTTAAAGCCGCCGCCGACAAAGGCAATTTCACCGCGCAGTACAACGTCGGCATGATGACCGAGCAGGGCGTCGGCGACGTCGTGCAAAAGGATTTGGTCAAGGCGTTTCAATACTACTTGAAATCCGGCAAGCAGGGGTATTATCTGGCGCAAAACGCCTTGGGGCGCATGTACGTTGAGGGCGTCGGCACAACGCAGAACTACGCGCGCGGCATGGCGTGGTATCGTCTGGCGGCGGATCAGGGACACGTCGATTCCCAAATGAAACTGGCGGAACTGTTCGCCAACATCAACGTCAAAGGCTTGCCGTACAATCTGGCTTACGCGCACGTTTATTACAACATCGTCGCCGCGTACGCGCAATCGCCGTATCGGGAAGACGCCATAGGCAAGCGCGATCAACTGATTCAAAAAATGCGGGTCGAGGAAATTCAGACGGCGCAACAAATCGCGCAAAGTTGGAAAAAGAAAAACCGCTTGGAATCCTTTCCGCCGGAAAATTTCGATTCAATCGCTTTTCTGGATGACGAAGTTTCCAAAAAACAGCAGGAGCAAGCCGAACGCAAGGACAAAAAAAAGCCCGTCACCGTCCTGACGAAACTGGAAGACATCTTGATTGAAACGGGAGTGTCGCGCCGCGATTTGTTCAACGCCATTGAAAAGGACGATTTTTCAAAAATCGTCGAAAAACTGAACGCGCAGGTCGAGGAGGGACAACTTTTGCCGACGGTCGCTTTGGCGGATTTGTATTTGCTGGGGCAGGGCGTCGAATTGGACGTGAACAAAGGCATTGATTTGTACAAAAAAGCGATCGAACACGGCAGTGCGATTGCCGCTTTCCGTCTGGCTCCCCTGTATTGTCAAGGCAACGGCGTCGAAAAAAACATGAAAGAATGTTACAAGTATTTTTCGCTTGCCGAAAAATACGCGGACGAAAATTCACGCTCCGTGACACAGCAGGCGGTCAAACTGTTGGAGGAAAATCTGCCCGAAGAACAGGTCAAAGAGTGGAAAAAGGAACTGGAAGTCTATTCCGCCGTTCCGCCCGAATCCGCCGGCGTCATCAATATGTTCAAGGAAAAATTCTTTGGCGCGAAAGACGAAAACGGCGAAGCCAAGCCGGAGGAAAAACGCGAAAAACCGACAGAACGGCAGGAACAGTCCGCCTCTTCTGCCGACGATTTGCCCGATTTGTAAGGAGCGCGCCATGACCGAGATTATTGAAACAACCGTGACAACGCAAACGGGACGGGTGATTTCCTGCCGTCACGTCGACGGAAAAGAACCGTGCGTCGTGTTCATGCACGGCACTTTGTCGGACAAAAACGCGTCGAAGTCGCTTTTCCTGCAAACGTTCTGCATGGAAAACGGGCAGGCTTTCTGCGCGTTTGATTTCACCGGTCACGGCGAATCTTCGGGACAGTACACGGACGCGACAATCGGCATCTGGCTGCAAGACGCGCTGACGGTGCTGGACAAGGTTGTCAAGGGCAAAGCCCTGCTGGTCGGGTCGTCCATGGGCGGCTGGATCATGCTGTTGGCGGCTTTGCTTCGTCCGGAACGCGTCGCGGCGTGTCTGGGCGTGGCGGCTGCTCCCGATTTCACGCTGGACGTGTGGGCTTCCTTTACGGACGAACAAAAAAACGCCATTCAGACAAAGGGTGTCATCTACACGCCGAACGGCTGGACGGAACAGGGCGACCCGTGGACGTACGCGCTGTTTCTGGACGCGCAAAACTATCTGGTGACGAACCGGAAAATTCCGATTGCGTGTCCCGTCGTCCTGCTTCACGGCGACAAGGACGACTGCGTGCCTTTGGCTTCGGCGTTTAAAATCAAGGACGCGGTCACGTCCGGCGACGTGCAGGTTGTCATTCAGAAAAACGGCACGCACCGCTTTTCTTCACCCGAGGAGTTGGATTTGGTGAAGAACGCGGTGAAATACCTGTTGAAAAAAACGGCGGTTTAATCCGTCGGCAATTCGTTCAGCCACGCGGACACTTTGTTGCCGACCGCTTGATCGTATTCGGCGGGCAGATTGTTGAACTGTGCGCCTTTCAGCACGACGGCGTTTTTGGCGTTGGCGGCGAAATCCTCGAAAAACGCGCCGGCGTTGCTTCCCTGCGTTGAAAAGGGGACGACCTTTTTGCCCGCGAAATCCGTTTGCGTCAGGTAGGACAGCGCGGGCGTGGCGATTGTGTACCACCAAACCGGCGCGCCGACGAAAATAATGTCGTAACCGGCGGGAGATGGCAGATTGCCGGCGATTTCCGGATACTGCTTGCCTTTAAGCGATTTTTTGACCGCGATGTGAAGCGCCGCGCCTTTGGGAAGCGGCTCTTTCGTTTCGATGACGGCGACATCAGCCCCCGTTCTGTCGGCGATTTTGCGCGCGATGTCCGCCGTGCGCCCCGTCAGCGAATAATAGACGACCAGCGTTTTCGGATACGGCTTGACGGTGGTCTGTCCGTCGGCTTCAAACGCCGCCATTTCCTTTTTGTTGCGCAGATTGACGCGGCAGATGTGAATACCCGCGGCGCACAGCCCGATGAAAACCGGAATGACAAGTGCGCCGAATATGTATTTCATGAACTTTCTCCTTTAATGGTAGAACGTGGGCTCCATACGGATGACGACGCGGCGGTTGCGTTCCTGATTGTGCAAGATAGGCTGACCGTAAGCGTCGTTGTTCGGGTATTTCGGCTGAATGTCAGCCATGCCGACGGCGCGGAAACGTTCGGGATTCATGTTGTTGTCGGTGAAATAGCGCACGACGGCGGCGGCTCTGCCCGCGGACAGTTCCCAGTTCGACGGGAATGCGGACGTGTTAATCGGAGAGTCGTCCGTATGCCCTTGGATTTCAAAGCGGAATTTGTTGTAGCGCGGGGCTTTGATGGTGGACATGATTTTGTTCAGGGCGTTGAGAGCCTGCGGCTTCAAGCGCGCCGACCCGCTGTCGAAAAAGGCGGCGGCGGGGATTTCCAGCGTCAAGCCGGCTTGGTCGTTGCCCAGCGTGATGTCCATTTCCGACGACAGCATCGTGATGTCTTCCGCCAAGTCGGCGGACAGCATGGCGACGGGCTGTTCGACGGGTTCTTTTTTCCATTCCTGCGAAATGCCCTGTTTGATTTGCTCGAACAGGACGACGTCGACTTTCGACACCGCCATCATCATGACGAAAAAGCACAGCAGCAGCGTCACCATGTCGCTGTAAGTGGACATCCAGTCTTCGTCGATTTTATCGTCTTTTTTCGGCGGCATCATGGCTTAAAAAACCTCCGTCAATGCATATCGCGGTCAATCAGGAAGTGCTGGTCGGGATCAAGGAACGCGTTGATTTTATCCTGAATGAAGCGCGGACTTTTGCGTTCGGCGATGGACACGCAAGCTTCAATCATCAGCATATTGCGGAACAGCGTGTCGTCGGCGCGCTGCGTCAGTTTCGTCATGGCGGGCAGATAAAGCAGACGCGCGGCGATAATGCCGTACAGGGTTGTAATCAACGCCACCGCCATACCCGTGCCGATAGACGACGGATCTGCCATGTTGCCTAGCATGACGATCAAGCCGATCAGCGTGCCGAGCATGCCGAATGCGGGGGTGTTGCCGCCCAGATTCTTCAACACGTCGATTTTCTGCACCTTGCGCTGATATTCGCCGTAAGCGGATTCTTTAAGGATTTCGCGGATGTCGGCGGGGGAATAGCCCGTGATGACCAAGTCGATGCTGTACCGCGTGAACGGGTCGAGCCCGACGGCGTTCTGCGCGTCGTTTTCCAATCCCTGCATCCCGTTTTTCTGCACGATGTACGCCCAGCGGATGATGCGTCCCACTTCGTCCTTGTACGACAGGGTCGCAGGCGGCTTTTTGAACATATCGCCGAGCAGGCGGAAGGAATAAAAGACGTCTTTGGCTTCGTAAGCGATGAACATCGCCATGTACGAACCGCCCAGAACGACGATGATCGACGGCAAATCGACGAACACGCCGGGGTTGGACGTCGACAGAAAAATAGTGAGAACGATTAACAGCCAACCCGTGATGAAACCGAAAATACTGCTGCCTGACATTATGCATCCTTTGAAAAGATATAAAAAAAGAATTCATAACCTTTGTACCATAAAGAAACGTCAAAAACAAAGCCCCTTTTTTGTTTTTTGGGCGCAACGGAGCGGAAAGTTGTTTTTTATAGTGGATTTTTCCCGATTTTTTATATATAAACGAATAGTTTTTTATAAAGCACAGGTGCCGCTCTGATATCGTTCATTGAAAACAACTCGACCGCCGTTTTAAAAATTGACGCTTCCGGCATCATTTTGTCGGCGAACGCGGTCGCCCATAAAATATTCGGGTATCCCGACGATTTCCTCGTCGGTTGCGAAATCAGAAAAATTCTTCCCGCGGCGGCGGCTTCGGACGGCGCGCCTTTGGGCAAACTGACCGCGCTGACCGTGTCGGATCAGGTGAACACGCTGGAAACCGTCGCTTTGCGCAAGGACGACACGGAATTCGCCGTCGAACTGGTGTTGAGCGCGGCGGACACGCGCGGCGGCGTGCAGTACATCTGTCAGGTGCGCGACGTGTCGGGACGGCAGTTCACGGACAGCATGGATTCCATTCTGCACACGGCGTTGCGGCGCGTTTTGCGCGGTCAGTCGCCGGCGCAGTTCTGCGGACCCGTGTGCGAAAAACTGGTCGATTTGCTGGATTGTCCGCTGGTGTGGATCGGCACGAAAGAGGACGACGGTTCCGTCAACGTGTGCGCCCGCGCGGGCAAAATGGCGGAGGGATTCCCCGCAAAGCCTGTCCGCTGGGACGATCCGCGCGAAACGTTCGGACCGACCGGATACGTCATCCGCTCCAAAAAAACGACCGTCGTGTCGCTGGAAGGCGATAAAATCGTCGATGCGGACGGCAGCGAGCACGTCCGGCAGATTATCTGCTTCCCGCTGATTTCGCATCGCGGGGTCGAGGGCGTTTTGGAAATTCATTCCAGATTCGGCAAAATGGATTTGGGCACGTTGCAGCGTTTGGAAACGTTCTCTTTGCGCCTTGCCCTGTCTTTGCAAATCGCGCAAGACCAGAAAAACCTGCGCTTGCAGGAAGCCAGCCTTTTGTCGTCGCCGTCCCCCATTTTCTTTACGGACACGAACGGCGTCGTTTTCTGGGTCAACAAGGCTTTCACGAAGTTGAGCGGATACCGCGAGGACGAGATTTTAAACAGCAAAATCAGCGTGTTGAAATCGGGTATTCAGGACGCGGCTTTTTACGAAAATTTGTGGTCGACGATCAAGGCGGGCAAAACGTGGCGCGGTGAAATCGTCGAACGGCACAAAACCGGCTCTTTGTTCACGGTCGAGCAGGTCATCGCCCCCGTTTTCGACGCGAACGGGCAGATTTCCCATTTCGTCGCCATTCAGGAAGACGTGACGGAGCGCAAAAACGCCGAGGGACGTATTCAGCATCTGGCGAATTACGACCAGCTGACCGGATTGCCCAACCGCCGCCTGTTCCGCGAACAACTGAACGAAATCATCGAGCGCGCCAAAAAATACAACACGAAAGTCGCGCTGTTGTTCGCCGATTTGACGAATTTCAACCGCATTAACGACACGCTGGGACACGCGGCGGGCGACAAACTGCTGAAAGCGATTGCCGACCGGCTGGCGCGCTTGGTTTCCAACAACGATTTTCTGGCGCGCATCGGCGGCGACGAATTCGCCATCGTGTCCGAAAACATCGCGAACGCCGAAGCGGTCGCCGTCAAAGCGCGTTCCATGATTGAAACGATTTTGGCGCCGATGCAGATTGAAAACGTCGAAGTCAACGTCGGCGCGTGCGTCGGCATTGCGATTTGCCCCGACGACGAGGTCGAACCCGAACGGCTGGTCAATTTCACGGACATGGCTTTGCACAAAGCCGTGCGCTCGTCGCCGAACAGTTATTTCTTCTTTTCGCAGGAAATGAACGCGGAAACGGCGGAACGGCTGTCATTGGAGCATGATTTGCGCCGCGCGCTCGCCAATAACGAATTCGTGCTGTACTATCAGCCGCAACTGGACTTGAAAACGGGCAAAATCCTGTCTTTCGAGGCGCTGATTCGCTGGATTAACGCCGAGCGCGGCATGGTGTCGCCCATGAAGTTCATTCCGATTGCCGAAGATACGGGGCTGATCATTCCCATCGGCAGTTGGGTGCTTCAAGAGGCTTTGCGCCAGATGACGCAATGGGACGCGCAGGGGTTGCCGCCGTTCAGCGTCGCGGTCAATCTGTCCGTCGTGCAGTTCCAGCAGGACGATTTGGCTTCCGGCGTGGAGGAGGCGTTGAAACGCTACAATATGCCGTCCAGCCGTCTGGAATTGGAATTGACGGAAAGCGTTGTCATGCAGGACGCGCAAAAAGCGGGCAACGTGCTGTCGCGACTGTCGAACGTCGGCATCAAACTGGCGATTGACGATTTCGGCACGGGCTATTCGTCGTTGAGTTACTTGAAGCGTTTCGCCGTCAACCGTTTGAAAATCGACCAGTCTTTCGTGCGCGACATGACGTCGAACAGCGACGACGCGGAAATCGCGCAGGCGATTATCAATCTGGGGCACACGCTGGGATTGGAAATCGTGTCGGAGGGCGTGGAAACGCCGGAACAGTTGAATCTGCTGAAACGACAGGGATGTGACGTCATTCAGGGCTACTACGTCGGCAAGCCGATGCCCGCGGACATGATTCCCGACTATTTGAAATCTTTCGATTTGAAAAAGATTTCGTCGTAACGCCGCGCATAAGCGAAATTTTAACAAACAGGGCGCATAATCAACAAAACTGCAACGTTTTGTTTCGGGTGATTCATGCCGTACAGAAAAGACGAAGATCTGGAATTTCTGCAATACTGTTCCGACGACCAGCTGAAAGATTTGGCGGATATTTTGATTTATACGCCGAAAGGCTCGAAACGCTGGTCTGATTCTTTAAGCAAAAACAAGGTGTTCAAGCAGGCGCAGGAAACGGGGCGCTATTCAATGGCTTGGAAGCAGATTGCCGGCGAATTTCAACGCTACGGCGGGGACACGATCGCCAATCTGATTCGCGGCAACGCGGGTGTGACGTACCGCGTCATCTTGCGCGATTTGTGCGCCGATTTAAAAGTCGATTACGATTCCGGCATGGAAATCGAGGAGATTGAAGAAGCGTTCACCATGGGGATTTTCGAGCGCGCCTTGCAGGGCATGACCGCCGAGGAACGCAAGCGTTTCGTCGCCAATCCGGATTTGCTGATCGAGGGGGAAAATTACACCGTTCCCGCGCTGATGAGTTCGCTGATGCTGTTGTTCAGCACAAACGCCGTCGCCGCGTACAGCATCACGATGACGCTGGTCAACGCGATTTGCGACGCTTTTTTGGGCAGGGTGCTGACGTACGCCGCGTCGCAAACGGTCATGCGTTCGCTGATGGTTTTTTCCGGTCCTGTCGGTTGGACGCTGAATTTCGCGCTGTTCCTGCCGCTGTTGACCGGTCCGAATAAAAAGGTCGTTTTGCTGGCGGCTTTGTACATCGCGACGTTGCGCCGCTCGACCTATATGGCGGAAGACGACGAGAAAAACGCCTACTTGCAGCGCGTCATGGAAGCGAAATCCAAAGGCGAGAACATTGAAGAATCTGTCGGATTTTTCAGCGTCGGGGTCAAGCGCGCCGACCGCAATATGCTGGAAAGCACCGAGCAGAAGAAAAAGGATTCCACGCGCGGCGTGAAAAAGAATCGTCCTAAGGAAATCATTAAAAGCAAGGCGAAGCCGCGCCCGTTCATGCGCCGCATCCGCGTGGACAAAGACCGCGAAATGCAGAAAAGTTGAAAGCGCGGGCTATTCCGTAAAGCGATATTTGACAAGCGCTTTCAGGGCGGCGAATCCGTCTTTCCACGAAATTTTCTTGCCCTGCGCGAACGTCCTGCCTTTGTATGACACGGGGGCTTCGGCGAAGCGGAATTTGCGCTTTAACAGTTTGGCGGTGATTTCCGGATCGAACGCAAACGAGTTTTCTTTCAGGCGGATGTCTTTCAGACAGTCCGCTTTAAACGCTTTGTAGCAGGTTTCAACGTCGCTCAACCGCGCGTTATATATAATGTCCGCCGCCCATGTGATGAGTTTGTTGCCCCAATAGTGATGAAGCATGAAATCTTTGGTTTCGTTTTTGGCGCAAAAGCGCGTGCCGTAAACGACGTCCGCCTTGTCGTCCAGAATCAGTTGCAAAAGGGGGGTGTAGTCGGCGGGGTCGTATTCCAAATCGGCGTCCTGAATGACGATGATGTCGCCCGTCGCGTTTTCAATGCCGGCGCGCACGGCGGAACCTTTGCCCTCGTTCTTTTCTTTGAAAACGACCGTGTGCCTGTCCTGATACGATTTCAGCAATTCGCGCGACCCGTCCGTCGACCCGTCGTCCGCCAAAACGATTTGCTTTTCCAGTCCGGCGAAATCGGCGGCTTCAACGGCTTTTAAAACCGCTTCCAAAGTAGCGATTTCGTTGTACACGGGGATGATGACGCTGACTTTTTTCATGTTCAGGGGGCTTTTTTGGTTTTATTGATTTTGTCAATCAGGCGGGCGGCAAACGGCGATAAATCGTCGTTCGATTCAATGATTTCCTCAATGATTTCCGGCGCATCGTCTTCGGAACGGGGCGTTTGCTTGCCGCCGTTTTGATTCTGCGCGCCTTTCGCCGTGTCCGTTTGATTCATTTTTTCCCCCTGCGTATAATTTAGCGACGGTCTGCCTGAAAATCAAGCCGGACGGGAATATCCGGACATACGGGGCGGTTTTCTTCGTAAGCGCACCGGTAATAGCGCGTCACGTCGCCCTTGTCCAAGTATTGATCCAGCAAAGCGAGCGCGTACTGCTCAAAATCGGCGCGGTTCAGGTCGAATCGCGTCGTGGCGAACATGGCGGAAAAGATCTCTTTGCCGAAGCGTTCGGAGGACACCTTGCGCTTTGTGCGAATGGACATCAGGAAATACGACGAATTTTTGTTTTGGTCGTAAATGTTGAATTTCGCGGGCGTGTACGAATTTTCAACGTCCGTTTGAAACACGCCGTAAGAGCGCAGGCGCGTGTAAAGCGTGATGTACGGCGTGTCAAAGCCGAAGTGGATGACGTGCTTCGCCGATTGGTTGGACACTTGCGCCCAGCCGTGCTTTTCCAAAACGTCTTTCAGGCGTTTTTCAAAACGCACGTCCAGAATGTAGCCCTGATGATGAAAAGCGTATGTTTTGTCCTTGTTCGGCACGCTCTGCAAATCGTTGAGCGTCTTGAATTCCGCGTCGTAAGCGTAGGCGCATCCCGTCAAAGTCAAAATAAGAAACAAAAGCAACTTTTTCATGAAATTCCCCGTTTGTGTTTTGCCGATTATACCAGAAAGTTGATAAAAATAAAGCGCGTAAAAAAAAGCCCCGCTTGAAAAACGGGGCTTTAAACGATGCGCTTGAAAATTAACGCGCGTTGCCTTTCAGTTTGTTCATCACGGCGGCGTTCATTTTGTTGTCGGAAGCGTTCGCGATGATGTCGCAAACGGCTTTCTGACGCGCGGTGATGTAGGCGATGTATTCTTTGTTTTCTTCGGCTTCTTTGGCTCTGCCGCGCTTTTGCGATTCATAGGACGACAGGATGCCGACCAGATCCGCCTGCGCTTTTTCCGGCGTGTAGGAAGCGATCATGTGCGCGGGGGCGTGCGCGTCCGTTTTGTTCATTTCGGACAGGTTTTTGCGGATATCCGCCGCCGCTTGCGCTTTTTCGTCGTCTTTGTACGTCACCTTGTCGGCGGCTTTGGCGACCAGCGCGTCCATGTCGGGTTCCTTGCCCGTCAAAGACTGGTACAAGTGCGCGTATTTCTGCACGTTGAAGTCGAACGTTTCTTTCGCTTCGTTTTCTTCATAAGCCTGACGGTGACGGACTTTCTGCTGACCCGCCAGCGTTTTCGCCATGTCCTGCTTGGCGTCGGCGGCGAGTTTTTCACGGTCGGCGGCGGGCAGGGCGCGGATGGTCGCGGTCAAAGCGGCGATTTTGTCGTCTTTGCCGTTGTTGGCTTTGACGTAATCGTTGACCGCCTGCAAGCGCGCGGCGTCGTTTTCGGGCGATTTGATTTCTTTGAGCAGCAGTTCGGAATAGGCTTCGCGGTCGTTGTGCAGCAAATAGTCTTTGGTGTCTGTCATGAAAAAATCTCCTGTAAAAGCAATTTCACGCAGTATAGCGTATTTGAAAGCGAATTTCTAGACAAAATTTTTGAAAAAACGAAAAATCAGACGGGATGCCGGCATTGTTCGACACATTCCTGCAAAAAACGCAGGGATTTCGCGCTTTTGCGCCCCAAAGGCAGAAGATGCGCGCCGATTTTCAAAACCGTGCATTTTTGCAAACAGAATTTCTGACGGTACAACTCGATGCAACTGCCGAGCCTGAACAGCGTTTTTTTGTTGCCGTTTTCCAAAAAATCGGCGTAAGCGTCGCAATGAACGTCGTCGGCGATCTGGCAGAGCAGGTCGGCTTCGTAAAAAAGCGTTTTTTCGTCTTGCAGACGCGTTTTCCAGTCGCGTTTCAGCGACCGCGCGCCGTGCCAGCGAAGTGCGCTTTGCGGCGTGTCGATGAATTTGTATTTGCCCTCTTTCGCGATTTGCAGATGCAAAAACCATTCGGCGTTCAAATCGTCCTGCAAAAGCATGGCGGAACCCAGCGCGTCCTTGCGGGCAAGAAAGCCGCCGGCGATGTAATTCCCTTTTAAAAGAGAGGCGTAAGAACCGAACGAATCCGAATAAAAATTAACGTCGCGGCGTTTGTGGCGATAGTAACCCGTCACGGTGTCGAACGCGCCTTTCGATCCTGTGAAAACCGCGCGGCGTTTTTTGTCCCACGCGATTTTGTGCGACGAATCGTCGATGATGTGCGCGGCGCAAACGACGGCGGCGTAATCTTCGTGCGCGCTTAAAAATCCGGCTTGAACCGCGATCGCGTCAGGATAGGCGATGTCGTCCGCGCCGCTCAAATACACGAATTTTCCGCCCGCCATGGCGAACAAACGGCGCAATGTGGCGTTGTATCCCTCGTTTTGCTGTGTTTCCGCAACGAATCGGACGAAGCGTTTTTCACATTCGGCGCGCAGGGCGCAAATTTTGTCGAACGTCTTGTCTTTCGACCCGTCGTCCAGCACGATCAACTCGATGTCGGCGTAGGTTTGAGCCATAAACGAAAGGATGGTTTGTTCAATGAAATTTTCTTGATTGTAGGCGGAAATCAGGACGGAAACAAGGTCGCTCATGCTTAAAATCCAAACGGCAGATACTTAAATTAAAAGTAATACGGAAAAGCGTTTTGCGCCAGTTTAAAATTCGCCGCGCGCATTTTTTCCGCGCAAAAGGCAAAAAAGGGTTTTTTATTCGTGAAAAAAAGACTAAATTAAATCAAACGATTTATTCGTCGCGTCAATCACTTACTAACGCTCGGTTGTGCCATGAACGAAAATAACAAAGCGAATTTTCTGCAAAAGATTCCCAACTACCTGACTTTTATGCGCATTTTGGCTGTTCCGTTCGTCGTCATGTCGTTCTATATTCAGGGCGGCGTCGGCGCGTGGACGGGATGCGTTTTGTTCATCGCGGCGTCCGTGACCGATTGGTTCGACGGATATCTGGCGCGCAAATTCAAAAGCACGTCCAGTTTGGGACGCGTGCTTGACCCGATCGCCGACAAGTTGCTGGTCGCTTCGACGCTTTTGATGATGGCGGCGTACGACCGTTTGGGCTATACGGGACTGCTTCCCGCCGTCATTATTTTGTGCCGCGAGGTGTTGGTGTCCGGCTTGCGCGAGTTTTTGGCGGAAATTCAGGTCGGTATGCCCGTCACGCGTTTGGCGAAATGGAAAACGGGCTTTCAAATGACCGCGATTCCGATGCTGATGGTGGCGGATTTTTCGCCGTGGTTCTGCTATTTCGGGGAAGTCGGCGAAGTGCTGATTTGGATTGCCGCCGTTTTGACCATGATTACGGGATACGATTATCTGCGTTCGGGGCTGAAACATCTGGATTGATGTTTTTCCTTGCGCGCGGGGGATAAAGTTGTTATCTTCCCAATGCTTTCGGGTCTTTAGCTCAGTTGGTTAGAGCGGGCCGCTCATAACGGTCTGGTCGTAGGTTCGAGTCCTACAAGACCCACCATTTTACAAAAAAACACCCGCCTTAACCGGCGGGTTTTTTGCGGTCTTTTCACCTCTTGACAACGGTTTCAAGAGGCTTTTTTTTATGCTTTTTTCCGCGT
>CAKQWA010000004.1 GCA_934277945.1 uncultured Alphaproteobacteria bacterium
CCCCCCCCCCCCCCCCCCGTACTTGTCAAGCAAAAAAACCGGACAAACGGGGAAAAAAGCACAAAAACGCCCTCTTTAAACACGAAAAAGCCCCCGACAATGCGGGGGCTTTTCCTTGATTTTACGGTGAAAAGATTATTCGCCCTGTTTTTCGGCTTCCAAATCTTCGCCCGTTTCCTGATTCACGCGTTTCATGGACAATTTGACCTTGCCGCGATTGTCAATGCCGATCACTTTGACTTTGACGTGCTGACCTTCGGACAATTCGTCGGTCACTTTATTGACGCGGTGCGGCGCGATTTCGGAAACGTGAACCAAGCCGTCTTTCGCACCCAAGAAGTTGACGAAAGCGCCGAAATCGGCGATTTTCACAACCTTGCCGTCGTAAATGCGGTTGATTTCGGGTTCGGAAACCAAGCCTTTGATCCAGTTGTAAGCACGTTCGCCCGATTCCGAATTGTAAGCGGCAATCTTGACCAGACCTTCGTCGTCAATGTCGATTTTGCAGCCCGTGACTTCGGTGATTTCGCGAATGACTTTTCCGCCCGTGCCGATGACGTCGCGGATTTTGTCCTTGGGAATCTGCATCGAGGTGATGCGCGGCGCGTAGCGGCTGACTTCTTCACGAGGAGCGTGCAACGCTTCCGCCATTTTGCCCAGAATGTGCATACGGCCTTCGTGCGCCTGCTGCAACGCCGTCTGCATGATTTCTTTCGTGATGGACGTGATTTTGATGTCCATCTGCAAAGACGTCACGCCGACTTCGGTGCCCGCCACTTTAAAGTCCATGTCGCCCAAGTGGTCTTCGTCGCCCAAGATGTCGGTCAAAACGGCGAAACGGCCGTCTTTTTCCTTAATCAAGCCCATAGCGACGCCCGCCACGGGACGTTTCAAAGGCACGCCCGCGTCCATCAGCGCCAAGCAGGAACCGCACACCGTCGCCATGGAGGACGAACCGTTGGATTCCATGATTTCCGACACGACGCGAATCGTGTACGGGAATTCTTCGGCGGACGGCAGCAGCGGATGAATCGCGCGCCAAGCCAGTTTGCCGTGACCGATTTCGCGGCGTCCGGGAGAGCCCATGCGCCCCGTTTCGCCGACGGAATACGGCGGGAAGTTGTAGTGCAGCATGAACGTCTGATCGTATGTGCCGGTCAGCGCTTCAATCATCTGCGCGTCTTCGCCCGTACCCAGCGTGGCAACCGCCAACGCCTGCGTTTCGCCGCGGGTGAACAGCGCCGAACCGTGCGCGCGCGGCAGAACGCCGACTTCGCAGGTAATGGGACGAACCGTCTTGGTGTCGCGGCCGTCAATGCGGATGCCCGTGTTCAAAATGGCTTCTCGCACCACTTCGGCTTCGAGTTTGTGGAAAACGTCGTTCGCGACTTTGGCTTCGGCTTCGTTTTCGGCAACGGAGGCTTTCGCTTCTTCGCGAATTTCGCCGACGCGGTTCTGACGTTCCAGTTTGTCCGTGATTTTGTACGCTTCGACCAGCGCGTCGCCGAACTGTTCGATGAATTTGTTGCGCACGATTTCCGCTTCCGGAGCGGGTTCGGGCAGAACGAACGGTTCTTTCGCCGCTTCTTCCGCCAAGTCGATGATCATGTCGATGACGGGCTGCATCTGTTCGTGACCGAACATGACCGCGCCCAGCATCTGATCTTCGGTCAATTCCTTGGCTTCGGATTCGACCATCAGCACGCCTTCGCGCGTACCGGCGACGACCAAATCCAAATCGGACGTTTTGCGTTCGTCGACCGTCGGGTTCAGCAGATATTCGCCGTCTTTAAAACCGACGCGCGCCGCGCCGATGGGTCCCAAGAAAGGCAGACCGGAAATCGTCAGAGCCGCGGAAGCCGCGATCATGGCGACGACGTCGGAATCGTTCTGCTGGTCGTGGCTGATGACCGTCGCGGTAACCTGCGTGTCGTTTTTGTAGCCTTTCGCGAACAGCGGACGAATGGGTCTGTCAATCAGGCGGGAAGACAGAATTTCGTGTTCGGCGGGACGTCCTTCACGATGGAAGAACCCGCCGGGGATACGCCCTGCGGCGTACGTTTTTTCTTGATAATTAACCGTCAAGGGCAGGAAATCTTCTTCGCTTTCCATGGGCGTTTTGGCGGCGCAGACCGCGCAATGCACCATGGTGTCGCCGTAACGCACGACGACGGCGCCGTTTGCCTGACGGCTGAATTTACCCGTTGAAATCGAAAGCGGACGACCGCCCCATTCGATCTCTCTGCGGACTTCATTAAACATACTTTATCACTCCAAATGTGCGTTCTCCCCTATGGAGAACTCCTCTTGTTGCCTTCAATCAACAAAAACCGCACGCCTTTGAAAAGGCAAGGCGCGCGGCAATAATATCACACGACGCAAACTTAACGGCGCAATCCCAGACGGGCGATCAGGCTTTCATAGCGGGCGACGTCTTTGGCTTTGACATAGTCAAGCAGACGGCGGCGCTGACCGACCATCATCAACAGACCGCGGCGGGAATGAAAGTCCTTTTCGTGATCTTTCAAGTGTTCCGTCAGGTTTTTAATGCGTTCGGACAAAATGGCGACCTGCACTTCGGGCGAACCGGTGTCGCCTTCTTTGGTTGCGAATTCTTTGATCAGTTCCTGTTTACGTTCAGGTGTAATCGACATCGTGGTACTCCTGTAAAAAAGGGTTATAAAATGACGCGCACGGGGCGGACGAAGCCGTCTTTGACGCGCACCAGAGCCGTCAGCCGACCGTTTAAAAACGCGCAGAACACGTCGTCTTCGGACAAATCCGCCAAAGCGGGCGTCCGCGCGCGCAGTGTTCCGGCGTCCAAAAATCCGCCGTTTGACAGCAACGCCGCCTCCTGTTCGGTCAAAGCGCAAGCAGGGATGTCGTCCAGCATCGTTTCGACCGGCACCAAAGGCAACGGTTCTTTTTCACTATGACTGAAAGATTCATATTTTTCCAGTAAAATAGTGTCTTTGATTAAAAATTTTCCGCATTTGACGCGGCGCAGGACGCTGACGCACCCCAAAGAGCCGACCGCCAGCGCGATATCGCGCCCCAAAGCGCGCACATACGTCCCTTTCGAGCAGGCGACTTTAAAGCGTCCCTCGCCGCCCGTCATGCCGTAAAATTCAAGATTTTCAATAGTGATGCGGCGTTCGGGAATTTCCACGTCCGCGTTTTTGCGCGCCAAATCGTACGCGCGCTTGCCGTCGATATGCACGGCGCAGTAGCGGGGCGGCACTTGGGAAATTTCGCCCGTAAAGCGCGGCAGAACGGCGCGGATTTCGTCTTCGGACGGGATTTTGCCGCACGTCGCGGTGATTTGCCCCTCCGCGTCGTCGGTATCCGTGCTTGCGCCGAACGCGACGGTGAATTCGTATTCCTTGCCGCCGTCGGTCACAAAGGGGATCGTCTTTGTCGCCTCGCCCAAAGCCACAGGAAGCACGCCCGTCGCCATCGGATCGAGCGTGCCGGCGTGTCCCGCCTTTTGAGCGTTGTACAATCTTTTCACTCTGGCGACGACCTGCGTCGAACCGACGCCTTTTTGCTTGTCGACAATGACCCAGCCGTTGATTTTTTCGCCTTTTCTTTTGCGCATTATCCGCTCCGTTTTTTACAAAACGTATACGAACCGCGCCCGCTTTGCAAGCAAGATGCGTCAGATGCGGATGTCAAAAACGTTCGGCACGGCGACGCTTAAAGATTTTTCCGCCTTTGAAATAATGGCGACTATTTCCTCTTTTGTCGAGGGCGGCATCGAACCTCCCCACGAGGAACAAACGAATTTTTTTGTTAAATTTTTGCGGATATACGTTTAAATTTTTGCGGATATACGTCATGTGATGCATTTTGACGCACTGCACCATAAAATACTTTCCGAACAAGCGGTCGGACATGGCTCTGGTTCCGTCCACAATTGCAATTCTTTTTTTATCGCCTCTCCCCAAATGCGAAAATCTGTTAATTTTACAGAAAAATTGCACAGCCGCCGTCGCCGTCAAATCCGGCTCGAATTTAAGAATTTCGTCAATCAAACCGCGCGTTTTTAAATCCTGCAACACACCCAAAAGATTGTCATCCCCCTGTTTTCCCGTCCAAGACACGTCCTGATACACGACATTGACGTAATCCACCACGCTTCGCAGACTTTATATGGATTTTTCCAGCAATTCAAATCCGTCAAAAACGGAGTACGAGATGCCGAAAATATGTTTTTCCTTGGAGTACAGCGTTTCGATTTTTTCATTAAGCCACGCCGCCCGTTTTTCTTTCGACAGAAAAATTTGCGCTTTGATGCGGTAAAATTCTCTTTCTATCTTTCTTAAAACTTTCATTTTTTGCGAAATCCCGACAATTATTCCGTTTTGGGTTATTCTAAAACAGGATTTTATTCTTTGTCAAGAACAAGGCAGAGGCTATGACAAAATCCGTTTTTACTGACGAATACCGGTTGTTTCGCAAAATGCTGACGGAGGCGCGGGAAAGCGCGGGGTTGACGCAGACGCAGTTGGCGAAAGCCTTGCGTCAGCCGCAATCGTTCGTTTCCAAGTACGAAAACGGCGAACGGCGTTTGGACGTCATCGAATTTTTACAAATAGCCGATTGCCTGCGCTTTGACGCGCACGCGTTTCTTGAACGTCTGCAATCGTTTAAAAAGAAAAATCAGTCGGAATCTATTGAATAGCCCGTCGCGCGAACGGTGCGGATGAAATCTTTTTCCGTTCCATGATTCAAGGCTTTGCGCAAGCGGCGAACGTGCACGTCCACCGTGCGCAGTTCGACGTGAATGTCCGCGCCCCACACTTCTTTCAGCAGGGATTCGCGCGGAAAAACCTGTTTCGGATGCTCCATCAGGAATTGAAGCAGGCGGAATTCCGTGGGTCCCAGATGCACCATGCGCTTGCCGCGCGACACGCGGTGCGACCCCAAATCCATGCGGATATCCTCGAACACCAATTCGCCGCCCTGCTTTTCAACGGACTGCACGCGCCGCAAAATCGCCCAGATGCGCGCAATCAGTTCGGGAACGGAAAACGGCTTCGTCATATAATCGTCCGCGCCCGCCGTCAGCCCTTTGACCTTGTCCGCCTCCTCGCTGCGCGCCGTCAGCATGATGACCGGAATGTCGCGCAAATCGTGGTTGTAGCGGATTTGCTTGCAGATGTCGACGCCCGACATCCCCGGAAGCATCCAGTCCATGATGATCAGGTTCGGACGGTAGAATTTCACGGCGTCGACCGCCTCCTCGCCGTTCATGGACACGCAGACGTCGAAGCCTTCTTTTTCCAAGTTGTATTTCAACATGGCGATAAGCGCTTCTTCGTCTTCGATGATCATAACCAGCTGTTTCATGGCATTCGCTCCGAAAAGTTGTTATCGCGATGATTTTACGCAAAAAAGGTTACGAAACCCTTATTTGCGCAAAACGTCCATATTGTGCGCGTAATCGGGCGTCGAGAACACCGCGCTTCCGGCGACGAGCACGTCCGCGCCCGCTTCGACGCAGGCTTTTGCGGTTTTCGCGTTCACGCCGCCGTCGATTTCGATTTCAATCGGGCGGTCGCCGATCATCTTCTTGACGCGGCGGATTTTTTCCAACTGCGCCTCAATGAAAGACTGTCCGCCGAATCCGGGGTTGACGGTCATAATCAGCACCAAGTCAATCTTGTCCAAAACGTATTCGATGACGCTTTCGGGCGTTGCGGGGTTCAGCGACACGCCCGCCTTGACGCCGAAAGATTTGACGTATTGCAGCAGCCGGTCGAGATGCTTGTCCGCTTCGGCGTGAACGGTGATGATGTCCGCGCCCGCTTTGGCGAAAGCCTCGACGTAGGGCGTGACGGGTTCGATCATCAGATGCACGTCGAACACCTTGTCCGTACAGGGACGCACGGCTTTGACGACGGCGGGTCCGAACGTGATGTTCGGCACGAAATGCCCGTCCATGACGTCGATGTGAATGTAATCCGCACCCGCTTCGGCGACGCGGCGCACGTCCTCGCCCAATTTTGCAAAATCGGCGGAAAGGATGCTCGGGGCGATTTTTACGGTCATGATGAACTCCTTGCTTAAAACGGATATTGTCTTAATATGTACTGAAAACGCGTCCCGACGCAAGAAAGTTTTGCTTTTTGGACGCGTTGTGCTTTATTGTTAAAAAAAAGTTCATAAAAGGATGTCCCATGTCCCTGCCCGCATTAAAGATTTTGTTGGCGTCGCCGCGCGGATTTTGCGCAGGCGTGACGCGCGCCGTCAGCACGGTCGAGGTCGCGCTGAAAAAATACGGCGGCAAAGTGTATGTGCGTCACGAAATCGTGCATAACAAGTACGTCGTGGATTCATTGGCGCGAAGCGGCGCGGTGTTCGTCAGCGAATTGGACGAAGTGCCGGACGGCGCGGCGGTCATCCTGTCGGCTCACGGCGTGCCGCAATCGGTCAAAGAGGAAGCGAAGCGGCGCGGGCTGAAAGTCATCGACGCGACGTGTCCGCTGGTCGAAAAGGTGCATCGGGAAGCGCGCAAAAATTACGAAAACGGCACGAAAACGCTGTTGATCGGGCACGAGGGACATCCCGAAGTCATCGGCACGATGGGGCAGATTCCCGAAGATTCGATTATGCTGATTTCAAGCGAGAAAGACATTGATTCCATTCCGCAGTCGTGGCGGGAAAACATCAGTTATGTGACGCAGACCACGCTGTCTTTGGATGAAACGCAAGTGTTTCTGGACGCGCTGAAAGCCAAAATCCCGCATTTGAAAAAACCGTACGGCAACGACATCTGCTACGCGACGACAAACCGTCAGCGCGCGGTCAAATCCATTGCGCGAAAATGCGACGCGGTCATGGTCATCGGCTCGCCCAACTCGTCGAATTCCAAGCGTCTGGCGGAAGTCGCGAAAGAGGCGGGATGTCCGAAATCCGTCCTTGTCCAGCGCGCAAGCGAAATAGATTGGGACGAAATCGGTAAACTTAAAACGCTCGGCGTGACGGCGGGGGCTTCCGCGCCGCAGATTTTGGTGCAGGAGGTTTTGGACGAGGCGGGCAAACGCTTCGACGTGACGCTGGAAGAATTCGCGCAAAACGAGGAACACGTCAAATTCGCCCTGCCCGACATTCCGACGGAGTAACATCATGGCAGTCTACACGGAAATATCAGACGAGGAACTGGCGGCGTTCACCGCGAAATACGACATCGGCGAAACGCAGTCGCTGAAAGGCATCACCGAAGGCGTGTCGAACAGCAACTATTTTCTGCAAACCGACAAGGATATCTACATTCTGACGATTTACGAGGAGCGCACGGATTTGACGCAACTGCCGTACTTCATCGACCTGATGAAGCATCTGGCGCGAAAGGGCTTCACCGCGCCCATGCCCGTCGACGCGAAAGACGGGAACGCCTTGCAGGAAATCTGCGGCAAAAAGGCGTGCCTGACGACGTTTTTAAAAGGAATGTCCCTGCGCCGCTTCACGCCCGAACAATGCGGGCAACTCGGCGCGGCGATTGCGAAAATGCAGATTGCGACGCAAGATTTCACGGGTTTTCGCAAGAACAATCTGTCGGTGGACGGCTGGGGCGCGATGATTGACAAAATCGGGACGCGCGCGAACGAAATCGCCGACGGACTGTATGACGAAATTTGCGCCGATTACGACTTTCTGCGCCGTCATTGGCCCGCGGATTTGCCGCAAAGCGTCATTCACGCGGACTTGTTTCCCGACAACGTTTTCTTTTTGGGCAAAAAACTTTCCGGCGTCATTGATTTTTATTTCGCGTGCAACGATTTCGCCGCTTACGAACTCGCCATCTGCCTGAACGCGTGGTGCTTCGAGCCTGACACTTGGGAAATGAACGCGACGAAAGCCTACCGGATGCTGTCGTCGTACAACGCCCTGCGCCCGCTGTCGCCGGACGAGCGCGACGCTCTGCCGGTTCTGGCGCACGGCGCGGCTTTGCGCTTTTTCCTGACGCGCGCGGAAGACTGGCTTTTTCAGAAAAAAGACGCCGTCGTCAAATTGAAAGACCCGATGGAGTACGTTAAGAAACTGCGTTTCCACAGGGGAATACGCTCTTGGCACGAATACGGCTGGTTCGGCTGATTAAAACAGCGTCTTCAACGTTTCCAGCGTTTCAAAATCCGTCCATTCCGTCGTCACGGGCGTGACGGCAATGGCGTTTTTCGCGCGCACGTCGCAATAATCCGTGCCGGTTTCGCGCGGATCGACCTGCCGCGACGGATCAATCCAGAAATACGGATACCCCGCGTAGTTTTTCTGCGTGTGAAGCGTGTTGCCGATTTTACATTCGCTTAACGGCGTCACGCGCACGCCCGCCGTTTCGTCGGGAGAGCATTCGGGAAAATTGATGTTGATGAAAGTGTGCGCGCGCCACTTCGCCGCGTACAGTTTTTCAATAATCGCGGGCGCGTGCGTCAGCGGCACGTCCCACGCGGGTTTTGCGGCGAAATCGGAAACGTGCAGGCTCATCGCGACGGATTTCACGCCTTGAAGCGTACCCTCGATCGCCGCGCCCGCCGTGCCGGAATAGGAAACGTCCCAGCCGAAATTTCCGCCGATGTTCACGCCCGACAAAACCAAATCGGGCAGAGAGTCTTTCAGCAGTTCGCGGCAGGCGTACAGCACGCAGTCCGTGGGCGTGCCGCCGACCGCGTAATGCCGCTCGTCGCGTTTGTACACGTTCACCGCGTGATCGACGGAAAACGCGTGTCCCCGACCGCTTTGCTGAACGGCGGGCGCGACGACATACACGTCGCCGGACAAAGAAAGGGCGATTTGCTCGGCGACGCGGATTCCTTCGGCGTCAATGCCGTCGTCGTTTGAAATTAAAATCCGCATCCGCAAACCGCCCTTTTCAAATTATTATTTCACGCAGGAAATGACTTCCTTGCCGCCCATGTACTTGCGCAACGCTTCGGGAATGACGATCGAGCCGTCCTGCTGCTGATAGTTTTCCATAACGGCGACCAGCGTGCGCCCGACGGCGATACCCGACCCGTTCAGCGTGTGGACATAGCGCGTGCCTTTCTGGTTTTTCGTTTTGCAACGGGCGTTCATGCGGCGCGCTTGGAAATCCCAACAGTTCGACACGCTGGAAATTTCGCGGTATTTGTTCTGACCGGGAAGCCAGACTTCCAAATCGTGCGTTTTGCGCGACGAAAAGCCCATGTCGCCGGCGGACAGGCAGACGACGCGGTACGGCAGATTCAAGCCCTGCAAAACCTCCTCCGCGCATTTCGTCATGTATTCGTGTTCTTCCCACGATTTTTCCGGCGTCGTGATGCAGACCATTTCGACTTTGTAGAACTGGTGCTGGCGAATGATGCCGCGCGTGTCCTTGCCCGCCGCGCCCGCTTCGGAACGGAAGCACGGGGTCAAAGCCGTCACGCGCATCGGCAGGGAATCTTCGTCCAAAATCTTGTCGGCGACATAGTTCGTCAGGGACACTTCCGCCGTCGAAATCAGGTAAAAACCGTCGCGGGTTTTAAACAGATCCTCTTCAAATTTGGGCAACTGGCCGACGCCGTACACCGCGTCGCCCGACACCAAAAGCGGCACTTCCATTTCGGTGAAGCCGTGCTTTTCGGTGTGCAGGTCCAGCATATACTGCCCCAAAGCGCGTTCCAAACGCGCCAAATCGCCGCGCAGATAGACGAAGCGCGCGCCGGACACTTTGGACGCCTGTTCAAAATCCATCTGCCCCAGTTTCACGCCCAGTTCGTCATGTTCCAAAGGTTTGAAATCGAACGCGCGGGGTTCGCCCCAGCGGCGAATTTCGACGTTGTACGAATCATCGGGACCGTCGGGAACGTCGTCGGCGGGAGCGTTCGGCAAAGCGGCAAGGAACGTTTCGATTTTTTCGCACCACGCGCGGACTTCCTCCTCGGTTTCAGCCATGGCGCGTTTCAGCGAACCGACTTCGTGCATCAGCACTTCGGCGTCGCCGCCCGTGCGTTTGATTTCGGAAATCTGGCGGGACAAATCGTTGCGGCGCGACTGCATATCCTGCAAATCCGTCTGGCAGGCGCGATATTTTTTATCCATATCCAAAACTTCGGCGGAACGGGGCGGCAATCCGCGACGGGTCAGACCTTTGTCGAACTGTTCGGGATTTTCCCGTATCCATTTGATATCGTACATAAAAAACTCCTTTAAAACCTAACGATAGTTTCGATTAGGCTTTAACGTATCACCTTTTGAATTAAAAGAAAACTACCTTTTTAAGCGTTTTTGACGTTGTTTTTCAAAATCAGCAGCGTGATTTCGTACAGCGCCAGAAGCGGCAGAGCCAGCGCGACCTGCGACAGAATGTCGGGCGGCGTGACGACGGCGGCGAACACGAACACCGCGACAATGACGAAGCGGCGGGCTTTGCGCAAAGAATCAAGCGAGCAGATTCCCGCCTTGACCGCGACGAACAGCACGACGGGGAATTGAAACCCCGCACCGAACGCCAGCGTCAGATGAATGACGAAAGACAGATACTCGGACAGTTTCGCTTCCAAAATGACAGGCAAGGCGGCGGACAAATCGGCGGCGGACTGAAACCCCAAAAAGAACTTGCACGCCGCGGGCATGACAATGAAAAACGCGAACGCGCCGCCAATGACGAACAGCACGGGCGACAGGCACAAAACCGACTTGACGGATTTGCGTTCGCTCTCGTACAAAGCCGGCTTGACGTACAGCCACGCCTGCAGCGCGAAATAGGGAAAAGTCAAAACGGCGGCGCAGAACCCCGCCAAAGCCAGATGCGTGACGAAGCCTTCGGTCAGCGACGTGAAAATCAGGCGGTTGGTGCCGCCGCGCGCTTTCATGGCGATCATCAGCGGAACGGTCAGCACGTCCATCATCTTTTGCGCGAACGGGTACACCGCGGCGAACGCGACGGCGAAAAACGCGGCGATTTTCAGCAATCGGGAGCGCAATTCCGCCAAATGCCCGACCCACGACATGATTTTTTCATCGCGCCCGTTTGTTCCGGACTCGACGATATCGGGCGGCAAAAAGCCGTTATTGTTTTTTTCGTCAGTCATGCGGGCGCTTTCCGTCGTTCAGCGCGTCGCGGATTTTCTCCGCCTGTTCGTCCGCGTCGTACAGCGCGTCGTCCAGCGCGCGCCGGTATTTCAGCACGAAACGGTTGAACGCGCGGTACAGCCGCCCCGCGCTTTTCAGCAGTTCGGGCAACTGCTTGGGTCCGACGACAATCAGCGCGACCAGCAAAATGACCGAAAATTCAACGCCGCTGATGCCGAACATTGTTATTTTTCGTCCTTGTCTTCGGATTTATCTTCGATTTTTTGCGCTTCATCGCCGTCCAGCCCTTTTTTGAAAGAGCGCACGGATTTGCCCAAATCTTCCGCCAGCGCGGGCAGTTTACCGCGTCCGAACAAAATCAGCACAATCAACAAAATCAGCAGAATCTGCCAAAAACCGATAGCCATAAGCCGTTCCTTTCATGCAAGACCGTAAAGTTTGTCCAGCCATTCTAAAATAAAACGCACGCCGCCCGCAAGATACATTCCGACAACGTCCCAATCCCGTCCGAATTTCCCGCTGACAACGGGCAGAACGCCCAGCAGGAAAATCAGCGCGGGAAAGCCGTACCGCTCCGTTTTCGCAAACGCCTGCGCCGCTTTCAAGGGCAGAAGCCCCGTTAAAACACGCCCGCCGTCAAGCGGAAGAACGGGAATCAGATTAAACAGCATCAGCGACAGGTTGCTTAATAAAAACACCATGAAAAACCGCTCGAATTCACCCGACGGCACAAATGCGTGACGCTTGAAGCAAAACGCCAGCACGCCCGACGATATCAGCGCAAGGACGAAATTCATCGCGGGACCCGCCAGCGCGACCAAAGCCATGTCGCGTTTGGGCTTTTTCAGCGCGGCGAAATTCACGGGCACGGGTTTCGCCCAGCCGAACATGAACGGCGCGCGGGTCAAAATCAGCAAAGCGGGAAAAATCACCGTGCCGACGGGATCGACGTGCCGCAACGGGTTTAAAGACAGCCTTTTCGCCCGCTTCGCCGTCGGATCGCCGCACATCAAAGCGGCGTACCCGTGCGCGATTTCATGCAGAACAATCGCCAAAAACAGCGGCAGCGCGCTGACGCAAAAAGCCGCAATCTGATTGAAAATCTCACGCATCGCCGTTTAACAAATTCAACACGCGCGCGCGGATTTCGTCCTTGTCTTTGGCGGAAGCGTGCAAAGCCGCCTTTTTCTTCGCGGCGTAGGATTTTTCCAAACGGGCAAGCGATTTTTCGGACAGGGGCGACACGCCTTGCGCCACCGCTTTCATTTCGTTCATGTCGCCGTTGCAATGCAGAACGGCGTCGCATCCCGCCGCCAAAGCGCGACGCGTCAAATCCGCAAAATCGCCGTTCAGCGCTTTCATCGACAAATCGTCGCAAATCAAAAAGCCGTCGAAACCGATATAATCGCGGATAATCCCCCGCACGACCTTTTCGGACAAAGACGCGGGATTTTCATCGTCCACCGCCGTGTACATAACGTGCGCGGTCATCGCCCAAGGCGCGTGCGCCAGCATTTTGAACGGCGCGAAATCCGTTTTTTTCAGCGTTTCCAAATCCGCCGTCACGACGGGCAGTTCCTTGTGCGAATCCGCCGTCGCGCGTCCGTGACCGGGGATGTGCTTGACAATCGGCAGAACGCCCGATTCCATCAGCCCCTCGCACACGGAAACGCCCAAATCCGCCGTTTCGTCGACGCGGCTTGAAAACGCGCGGTCGCCGATGACCAAATCCGCATCCTTGCGCGGCAAATCAAGCAAAGGCAGGCAATCGACGTCTATGCCCAATCCGGCAAGCGTCATGCCGATGTAGCGCGCGTTCAAAAAAGCGGCTTCCCGCCCTTTGTCCGCGTCTTTTTCATACAATTCGCCGAACCGCCGTCCCGCCGGCAAAGCCTCCCAATGCGGCGCTTTCAGCCGCTGGACGCGTCCGCCCTCTTGGTCAATCAGCACGGGAACGTCCGCGCGCCCCGTCGTTTGACGCAGGGAATCGACCAAAGCGGCAACCTGTTCGGGCGTGTCGACGTTGCGGGCGAACAGAATGAACCCGACGGGATTGACGCGGGCGAAAAACTCTTTTTCCTCGTCGGTCAGGCTTAACGAAGCGCAACCGAAAATGACGCCCGAAGGCACGTTAACGTTTGACAACCAGACACTCCTGTTTTTTATCTTTCAGTTTGCGGCACACGGCGTCCGCCTTGTCGCGCGAATCGAAAACGCCCGTGCGCAGACGGTAGAACGTGTTTTTATCCGTCTTGATTTCCGAAATTTCGTGCGGCAGCCCTTTCAGCGCGTCCGCGTGCTTTTTGCTCAACCGCGTCCATTCCTTTTCGCTCGCGTCCCTGTTTTTCGTCGACACCAACTGCACGGCGAACGTTTCGGCGGGCGCGGCTTTTTTCGCTTCTGGCTTCGCGGCGGGCTTTTCGGGCGCGGATTTTGCGGGCGCGGGCTTTTGTTTCGCCGGCGCGGACGATTTCAGCACGGCGGCGGCTTGCGCCTTTTGCGCCTCGATCGTTTTTTTCGCCTGCTCCACGCGGTTTTGCGCCTGCTCGGACGAAATGGTGCGGAACATCACTTCAACGCGTTCGCCGTCTTCGCCGACCAGCGTCGTCGAGGCGACTTCCAGCGATTGCGGCGTTTCCTGCGGCTCTTCCAGCGCGATGATTTGCGCGATTTCGTCGGAAGCGTCCTCCTCGTCTTCGGGCAAAGCGGGCTTTTCGGGCGCGGGCATCAGTTTTTCCACGCGCGCCGCGTCGCTTTCGCGCAGACGTTCGTAAATCAGTTTGTCCTGATTCGGCACTTCCATGCCGCCGGGAGTTGCGGGACGCACTTTGACGGGCGATCTGTCCGCCTTAATCAAGGGCGCGTCGCCGCCGGAAGCGCGATACGCGGACACAAACCGCCCGAACGTCAAAAACGCGACGACAACCGCGATGACAACGCCGATTAAAACGCCGATCAGCACGCCCTTTTTCCGACGGGCGCGGTCAAACCGCCGCTCGTGGCGCGCTTCGTACGATTCTTCGGAGTAAACCATTTTTACATCTCCTTGGGCGGCTGAACGCCGAAAATTCCCAATCCGGATTCAATGACGACCGCGACGGCGCGCACCAAAGCCAGACGCGCCAGCGACGCGGGCTTGTTGGCTTCGTCCAAAAAGCGCAACTGCACGTCCTGCCGCCCCTTGTTCCACAAAGCGTGGAAAGCGGACGCGACGTCGTTCAGATAATAGGCGATGCGGTGCGGTTCGCCCGTCGCCGCCGCCGTTTCGACCTGACGCGGAAAAGCGGCAAGCAGGCGAATCAAGCCCAATTCGTCGCCGTCGGTCAGGGCGGACAAATCCGCTTGCGTCAAAGCGGCGTCGGACAAATCTTCGCCCTTGAACATTTCGGCGGCGTGACGTGCGACGGACGCCGCGCGCGCGTAGGCGTAATTGACGTAAAAGACGGGATTGTCCTTTGATTCCTCTTTGACTTTCGCGAAATCGAAATCCAACTGCGCGTCGTTTTTGCGCGTCAGCATGATGAAGCGCATTACGTCCTTGCCGACCATGTCGACCACGTCGCGCATCGTCACGAACGTGCCCGCGCGCTTGGACATTTTGACGGGTTCGCCGTTGTCGGACAATTTGACCATCTGGCACAATTTGACGTCCAGCCGCGCCTTGCCGTCGGTCAGCGCGCTCAACGCCGACTTGATTCTTTTGACATAGCCGCCGTGATCCGCGCCCCACACGTCGATCATGTGCGTAAAGCCGCGGTTGAATTTGTCAAGGTGGTACGCCATGTCGGACGCGAAATAAGTGTATGTGCCGTCCGATTTTTTCAAAGCGCGGTCGGAATCGTCGCCGAACTGCGTCGCCTTGAACAGCATTTGCGGACGCGGCTCCCATTGTTCCGCCTTTTCAGCGTCTTTGGGCGGGGGCAGAACGCCCTCGTAAATCAAGCCCTTTTCCTGCAAATAATCCCAAACCGCCTGCACTTTGCCTTTTTCGACCAAAGAGCGTTCCGACGAAAACACGTCGAATTTCACGCCCAAAGCCGCCAAATCCTCGCGAATCAAGTCCAGCATCGCGTTAATGGCGAACGTGCGGAACACGGGCAACCATTCGGATTCGGGCTTGTCGACGAACGCCTTGCCCGCCTGCAAAGCCAGTTGCTCGCCGACGGGAATCAGGTAATCTCCGGGGTACAGACCGGCGGGAATTTCGCCGATTTCGCAGCCCAAAGCCTGCTTGTAGCGCAAATACGCCGAACGCGCCAGCACGTCGACCTGCTTGCCCGCGTCGTTGACGTAGTATTCGCGCGTCACGTCGTAGCCCGCTTTTTTAAGCAATTCCGCCAAAGCGTCGCCGAACACCGCCCCGCGCGAATGACCGACGTGCATGGGACCCGTCGGGTTGGCGGAAATGAATTCGACGTTGATTTTTTCGCCTTTGCCCATGTCGGACGCGCCGAACGCCGTCCCTTTCGCCAGAATGTCGCGCACGCGGGCGTACCAAAAAGCGTTCGACAGTTTCATGTTGACGAATCCCGCGCCGGCGACGGAAACGGAATCGACGAAATCGAGAGAATCGAGTTTTTCGCTCAACACCGCCGCCAAATCGCGCGGCTTCATTTTCGCCTGACCGGACAGCACCAAAGCGGCGTTCGTCGCGGCGTCCCCGAACGAAGCGTCGCGGGGCGGTTCGACGACCATGCGCGACATATCGGAAATTTCGGGCAGTTTGCCCTCTTTGACCAGCGCGTCAATCGCTTGCGTTACACAAATTTTGATTTCGTCAAAAATGTTCATCTTCATATCCTTGTTTGAGCGTCGAACAAACGCGCGTGCGCCGACAAAGCGGACGCGTCCGTCATGCCCGCGATGAAATCGGCGATCAGGCGGGCTTTGCGGGCTTCTTTCCGGCTGTCGTTTTCCAGCGCGGCAATGCGCATTTGCATATATTGCGGCAGAATGTTCGTTTCGTCCATGAACAAAGCGAACAAATCCTTTAAAATGCGCCGCCCCTTGCTTGTCATCTGGTTGATTTTGTAGTGGCGGTACATATTTTTAAACAGAAAGTCTTTCAA
This sequence comes from uncultured Alphaproteobacteria bacterium, assembly GCA_934277945.1. GTDB lineage: Bacteria > Pseudomonadota > Alphaproteobacteria > CAAGCB01 > CAG-977 > CAKQWA01. The sequence goes on from CAKQWA010000004.1 coordinate 16,125, forward strand.
TTCTTTCAGTTGCGTGCGCATTTGCGGCGAAAAGCCGATAATCGCCTCGCCGAACGAACGCACTTCCTCGACGGATTGCGGATTGATTTCCGCCAAGCGTTCCGCCGACGTTTTCGCAACGTCCAAAATCGCTTCGTTAATCATGCGGCGCACGGTTTCCGCCGCCGTGCGCGCTTCGTCCAAGCCCGTGTATTCGGCTTTGACGGCGGTGTAGTGGCGCATGAAAAACGGCACTTGCGCCAGTTGCGGCACGCGGATGAATTCGGTTTTCAGCCCGTCGTCCGTGTCATGATTGCAGTACGCGATGTCGTCCGCCAAAGACGCGATTTGCGCTTCCAGCCCCGCGTAAGTGTCCAGCTCCAAATCGAACAAAGCGTTGTATTCGGCGATGTCGGCGGGCAGTTTGGAAGCGTCCTCGCCTTTTTTCAGCAAGGGACCGTTGTGCTTCGCCAGTCCTTCCAGCGTTTCCCAGCACAGATTGATGCCGTCGAACGCGGGATATTTACATTCAAGCGACGTCACGACTTTCAAAGAATGGGCGTTGTGGTCGAATCCGCCGTAATTTTTCATGCAGTCGTTCAGCGCGGTTTCGCCCGCGTGACCGAACGGCGTATGCCCCAAATCGTGCGCCAGAGCCAACGCTTCGCCCAAATCCTGATTCAAGCGGAGCATACGGCACAGCGAGCGCGTCAACTGCGACACTTCCAAAGAATGAGTCAGGCGCGTGCGCAGACTGCCGCCGTCCTGATAGACGAAGACCTGCGTTTTGGCTTCCAGCCGGCGAAACGCTTCGGAATGAATGATGCGGTCGCGGTCGCGCTGAAAGCAGGTGCGTTCGGAAACGTCCTTTTCCTTGTACAGCCGCCCTCTGCTTTTTTCGGCGAATGTGGCGTACGGCGCGTAATTCATTGCATTTTATCCAGCAAAAATTCCCTGCCGACCTTGACGCTTTTAACGCCGTCGTAGGACACGATGTCCGCCGTCGCGTAGGTTTCCGACCATTTTTCAGGCAGGAACGACCCCGTGCCGATAACGTCGACCGGCGCGTGAGCCAGTTTGAACAGGCGGCATTTTTCCGTTGAAAATCCGCTGGACGCGACGATTTTGACCTTGTTAAAGCCCGCTTGGTCAAGCGCGTGGCGCACGAACCAGACCGCCGCCGCCGACACGCCCGTGCCGATCAGGTGCGGCAGTTCGCTTTCCTGACGGTAACAGCGGATGCAGTCGGGCGCGTATTCTTCCAAAACAGCGTACGATTTCGCGCGGTCGAGCCCCTCGACGTACCGTCCGCCGTGCGTGTCCAGACGCAAGGAAACTTTGCCCGCGTCCGCCAAATCTTTGAATTTGCGGCACACTTCCAGCCCGTCGGAAACTTCGCGTCCGTAATAGTCGACCAGAACGGTCAGATTCTGTTCGGGGAACAAATCGTTGAACATTTCCGCCGCGCGCAAAGTCGACCCCGCGTAACCGATCAGCGCGTGCGGCATCGTGCCCAGTCCGGCGTCCAGTCCGAACAGCCCCGCCGTCGCGTCGTTCGCCGTGCCGACAAAGCCTTTCGCGCCCTGCTTGCGCGCGGATTTCGACCCGACAAAAGCCGCGTAAGCCATCAATTCCGCCATTTGCGTCCCCGCGCAATGCCGCGCGTCCATCGCCATGAAATCGACCTGCGGCAGTTCGTAGCACATCGCCGACGCGTTGTACGCTGCGACGCACGCCGCGCCCAGTTTTTGCAGTAGTAGCGTTTCCTTTTCGACCAAAGCGGCGAAAGACCCCGTCACATACATCATCGGCTCGCCCGAACCGATCCAGTCGCCCTCTTCGTAATTCAATTTCATCTCAAAGGGCGTTCCCTGCGCGTCCATGACGCTTTTCAGCCAATCCAGCGCGATTTTCGGCGCGAAAACGACGGGGCGGCGCATAAACACGGCGTAAGTCACTTTTTTATCGCCGTATTTTTCCACGATTTTGCGCGTCCGCGTGAAGTATTTGTCCGTATAGCGCCCGATGTCGTTCATTTCGGGAAAGCAAGTCATAGCCGTTTTTTCGTTCATCCGTTCATCTCCCTTGTCAGTAAGCGGTGACGCCTTTTTCCCGCTTTAAAATTTCCGCGACCAGAAAAGCCAGTTCCAGCGACTGATTCGCGTTCAAACGCGGGTCGCACAGCGTGCTGTACCGCTGGGTCAGCGTGTCTTCGGTGATTTCCTGAGATCCGCCGACGCACTCGGTCACGTCCTGCCCCGTCATTTCAAAGTGCAGACCGCCCGCGTAAGTGCCCTCCGCCTTGTGCACGGCGAAAAAGTTTTTCACTTCGGTCAAAATGTTGTTAAAATCGCGCGTTTTATACCCGTTCGACGCCGTTTGCGTGTTGGAATGCATCGGGTCGCACGCCCAAACGACGTTGTAGCCCTCTTTTTGAATGACGCGAATCAGCGCGGGCAGTTTTTCGGCGATGACGTTCGCCCCCATGCGCGTAATCAGCGTCAGCCGCCCCGCCTCGTTCAGCGGATTCAAAATGTCGCACAGGCGCAGCAAATCGTCCGGATCGGTCGTCGGACCGATTTTCAGACCGATCGGGTTGCTGATGCCGCGCGCAAATTCGACGTGCGCGCCGTCCGCCTGCCGTGTGCGCTCGCCAATCCAGAGCATATGCGCGGAACAGTCGTACCAATCGCCCGTCGCGCCATCCACGCGGGTCATCGCTTCTTCAAACGGCAAAAGCAGGGCTTCGTGCGACGTGTAGAAAGACGTTTCGCGCACCAAGGGCACTTCGTCGGCGGTGATGCCGCACGCGCCCATAAAATTCAGCGTTTCGCTGATGTACGCGGAAAAGCGGCGGTAATGCTCGCCTTGAAGCGATTTTTCGACAAAGCCCAAATTCCATTCCTGCACTTTGTTCAAATCCGCGTAGCCGCCCTGCGAAAAAGCGCGGAGCAGATTCAGCGTCGCCGACGCGTGATGATACGCCTCGATCATGCGGTCGGGGTCGGGTTCTCTGGCTTGCGGCGTAAATTCAATGCCGTTGACGTTGTCGCCGCGGTACGACGGCAAAGTCACGCCGTTGCGCGTTTCGGTCGCGGAAGAGCGCGGCTTGGCGAACTGCCCCGCCAAACGCCCGACTTTCACGACGGGACGGGACGCGCCGTACATCAAAACGACGGACATCTGCAACAAAATGCGGAACATATCGCGGATGTTGTCGGAACCGAAATCGGCGAAACTTTCCGCGCAATCGCCGCCTTGCAGCAAAAACGCCTTGCCTTGCGCGACCTGCGCCAAAGACCGCTTCAAGCGGGCGGATTCTTCGGGAAAGACCAACGGCGGATATTTGCGCAACTTCCCCTCAACCGCGCGCAAACGCTCCTGCGAAGCGTACTGCGGCAGATGCATCGCCTTTTTGGATCGCCAGCCGTCAGGCATCCATTCATCCATTTTTCAAACCCTTTTCCTTGCATCCGGCGCATCACAACGCGCCGCCGTTTTCCTTTTCAGACACGATACCAGTTTTATGACGCATTTCCAACGTTTCAAATATCTTTTTGCGCAATTCTTCCTGATTTTTTTCAAAATACTCGCGCTCTTTGCGCAAACGCTTCATTTCCTCCAACAGTTCGGGACCCGTCATGTCGTCGTCTTCGACTTCGGGAAAAGCGTCGTTTTCGGCGGATTCCAGCGCGCGCACGATTTCCTCGAACGACGCGCCGGAAGAATTCCCCCGCGGTTCGTCGGGCGCGGCGGCGTCCTCGAAAGTGCGCGGATTTTCAAGCGTTTCAACACCCGCCTCCTTTGCCGGATTTTCCGAAGCGGGCTCGTCGAGCAAAGGCGCGGGCGCGCGGCGCGTCGTCGCGGCGTAAAACAGCGTTTCCACATCGCACCAAAGCGTGCGCACGGAGCATTTCATGATGCCCATGCTTTTTTTCAAGCCCTTTTGCGTCATCGCCTCGTCTTCCAGACAGCGCACCAGACTGTCCGTGCAGTACGCGAACGAGCCTTTATCCATGGAATAAACGCCGAAGCACGCAAGGAAAAACAACAAAGCGGCGATGAAATACGCCCAAAAGCCGTGACGCAAAAAACGTCCCGCGCCGATGAAAAACCGGCGCGCCAAACGTTTGATTTTCATCGCAAGCACCTGCATCACGCTCTCTTATTCAACCGTCACGCTTTTCGCCAGATTGCGCGGCTGGTCGACGTCCGTGCCTTTCGCCACCGCCGTGTGATACGCCAGCAACTGCACGGGAATCGCGTACAGAATCGGCGCGACGAACGGATCGACTTTCGGCAGGACGACGAAAGCGGCGGAGCGGTCTTTGACCTGACCGACGCCCTCCCTGTCGCCGAAAAACAGCACTCTGCCGCCGCGCGCCATGACTTCCTGCATATTGGAAACCGTCTTGTCGAACAATTCGTCCGACGGCGCGACGACCACGACCGGCACGCTTTCGTCAATCAGCGCGATAGGTCCGTGCTTCATTTCGCCCGCCGCGTAGCCTTCGGCGTGAATGTAGGAGATTTCTTTGAGTTTCAGCGCGCCCTCCAAGGCGATCGGATAACTGGAAGAACGCCCCAGATACAGAACGTCGCGGGCGGGAACCATTAAATCCTGCGCGATTTTTTCAATCTTTTTGTCGTTGTTCAAAACGTCGGAAACGCGGGACGGCACTTCGACCAAAGCGCGCGACAGTTTGGCCTCCTCCTGCGCGTTCAAAGCCCCTTTCGCGCGTCCCAGAGCAATGGCGAAGCACGCCAGAAGCGTCAACTGCGTCGTAAAGGCTTTCGTGGAAGCGACGCCGATTTCGGGTCCCGCCAGCGTTCTCAACACGCAGTCGGACTCGCGCGCCATCGTGCTTGATTCCACGTTAACGATGGAAATGATTTTCTGCCCCTCTTTTTTGCAAAGGCGCAAAGCCGCGAGCGTGTCCGCCGTTTCGCCCGACTGGGAAATGAACAGCGACACGCCGCCCTTTTCCAAAACGGGATTGCGATAGCGGAATTCGGACGCGACGTCAATGTCGACGGGAACGCGCGCGACGGATTCAATCCAGTATTTGCCGACCATGCCCGCGTAATAGGACGTGCCGCACGCGACAATCGTAATGCGGGACACGTCTTTCAAATCGAACGGCACTTCGGGCAGCGTAATCGTGTCCGCGTCCTGATTGATCATCGTGTTCAGCGTGTCGCCGATGACTTGCGGCTGTTCGTAAATTTCTTTCAGCATGAAGTGGCGGTAGCCGCCTTTGCCGACCAGCGCGCCCGACGCGGCGGACTGCGTGACGGAGCGGGAAACCTCGACGTCGTTTTCGTCGTAAACGGTCGCGCCGCCGTGCGTCAAAACGACCCAGTCGCCCTCTTCCAAATACATGATTTTCTGCGTCAGCGGCGCCAATGCGAAAGCGTCGGAGCCGAGGAACATTTCGCCGTTGCCGAAACCGACCGCCAAAGGCGTGCCGCGACGCGCGCCGATCAGCAGATCTTCGCGTCCGGCGAAAATGAACGCCAGCGAATAAATCCCTTTCAGGCGTTTCAGCGTGCGCGAAACCGCCTGTTGCGGCGTCGCGCCGTTTTCGACCTGCATACTGACCATTTGCACGATGACTTCGCTGTCCGTTTCGCTTTCAAACACGCGTCCGGCGGCGTTCAGTTCGTCGCGCAGTTCGCGGTAGTTTTCAATGATGCCGTTATGCACGACGGCGACGTGCTTCGTGGCGTGCGGATGCGCGTTCGTTTCGTTGGGAACGCCGTGCGTCGCCCAGCGCGTATGCCCGATGCCGATCGTGCCCGCGATGGGTTCCTGCGCGATTTTGGCTTCCAGATTGACCAGTTTGCCTTTCGCGCGGCGGCGTTCAATCCGTCCGTTGTCCAGCGTCGCGATGCCCGCGGAATCGTACCCGCGATACTCCAAACGCTTCAATCCGTCGACGAGCAGCGGAGTCACCTGTCTGTCAGAAATAATGCCTACAATACCGCACATAGTGTTTGTCCTTTACTTTTTAGAGGAATCTTTAAGCGCTTTTTTAGCGTCGCGGAACTGTTTCGCGCGCTTGTCCAAAACGACCTGCCGCGCCCTGCCGACCGCCAAAGCGTCGCCGTCCACGTCTTTTGTAATGACGGAACCCGCCGCCGTCATCGCGCCGTCGCCGATGCGGCACGGAGCGACGATGACCGTGTCCGACCCGATGAACGCGTTTGCGCCGATATCCGTTTTCGATTTGAAATATCCGTCGTAGTTGCAGGTGATCGTCCCCGCGCCGATGTTCGTTTTTTCACCGACGCGCGCGTCGCCGATATAAGACAAATGGTTGACTTTCGCGCCCGTTTCAATGACGGATTTTTTGATTTCCACAAAATCGCCGATATGACAGTTTTCGCCGATGTCGCTTTCGGGACGCAGGCGGGCGAACGGTCCGACTTTCGCGTTCGCGCGGATATGCGTGCCTTCAAAATGACAGAATCCTTTGATTTCAACGCCGTCCTCGACGACGCATCCCGTTTCAAAAATGACGTTCGGTTCAATGAAAACGTCTTTGCCCAGCACGGTGTCGAACGAAAAATAAACGGTGTCGGGGTCAATCATCGTCACGCCCTGTTCCAAGAACTTGGCGCGCAGACGCTTTTGCGCGATTTTTTCCAGCACAGCCAAATCCGCGCGGGAATTCGCGCCCGTCAATTCCTCCTCGCCGCCCTCGACGACCGCCGCGGCATCGCCCTGCGCGCGCGCCAAAGCGACCAAATCGGTCAGATAGTATTCGCCCGCCGCGTTGTCGTTTTTCACCTTGTCCAGCAAATCGAACAATTTTTTGCCGTCAACGCACATCACGCCCGAATTGCACAGACGCACCGCGCGCTGTTCGGGCGTCGCGTCCTTGAATTCGACGATTTCGCGCAAGCCCGTTTCATCAACGATTAAGCGTCCGTATTTCGCGGGGTCTTCCGGCGTAAAGCCCAGAACGACGACCGCCGCGCCCTTGCGCCGCGCGTCAAGCATTTTATCCAGCGTCGCCTTGGTAATCAGCGGGGTGTCGCCGTACAAAACCAGCACGTCGCCGTCGAACCCGCGCAGAACGCCGTCCGCCGCTTTCACCGCGTCCGCCGTCCCCAGCCTGTTTTTCTGGACGACGCATTGCGTCGGCGCGACCGTTTGCGCCACATTGTCCATGTCGGGACCGATGACGACGACCTTTTTGCTCGCGCCCAAAGAATCGACCGTTTCAAGCAGATGGGAAATCATCGGACGCCCCGCGACCTTGTGCATCACTTTCGGCAAAGGCGACTTCATGCGCGTCCCCATGCCCGCCGCCAATACGATTGCTGCCGTATCCGTCATAAAAAAACCTCGCGTTTTAACAACTCTTTGACTAGGAATTTGCCATAAAATGTCTTAAAGATAAATAAAATACTGTCTTGAAACGTTACGGGCAAGGAAAAATGACTGAAAAAAACCTTATTTTCGATTTGGACGGCACGCTGATCGACACGCTTCCCGATTTGCGCTTTTTGCTCAACGGTCTGCTGAAAGAACTGGGGCGGCGCGCGCTTGAAGATTGGGAAATGAAATTCCTGATCGGGCAAGGGTCGCACTATCTGATCGAGCAGTTGTGCGCGCGCACGGGCGGGGCGAGTTCCGACGAAATAGAGGAGATTCATCAACGCTGGCTGAAAATCTACGCCGACGCGCCGATGAATTTGACGCACCCGTACGACAAAGTGCCCGAAACCCTGCGCCGTTTCAAAGACGCGGGCTGCAAACTGGCGATTTGCACGAACAAGCCGCCCGCGCCGACGCGCATCATTTTGGACAAGTTGGATTTGCGCAAATACTTCGACGTCGTTTTGGACGCGCAATCCCTGCCTTTCCGCAAGCCGCGCCCCGAACCTTTGCTGGAAGCGGCGAAGCGCATGGGCGGCGATTCGGCGCACGCGGTCATGATCGGCGATTCCGAACCCGACGCGCAGGCGGCGAAAGCGGCGGGGATGCCCGTCGTGCTTCTGACCTACGGCTACGCGCAAAAACCGTACGAAGAAATCGGCGCGACCGCCTTGGCAAACCGTTTTGAAGACCTGTACGACATCGTTTTGTCATTGCCCGCATAGCCGTCCGGATATGAAAATCCGCGCGAAACGAATCGATTCGTTTTAAGATTCCGCCCCGCCGGAAGTTTTTTCATGGACCGGAAAGGATTTGCCCCCATACCGTATGCCTGTAACCGTTCGCCCTGTATTCCGTGCGAATCGTCGGATTTATGCCGAGTCGCCGCATACTCCCCACGGCTATGGAAGGATTGCCACCTGTTTTAATTCCGTTTTGCCTCGTAACGTTGGTCTATGGATTGCCAAACAACCTTTGGAGAGGAAAAAAAATGAGAATTTTAATTGCCGACAGCCACACCTTGTTCCGAGAGGGACTCCGCAGTCAAATCCAGCGTTTCGACACCGTGCGCGAATTGCAGGAAGTTACCCGCTTCGACACGCTGGCGACGCTGACAAGCCGCCCCGCGCCGTTTGATGTCGTCTTCATCGACAAAGACCTGCTCGGCTCGGACTGGAAATCGCGCTTCAAGGAAGCCGCCGCCATGTTCCCCAGAGCCCGCATGATTATGATGAGCGAATCGGAAGATTTTAAAGACATTTCCGAATCCTACGACTTGGGCGCGTCCGGCTACATCACGAAATTGTCGCCCGATTCGCAGACAATCAACGCCCTGCGCTCGATTATGGACGGACATTCCTACGTTCCGCCCGCGCTGTTGAAAGGCTTGCAATCGTCCGTCAAAGCGGCGGAAAGCGGACGCATCCTGTCGTCCACTCTGCCCGACGGCAAAAACCTGACGACGCGCCAGAAAGAAGTTTTGCAATATTTGAGCAACGGTCTGTCCAACAAGCAAATCGCGTATGAAATGGGCGTTTCCGAAGCGACCGTCAAACTGCACATCAACGCGCTTTTGCGTCATCTGCACGTCGAAAACCGCACGAAAGCCGTCGTGACGGCGCAACGTTTGGGCATTTTGTCCGCTTAAAAAAACGCGCTTTTAAACCTTTTATGAAAATAAGCCCTTGAATTCGGGCTTATTTTTTTGCACTCTGTCAGGCGAAAGCGGGGAAACATGACAGATTTCACGGAATTAAAAGAAAATTTCTCGTTCTTGGACGATTGGGAAGACCGTTACGCCTATCTGATCGAATTGGGCAAAAACCTGCCGCCGATGGACGACGCGGACAAAAACGCGCAAACGAAAGTCGACGGATGCATGAGCCAAGTGTGGCTGAAAACCTCTTTCGACGGCGAAAAACTGTCTTTCGTCGCCGATTCCGACGCGTTCATCGTCAAAGGGCTGATTGCCGTCTTGCAGGCGATTTTGTCGAATCAAACGCCCGCGTACATCTTGAAGACAAACGTCGAGGAAGCGTTTTGCGAACTGGGCTTGGACACGCATTTGTCGCCCACGCGCCGCAACGGATTTTTCTCGATGGTCGCCCGCGTCAAAGAACAGGCGGCGGCTCTGGCGAACAAATAATCAGAAAAACGACGGCTTGCCGAACGCGCTGTGCCACGGGCGGAACGCGCCGTCTTTCGCCGTTTTCACGCGCAAGCCGTCTTTGTCCAAATAAAACGCGTGCGTGCCGTTTTGCGAAAAATCCCGCTTGACGAACATTGTTTCCTTGTCGCACGGCGGGTCGCCCGACGCGGTGAACACATACGCGTTCGCGGGTGTTGCGCACGCTTGAACGGCGGCTTTTTTGGATTTCGCCCAAACGATTTTTCCGTAAGCGTTTTCATAAACGCACAATTTGTCGCGGCAGGAAAAGCGCGTTTTCAGTCCCTCGTACCCCCGCTTTTCGCTTGCCGTCCGCACCTCTTCGCCGTCCTGCCCGTTTTGCGCCGCCCAGATTTTGCGGGCGAACGGATTTCCCTTGTCGCGCATACGCAAATCGCCCGCGTCGTCCTTGAACGCATAGAACGACGCGTTTGAATCCAGCAGAAAATCGGGCGTGCGGGGAATGAGCAATCCGGTAAAACCGCACAGCCAGACAACCGCGCCGGCATAGCGCGCTTTGGTGCGCCACAGACACAAAAACAGCATCCCGCACACGCCGACAAGCGCGAAAATCATCGGAAATTCGGGCGTGCGCAAGACCGCGTGCGGCAAATTCGACACGAAAAACGCGCCTTTGTTTATCAGCGTCAAGCCGAAATCCGACACGCTTAACGCCCATTTTTCCGCGCCGAACGGCATGAGAAACAGAGCGGCGAACAAAAACGGCATGACGAGAAAAGCGGCAAGCGGCGCCGCGATCAGATTGCCCAAAACGCTGTACGCGGGCATATAATTGAAATAATGCAAGGACAGCGGCAGGGTCGCCGCCACCGCCGCAACGTCCGCCAGCACCGCGCCGGCAATCCAATAGCCGATTTTCTTATATAGCGGGGCGCGCAGGTCGGCGCATCGGGGGAAAAGTTCGCACAGGCAAATCAATCCCAGCACCGCGCCGAACGATAACTGAAATCCGACGGACAGCACGCTTTCGGGCGACAGCAACAGCAGGAAAAACGCCGCCCAAGCCAGCGTGTACAGCGAAAACGCCCGCCGGTTGACGACGACGGCGAAAAACATAAATCCCGCCATGACGAACGCGCGTCTTGCCGACACGGGCGCGCCCGACAGCATCAGATAGAACGCCGCGCCGCCCATGGCGCACACGGCGGCAATCTTGCGCACGTTAAACCGCAGGGCGATGCTCGGAAACAGTGCCAGTAAAAAGGACACCGCGCCGTAAACGATTCCCGCCGCCAAACTCATATGCACGCCGGACACCGCCAGCAAATGCGCGATTCCCGCGTTTCTGTAAGCGGTGATGACATCCTCCGGCACGCCTTTCGCGTTTCCCAGCAACAAAGCGATTGACAGTTCGGCTTGCGCGGAAGATTTTTCCAAGCGTTTCTGCACGCTTTTCCGCGTTTTTTCGACAAAGCCCGTTTTTTGCGCCGCCCTGACGATTTGAGGCGGTTTGCGCGCGCTTGCCCTCGCGCCGACATGATTGAAAAAATCAATCGTCCGCATATCCGCCCCGTCGGGATAAACGGGAAGCGGCAAAGGCGACAACAGCGCGGGCGCTTCGATAAAATCGCCGGCTTCCAGCGCGGGCGCGTTTTTCAGCGTCAGGCGGATTTTGTGCGGCGTTTCATCGGCGCGCACGGACGCGATTTTCACATCTTTCAAAACGACGGTCTGCCGTTCCCCTTGGACGAAAGCGGCGTCGACAATCCCCGACGTCGCCACCGTGCGCGTGCGGTATTTCAGCATCGGCGCCGCGGTCGATATCGTTTTGATTTGAGCCGCCGCAAATCCCGAAACGCCCAGAAACACAAGCGTTGCGAAAAATTTGAACGCGTTTTTCCGGCAATCGTAAAGCAAAAACGCGCTCATCGTCAGCGCGCCCGCCGTAACACAAAACAGCGGCTCGAACGGCAGGGAAAAATAAACGCACACGCCCGCGCCGAACGCGACGGCAAGCCACAAATACGCGCGCCGTCCCTGCGCGGCGGCATCGTCGGCGATCGCCTTGAAAACATCGGTAAAATAAAAAGACAGCGGCTTCATGACGCACAGCATATCTTTTTTCGCGCTTAAAAGCGACGCGAAATTTAAAATTCGATTGAAAGGGATTGACTTTTCGGCGTGATACGATACAGATTTTAAAAAACTTTTTTGAAAGGCTTAAAACAATGACCGAAGTCAGAAGCAGATTCGCGCCCAGCCCGACGGGATATATGCACATCGGCAACTTGCGCACGGCGCTGTACGAATATCTGGTCGCCAAAAGCGCGGGCGGCAAATTCATTTTGCGCATCGAGGACACCGATCAGGAACGCTACGTCGACGGCGCGGTGGACATCATCTACAAAACGATGGAAACCGTCGGATTGCGCCATGACGAAGGTCCCGACGTGGGCGGCGATTACGGTCCCTACGTCCAGTCGGAACGCCGCGCGATTTATAAGGAATACGCGGACAAACTGGTCGATTTGGGCGGCGCGCACTATTGCTTCTGTTCGGAGGAGGAATTGGAAAACCAGCGCAAAGCCTGCGAAGAAGCGGGGATTCCGTTCAAATTCCGCGACCCGTGCAAGCGCATTTCCGTCGAAGAAGCCAGAAAGCGCATCGCAAACGGCGAAAAATACACCGTGCGCCAGACGATCGACCCGAAAGGCACGACCACGTTCGACGATTGCGTGTACGGTCACGTCGTCGTTGAAAACAAGACGCTTGACGAGGGCATTTTGCTCAAATCCGACGGTCTGCCGACGTACAACTTCGCAAACGTCGTCGACGACCATTTAATGAAAATCACGCACGTTCTGCGCGGCAACGAATATCTGTCCTCCACGCCGAAATACAATTTGATGTATCAGGCGTTCGGCTGGGAAATTCCGACGTACGTCCATTTGCCGCCGATTATGAAGGACGAACACAACAAACTGTCCAAACGCAACGGCGACGCGTCGTTTCAGGATTTGGTCGCGAAAGGCTATCTGCCCGAAGCGATCGTCAACTACATCGTCCTGCTGGGATGGAGCGCGAAAAACGACGAGGAAATCTTCTCGATGGCGCAGTTGGAAAAAATCTTCAACATCGAGGGGATTAACAAATCGCCCGCCATTTTCGACATTGAAAAACTCAAATGGATGAACGGCGTTTACATCCGCGCCCTGCCCGCCGAAAAATTCCACGAACTCGCCCTGCCGTATTACGAAAAGACGCTGAAACGCAAACTGGATCTGGTCACGCTGTCCAAATGCATCCAGCCGCGCGTCAACGTGCTGAACGAAATCCCCGAAGCGATTGATTTCATTGACGAACTGCCCGAATACGACATTGAAATGTATGTGCACAAGAAAATGAAAACGACGCCGGAAATCGCGCTGACGGCGTTAAAGGAAGCGCAAAAGGCGATTAAGGAAATGACCGATTTTTCGACCATGGAAGCGGTGCACGACGCGCTGCTGGCGATCCCCGAAAAAACGGGCATGAAAAACGGGCAAATCCTGTGGCCCTTGCGCACGGCGCTGACGGGCAAGCAATGCACGCCGTTCGGCGCGGTCGAAGCGGTGTACCTGTTCGGCAAGGACGAAAGCCTGAAACGCATCGCGAAAGGCATTGAAAAACTGACCGCCGCCGCGTAACACCTTTCAAACGCAAAAAGCCCCGAACATTCGGGGCTTTTTTTTACGGCGAAATTTTTACAATTTTTCCAAAGCGTCCGCCAGCGCGTCGAACGCGGCGACGTCGGACGATTCAACGTCCCCCGCGTCGCACAAAGCCGCCGTTTGCGGCGACAAAGGCAGGCGCGCCGTCGTTTTAATGCCGTATTTTTTCGCCGTTTCCGCCAGATGACTTTTGCCGAAGATTTCATATTCTTTCTGACAATCGGGACATTTGAAATACGCCATGTTTTCGACCAAAGCCAGCACGGGCACTTTCATCATATCCGCCATTTTGACCGCTTTTTCGACAATCATGCCGACCAGTTCCTGCGGCGTCGTCACGATAATCGCGGCGTCGACGGGCAAAGATTGAAACACCGTCAGCGGCACGTCGCCCGTTCCGGGAGGCATATCAATGAACATATAATCGACGTCGCCCCAGCAAACCTGCGAGAAAAACTGCCGCACCGTCCCCGTGATGACGGGTCCGCGCCACAGCACCGGCGCGCTTTCGTCTTCCAACAGCAGATTCAGGCTGACGATTTTCACGCCCGTTTTCGTATCCGCCGGCATAATGCCCGCCGCCGTGCCGAACAGACGTTCTTTCACGCCGAACGCTTTGGGAATGGACGGACCGGTGATGTCGGCGTCCAGCACGGCGGTTTGAAAGCCGCGCTTTTGCATGGCGACCGCCATGGCGGACGTGACAAGCGATTTGCCGACGCCGCCTTTGCCCGACATCACGGCGACGACTTTTTTAATGCGGCTTTGCGCGTTGGGCGCGTCTTTTTGAATTTCCGCCCTGTCCTTGCAATTTTTGGAACACGACGAACAATTATGCGAACATTCGGACATCAGAGTCTCCTTTTTGATTTTTCAACGATACGGCAAGCAATGCCGTTTCAGTCATTTTTTTCATCCAGTTGCGCGGTGCAATGCGGGCATCTGATCGCTTTTTCGGGAATGTCGGAACAGCAGTACGGGCATTTTTTGATCGCGGGCGCGGGCGGCGGTTCGGGCGTTTTCTCTTTTAACGAATTCGCCCCTTTGACCAGCAGAAAAACGGCGAACGCGACAATGACGAAACTGACGCACGAATTTAAAAACAGCCCGACGTTGATTGTCACGGCTCCCGCCGCTTTCGCCGCGTCCAAGGAAGCGTAGGGCGGCGGCGTAACGCCGTCTTTCAGCAAAATGTACAGGTTTGTGAAATCGACCTTGCTGATCAGCAGAGCCAGCGGCGGCATGATGATTTCCTTGACCAGAGAATCGACGATTTTGCCGAACGCCGCGCCGATGATGACGCCGACCGCCATGTCCATGACGTTGCCGCGCATGGCGAACTGTTTGAATTCCAACCAGATTTTCTTCATTTTCCCTCCGCGCACAAAAACACCGCCGCCTTTGACCGCCGACGGTGTTTTTTTGTTCAAGACGGCTTACTGTGCCGAAGCGGGAGCGGCAGGCTCGCCCGCCGTTTTGTTTTTAAAGCGCACGGCTTGCGCCGCGGCTTCCAGTTCGTCGCCCATCATCGCGCCCTGCGAAACGTATTCGCCGATGATGAACTGCGGAATTCCCTGAATTTCCAATTCCTGCGCCAGTTGTCTGTTCTGCTGCAAATGTTCTTTGAATTCGGGCTTTTTCATGTCGGCTCCAAATTTTTCCATGTTCAAGCCGATTTTCTTCGCCGCGGCGTTGATTTTCTTGGCGTCCAGACCGCCCTGCACGTTCATCAGTTCGCGGTGCATTTCCGTGTATTTGCCCTGCTCGTTCGCCGCCAAGCCCGCCAAAGCCGCCGTTTCGGACGATTCGGCAAGCATCGGCAAATCTTTCAAAACCCAGCGCATATTGCCGTCTTTTTCGACCGCTTCGGACACCTTTTTGTACATCAGTTTGCAGTAGCCGCAGTTGTAATCGAAAAATTCGACGATGATGACGTCGCCGTCCGGATTGCCCATCACGGGCGTGGCGGGGTCGCGTTCCAGCAATTCGCGATGCTGTTCGACGCGGGCGCGCGCCTGACGCTGACGGTTCTGTTCTTCCAAAACCTGCATCCGTTTCAGCGAGTCAATAATGACCTGCGGGTTGTTGTAGATGTAGTCTTTAACGATTTCCTGCACTTCCTGTTCGTTCAAACCGAAACCGAACGCGGCTTTCGCCGAAGACGGCGCGCACAAAAGCGCGGCAACGGCAATAAGAATCATTTTGCGTAACATCGAATTCTCCGTTAATAAAAAAACTGTTTCGACTATACTTGAAAAGTCGTCGGCGGACAAGTTTTTTCACATTGTCCGCGAAAATCATCCCCCGCCGTTTTTGCGGCGCGATTTCAACTGATTGAGGACGTCCTGCGCGCGCATATACGCGGCGTCCGACGGCGGCAAAACCTGCAAAGCCTTGTTTGCGAAGCGCGCCGCCCCCGCGTCGTCGCCCGTCAGAAAAGCGTATTCCGCCTGCGCGTAAACGGCTTTGTCCGTGCGCCCCGCCCGTCCGTAAGCAATCGCCGCCAGCCGCCACACGAACGGCGAGTCCGGCTGAACCGACGCGATTTTTTCCAGCACGCCCACCGCTTTGCGCAAATCGGCGGGATTTTCCGATTCCGTCAAAGCCTGCGCGTATCCGATATTCAGCAAAACGGAGCGCGGACGCAGGGCGACGGCGCGGGCGTAGGCGGGAACGGCTTTCGCCGCGTGTCCCGTTTCAAACAGCATCTGCCCTTTGAGTTCGTAAAAGAACGGGTCGTCCGGATAATCCGCAATCAAGGAATCAATCTCCTTTTGAGCCTTTTCAAGCGCGCCGGATTTGTAACAGGCAATGGTGCGGGCGTAGCGCGCGGGCAGAGATTTGTCTTCGGGCGGATACGCGTTCAGCGTCTTTTCGGGCAGGGACAGATACGCGTACAATTTGGCGCGGATGCGTTCGAACTGCGCGTTTTCCGCCGCGATTTTCTTGGCGTTTGCCGGCGGAACGGACGCGCTTTCGTTCAAAATGAAAGCCAAGCGGTCTTTAATGTCGGGATGCGTGCGCCACAGCACGTCGTGCGTCGCGGGGTCGACGACCAGATTTTCCTGCGCCTGCAACTTTTTCATGATGTCGTGAAAGCCCGTCAAATCGTGTCCCGTCGCGCGCAGATACGTCACCGCGCTTTGATCGGCGGCGTTTTCCTCCGTGCGCCTGTATCCCATCAGCAGATTTTGCGCCGACGCGCTTCCCGCCGCCCAAGCCGCCACGCCGACGTCGCTTCTGCCCGCCGCCGCGCCCGCCACGGAAGCCAAAAGCGCGGACACCAGCATATTGCGCTGGGCGATGCGCATATTTTCGTACAAACGCACGATGTGTCCGCCCGCGATATGCCCCGTTTCGTGCGCCAGAACCGCGATAATCTCCTGCGCGTTGTCCGCTTTGACAATCAGCCCCGTGTGAATGAAAACGTGCAGACCTTTGGCGGCGAACGCGTTAATCGACCCGTCTTTGACCAGATGAATCTCCATGCGCGACGCGTCCAGCCCCGCCGCTTTGAAAACGGGAGTCAGCCACGACGCAAGCACGGCCTCGGTTTCTTCGTCGCTAATCAGGGACAGCGACTGCGCGCGCGCGGGACACGCCGCGCACACCGCGCACAGAAACAATAAAAAAGCCGTCAGCCGCCGCATGAAATTTTCCTGCAAAAAAAAGGGGCAAAACAAATCGCCCCTTATGATACACGATTTAAAAGCCGCCGTACATATTCACAACGAATAGTACATTTTAAATTCGACGGGATGCGGCGTTTTGGCGAACACGCGTTCTTCGGCGCGATGCACCGCCAGATACGCGTCGATCAGTTCGTCGGAGAACACGCCGCCTTTTTTCAAAAACGCGCGGTCGGCGTCCAGACTGTCCAACGCTTCTTTGAGGCTTTCCGCGACGGCGGGAACGTTTTTCAATTCTTCGGGCGGCAGGTCGTACAAATTCTTGTCCATCGGGTCGCCGGGGTGGATTTTGTTTTCAATGCCGTCCAAGCCCGCCATCAGCATCGCCGTGAAAGCCAGATACGGATTCGCCGTCGGGTCGGGGAAACGGATTTCCACGCGCTTGGATTTGGGCGAACTGCCGTAGGGGATGCGGCACGAAGCGGAGCGGTTGCGCGCGGAATACGCCAGCAAAACGGGCGCTTCAAAACCCGGAACCAAGCGTTTGTAACTGTTCGTCGTCGGATTTGTAAACGCGTTCAGGGCTTTGGCGTGCTTGATGACGCCGCCGATGAAATACAGCGCCTTGTCGGACAAATCGGCGTACCCGTTGCCCGCGAACAGCGTGTTTCCCTTGTTCCACAGCGAAAAATGCGTGTGCATGCCCGACCCGTTGTCGTCCATAAGCGGCTTGGGCATGAACGTCGCGCTTTTGCCGTAACGCTGCGCCACGTTTTTGACGATGTATTTGTACAGTTGCAGATTGTCCGCCGTTTTCAGCATTTCGTCGAAAGCGAAGCCCAGTTCGTGCTGTCCCGCCGCGACTTCGTGGTGGTGTTTGTCGACTTTCAAGCCGGACTGCGCCATGACGGTCAGCATTTCGCCGCGCAAATCGTTCGCGGAATCGACGGGCGGCAGGGGGAAGTATCCGCCTTTGGCAAAGGGACGGTGTCCCGTGTTGCCGCCGAGAACTTCTTTGTCCGCGTGGCTGTCGAATTCGTAGGAATCGAGTTCGTAGGACACTTTTTCGGGGCGCACGCTCATTTTCACGTCGTCGAAAACGAAAAATTCCGCTTCCACGCCGACGAAAGCCGTGTCCGCGTAGCCGCAGGATTTCAAATACGCCTGCGCCTTGCGCACGGTCGAACGCGGGTCGCGCCCGTACGACATCGCGGTCGCGGGATCGACGACGTCGCACACGACGTACGCGGTTTTCTGCGCGGCGAACGGGTCAAGACCGACGGTCGAAAAATCGGGCTTCAACAGCATATCGGATTCGTTAATCGAACTCCACCCCGCCAAAGAGGAACCGTCGAACATCAGCCCGTCTTCCAGCAAATCTTCCGTAATGAAAGAATTGTGATAGGTGACGTGGTGCCACTTGCCCTTGAAATCGGTCAGGCGAAAATCGACGTACGCGATGTTTTCGCGCGCCAGAAAATCCAAAAATCCGTCAGCGTCTTTGCAATCAACAGTCATGCTATCTCCTTTTAAACCGCGTCTTCGCCGCGTTCCTGCGTGCGAATGCGAATGATGTCGTCCACGGGCGAGACGAAAATTTTTCCGTCGCCGATTTTGCCCGTGTAGGCGGCGCGCACAATCGTCTGCACGACGGTTTCGGCGCGGTCGTCCTCAATGAAAATCTCCAATTTGACTTTCGGCACGAAATCGACGACGTATTCGGCGCCGCGATACAGTTCGGAATGTCCGCGCTGGCGACCGTACCCCTTGACTTCGGTGACGGTGATTCCCTGAATGTCGATTTCCTGCAAGGCGTCTCTGACTTCGTCGAATTTGAACGGCTTGATGACGGCTTCTATTTTTTTCATTGTCGCTCCGTGAATTTGTGCGGATACGGGTCATAAAAATCCAAAACATTGAAAAAAGCAAGAAAAAACATTTGACAAACGCCGCAAAAGCGGTTAGACAAATGAACGCTATGGCGAGTGTAGCTCAGCTGGTTAGAGCGTCGGATTGTGGTTCCGAATGTCGTGAGTTCGAATCTCATCTCTCGCCCCATTAAAAAAGCCGTTGTTTTTGCAACGGCTTTTTTGTTTGTCCGCGGCGGATTTTTGCTTATTCGACGCTTTCTTTCGCGTACACGCCCCACAGGTTGTCCTTGCGCGTCCAGCCTTGGAATCCGCCGAAATCGACCTGACACATCGCCATGTTTTCCGGACAGCGTTCGATTTTGCCGATAACGCCTTTTTCATAGCGCGCAAGCGGCAGGGAATCTTCGGAAGCCGCGCGTTTCAGTTCGCCGTTCGCCACCGCGCGCACCGCCCGCCTGCCCGACAGCATATGCCGGTGCACCCAGCCCTGTGTGCCGTCGAAATCCCTGATTTTGCGCCAATGCTCGAATTCGGAAACAATCTCGACGGGCAAATCCTTGCGCACATAAACCCATTCGACCGGATAGCGCATCCCCGGTCCCGTGCGCAAATTGACCTGATCGCGCCGCAGGGAAGCGAATCGGGGCAAGGGCAACCCCGTTTGCGCCCGCGCCGGAGCGGCGACGCTCAAAGCCAGAAAAAACGCAAGAAAAACAGCCGGTTTCATCTGACGCCCGTCGATCCGAATCCGCCCGCGCCGCGTTCGCTCGTCCCCAAAGAATCCAATTCCGCCCAGTTGACGCGGAAAACGGGGGCGATGACCAGCTGGGCGATTTTCATGCCGCGCTCGATTAAGAAAACCTTGTCCGACGCGTTGTACAGCAAAACGGAAATTTCGCCGCGATAGTCCGCGTCGATCGTGCCGGGGGAGTTCAAAACGAAAATGCCGTTTTTCGCCGCCAATCCGGAACGCGAGCGCACCTGCGCCTCCATGCCGTCGGGCATCGCCATGGAAATGCCCGTCGGAATCAATTCGCTCCGGCGCGGTTGAAGCATACGCGGGCTTGTCACGGCGGCGTACAGATCCATGCCCGAAGACTGCGGCGTCGCGTACGCCGGCAAAGGCAGGTTTCTCCCGTTCGGCAAACGTTTGACGGGCAAAGTGATGACAGCCATGAAGTCCCCCTTGAAAATTTTAAAAATTCGACTGGATATCCCAGCCGGAAGGCGTTATATAAATATAGTGAAAAGGTTAAGAAGAAAGTATTAAAATTTCGTTTTGCAGAGCCATGAAGAAACTGATTTTTATCGCCGCGTTGATGATGACCTCCCGCGCTTTCGCGTTCGGCATGACGGCGGATCAGATGTACCGCAACGTCCTGATGCACGAAAACGACGGTGTGATGCCGTCGTATTACACGGCGCGCGAACAGGCGGTTCAGCAGAGAAAATCGGCGGAAAGACTGCGCAAAAAGGAAAAGCCCGACAGTAAAAATCCGCTGTTTCTGCCCGACGAAAAGCCTTTTTCCGAACTGGACGCGAAACGCGAATGGGAATCCGTGGTCAAGGCGGTGCAGGAAAAACGTCCCACGCCGTTCGATTTGGAAGTCATCCGCAAGCGCGCGGACAACGACGAAACACAAGCTGTCGAACTGCTGGCGTGGATGTACGCGACGGGCAACGGCATCCGGCAGGATTTGGTTCAGGCGTGGTCGTATTATATGCGCGCGGCGGGGCTGGGCGTCGAAACGGGCGCGCAAAACGCGCGGGCGGTGTATCGCGGCATGACGGCGGCGCAACGCGCGCAACTGACCGCTTTTTAAATAATTTCAACTCGCTCCGGCAAGCGTCCGCTCAATCGACCGGCGCGCGTCAATCGATATCCGGAATCAGAATCCGGCGGGAATTCCCGTGCCGTTCGCGGCGTCGACGAAGCCCTGTAAAATGTACGCGGCGGCGGAATTGTCGATGAGTTCCTTGCGTTTTTTGCGCGAATAGTTGCCTTCGCGAATCATGAATCTTTCAACGGCTTTCGACGACCAGCGTTCATCGTGAAAGCACAGCGGCAAATCGAAATGCGCGGCGATGCGTTCGGCAAGCAGGCGCGTCACGCGGGCGCGCTCCCCCTCGTTTCCGCTCATTTCAAGCGGCAGTCCGGACACGATTCCGCCGATTTTGCGCCCTTGAAGCAACTTTTCCAAGGCTTCCATATCGGCTTGAAAAGCGCGGCGGACAACCGTTTTCAGCGGCGACGCGATCAGCCACGATTCGTCGCACACGGCGGCGCCGATCGTCTTTTCGCCCAAGTCCAGCCCCAGCAGCGCCGTCCCGCGCGTCAACGGAATGAATTGTTCCGAAGAAATAGTCTTGCCGTTTTCCATTCCAAGTGATACTTTCGCAACAGTTATGTTTCTTTATTTAAGTACAGGAGTAAACAGCCTATGTCAATCGACAAGGAAATGATTAAAAGGCTGGGCATATTGTCCCGCTTGCGAATCCCCGACGAAAACATGGATGAAATGGTCGGCGAAATTCAAAAAATCATCGGTTGGGTCGACCAACTCAAAGACGTGAACACCGACGGCGTCGCGCCGATGAATTCCGTTGTCGAAGACATGATGCTGCCCGAACGCGAAGACGTCGTGACGGACGGCGACATCCGCGACGAAATTCTGGCGAACGCGCCCGACAAACTTGACGAATTTTTCCTTGTCCCCAAAGTCGTGGAGTAAGAGCATGACCGATTTGGTAGAGTTGACGATCGCCGAAGCGCTGGACGGTCTGAATAAAAAAGAGTTCACATCCGTCGAACTGACGCAGGCGCACCTGAAAGAAATGGAAAAAGCCCGCGAATTGAACGCGTATGTGCTGGAAACCCCCGAAATCGCCTTGGAACGCGCGAAACGCTCCGACGAACGCCGCGCCAAAGGCGAAAAAACCGGCAAACTGGAAGGCATCCCTCTGGGCATGAAAGACTTGTACTGCACCAAAGGCGTGCGCACGACGGCTTGCTCGCACATTTTGGACGGCTTCGTCCCGCCCTATGAATCGACCGTTTCGCAAAAACTGGAAGACGAAGGTTCCGTCATGCTGGGCAAAACCAACATGGACGAATTCGCGATGGGCACGGCGAACCTGACGTCGTATTACGGCGGCGTGCGCAACCCGTACCGCCGCAAAAACGACCCCGACAAAATCCTTGTCCCCGGCGGGTCGTCGGGCGGTTCCGCCGCCGCGGTCGCCGCGGGTCTGTGCATGGGCGCGACGGGTTCCGACACGGGCGGCTCCATCCGCACCCCCGCCTCTTTCTGCGGCATTGTCGGATGCAAGCCCACTTACGGCAGATGCTCGCGCTGGGGCATGGTCGCGTTCGCCTCCTCGCTGGATCAGGCGGGCACGATGACCCGCACGGTGCGCGACACGGCGATCATGCTGGAATCCATGGCGGGCTACGATCCGAAAGATTCCACCTGCGTCAACACGCCCGTCCCGCATTACGAACAGGCTTTGACGGGCGACGTCAAGGGACTGCGCATCGGCATCCCCCGCGAATACAATCCCGACAAGGGCTTGAAATCCGACGTGCGTCACGTCTGGGAAAAAACGGCGCAGCGTCTGCGCGAAGCGGGCGCGGAAATCGTCGACATCTCCCTGCCGTCCACGCAGTACGCCCTGCCGACCTATTACCTGATCGCTCCGGCGGAAGCGTCCTCGAACTTGGCGCGCTACGACGGCGTGAAATACGGTCTGCGCGTCGACGGCAAATCGCTGGACGAAATGTACACGAACACGCGCACGGAGGGCTTCGGCAAGGAAGTCAAGCGCCGCATCATGATCGGCACTTGCATTTTGCTGGAAGGCTATTACGAAACTTGCTATCTGAAAGCGCAGAAAGTCCGCCGCCTGCTGTGCGGTGAATTTGCGGAAGCGTACAAAAAGGTCGACGTGATTCTGGCTCCCGCCGCGCCCGAAACGGCGTTCGGCAAGGACGACGACAGCACGAAAGATCCTTTGCTGATGCAGTTGTACGACATTTTCACGGTTCCGTCCTCTCTGGCGGGCTTGCCGGCGGTATCCGTGCCGGCGGGAACGTCGGAGGAAAACGGAATGCCGATCGGACTGCAAGTCATCGGCAACACGTTCCGTGAAGAAACCGTTTTGCGTGTCGCCGGCGCGATTGAATCCATGTCCGGCATGCCGTTCAGACCTTTGCGCGTAGGAGGAAAATAAGATGTCGTATATTATTAAAGGTGAAACGGGCGATTGGGAAATCGTCGTCGGGCTGGAAGTGCACTGCGAAGTCATTTCCAAAGCGAAACTGTTTTCCGGCGCGGCGGCGACGTTCGGCGGAGAACCCAACTCGCAAGTCAGTTTCGTCGACGCGGGCTTCCCCGGCATGCTCCCCGTCATCAATCACGAATGTGTCGAACAGGCGATTCGCACGGGGCTGGGCATTAACGCGACGGTCAACAAAATGTCGATTTTCGCGCGCAAAAACTACTATTACGCCGATCTGCCCAACGGATACCAGATTTCGCAATCCGATCATCCGATCGTGTCCGACGGCTACATCGACGTCGATTTGGAAAACGGCGAAACCCGCCGCATCGGCATTGAACGGCTGCACTTGGAACAGGACGCGGGCAAACTGATGCACGATCAGCATCCGACAAAATCGTTCGTCGACTTGAACCGCGCGGGCGTCGCGCTGATGGAAATCGTGTCGCGCCCCGACATCCGTTCTCCCGAAGAAGCGGGCGATTATCTGCGCAAACTGCGCTCCATCGTGCGCTACATCGGTTCTTGCGACGGCAACATGGACGAAGGGTCGATGCGTTGCGACGCGAACGTTTCCGTGCGCCGCGTCGGCGATACGGCTTTGGGCACGCGCGCCGAAGTCAAAAACGTCAACTCCATCCGCTTTGTCATGCAGGCGATCGAATACGAAGCCAAACGGCAGGTCGAATTGCTGGAAGAAGGCGGCAAGGTCGTTCAGGAAACCCGCAAATTCGATTCCGTCAAGGGCGAAACCCGCTCGATGCGCTCGAAAGAAACGGCGGTCGACTATCGCTATTTCTACGATCCCGACCTGATTCCCCTGCGTTTGACCGACGATTTGATCGAACGTCTGCGCAAGGAAATGCCGGAACTGCCGACGGACAAGAAAAAACGCTTTATGGAACAGTTCGGACTGCCCGCCTACGATGCGGGGCAGTTGGTCGCCGAAAAGGAAATCGCCGCGTACTTTGAAAAGGCGGCGGCGGGTCACGACGCGAAGAAAGTCGCGAACTGGATTATGGGCGATTTGTTCGCAACGCTGAACAAACTGGGCAAAAGCATCGCGCAAAGCCCCGTGACGCCGGAAAATCTGGGACGCATGGTCGACTTGATCAACGACGGCACGCTGTCCAGCCGCATTGCGAAAGACGTGTTTCAGTACATGGTCGAGGAAGGCAAAACGCCGGACGAAATCGTCGAGGAAAAAGGTCTGAAACAGGTGACGGACACGGGCGCGATTGAAAAAATCGTCGACGAAGTCATCGCCGCGAATCCCGACAAAGTCGCCGAATATAAAGGCGGCAAGGACAAATTGCTCGGCTGGTTCGTCGGTCAGACGATGCGCGCGTCGAAAGGCAAGGCGAATCCGGCTCTGCTGAACGAACTGATGAAGAAAAAACTGGACGCGTAAGAGGTCTGCATGGAAAGGGAGGGTTTGTTCGACGCCGTGCAAAACAAGGACGGGGAACTGTTGCTGTGCATCAAAGCGCGGCTCGGCAAGCCCGATCATCCGCGTTTTTTCTACGACGGCGGACAAACCGGACTCTTGATACGCGACCAAAAACGTTCTATACTGTTAGAGTATCTATCGCCTTTGGCAACCGAGGCGCTGGCTTCGGAAGACAAAGTGCTGATAGCGGAAATTCTTGATGACGAGTTGCAGCACGAGTATTACGCGCCCGTCAGTCGTGTAAGGAAATTGCCGATATGACACAGTTAAGCGAAGATTCATTGGTCAAACGTTTCGGAAAGAAAGCGACGGTCATCGTCGACATCTGCGGGGACAAGGACAACGCCGCTTCCCGCGACAAAGAAAAAGCGCAAACAGCGCAAAGGGACGCGAAAGACGACATTGTGCGCGACATTCTGGCGCGCCAGCGCGAAGCGTCCATGGACCGCTGACCCGTTCAAGACAAAAGCCCTCTTTCGAGGGCTTTTTCAATATCATTCATTTAAATCAAACCGCTTTGCCGCGATCCAAATCCGGCACAGAAGAAGCACGCCTTTCAAGACGAGTTCCCACACTGTCATTCTCGGCGCATTTGTCAGGAATTTATAACAATCCGCCAATAAACCGGCGTTTTGAAGACAGAAAAGCGTTAATTTAAAAAATAATTTCATGGTTTTTCTCCATTAAAAAAGTTTTTTGTCTTAAAGAACGCGGGCGCGCACTCTTAAAAAATTAAGTCGTCAAAAAATCGAAAGTTTTTTCGCCGCTTTTCAAAATAGGAAAAACAGGACAAGCGCGACAGTCAGGAACAGTTCACTATAAAAGGACGCTCCGGCGGGATGTGGATACAAAGAATTTGCAAACGGGCTAAACGACCGACCGTTGACACGAACGGGAAAGCATTGAACGGCGGGCACAAAAAGGACTTCAAGGAAACAATAAGGCGCGGCAAAGGCAACCTGAAAAAACACCGGACAGGCACAAAAAAAAGGCTTCGATTTTTCAACCGAAGCCTTTTTTTGCTTTCCGGATTATTCTCCGGCGAAACGCTGCCACCAGCCTTTCTTTTTGGTCTTGGGCGCCGCCTGTTCCTGCGGCTGTTCGTCGTGATGTTCATCGCGGTGTTCTTCGCGATGTTCCTCGCGGCGTTCCGCGTTGTCTTCATGCGGCTGTTCGCCCTGCTGTTCGGCGGCGCGGTTTTCGTTGCGGCGGCGGCGCGGATACCGGCGGCGGCCGTTTTTGCCCTCCGTGCGTTCCTGTTCGCCCTGCTGTTCCGCTTCTTCGCGCGGCTGCTCGGACGTCATTTCGGGTTCGGCGGATTCTTCGCCGCCGGACTGCTGTTCGCCGTTTTCGGCGCGGGCGTCGCCGTGCTTTTTATTCCAGCGTCTTCTTTGACGGCGGCGGCCGTGATGACGGCGGTTTTCGTCTTCGCCGTTTTCATCGCCGTTTCCCGCCCCGCCGTCTTCTCCGGCGGGTTCGTCCGTCTGCGCGTCCGTGTTGTCGTTCGCGCGCAAGCCTTCTTCAAACATATCGTCCGCCTGAATGACGTCCGGCATATCGTCGTAAGAGGACGGCGCGGTTTCCTCGCGCTGTTCCGCCTTGTTTTTACGGCGCGAACGGCGGCGTTTGGAGCGGCGTCCCTCGCCGTTTTCCTGTTCGGGCTTGTCGGCGTTTTCTTCGGCGCGCGCTTCCTGTTCCGTCGCTTCGGCGGGCGCGGCGGCGGGAGCGGTTTCAATCGCGCCCTCGCGCACGACGCGTTCAATGCGGTAATCAATCGGATACGGCAAAGAATCGTCGCCCTGAACGGTCAGGGACACGTCGTACTGTTTTTCCAAACGGGTCAAATCGGGGCGCATATTGTTCAAAACGTACAAAGCGACCGTCGTCGGCACCGTCAGGCGAATTTCCGAAAAACGACGTTTCAGCGCTTCTTCTTCCAACAGGCGAATGGTGTGGATGGAAGCGGATTCCACCGAGCGCATCATGCCTTTGCCGCGGCAGTGCGGGCAAACCGAATAACTGGATTCGATAAAACTGGAATGAAGACGCTGGCGCGACAGTTCCATCAGCCCGAAGCCCGTGATTCTGCCCATTTGGATGCGGGCGCGGTCGCGTTTCAGCGCTTCTTTCATGCGGCGTTCGACGGCGTGGTTGTTGCGCGGCTCCTCCATGTCGATGAAGTCGATGACGACCAGCCCCGCCATATCGCGCAAACGCAACTGGCGCGCGATTTCGTCGGCGGCTTCCAAATTCACTTTCAGCGCGGTTTCCTCGATGCTGCGTTCTTTCGTCGAACGGCCCGAGTTCACGTCAATGGCGACCAACGCTTCGGTCTGATCCATGACAAGCCAAGCGCCCGATTTCAACTGCACGATGTTGCTGTGAATCGCTTCCAGTTGGGATTCGACCTGATAGCGATAGAACAAGGGGATTGTTTCGTCTTTGTACAGATGAATCTTTTTGGCGTGGCTGGGGGTCAGCATTTTCATGAATTCGCGCGCGGTGCGGTATTCCTCTTCGCCCTCGACGTAAATTTCGGAAATGTCGCGCGTGTACATATCGCGCAGGGCGCGCTTGATGATGTCGCATTCCTCGTGAATCAGCGCGGGCGCGGAAGATTCCATCGTCTTGTCGCGAATGGCGATCCACGTTTTAATCAAATAATCGTAGTCGCGCTTGATTTCCAGTTTCGTGCGCTCTTTGCCCGCCGTGCGCACGATGACGGACATTCCCGCGGGCATATCCAGTTCGGCGATGACGGCTTTGAGTTTCTTGCGATCGCTGACGTTTGTGATTTTGCGCGAAACGCCGCCGCGACCCGCGCTGTTCGGCATCAGAACGCAATAACGCCCCGCCAAAGACAGATACGTCGTCAGAGCCGCGCCTTTGTTGCCGCGCTCCTCTTTCGTCACCTGCACCAGCAGGACTTGACCGCGATGAATGACTTCCTGAATTTTGTAATTTCTGATTTTCGGACGCGACGGGCGCATATAGTCCGCTTCGGTTTCCGTCACGCTTTCGATTTGCATTTCCGCGTCGTCGCCGTTCTCGCCGTTTTCGTTATTGTCGCCGCTTTCGGCGTTTTCATTGCTTTCCGGCGATTCCTGAACGGAATCTTCGGCGGGCGCGGCGTCCGCCATGACGGTATTTTCGGCGTTTTCGTTATTTTCCGCGTTTTCGCCGTTTTCTGCGTTGCGGCGGCGACGGCGGCGGGGGCGTTTTTGCGGCGCGGGCTGTTCGGGCGCGTCTTCGTCATCGTCTCGATCCTCGCCCGCCATGGACGCTTTCAAAGCCTCCCTGTCGGCGACGGGGATTTGATAATAATCGGGGTGGATTTCGCTGAACGCCAGAAAACCGTGGCGGTTTCCGCCGTAATCAACGAACGCCGCCTGCAAGGACGGTTCGACGCGGGCGATTTTCGCCAGATAGATGTTGCCCTTTATCTGCTTTTTTGTGGACGTTTCGATATCAAGCTCGTCAAGGCGCACTCCGTCCACGACGACGACGCGCTTTTCTTCCAAGTGCGTGGCGTCGATCAACATTTTTTTCGACATTAAATAAATTCCTCCGGAAACCCGCGGGAACGCGGGCGGTCAACTGCTCACAGCAAGCGGGCGAAAACGACGCATCGGCAGCGGCGCACAACGCCGCCGCGCAAAAATAAAAACCGTGTCCAAACAACGTCATCGTCAATCTGCGGGCTTGCCAAAAAACTTTTGAGTTCCGAAAAAAGCGGTTTTTAAAAGACACACTTTCTTGAAACTTTACAAATATATGCGCCTTTATGCAAAAGGACAATCATTTTTTAACGCGCGGAATCAAAAAAATCCTTTCGCGGCGAAATCCGCCCGTCTTTCGCGCGCGAATATAGAATTTGTTAATCTTCCGGCGTATATAATTCCGGCTATGTTACGGTTATTACGCATTTTCGTTCTGACCGCTTTCGCGTCGCTTTTCGTTTGCGTCGGCGCGCGGGCGGGGCAGATTAACAACATCCGTTTGGGCGCGCTGAACGGGTCGCAGGTGCGTATTGTCGTCGATTTGTCGCACAAAACCGTCTATACGGCGCGCAATTTGTCCGACGCCGCCGTCACGGTCGATTTGAACGACACACCGCCGAAAGACGTCGCGCCT
Organism: uncultured Alphaproteobacteria bacterium; assembly: GCA_934277945.1. GTDB lineage: Bacteria > Pseudomonadota > Alphaproteobacteria > CAAGCB01 > CAG-977 > CAKQWA01. The sequence continues at coordinate 44,691 of CAKQWA010000004.1, forward strand.
TTTTTGCGCAAAAAGCCCGATTATCTGACGGCGATGCAAGCGGTGAAGATTGGCGCGAAGAACACGCGCATCACCTTTAAATTCAACAAAAAAGCGCAAATTAAAAAAACGTTTCTGCTCGCCCCCCAAAGCGGTTTTCAATGGCGGCTGGTCATTGATTTGACATTGGCGGACGCACTTGAAAAAGTCGCGAAAAGCAAGCCGGAAGCCCCGTCCGGCGACGACGGCATCGCCTCTTTAATCGCCGCGGCGGGAACTTTGCCCGAAACGCCGTTCGCCTTTGAGCAGGACGAACCCGCGCCCGCGCCGCCCGCGAAAAAAACGCCGCAATCGAACGAAAAGCCGCTCATCGTGCTGGACGCGGGGCACGGCGGCAAAGATCCGGGGGCGATCGGCAGAACGTACAAAACAAAGGAAAAGGACATTACGCTGGCTCTGGTCAAGCAGTTGCGCGACCGGCTGGTGAAAACGGGACGCTACCGCGTGCGTCTGACGCGCGAATCCGACGTGGCGATTTCCCTGTGGGGACGGCGCAAATTCGCGCATGACATCAAAGCCGACCTGTTCATTTCCATTCACGCGGATTCCAGCGCGAACAACCCCAAAGCCAAAGGGTTGTCGATTTACACCCTGTCCGAAAAAGCGTCCGACAAGGAAGCGGAAAAACTGGCGGAACGCGAAAACAAGGCGGATATTCTGACGGGGCTGGATTTAAGCGCGGAAACACAGGAAGTCACGGATATTCTGATTGATTTGGCGCGCCGCGAAACGAACAATCATTCGTCCTTTTTCGCCGAAGGCTTCGTCAAGGAACTGCGCAAGGAAGTGACCGTTTTGCCCAACGCGCACAGATTCGCGGGCTTTGCGGTGCTGAAATCGCCCGACGTGCCGTCCGTGCTGATTGAAACGGGATACCTGTCCAACCGCGAGGAAGAAACCCTTTTGCGCCAGCCCGCCTACCGCGAAAAACTCGCCGTTGCGACGATGCGCGCCATCAACAAGTATTTCGACGAAAAGCACAAAGCGAATTTCAACTGAAAAATCGCCGCGAAATCGACGCGAAAAGCAAAAGAATTCTAGACAAACGGCTGACATTTCCTTACACTTCGCAAAACGGTTCACTTTATAAAATTTAAAGACGGTCTTCCATGTCAAAACTTTTTTCGACGCTCGTCAGTTACGCTTTTTTGCTGTTCATTTTGGGACTGATCGCCATTTTGGGCGTGTTCTCCTATTACGGAAAATCCGTTGACGATTATCGTGTTCTGGCAAGTTACGAACCGCCCGTCACGTCGCGCCTGTACGCCGGCGACGGTCGGCTTTTGGCGGAATACGCGTCGGAAAAGCGCGTGTTCGTCCCGTATGAAAACATCCCCGATCAACTGGTGCACGCTTTCATTTCCGCCGAAGACAAAAATTTCTTCACGCACGGCGGCATCGACTTTTTCGGCATTCTGCGCGCCGTCGTTTCCAACGTGCGCAACATCGGTTCGGGGCGGCGCATGGAAGGCGCGTCCACCATCACGCAGCAAGTGGCGAAAAACTTTCTGCTGACAAACGAAGTGTCCTTTGAACGCAAAATCAAGGAAGCGATTCTGGCGTCGCGCATTGAACGCGCGTTTTCCAAAGAGTACATCATGGAGTTGTATTTGAACCAGATTTATCTGGGCAATTACTCCTACGGCGTGGCGTCGGCGGCGCTCAACTATTTCAACAAATCGCTCGATGAACTGACGATCGGCGACATGGCGTTTCTGGCGGCTTTGCCGAAAGGTCCCAACAATTATGACCCCGTCAAAAAGTCCGAAGCGGCTCTGGCGCGGCGCAACTGGGTGTTGTCGCGCATGGAGCAGGAAGGCTACATCACGCCCGAAGAATGTCGCGAAGCGCAGGAAAAGCCGATTGAAACGGCGAAGCGCGCGGAACACGAAACGACGACGGACGCGGAGTATTTCGCCGAAGAAGTCCGCCGCGACATCGTGGCGCGCTACGGCGAGGAAGCGTTGTATTCCGGCGGGCTGGCGGTGCGCACGACGGTCGACCCGCAAATGCAGAAATACGCCGCCGCCGCGTTGCGCAACGGCTTGATCTCCTATGACAGAAATCACGGATACAGAAAGCCTCTCGACCATTTGGACTTGCAGGAAGTCATGGACGCGTTCGCCGAAAAACAGGCGGAGGAATTTGCCGAAAAAGAGGCGATGCAGGACAGCGCGGTCGCGGACGAACCCGCGCCGGAGCAGGCTCAAACGGCAGAGAGCGAAACGCCCGCCGTTCCCGAAAAGCAGTTTTGGCAGGACGCGTTGAGCCAAATTAAAATCCCCGACTACACGCCGGCGGGCTGGACGGCGGCGATTGTGCTTGAAACGACGGACGACGAAGCGAAAATCGGTCTGCCGGACGGCGCGGAGGGGCAAATTCCGCTTGCCGAACTGACGTGGGCGCGCAAAAACAAAAGCGACCAGTCCGTCGGCGACAAAATCACAAAACCGTCGCAGGTGCTGAAAGAGGGCGACGTCATTTTGGTTCAGCCCGTCAAATACGGCTTGCGCGGCGCGGCGTACAAGGAAAATTCCTACGGTCTGCGCCAAATTCCCGCCATTGAGGGCGCGATGGTCGTTCTGGATCCGCACACGGGGCGCATTTTGGCGATGGTCGGCGGATTTTCGTTCAAAAAAAGCCAGTTCAACCGCGCGGTGCAGGCGAAGCGTCAACCGGGGTCGTCTTTCAAGCCGTTCGTCTATCTGGCGGCTTTGGACGAGGGCTTCACGCCGTCCACGCTGATTTTGGACGCGCCGTTCGTCATGGATCAGGGACCGGGCATGCCCAAATGGAAGCCCAAAAACTATTCCAACCGCTTTTACGGTCCAACGACCCTGCGCATGGGCATTGAAAAATCCCGCAACCTGATGACCGTGCGTTTGGCAAAGGCGATCGGCATTGAAAAAGTCGTCGAATACGCCAAAAAACTGGGCATTTCCGACGATATTCCGAACCAGATGTCCATTGCGCTGGGGTCGGGCGAAACGACGGTCATGCGTTTGGCGGCTGCGTACGGCATTTTGGTCAACGGCGGCAAGAAAATCTCGCCCGTGCTGATTGACCGCATCCAAGACAGGACGGGGGCGACGGTCTACAATTCGGACGCGCGCCCGTGCCGCAAGTGCCGCGACGAAAACGGCTGGCGCGGCGAAAAACCGCCCGTCATTCCCGATTTGCGCGAACAACTCGTCGATCCGCGCAGCGCGTACCAAATCATCAACATCATGACGGGCGTGCTGGCACCGGGGGGAAGCGCGTCTTCCCTGCGCGGTCTGGGCAGGACGTTCGCGGGCAAAACGGGCACGTCGAACAGTTCGATGGACGGCTGGTTTGTCGGCGTCACGCCGAATCTGGTCGTCGCCGTGTTTATGGGATTCGACGAACCCAGAACGCTGGGCAAGAACGTCACGGGCGGCGCGATCGCCACGCCCGTCTTCCGCGAATTTGTCAAAACGGCGCTGAAAGACGTGCCGCCGGTGCCGTTCCGCGTGCCGCCGAACATCCGTCTGGTGCGCGTGAATCACAAAACGGGTCTGCCCGCCAAGCCGACGGACAAGGACGTCGTTCTGGAAGCGTTTAAAATCGAGGAAAACTGGAAAAAAACAGGTCCCGTCATTGACGGCGCGGACAACGACGACGAAACGGAATCGTCCGAAACGGAAAATCAGGATGACAATATGACCACGACGGTCGAAGAAATCGACGACAACATTCCCGAAGTCGGCGGCGTGTTTTAACAACGACTCACAAACTGAAAAGGAAGATGAAATGAGAGCCGAAATTTTGGATCAAGTCAAAGAAATCGAGCAGGCGCTGGCATTGCTCAGGAGGCGTCTTTGACTGGGATAACGCACTTTACAGACTCGATGAACTGAACGCTTTGACGGCGGATCAGACTCTGTGGGACGATCCCGAAAAAGCGCAAAAACTGTTAAGCGAGCGCAACTACCTTGAAACGTCGCTGCAAGGATGCCGCGACATCGAGCGCGAAATGAAAGACGCTTTGGAACTCATTGAAATGGGCGAAGCGGAAAACGACGCGGAGATTGTCGCCGAAGCGGAGGGTATGCTGACGAACGCTTTGAAAGAAGCCGCCATGCGCCAGCGCGAAACGCTGCTGTCGGGCGAAGCGGATTCTTTCGACACGTTCCTTGAAATCCACGCGGGCGCGGGCGGCACGGAAGCGCAGGATTGGGCGTCGATTCTGCTCCGTATGTACGCGCGCTGGGCGGAAAAGCACAACTACAAACTGGAATACATGGAAGCGTCGGAAGGCGAAGAAGCGGGCATCAAGTCCGCGACGGTCAAAATTTCGGGGCGCAACGCGTTCGGGTGGCTGAAAACGGAAAGCGGCGTGCACCGTCTGGTGCGCATTTCCCCGTTTGACGCGAACGCCCGCCGCCACACCAGTTTCGCGTCGGTGTGGGTGTATCCCGTCATTGACGACACGATTAAAATCGACATCAACGAAAAGGATTGCCGCATTGACACCTATCGTTCGTCCGGCGCGGGCGGTCAGCACGTCAACAAGACGGAGTCCGCCGTGCGCATCACGCACATTCCGACGGGCATCGTCGTTTCCTGCCAGACGCAGCGCAGTCAATTCCAAAACCGCGATTACGCGTGGAATATGTTGCGCGCGCGCTTGTACGAACTGGAACTGAAAAAGCGCGAAGAAAAACTGAACGCGCAGGAAGACGCGAAATCCGACATCGGCTGGGGGCATCAGATCCGTTCCTACGTTCTGCAACCCTACCAAATGGTCAAGGATTTGCGCACCGACGCCGAAACGTCCGACACGAAAGGCGTTTTGGACGGCGACATTGATATGTTCTTGGAAGCGGCTCTGGCGGCGCGCGTCGCGGCGGAGGCGGAAAATGTCTGATCGCGCGGGCGTACTGTTTCTTTTGCTCGTCCTGACGGGATGCGCGAAGAATCTGTACGACGCGGACGCGGAATTGTACCGCCGCTATAAATACTGGGACACCGTGCCGCAGGACTGGATTGCGCACCGCGGCATGAATTTTCTGGTGCAGGACGACTTTGCGCGCGGCAGGCATTATCTGTATCTGACCGCGCACAAGGACGGCGTGCCTTACGTTCAGGGCGATTACATCCCCGCGTCGAAAGAACTGGCTTTCAAGCGCATGGCGCAAACGTGCGGCAAAGACGGCTACACGGTCGAACGCGCCGAAAAGCCCGCGCGCGACGGGCGGATTCTCGACCGCTACTTTTACCAGTATCCGACCATGACGATCGGCGTGACGTTCGCCTGCAATCAGGACGCCGCCAAAGAGGACGGAGATTCCTACGACGGCGCGATGAAGTGGAAACAGGCGGCGCGGTCGGTTGAAACGTTCAACGGGCAGGATTACATTTTGTACGCGCTCCCCGTCAAATCCGACGGATTGCGCCAGTTTAAAATCAGGCTGACGGGCAAAAAGGACGCGTCGCAAATCACGCAAATCGCCCGTTCGCTGATGCTGAAAGCGTGCGGTTCGCCCGCCTTTACGGTCGTATCCAAACAAAAAACGGCGGATTACGCCTATGATCAGGGAATCCCTTACGTCATTGACGACGACGCCGTTTATTCTTTCGCCTATCATTGTTCTTTACAGAGGTAATTCATTATGCGTTTTGCCGCCGTTATCGCTTTTTTGTACGCCCTGTTCGCCGCCGCTTTGTATTTCGCGCAAAGACGGCTGATGTACCGTCCGCAAAAAGAGGTGTATTCGCCGCACAAGGATAAAAGTCCGCAAAATCTTCTGCCCGTGCAAATGCAGACGGAAGACGGGCTGACGCTGACGTCGTGGTACGCGAAGCCGCGCAAAACGGCGGCGGGAGATTATTTTCCGACGGTGTTTTACTTTCACGGCAACACGGGCATCGTCGCGAACGCCGCGCACAAGATGATCGCTTTGGCGGACGCGGGCTTCGGCGTGTTCATGGTCGAATATCGCGGCTACGGCGGCAACGCGGGCAAGCCGACGGAAGAAGGATTGCTGAAAGACGCGCGGGCGGCGCGGGCTTTCGTGCTGAACGATTTGGGGGAAAACGCGCGCTTGGTGTACTACGGCATGTCAATGGGCACGGGCGTGGCGAACGATTTGGCTTTCGTCAATCCGCCGGACGCGTTTGTGCAGGAAGCGGGCTTCACGACGTTTTACGACGCGGGGCGCGTGGAATATCCGTATATGCCCCTGCCGTTAAGCCTGCTGATGCGCGACAAATTCGAATCGGTGAAAAAAATCAAGACGATGACGTGTCCGCTGCTTGTTTTGCACGGCGCGAAAGACGCGACCGTCCCCGTTGCGCAGGCGGGCGAAATCTTCAAAGCGGCGGGGTCGTCCAAAAAGGAAATCATCGTTTATCCCGAAGGGCATCACGTCGATTTGTACGATTCCGGTTCGACGGACGCGGTGCTGAAATTCCTGTACGACGTTTTCCCCGATACAAAAGAAGCGCATGAATAAAGCGAAAGACTTGCTTTTTAAACTCTGCCGGCGGCTGAAATGCAACGCCTTGTTCGCGGCTCTGTTCACCGCGCTGCTGCTGTTGCCCGACCGCTTGTTCGAGATTGCCAATCCGCGCCTTGACTATTCTTTCGACCCCGCGTTCGTTTTCGCGCTCGCCGTTTTCGGCTTCTGCCTGTCGCTGTGCGGACGGACGGTCGGCTTGACGGTGTTGGCGGCGTTCGGACTGATGCAATTCATCCAGTTGAGTCACATCGCGTATTTCGGCAGACCGATCAATCCGGTCGACGTCGCCAAAATCTACGACGAATTTTCGGACGTGCGGGAAGCGGGTATCGGCGCGTGGCGGGACGTCTGGTTCGTCGCGCCGCTTGTTTTGCTGACGTTCGGATATCTGGCGCGCTTTCTTGTCAAACACCGCAAAATTCTCGGATTTTCATGGTTAGCCGTCATTGCCGTCGTTATCGCTTTGGGGGTCAAGCCCGAACGCGCCGCGCGCAAAAGCCTGAAACACTTTCTGCCGGCGGCGTCGCGCTACTCCGTGCATAATTCGCTGAACACGTTTTCGTTTTTTCTGGTCAAAGGGCATAACATCGAACCGACGCAAAGCATTATGCCCGAAAAATTCTACGTCCCGTACGTCGCGCGCCCGACGAACGCCGCAACGCCGGACGTCATCGTTTTCGTCATGGGCGAAAGCACGAACACGGCGCAGATGAGCTTGTTCGGAGCGCAAGCGCAAACAACGCCGTTTTTGGATTCTTTGAAAAGCGACAAGCGTTTTCTGTACAAAAAAGCGATCGCAGGCGCCGTATCGACACATTCGTCCCTGCCCGTATTTTTCAATCTGCTGAACGAACCGGCGAACATGAAACAGTTGGCGGCGCAAACGTCAAACCTGTTTAAACTGGCGAAACAGGCGGGCTACAAAACGTACTGGTTGAGCGCGCAGGACGCGAAAAACACGAACGACATCGGCACGGCGCACATTGACGAATTGATTACGAAAGAGGAAAATCCCGTCGCGTTCGCCGCCGGTCAGGAAGATTATCTGCTGCAACTGTTCAAAAAAACGGACACGGCGCGGGGAAAACACTTCATCGTCCTGCATTTCCGCACGATGCACGACCCGTTTGAAAAAAATTACGAACATCATCCGGAATTCGACGCGTTCAAACCCGCAACGCACAAGCGCGCGGACAGAACCCGCGCGGCGTACCGCAACGCCATGCTGTACACGGACGACGTTTTGCGCCGCCTGTTCGACATTTACAAAGAAAAAACGGCGGGCAAAAGCGCGATTCTCGCGTTCACGTCCGATCACGGTCAACTGCTGGGCGAAGACGGGCTGTACGGTCACAACAAGATGCTTTTGTCCGTCGCCGACGTGCCGTTTTTCGCTTATGCCGACGCTCCCGTACTGCGCGACCTGCGCTTGAAAGACGTTGTGTTCCATTACGAAATCGGGACGTGGCTGGCGCGCGTTTTAGGGTACGAAATCATCAATCCGAACAAGCAAAAAGACGTTTTTTTCATTCACGGCAACAATTTTTATCAGGAAACGGATTACATGGCGGTCAAGCGGACGGCAAACGGCGTTCAGCCCGCGTTCTACGGCACTTTGCGCAAGTTTTTGGAATTGTCCTGTCCGGCAAAAACGACGGCTTGCGCGTACAAAGCCGTTTTTTAAGCGAAAGAAAACCGTCCGGCTCTCCGTATAAATTCATAATACGCTCTTAAAAACGGAGAAAAGCCATGAACAAGCCCTTTACCAAAACATTAGCGGTCTTTTGCGCCGCCGTCTTTCTTTGCGCGGGATACGGCGCGCCGAAAAGGTCGTCCGCCAAATCGCCGTCGTCCAAAACGTTCCGGTACGGCACGACAATCGAAAAGGAACGCCCCGAACTGAACGAGGAAACCAAACGCCTGATTGCCGCTTACCGTCAAAATCCGACGCAAGCGAACAAAGACGCGCTGAAACGGCAGATTGAAATCAATTACGATAACGTCATCGCGCGCAAAAAAGCGAAATTGGAAGAATTGAAGCGCACCGCCAAACACCAGTCGAAAGTGCGAGAGATGGAGGAAATCGTCGATGAAGTCGTCAAAGACCGCGACAACCGCGTCGAACAAAGCCTGCGCCGCTTCACCGACCCGCGCCTGCGCCCCGATTCGCGCAAAAGCAAGGACGGCTATCTGGCGGTTTTGGGAGCGGCTCAAAACGTCAGCATCGCTTACACGCCCGTCACGAACGAAGAATACGCCGCGTATGTCAAAGAAACGAATAGCCCCGCGCCGAAAGGCTGGACAAACGGCGTTTATCCGGCGGGCAAGGGAAAACATCCCGTGACAAACGTGTCCTATGACGACGCGGTCGTTTACGCAAAGTGGCTTTCGGACAAGGACGGAACGGCGACCTACCGCCTGCCGACGCAGGAAGAATGGGAACTGGCGGCGGGACATATGCCGAAAGACGCGGATTTCAACAACGGCGAACGCAACGGCACAACGCCGGTCGACGCGTACAAAAAAACGCTGTCCGCCGCCGGCGCGATTGATATGTGGGGCAACTGTTACGAATGGACGTCCACGCCGCTTTCATCGCGCAACGATTTGATCGTCAAAGGCGGCTCGTTTAAATCCGACCGGATGCGGTGCCGCACGGAAGAACGCGGGGAAAGCCGCAAAGCGTCGGGCGTTTACGACGACACGGGCTTTCGCCTGATTCGCGAAAAGTGATAATAAAAAACGGCAAACCGGAAGGCTCCCATGCGACTGTGACCGTCCGGCTTGCCGCGCGCGCCTTTTCAGGCGCACAGGTTAAGGGCTGATGCGAATACACCCTGCGGGTTTGCTCGTATCTTCGCCCATTTCGATGCGACAGCACAAAAGACTGCAGCCGGACACGTTGAAATTGATACTCGTTTCTACGGGGCATTTCGTTCTGCCCGTGCCGCATCCGGACGTTTTTGTCGTGCCGCGGTTGTACATTCTCACGGTCTTGTTTTGCTGGGGAATCCATATCAGTTCGGTCATCACGGTCGATTTGACGCAGTTCCGGCTTCCGCCGCAGTCCGTGGAGGAACTGATTTGATATCGCGGGCTTAAACCGTAGAACGCGCAGATGTTGGATTCGCCCAGATGAATCCCGCCCGTCAGGTTGAACTGGCTCAACGTCGGTCTTAACCCCGAATTCAACAGCGTGTTGAACGGAATGATTTGGTTCATGCGCTCCGCCAGACCGTTCAGCATCAAAGAAGACGCGCTGCCGCATCCCGACGAAAAGGTGTGCGCCCAAAAGTTGCCCGCGACGACATATTGATATTCGCGCCCCAGCGTGATTTTTTCGCTGTCCGTCCACGTCATCGCCGTCACCGCGTACGGATAATTGCCGGCGTGATTGATGTTTTCGTCCGATCCGGTGCCGTAAGTGCCGCCGTCCATCAGGACGCACGGGATGCACGGTCTTTGAGAAACAACGCCCCATTGCGAGCCCGTCAACCGCTTGAAGATGCTTGTCGCGTCGCACGAAGCGACCTTGCCGTTAATGCAGGTTTTCCAGTTTTCCGCGACCAGCATCGACCTTGCGGAGCCCTCGAACATTTTGCCGGAACCGACTTTGCCGTACAAATACGTCATGGCGTTTGTCGGCGACTGGTACATCTGGCGTTCGATTTTCATGCGGTCGGCAATGTTCGCCGAACCGAGAAGCGCGTTGTCGCTTTCCTTGATTTTCTGCCAGTTGCAAGTGATGCGGCACTCGTAAACGCCGACTTCGTTCAAAATGCAGGAACGCATATGCGAATATTTTGTCGAGCAGGACGTGTCGCCCGTCCCCGAACATTCCTGATATCTGCACACGCCGCTTTTCGCGTAGGTGTATTTGCCTTTCGCGCACACCCAATTTTTGCCGAAGCGGTTGGTGCAGTCGGAATTGCTCTTGCACTCCGACGATATGTCCTTGCATTTCGGGTCGTTCAAATTCGCGCCGGCGTGCCCCTCCAAACAGTTGGAGGACGTCGACGTTTCCGACGAATACGATTGTCCCAGTTTATAGGCGGGCGTGACCGCCGCGGCACGAGCGGCGACGCTCATCCCTGTTAAAAAGATGCAGATACAGTACGGCAAAAAGATTTTCCGCATGAGAACCTCGCTTGAAATATGTACACAGTCGCAGTTGTAATGTTACCCCACCCCACCCCCTATTTGTCAAGCGGAGAAACCGTACAGCCGCGAAAGCGCGCAAAAAAAATCCCCCCGAAATCGCTTTCGAGGGGATTTCATTTAAAGCCGTTACGCGTTGACGACCAGCGCGTCGCCTTTCACGCGGATTTTCACCGTCGAGTTGTCGGGGACTTTGCCCTGCAAAATCTCCATAGCCAGCGGATTTTCCAATTCGCGCTGAATCAGGCGTTTCAGCGGACGCGCGCCGTACATGGGTTCGTATCCCGTGTCCGCCAGCCAGTTCAGCGCCTTTTCGTCCAAATCCAGAACGATGTGACGTTCCGCCAGACGATCGGACAAATGCGACAGTTGAATCTGCACAATGCCCGTCATGTCGGCTCTGGTCAGACGGCGGAACAGCAGGATTTCGTCCAAACGGTTCAAAAATTCGGGCTTGAACGCGTGGCGCACGATGTCCATGACTTGCGGACGCACCTTTTCAACGTCTTCGTCGTCAGGCTGTTCGGCAAGTACCTGCGCGCCCAAGTTCGACGTCAGAATGATGATCGTGTTTTTAAAATCGACCGTTCTGCCCTGCCCGTCCGTCAAACGTCCCTCGTCCAGAATTTGAAGCAGGATGTTGAACACGTCGGGATGCGCCTTTTCCACTTCGTCGAACAAAATGACCTGATACGGACGGCGGCGCACCGCTTCGGTCAAAGACCCGCCCTGTTCGTATCCGACGTACCCCGGAGGCGCGCCGACCAAGCGCGACACCGCGTGTTTTTCCATATATTCGGACATATCGATGCGCACCATCGCGCTTTCGTCGTCAAACAAAAAGTCCGCCAAAGAGCGCGCCAGTTCCGTTTTGCCCACGCCGGTCGGTCCGAGGAACAGGAACGACCCGACGGGGCGGTTCGGATCCTGCAAGCCCGACCGAGAACGGCGCACCGCGTCGCACACCGCTTTCACCGCGTCGTTCTGACCGATCAGACGCGCTTGAATGTGTTCTTCCATGTGCACCAGTTTTTCGCGCTCGCCCGTCAGCATTTTGTCGACGGGAATGCCCGTCCAGCGCGACACGACGGAAGCGATCATTTCGCTTGTCACGGTTTTGGAGGCGGCGGATTTGCCTTCTTTGGACAATTCGTCGGCTTTTTTGAGTTTTTCCTCCAAGTCCGGAATGACCTTGTAGCGCAATTCGCCCGCCTGTTCGTAGCGTCCCTCGCGCATCGCCTTGTCCACGTCGATTTTCGCCGCGTCCAACTGTTCGCGCATTTTCGACACGTTCGCCAAAACCTGCTTGCTTTCCGCCCAATCCGCCGTCATTTTCTGCGATTGCGCGTCCAGTTCGCCGATTTCTGTTTCCAGTTTCGCCAAGCGTTCTTTCGACGCGTCGTCCGTTTCCTTGCGCAACGCTTCGCGCTCGATTTTCAACTGAATCAGCCGGCGGTCGATTTCGTCCAACGCTTCGGGCTTGGAGTCGACCTCCATGCGCAAGCGGCTGGCGGCTTCGTCCATCAGGTCGATCGCCTTGTCGGGCAGAAAACGCTCGGTGATGTAGCGGTTGGACAGCGTCGCCGCCGACACCAGCGCGGAGTCGGAAATGTGAACGCCGTGATGCAGTTCGTATTTTTCCTTAATGCCGCGCAAAATGGAAATCGTGTCCTCGACGGTCGGTTCGTCAATGTACACGGGCTGGAAACGCCGCGCCAAAGCCGCGTCCTTTTCGACGTACTTTCTGAATTCGTCCAGCGTCGTCGCGCCCACGCAATGCATTTCGCCGCGCGCCAAAGCGGGCTTCAACAGGTTCGACGCGTCCATGGAGCCTTCGCTCGCCCCCGCGCCGACAATCGTGTGCATTTCGTCGATGAACAAAATCACGCCGCCCTGCGCCGCGCGGATTTCCTCCAACACGGCTTTCAAACGTTCTTCAAATTCGCCGCGGTATTTCGCGCCCGCAATCAGCGCGCCCATGTCCAAAGCCAGCAAACGCTTGTTTTTCAGACTTTCCGGCACATCGCCGTTGACAATGCGCAAAGCCAGCCCCTCGATGACGGCGGTTTTGCCGACGCCGGGTTCGCCGATCAGGACGGGATTGTTTTTCGTGCGCCGCGACAACACCTGCACGGTGCGGCGGATTTCCTCGTCGCGTCCGATGACGGGGTCGAGTTTGCCCTCCGCGGCTTTGGCGGTGTAATCCTGCGTGTATTTTTTCAAAGCGTTGTATTTGTCTTCGGCGTTTTCGCTCGTCGCCTTGCGCCCCTGACGCAATTCCTCGATCGCCGCGTTCAAGCCCTGCGCCGTCACGCCGCAATTTTTCAAAATGCCGCCCGCGACCGTGTCCGCCATAATCGCCATTGCCAGCAAAATGCGTTCGACGGTCACATATTCGTCGCCCGCCTGCTTCGCGATTTCCTCCGCGCACGCCATGACTTTGCCGAATTGCTGGTTCGGATAACTCTGCACGGAATCGCCCGACACTTTCGGCAGTTTATCCAAAGCCGCCTGCGTGTCGCGCAAAGCCTGCTTCGGATTGCCGCCCGCTTTCGCAATCAAGCCCGCCGCCATGCCCTGCGGGTCGTCCAAAAACACTTTCAGCAAATGCTCCGGCGTCAGATACTGGTTGCCTTCGCGCTCCGCCAATCCTTGCGCCGATTGAATAAAGCCCTTGCTTCTGTCCGTAAACTTGTCAATGTTCATTCCATCCGCTCCCTAGAAAAACTTACCTTGTTTACAACCCGATATAGTATCGTAGCGGGAAAATTCAAGAGTGCCAGATAACAAAAAGGCGTCTTTTTTTCAAAGACGCCCTTGCTTTTTCATGAAGCCGTGATTTCAATTTTTTTCTTGGCGGGTCTGCCGCGGCGTTTCACGACCGCCACGCCGCTCGCGCTTTCGCTTGACGCGGGTCTGACAATGCTCAACGTGCGTTCTTTCTGCACTTCGCGGGCTTTTTCGCTCATCAGCGCGACGGGAACGGACAAATCCGTTTCGGCGTAGCGCACGGGCTTTTCTTCGCGGGCGTGTTCCGCCGCCCTGACGGGATTTTCTTCAACAACGTCGGGTTGAGGCTGCTGCGCGGGGTCAATCCGTTCGATTTGTTCTTCCGGCGCGTCCTGCCGTTCCGCTTCGACGGGCGCGTCGTCCTCCGCGTCGCTCGTCGGGCGGGGTTGCGGCTGATTCTGGTTGAATCTCTGCTGTTCCGCCGCAATCGCCAACGCGTTCAGGCGCATATAATGCTCCGCGTGCTGCAAGCAGTTTTCTTCCAAAACGCGATCGGTCGAATGAGCGTCTTTCGCCGCCGCCAGATACTTTTCCATCAGTTGAAACGCGGTGCCGCGCAATTTGCCGGCGGGTCCCAAACTGTCTAAAACGGTATTTCTGGAAACGGTGTTGTTCGTGCGGCGCTGATTGTTGCCGTTATAATTGTTATGTCCGCGATTTCCGCGGCGAACACGGGGGTTCATATGGATTTCCTAATGCTGTTGATAAAATCCGCCGTTTTTCAATAACGGCTTGCGCGCTGTATAAGCCAAACGCCTTTCACCCTTGGAATTTAAAGGGGGACGCGGATTTTTTCAATATATTTTTTACGTCAGGATTCTTTTTTTGCCTTGCGCGCGCGAACGCACCTGTCGACGCCCGCCAAATCTTTATCGACGCCGGTCAAGACAAAGCCGCGCGCGGTCAAAATTTCCGAAACGGCGCGCGCCTGCGTGTGTCCGCACTCGAAAAACGCTTCGCCGTCTTGCGCCAGCAATCCGGACAGACGCGCGGCGATGTCCTTGTACGCTTTCAAGCCGTTTTCGGCGGCGAACAGGGCTTGCGGCGGGTCGAACAGCGTGTCGGGGGGCAGTTCTTCGGACGCGTCGATATACGGCGGATTGGCAACGACAACGTCGAACGCGCCGTCGAAACGGGCGGCGAAATCCGGCTGTTCCCAATCGGCGCGCACGGGGGCGAATCTGTCCGAAAGTCCAAGCAAATCCGCGTTTTTGCAAGCGACCGCCAACGCTTTTCCGGAAATGTCGACGCCGACGCCGCGCGCGTTTTCATATTCGCGCAAAAGCGACAAAACCAGACAGCCGCTGCCCGTGCCCAAATCCAAAATCCGCAACGCCGCGCGTCTGTCGGGAAAACGCTTCAAGACGCTTTCAACCAGCGTTTCGGAATCGGGGCGCGGGTCAAGCACGTTTTCGTCAACATAAAAATCGTCTTTCCAAAAACCTTTGACGTGCAAAATTTTCGACACGGGTTCGCGCTTTAAACGGCGCGCGACGTACCCGTTCAGCACGGCTTCGTTTTTCAGCGACGCTTCGGGATGCAGACGCGCGAAATTTTCGGAAACGTTCTCCGCCCCCGCCAGCAGTAAAACGGCGTCAAGCGCGGCGCTCTCATCGCCCGCTCGTGTCAGCAGTTCTTTGATTTGCTTTAATTTTTCGCCGACGGTCGCGCCCATCAGTCCGATTCCGCCAAACGTTCCAAACGGTCCTGCGTCAACAGCGCTTCAATGATTTCGTCCAGAGCCGCCCCGTTCATCACCGCGTCGATTTTATATAAAGTCAGGTTGATTCTGTGATCCGTCACGCGCCCCTGCGGAAAATTGTAGGTGCGGATGCGTTCGGAACGGTCGCCCGAACCGACTTGCCGCTTGCGGTCGCCCGCGCGTTCGTCCGCCAGTTTCTGCCGCTGGAAATCGTACAGGCGGGAGCGCAAAATGCGCATGGCGCGGTCTTTGTTTTTGAATTGCGAGCGTTCGTCCTGACACGCGACGACGAATCCCGTCGGAATGTGCGTGATGCGCACGGCGGACTCCGTTTTATTGACGTGCTGACCGCCCGCGCCCGACGCGCGATACACGTCGATTTTCAAGTCTTTTTCGTCGATTTTCAAATCGACTTCCTCGGCTTCCGGAAGCACGGCGACAGTCGCCGCCGACGTATGCACGCGCCCGCCGGATTCCGTTTCCGGCACGCGCTGAACGCGATGCACGCCCGATTCAAATTTCAGCCGCTCGAACACGGATTTGCCCGACACGCTCGCGGACGCTTCCTTGTATCCGCCCAAGCCCGTTTCGCTGATTTCCATCGGCTCGAACTTCCAGCCCATTTGCGCGGCGTAATGTTCGTACATCCGGAACAGTTCGGCGGCGAACAAAGCCGCCTCCTCGCCGCCCGTGCCGGCTCTGACTTCCAAAATGGCGTTTTTGTCGTCCGCGTCGTCTTTGGGCAAAAGCAGAATTTTCAAATGCCGTTCCAATTCGGGCAGACGGTCTTTCAGCGCATGAAACTCCTCTTGCGCCATCGCTTTCATTTCGTCGTCGTCCGCGCCGTTCATCATTTCCTGCGCGAACGCCATATCCTTTTGCGCTTTTTGATATTCCTCGATGGCGGGAACGACCTCGCGCAAGGAAGACAGTTCCTTGGACATTTTGACGAAAGAGTCGCCGTCAGAGCCGCCGCCCGCGCCCAGCAACGCTTCCAATTCGTCGCGGCGCGCCAGAATGACGTTCAACTTTTCTTCAAAAAGCATCGCTTACGCCCTGTTCTGCAAGGGTTTCAGCACGTTTGCCAAATCGGTCAGAGAAACGCTTTGCTGTTCGCCGCTGTCCAGATTGCGCACGGTGACAATGCCCTGCGCCTGTTCGTCCGAACCCATGATAACGGCGGCGATCGCGTTGATTTTATTCGCTTTTTTCAGACGTTTCGCCATATTGCCCGCATACGCCATATCGACGACAAGCCCCGCGCCGCGCAAATCGTGCGCGATTTTCATCATCGCCGGCACAACGTCCGCCCCGACGGGAACGACGGCGACCGGACGCACGCTTTCGGGGACTTTGCCGACTTCTTCAAGCAGCAGGGACAAGCGGTCGATGCCCGCGCCGAACCCGACGCCCGCCGTTTTCGACCCGCCCAACTGTTCGACCAGCCCGTCATAGCGTCCGCCGCCCAGAACCGTTCCTTGCGCACCCAAAGAATCCGTAATGAATTCAAAAACCGTGTGGCGATAGTAATCCAGCCCGCGCACCAATCGCGGATTCACGGTGAACGGCAGTCCCAGAGCCGTCAGCCCCGCCTGCACGTCTTCAAAGAACTTTTTGCTTTCTTCGTTCAGGTAATCCGTCATTTTTGGCGCGTTTTCGACGATTTTTTTATCGCCCTCGTCCTTGGAGTCCAAAATGCGCAACGGATTTTTTTCCAACCGCACGCGGCTGTCTTCGGACAGTTCGTCCTTGAATTGCGAAAAATACGCGACCAGCGCTTCACGGTACGCGGCGCGGCTTTCCGCATCGCCCAGCGTGTTGAGTTCCAGACGGATGTAATCGCCCAGTCCCAGCGCCTTTAAAAAATCCCACGCCAAGCACAGCACTTCGACGTCGGTTTGCGGACTCGGCGCGCCGAACACTTCCACGCCGGCCTGATGCAACTGGCGGTAACGTCCTTTTTGAGGGCGTTCGTAGCGGAACATGGGTCCCGCGTAAAACAGTTTGACGGGCAGATTCTGCTCCATGCCCTCGGAAATGAAAGCGCGCACGACGCCTGACGTCCCTTCGGGGCGCAAAGTGAAACTTTCGCCGCCGCGATCGGTGAACGTGTACATTTCTTTCGACACGATGTCGGACGTTTCGCCGACGCCGCGGCAGAAAATTTCCGTCGATTCAAAAACGGGCGTCTGGATTTCGCCGAATCCGTAGCGTTTCGCAAATTCGCGCGCCGTGTTTTCGACGTGCAGAAACGCCGCCAATTCCCTGCCGTAAATGTCGCGCGTGCCGCGAGCGCATTGAACCGCCATGATTTACTCCTTTGCCGCCGCTTCGATTAAAGCCGCCAGTTTGTCGACAACTTCGTTTGCGGACACGATTTCCTTTTGTTCCCCTTTGACAAACAGCAAAGCCTTGCCGTTGCCGCCGCCGCACGCGCCAAAATCCGCTTCTTTCGCTTCGCCGATGCCGTTCACGACGCACCCCAGAACCGACACTTTGAACGGTTTGGAGATGTGTTCCAAGCGTTCGTCCAGCGCGGCGACGATTTTTTCAACGTCGATGCCTTTGCGCGCGCACGTCGGGCAGGACACGATGCGCACCCCGCGGTAGCGCAATCCCAGAGCGCGCAGGATTTCAAAACCGACTTTGACTTCTTCCGCCACGTCCGCCGTCAAGGAAACGCGGAGCGTGTCGCCGATGCCGTCCGCCAGCAAAGAGCCGATGCCCAGCGCGGATTTAACCGTTCCCGCGCGCAGTCCGCCGGCTTCGGTCACGCCCAAATGCAGCGGGCAGTCGGTCTGTTCGGACAACAGGCGGTAGGCGTTCACCGTCATCATCGTGTCGCTGGATTTCACGCTGATTTTGAAATTGTGAAAATCGTTGTCGTCCAGCATTTTCGCTTGCGTCAGCGCGCTTTCGACCATCGCCTGCGCGCACGGTTCGCCGTATTTTTCCAGCAAGCCCTTTTCCAACGACCCGCCGTTCACGCCGATTCGCATGGCGCAACCGTAATCTTTGGCGGCTTTGACGACTTCGCGCACCTTGTCCTGCGACCCGATGTTGCCGGGGTTGATGCGCAGGCACGCCGCGCCCGCTTTCGCCGCTTCGATCGCGCGCATATAGTGGAAATGAATGTCCGCGACAACGGGAACGCTCACCCGCGAAACGATGTGTTTCAGCGCGGCGGTGGATTCTTCGTCGGGACACGACACACGCACGATGTCCGCGCCCGCGTCTTCCATGCGTTTGATTTGCGCGACCGTCGCTTCAACGTCGACGGTCGGGGTATTGGTCATGGATTGCACCGAAATCGGCGCGCCGCCCCCGACGGCGACTTTGCCGACGTAGATACGGCGCGTTTTACGGCGTTTGATTTCCGTCTGCTTCATAATGAATATCCGTTAAAAATCAGTTCGCGTTCTCACGCAAAAGGACGTCGGCGTCCAAAGCGATTTTGGATTTCGTTTCGCCGACTTTGCCCAAAGCGGGAAGTTGCTTGCCGTCGACGACGACGTTCAACCCGCCCGCGTTGCCCGTTTTCAAGTACAAATCTTCGGGATCGGCGGGAATACGGTATTTGTCGCCCGCGTGGAACGTGCGCGTCAAAATGACTTCGCCGCCGCGCGTGACTTCGACCCAAACGTCCTGCGTCGCCTGCAAAATAATGCGCGCGTCCGTGTTCTTCGCCCCGAACATTCTGGGCATATACGGCTCGGCGGGCGCGGTCGCGGATTCCGTCAAAGCCGCTTCGGGCGATTCTTCCGTCACGACCGGCGCGGCGTCCGCGTTTTCGTCCGTTTCCGGCTTTTTCGGCGGCACGGGCGGCACTTGCGCCGCTTCCGTCATCGCGCTTTCCGGATATTCCGCGTTCGTCATCGTCACGTTGTTGTACGGATACTGTTCCTGCGCTTCATAGGACGTTTCCGCCGTGCGAGTCACGTCGATGACGTCTTCGCGCGGTTCGCCGGAATACATCTTCCAAACGCCCAAAAGCACCGCCAACAGCACCAAAGACAGCAGAATGATGCGGTTGTCGGGCGACACCGTTTCGATTTCGGCGAGGTTTTCAACGACGACGTTTTTGTTTTGGGAACGCATTGTTTCCGCGCGGTACGCCTCGTCCGTTTCGCTCGGATCCATGCCCAGATACGCCGCGTAACTGCGAATGAATCCCGACGCGTACGTTTCGCCGGGGAGCGATTTCAAATCGCCGTCCTCGATCGCCTGCAAGAAATGCGGGCGGATGCACAGATAGGCGGCGGCGTCATCCAGATTCAGATTTTTTTCCAAACGGATACGGCGCATTTTCGCCCCGATGCGTTCCGAAACGTCTTCTTTCGCTTCGGACGCGGGTTGTTGCGTGCCGGAAACGTCCGCTTCCGGCGTTTTGATTTTTTCTTCTTGCGTTTTATCCGTCATGGATTCCTCCCGAAATCAAACCCGCGAACTTATACGGGCTTCACGTCCAAGGCGAACGCGGCGTGCAGGGCGCGAATCGCCAGTTCCGCATATTCGCTCGCGATGACGACGCTGATTTTGATTTCAGAAGTCGAAATCGCCTGAATGTTGATGCCTTTGTCGCTCAACGTCTGGAACATTTTTTGCGCCACGCCGACGTGGGTGCGCATACCGACGCCCACCAGCGACACTTTGACGATGTCCGTATCGGCGACCAGCGTCGTAAAGCCCAGTTCGTCTTTCATGTTTTCCAGAATTTCGCGCGCTTTGGGCAAATCCAGTTCCGGCAGGGTGAACGTGATGTCCGTGGACTGCTTGTCGGCGGCGTCCGTCTGGACAATCATGTCGACGCAGATGTTCGCCTGCGCCATGGCGTTGAAGATGACGGCGGACACGCCCGGTTTGTCATGAACGCCCGCCAGCGTCAGTTTCGCTTCGTCTTTGGTGTAAGTAATGCCGCTGATAACTTCTTTTTCCACGATGTTTTCCTCATCACAAATAACGGTGCCGACGGGTTTGTCCTCGAAACTGGAAACCACCCGCAGATTCACCTGATATTTCATAGCCAATTCCACAGAACGCGTCTGCAAAACCTTTGCGCCCAAGGACGCCATTTCCAACATTTCCTCGTAAGTGACCTTATCGAGTTTGCGCGCCGCCTTGACGATGCGCGGATCGGTCGTGTACACGCCGTCGACGTCCGTGTAGATGTCGCATCTGTCCGCGCCCAAAGCCGCCGCCAGCGCGACCGCCGACGTGTCAGACCCGCCGCGTCCCAGCGTCGTGATGCGTCCGTTTGCCGTCACGCCCTGAAAACCGGCGACGACGGGAACCACGCCCTTGTTCATCGTTTCGCGCATTTGCGTCACGTCAATGCTTTGGATGCGCGCTTTTGAAAAAGCGTCGTCCGTCAGCACGGGCAACTGCCAGCCCGTCCACGAGCGCGCGGGAACGCCCAAAGTCTGCAAAGCCAGCGCCAGCAAACCGATCGTCACCTGTTCGCCCGTCGACACGACGACGTCGTATTCGGACTGATCGCGCCGCGGGGCGATCTCGTCGCAAAATTTAACCAACTGGTTTGTCACGCCCGCCATGGCGGACACGACGACGGCGACCTGATTGCCCGCGTCGTATTCCTGTTTGACTTTCAGCGCGACGTTCCGGATTCTTTCAACGTCCGCAACGGACGTGCCTCCGAATTTTTGAACGATGCATGCCATTAAGTTTTAATCCAATTCCTGATTAAAAGTTTAAAATCGGGTATTTATACCGCGAATAAAGCAAAAAAGCAATTATCGGGGCGAAAAAAAAGTAAAAAAATACTGCCTTTTTCATAAAAATCCTCTATCTTGTGAAAAAAAGCAGGTTCACCCGTGACGTTTCTTCGATTACACATCTTCGGCAGGCGGCTGTTTTACGCCCTGATTTGCGCTTTCGCCGCATGGACGGGCGCAAAGGCGGCGCGCGCGGAAAATCCGGTAAAAATCGCGCCTCACAAGGCGGTGTACGACTGGTCGCTTTACGAAACGAAAGGCGGCGCGCTGTCCGTCGTCGCGGCGTCCGGCTCTCTGACCTATGAAGTGCGGAAAAACTGCGATTCCTATGAAACGAAAACGCACTCCGACCTGACCGTCGCCTACGACATCAACGGCGTTGAAAAATCGTCTTTCCGGCAGGAAACCAAAGAGTCCGCCGACGGCTGTTTTTTTGAATTCAAGTCTTGGTCGGACGAAAGCGAAACGCCCGACGTCGCGGGAATCGGCGTGTGCGAGGCGGACAAAAAGAAAATCACGCTGACGCACCCCCTGCCCGCAGAAATGGCTCTGCCGCGCTCGGTTCTGTTTCCCGTTGCGCAGACAAAAGCCCTGCTTCAAGCGGCGGCGGACGGCAAAAAGATTTTCTCGTCCTACGTTTACGACGCGTCCAAAGCGGACTCCCTGCATTTCGTCAACGCCGTCGCAAGCGAAGCGGACGCGAACGGCGACCGGCTTTTCAATCTGGCGTTTTACAACGACATGGGGGCGAAAGACGGCAACGACGGCGCCCCCCTGTACGAAGCGGACGTGCGCTACGGCGCGACCGGCGCGGCAAGCGAGGTCGTTCAGCGGTTTGACGGCTACACGCTGAAATCGACGCTGAAATCGCTGGAAACGCTGCCCGAAACGCCGTGCGCGAAAAAGAAAACCGTAAAGGCTTTGAAAAAGACGGGCAAGCGTGCTATAACTGTTCCGAAAGCAAAAAAAGGACACAAAAAAGGTGCATAACACTATACCGTATCTGACGGGCGTGCGGGCTTTAACAGCGGCTTACGACGCGTTTATCGTCGATTTGTGGGGCGTCGTCTACGAGGAGGACCGCCTGTGCTACGGCGTGTTCAACACGCTGGCGCAGTTGAAAGAACAAGGCAAGGAAGTCGTGTTCCTGTCCAACACGCCGCGACGCAACGCCGCCGCCGTCAAAAAATTGGAGCGCATGGGGGTCAAGCGTCATCTGTACACGGGACTGCTGACCGCGGGCGAAGTGATGTACCACGAAATGCTGGCGCGCACGGATTCCTTCTTTGCGAAACTGGGCAAAAAATGCTTTCATCTGGGACCCGACGAATACTGGGCGGATTACGCGACGCTGGATTACAAGCGCGTGGAAACGATTGACGACGCGAATTTCATTTTTGCGACCGGCACGTTCGGTTCGCAGGATTCAATGGACAAGTACGACCCGTTTTTCCGCATTTGGCTGTCGCGCCGTCTGCCGCTGATTTGCGCCTGCCCCGACCCGTTCATCATGCAGAACGGCAGAATTTTGGTCGGCGCGGGGGCCTTGGCGGCGCAGTACCAGAAAGTCGGCGGCAACATCTTTTGGAAAGGCAAGCCGGACACCAGCGTTTTCAATTATTGTCTGGAAGGGCTGAAAACGCGGGACAAATCGCGCGTGGCGGTCATCGGGGATTCGATGGCGACGGACATCGCGGGGGCGAATTACGCGGGATTGGACGCGATATTCGTCGCCGGCGGCGTGCACGCGAAAGATTTGGGCATCCGGCGCGGCGAAGAACCGTCCGGCGCGCGCCTGACGACGCTTTTGCACCAGTACGACTGTTCCGTCACGGCGGTTCTGCCCGCTTTCATCTGGTAATCAAGTCAGGAACTGCTCGTTTAAAACGCGGTCTTCCAGCGAATAATCGGCGTCAAACAACAGCATCATCGACACGTCGCGCGCCTGACGCACGGACACTTTGCGCACGTTGCGGATTTCCGTAAAGTCCGCCACCGCGCTGACGGGACGTTTCGCGCCGTCCAGAATGTCGAACGTCACTTCCGCCGTTTCGGGCAGCAAAGCCCCGTGCCAGCGGCGCGGACGGAACGCGCTGACGGGCGTTAAAGCCAGCACGTTGGAGGTCAGCGGCAAAATGGGACCGTGAACGGAAAAATTGTACGCCGTACTGCCCGCGGGCGTGGACACCAGCGCGCCGTCGCACACCAGCCGCGCCAGTTTCGTCATGCCGTCGACGCTGATTTGCAATTCCGCCGCCTGCCTGCTCTGGCGCAAAAGGGACACTTCGTTAAAAGCCAGCCCCTCGCGGATTTTGCCGCTGGCGCATTGCGCGGTCATTTTCAGCGGATGAAGCGCGATCGGTTCGGCGTTCATGACGCGGGCGGGCAGATCGTCCACGCTGAAACGGTTGAGCAAAAACCCGACCGTGCCGCAATTCATGCCGTACAGCGCCTTGCCGTAGCGGATGCATTTGTGCAGCATTTGCAGCATGAATCCGTCGCCGCCCAGCACGACCGCGACGTCGGATTTTGAAAACGCCGTGTTGCCGTAGCGTCCGGTCAAAAACGCCAACGCCTTGCTTGCCGGAGGCGTGTCGTCCGCCAAAAAGCACAATTTCAAAGCACGCATGAAAAACCTTTAAAAACTTAATTGTTTTGAAACGTCCGCGATTTATAATAACCCAAAAGCGTAAAAATAGAAGCGAAAACCGTTATGAAAAAAGCAATCGCCGCCCTTTCGGGCATCTTTTTGAGCATTGCGCCGTGTCAGGCGCGGATGCGTCCCGAAGAATCGCGCCTGCAACCCAAAGCCGTTTCCACGCAAACGCCCCTGTCCGAAAAGGACGCCGGCGCCATTCAGCCGATTTCGTTTGAGGAACTGACGAAATTTTCAACGGACTGGACGGCGTACGCCGAATGGCTGAAAAAAAGCGGCAAAGAGTCCTCTTTGGCGTACGCGAGCGTCAATCCGTCGCGGGATTACCCCGAAGAATCGCGGAAATTTTTGGAAAAACGCGATTGGACGGTCGACCGCTTCTTTCATTTGGAGCGCATCATCCGCGAAGCGTTGTCCTATCTGATTCAAGCGGAAAAATACGACGCTTTCGCCAAGCAGATCGACAACCAAATCCGCGCCCTGCAAGCGAACGCGTCGCTGACGCAATCGGAAAAAAACAAATTGGAGGAACAACTGCGCCTGACGGTGTCGCGCAAAGAGGAATACGTCCCGCCGAAAGTCCCCGTTTCGCCCGAAGAAATGGAACTGATCAAGGCGAACCGCGATTCCCTGCAACAGTTAATGAGCCGCTGAACCGCACGCGGCGCGCAGAATTTCCAAATCGTCCGGCGGCACGGGCGTGTCGTTCAAGTACACTTTGCCGTCTTTCAGGCGCACGGTCAAAACGGGCAAGGCGCGCACCGGCTCGCGTCCCGAATCATACGCGCGTCTTAATTTCACAATGACGGGAACGACCGCGTCGTCGAACGCGGACGCGTTTTCATCGGGCAAATCCGCCGGAGCGACGTTTTCCCCCGTCGTTGAAATTTCGGGAACGTACGCCGCGCTTTCAAGCATTTTTTTGCGCACCAGCGCGGCACATTCTTTCGTGCCGAGGGTCACGTTCTGCGGAAAAACGACGGACGGTTCCGCGTCGTCGGGCGCGGCTTCCTGTTCTTCGGGCGCGGGAATTTGCCCGTCGGACGCGTCGGCTTGCACGCTCGCCGCCTGCGTCAAATCCAGCGGCAGAACGGACGCGGTTTCGCGCGGGCGCGTCACATACATCCCCGCGCAAACGGCAAGGGCGAACACGGCGGCGGCAAAGAAAAACGCTTTCATTCTCAAATCCTGACCAAATGCGTTTCAACCATCGGCTTGCGTCCGTGCGTCTGCATGACGCTTTTGCGCACGCCGGCTTTCACGGTGTCGGCGACAATCGCGTCGTCTTTTTTCTTGGCGGCGTCCAGAGCCTCGATTTGTTCGCGCACGGACTGCTTCAACGCCGTCATGTCGTCGCTGTCCGCGTCAATCAAACCGACGGCGGACACTTGCGCTTCACCCAGCATTTTGCCTTTTTTATCCAGAACAAGCGTCACGACGACGGTGCCTTCGGACAGCATTTTGCGCCGTTTGCGAATCACGTCCGCGTTGACGGGAATGATTTTCTTGCCGTCGACCGCCAGCACGCCCGTTTGCACCTGCCCGACGATTTCCACCCCGTCGGGAGCCAGCCGCACAACGTCGCCGTCGTGAATGACAACGGTCTTTTCAACGCCGCAAGCGCGCGCCAAAGCCGCGTGTTCCGTCAAATGCGCGATTTCGCCGTGAACGGGAATCGCGACGGCGGGCTTGACCGCGCGGTACAGGCGTTCCATGTCGCTCCGGTTCGCGTGCCCCGACGAATGTACGTCCGGCACTTGCGCCGACGTGACGACTTCGACGTCCTTGGCGATAAAGCGGTTTTGAATGTTCGCAATCGCCTGTTCGTTGCCGGGGATGGCGCGCGACGAGAAAATCACCGTGTCGCCCTTGTCCAAAGACAGCGTGTTCAAAACGCCGTAGGACAAATTCGACAAAGCGGCGCGCGGTTCGCCCTGACAGCCCGTCAAAATGTAAACGACGCGGTTGGCGGGCAAATCCTGCGCTTCCTCCGGCGTTAAAAATTCCGGCACGTCCTTGAAATATCCCGCCGCGCGCGCCGCGCCCTCGATGCGCCACAAGGAGCGTCCGATCAGGCACACGTCGCGTCCGCATTGAGCCGCCGCGGACGCGATGCTTTCCATTCTGCCGACGTTGGACGCGAAACACGTCACGACGATGCGTTTGCTTTCGCGCTTTTGGAACAAATCGACAAGGCGGCGGCGCACGTCCGCTTCGCTTGCCCCGTCGTGATCGACAAACACGTTGGTCGAATCGCCGATCAGCGCAATCGGCTTTTCTTTGGCGAATTTTTTAACGTTTTTCTCGTTTGCGGGCTTTGACAAAACGGGTTCGGGGTCGAATTTCCAGTCGCCCGTGTGCAGCACCGAGCCGTAAGGCGTGCGAATCAACAGCGTCAAAGGTTCGGGAATCGAATGATTCAGTTCGACGGTTTCGATTTCAAACGGGGAAAGATCCAGTTCGTCGCCGCCGTGAATCACGCGCAAAGGCACGCGTCCGAGCAAGCCCGCTTCGGCGAACCTGTCTTCAAGGATTTCCGCCGCGAACGGCGTCGCGTACACGGGACAGCGCAGATATTGCCAGAAATGCACCACCGCGCCGATGTGGTCTTCGTGCGCGTGCGTGATAATCAGCCCCGTCAGGTTCGGCGCGATCGTCTGCGCGAAAGCGGGATCGGGCAGCAGTTTGTCGATGCCGGGCAATCCGTCGCCCGCAAACCCCAAGCCGCAATCGACCGCCAGCCACCGACCGTCGCACGCGTACAAGCCGAAATTCATGCCGATTTCGCCGACGCCGCCCAAAGCCGTAAAATAAAATCCCTTGTCGGATACGCTGATATATTCCTGATTTTCCAAACCGTCAGATTGCATTGCCTTTATCTTTTCTTTCTTCATTATCGCCAAAAAACACGTCGCCCGCCGTGACGCGCACGGTGTTGCCGTCCGCATTTAACAACAAAGCGCCGTCTTTATCAAGTCCCGAAAAAATCCCCGTCATCCGCCTGTCCGCCAAAGACACCGTGATTTGTTCGCCGATTCCCCTCGCCAAGTCCGTCCAGCGCGCCAGAACGGCCGCCAACCCGTCATTTTCATAGCGTTTTTTCCACCAATCAAAGCGTTCGTACAGCGTTTCGGCAAGCGCGCCGCACGACGCTCCGCACCCCTGACGGCGCAGGGACGTCGCGTGATACAATACCCCCGCGACCTGCGGATAGGATTCGACGTTCACGCCGATGCCGACAATCAGATAGCGCGCGCCGTCCTTTTCAATCAGTTCCAGCAGGATGCCCGAAATTTTCGCGCCGTCCGCCAAAACGTCGTTGGGCCATTTGCACAGATACGCCGATTTCCCGTCCAGAGCGCGCAACGCTTCGCACAAAGCGATTGCCGTGACGAAACTGAATCCCGCCGCCGCCCGCGCGTTTTCAACCTTGAAGCACAGCGACGTGTACAAATTGCCGAGCGGCGACGACCACACGCGCGTCAGCCGCCCCCTGCCCGCCGTCTGCACGCCCGCGCGCAAAATTTTCATATCGGCGGGATCGCGTTTCAGCGCGGCGTTCGTCCCGTCAATCTCATCGACATACGCGTAATTCCACCCGTCCGGCGTTTTCATTTCAATCCTCCTAAAATCCCGTTTTCTGCACAAACGCGCTCAACCGCACGACCCAAACCATTAAAAACACGCCCCACACCGCCGCAATGATGATAATCGGACGCAGGGACGGCGGCGTAAAATCGAAATCGTCGCCGGACACGTCGGCGTACAGCAGGCGCACGATTTTCAAATACGCGTAAGCCAGCAACGTCGAAAAAGCCAGCGAAATCACAACGCTTGCGGAACGCCCGTCAATGACGTTCGCGCGGTAAAGAAAATATCTGCCCCAAAACCCCGCGAAAGGCGGCAAGCCCGTCAATCCGACGAAAATCATCGCGTACAGCGCGCCGCGCAACAGGGAATTGCGCCCCTTGCCTTTCAGCGACGCGATGTCCTCGCTCAATTCGTCGCCCGTGCGCAAGCAATGAACAACGGCGAACAGCCCCGCGTACAAAACGGTTTCGACAATCATCAAAAACAGCAGGGACGGATACGCTCCCGACGCAATCGCGCTCAACGCGAAACCGCTTCCCGTCATGACCGTGAAAGCCGCCAGCCGCTTGACGTTTGTTTGCAGGCACGCGGACACGGAACCGGCGGCGACCGTCAGCACGCCGCAAACGGACAAAAAGGCGCGTCCGTCAAAAGCCGCCTCTTTGAACGCAAATTCGCAAATCTTCGCCAAAACGCACAAAAGGCACAGCCGCCACACGACGCAAATGAACGCGGAAACCGGCGTCGGCGCGCCCTCCGTCACATCGGCGAACCACCAATGAAACGGCGCGATTCCCGCTTTAATCATCAATCCCGCCATTGTGAAAAGCACGCCCGCCGCGGCAATCCCGTTCAGGCTCTGCCCCGCCAAAACCGCCGCCAGCGCGCGATATTCCGTCTGTCCCGCCGCCGCGTACAAAAAGACGACTCCCGTCAAAAAGACCGCCGTTCCGACAATCGCGGAAGCGTTGTACTGCACGGCGGCGCGGGTCGAACGCATCCCGTATCTTTTGTAGCCCGTCAGGAAAATCAGCCCCGCCTGCGCCAGTTCCAAAGACAAAAACAGCACGACGAAATCGTCCGCGCGCACCGCGCTCACCATGCCCGCCGCGCTCGCCAGATACAAAATGAAAAACTCCGGCTCGACGAATTTCTTGTATTTCAGCCAGTCGCGCGCGCACAAATAAACGGCGAACGACGCCAGAGTCATCAGGCACAAAACAAAGCGGTCGTAAGCGCGCTCGTAAAACAGCAGACCCGCCAAAGCCAGCGAAACGCCCGTCAATCCGTCGCAAAACGCCGCGCCCTTGCGCTTGGACAGAAAGGCGGCGCAAAAAATCATCGCCGCAAACGCCGCGAACAAACCTTTTTCAATCATCAGCGAATAATCGGGCATCTCATCCCTCCCCCGCCGCCGTCAAAAAGGCGGACAGCACGCGCGCCCCCGCCGAACACGGCAGCGTCAAAACATCCGGATACGCGGCAAGGCAGAACAGAACGGCGAACATCACGCCGGAAAGCGTTTTTTCACGGCGGTTCAAATCGGCGTACGGGAAAAACGTGCGCTCGCGCTCGCCCGAAATAATGCCGGCGTACAAATTCGCCATGGCGGTGAACAGCCCCGTCACGCCCGCCAAAGCCGCGACGCCGAACGCATAATGCACGGTGAAGATGTTTTCAATCAGCAAAAACACGGGCATGAAAACGGGCGTCGCCGGCAACACGGCAAAGCACGCCCCCGCGACAAAAAACGCGGCGGCGAAAGCGGGGATTTCCGCCCCCAAGCCTCTGACGCGCGACACGTCCGCGCTTTGCAAACGGTCGAACAAAAACGTCAAAACGACGATAAAGACGGCGAAAACCGCGCTTTGAGCCAGACAGAACAGCAAAACGGCGAACACCGCCTGCATACGCAGGGAAAACACCGCGCACACCGTCAGCGCGCACAGGCACATCTGCGCGTAAACGATTTTTTCTTTCAAATCCCTGACCGTCAGCAGCGACGCGCACGCGAACAAAGCCGACAAAACAGCCCACGTCATCAGCAAAGGCGCATACGAAGCCATCGCCCCCGCGCTCAACGGCACAACGACCGCCAGCGTGCCGTACAAAGCGACTTTCGACAGCGCGCCCGACAAAATCAAAAGGCACGGCGTCGGCGTGTCGGACTGCGCCTTGACAAACCATTGATGAAATGGCGCGAACGGCGCGTTAATCATAAAGGACGGCAGAAACACGGCAAGCAGAACCGCTTGAACGTCCGGCGAAAACTCCTGCCGCGCCAAAGCGTCCAAATCCAAAGATTCCGTCTGCGCGTGCAGATATAAAACGCCGAAGAAAAACAAAATCGTCGATAAAAAGAAATATCCGTAGCGGCTGAACGGCACGCCGTCGCCGCCGTTCTTTTCGCCCCACACCGCGCCCAGCATGAACAGCGGAATGAACGTGCCTTCGTGAAACAAAAAGAACTGGAACAGATTGCGCGAACACACCGCGCCCAGCAAAAACCCCTCGATAATCAGCGTCATGATCATAAAGACTTTGACGTTCGGCAGGGCGCGCGGCGTAATGAGAACGGCGGCGAACGCGAAAAACGCCGTCAAAAGCACAAACACGGCGGACAGCGCGTTCACGCCCAGTTTCCAACTTAACAACAGCGATTTAATGCCCGTTTTTTCGTACTCGAACTGCAAGCCGCCCGCCGCGAAATCGAATTTGAACATCACGAACAGCGCCAGAGCCAGCGCGACGCCGGACACCAAAAGACCGACGTTCTTGGCGTTGCGCGCCACGACGTTCTCCGCGCCGTAAATCAGCGAAACGCAGAATGCGCCCAAAAAAGGCAGACCGATAATCACGGGAAGAAGGGAAAAATGCGCCGTCGGTGTCATTTGTCACCCCGCAGTAAAAAAGCGAACGCAAGGCAGACGGCAACGCCCGCCGCGCAAATCAGAAAAGCCGCCGCGTACGGACAGCGGCGCGCGTGCATCTCCCGCGCGAAAGCCGACAAAGCGCGCGCCGGCGCGGGCGTCAGCGATTCCAAACGCGCCTTTTCGCGCAAAGCGGCAAGCCGCCGTCCCAAAATCGCGAAAAACATCCGCCGCTTTTTTCGGGCGCGCGACACGCCCTTGACTCCGAAGCGGCGTTTGAACAGCAATCCGCCCGCCGTCAAAAGCCAAAGCCCCGCGATTGCCGCAAACACCGGCTCGAAAGAAAATTCCAGCGCGGCGGGCGCGAACCCCGTAAAGAAGTAGGCGTAGCCCGCGCCGAAAACGCCTGCCGCGAAAAACAGCGGGGCGCAAGGCGTTTGCGCTTCGTTCAAAACGGCAAGGCATTTCATTTTTGCCAAAAGAGACGCGCCGCACAAAACGGCGAATAAAGGCGCGCTCAAATCCTGCGTTCCCGCCAAATCGTACGATTGCCCGCGCACGCACGCCGCGACCAGCAGAACGTACAGCGGCGCGTCCGCCAAAGCCCCGTACAGCCGGAACCGCCGCCGCGCCGTCATCGCCGCCTGCGCCCCGTCAAAACAAAAAGCCGTCATGCCCGCCGACACGCCCGCGATTTCCCAGCCCGCCAGAAACTGAAAGACGTTGCGCGCGCCGAAACATAAAAAAGCCCCGACGCACGCGCCGAACAGATAAAAAGCGTTGCGCGCCGGAAAATCGCCCTTGCGCGCCAAAACCGCCGCCGTAAGCAAAAACGCCGCCGCCGCGACAAAAAACGCGGCGCAGGACGACACGCCGTCAAAACTCATCTGCCAATAATACTTTTGCTTGAAAACGGTGACGAACGGCGCGAAAACGTACTCGATTTGCGCGTCCGAAGACCACAGCCGCAAAGCGTCGCCCGCGCACACGCACGCGCTTAAAAACAAAACGGTCGCGCAGACGGGCAAAACGGCGGCGTCCTTTTGACGAAAAAACACGCCGGAAACTATCAGGCACGCGGCAAACAAAACAAACACGAATATCATGGCGCTCCGTCCTCTTGCGTGTGCTTTTTCAAATAAACGTAATACGCCGACAGGGAAACCGTCAGCGAAACGGCGGCGAAAAACAGCACGCACAAACCCGCCGCCGCGCCCGACGGGTCGTCGTAAACCGCCGCCGTCAGACAAAATCCCGCGCCCAGCGCGCACAAAACGCCGTGCAGACTCATCAACATTCTTAAAAAATTCCCGTTATGGCGCAAAACGCCGGCGCACCCGATGAAAACGGCGCCCGAAACCAAGCATAAAATGTTAAAAACCGTCATGTCAGTTTCCTTTTTTCGCCGCATCCGCCCCGTCCGGCGCATCCCGTTTGCACATGACAACCACGCCAACGACGCACACCGCCGCAAACGCGCCGCACAGCATCAAAATCTGCGCGTTGCCGCCGAAAAAAGCGGGAAAAACGGCTTTGCGCGTCAAGGCTTCAATCTGCACGGCAAAAGCGGTGTTCCGGCACAAAACCGCCGTTTCAACGCCGGCGGCAAGAACGAAAAAGGCGGTCAAAGCGTAAATTTTGCGCGGCAAAGGCTTTTCATCGTCGCCGACGCGTCCCGTCGCCGCGCCGAACAAAACGAACACCGCAAAGCAGATCAACGCCAGCGCAAACAGCGCGAACGCCGCGCGCCCCTGCTCGAAACAAGCCGTCAGAACGGACAAAACCAGCGTCGCCGCCGTCTGCGTCATCAGCGCGTTCAACAGCGAACGCATGAAAACGCTTGCCGCGAAACCGCACAGAAAAAGTCCCGCCAGCGCGAAAAAAACCTCCCGTTCAGCCATTTTCACCCCTCTTGCTTTCCGAAAGGACAAGCGCGGCGGCGGGGCAGGCTTCGACGCACAGTCCGCACCCGTCGCACAAATTTTCATTCAAGGAAAAAGATTTCATTTTCCATTGTTCGTTCCTCCTGTCCGCCATGACGCGCACCGCCCCCGCCGGACAGATTTTCTCGCACAGTTTGCACCCGACGCACGCTTCGTTGAAACACGGGATTTTCACAACGCGCGCGCCCGTGTCGTAAGGCAGATCGCGGTACGCCGACGCCGCGCCGCGTCCGGTCAGATAAGCCCATGCGATTTTGACGGTTTTAAAAATGTTTTTCACGGCGCGCCTCCCGTCAGCATCAGACTCACGCCCGCGCTTGCGAACAACCAGAACAGGCAGAACGGCAAAACGCGCGTGAACGCCGTTTTGACAAACGCGCCCGTTTTCATCACCGGCACGACGTCGCGCGCCAGACGGACAAAAGCGAACAGCACCGCCGATTTCACCGCCAGCCAAACGCCGCCGTTTTCCAAAATCCTGCCGAAAGGCGACAATCCGCCGCCCAAAAACAAATACGCCCCCGCGACCGACAAAAAAACGGCGGCAAGCAGACGCGTCAGACGCAAAACGAAATACGGCGCGCCCGCGTACTCGGTTTCAACGCCGCGCGCAATCTCTTTCTCCCTTTCGCCGCCGCAAATGTTCGTCAAAGCCAGCGTTCCCGCCATGTAAATCAAAAACAGCGGAAAATGCGGCACGATAAACCAGATATTCCTCTGCGCGTTTTGAATCGCCGTAAAATCGGGCGAACGCGCGCTGACGGCGATTGCCGCCGCCAACACGGAAAAGACGCTTGCGACGGCGCACAGGCGGGTCAATCCCCGCGCCGCGCCGATCAAGGCGAAACGCGACGACGACACCATGCCGCACAGGACGAAAGCCAGCGCCGCGCCGTAAATCGCGAACACCGCGCCGAAAACGTCGAATCCCGCCTGCGCCGCGCTTGCGAACGCGCTTAAAACGAATGTGAAAGCAACGGCGGGCAAAGCGCAGAAAACGAACGGCGCGCTTTCTTGCGGCACAAGCGTTTGCGCGAAAAGCAGACGGACGGCTTTGGTCAAGCGGGCGGATAAAGCGGGCGCGCGGCACATCAAAACACGGGCGCGCACAAGATCTTCCAGCACGGCGAAAAGCGCGCACACGCCGCAAAAAACAATCATTTGCATCGCCGCGTTTTCCCAGTTCATTCCACGCCTCCCCGCGCCTTGAACGCGTCGGTCATCGTTTTGGAATACGGCGCGTCGAATCCGCCGTTCAGCGCAAACGGCGCGTTTTCAAGCGGTTCGTTTGTGCCGAAATCCACCCAGTCGGCATAGCATTTTTCGCCCTGATTGTAAAAAATGACGCTCCGCCCCGCCAGATGATCGCGCACGTCGTCCGAATCATCGTACGGAAGCACCGCGCCGTTCGTGTATTCCGAGAGAAACCGTATGATTTTCCAGTCTTCGCGCGCCAGATTCAGCGGCGGCAGAACGGGCGTCGTGCGGCGGGCGCGTCCCTCCAAATTCACGAAAGTCGCGCTTTTTTCAAATCCGGACAGCGACGGCAGGACGACGTCGGCGGCGCAGGCGGTGTCGCATGCGAAAATGCCCTGATACACGACGAATTTTCCTTGCGTTTTTTCGGGCGGAATCTGCGCGCCCAGCGCGTACACGAAATCGAATTCGTCCAAGCGCGGCGTCAGCGGCTCCCCGTTGATGAAATTCAGCGCGAGCGCGCCCGTTTCAGCCGGAAAATCCGCCAGAAAATTAAATCCGTTCCAGTCCTCGCGCACCATTTTACATTCGTCGGCGATGCGGCGGCACACGCCCGAAACCGCGCCGCCGTCCGCACGCGCCAAAGCGTCCCGTCCGACAATGATCATCGGACGCTTCGCCTGTTCAAGCACGCGGCAAAAAGCCGATTTTCCCTGCGCGATGTCGTTTAAAATTTCCGGCGAATTGCCCAGATAAGTGTACGGGTACGTCAGTCCGACCGGCACGCCGATCAACGCTTTGGGCATGGGATTTTGACGCAATCGGGCGTTCAGCGTCGGCGCGGCGGAACGCACGTCGACCCCGACCATCAGCAAAGCGTCCGCTTGCGCGACGCCGTCCAAATGCGTGTTAAACAGCCACGACGCTTTTGCTTCGGGTTCGGCGTAAAAAGCCCGCCCGTACACGTCGCACGCCGTCATGCCCAAAGATTCAAACCAGTCCTGCAACGCCATCATGCTTTCGCAATCGGCGTATCCGCCCGCGAAAGCGATCGCCTTTTCGGGCGCGGTCTTGTTCAATTTTTCGGCGATCGCCCGCGCCGCCTCTTTCCACGAACACGCCGTCAAAGCGCCGTTTTTGCGCACATACGGCTTGTCGATGCGGTTGATTGCCGGCGCGTCGAAAGAATAACGCGCCCTGTCCGACAGCCACATATCGCCGGCGTCGCCGTTTGAAGCGGGCATGACGCGGGCGATGACTCCGTTCGCGGCGGCGGCGCGCACGTCGGCGGCGACCGTGTCGCTTAAATCAATGCTTTGCGCGACGGTCAAATTCCACGGGCGCAATCCCTGTTTTTCGATTTTCGACGTCATTGCGCCGAACGGACAAACGTCCGTCAGATTGCCGGAAAATTCGCACGTCAGACCTTTCGGGTTCAGCAGTTTTATCCTGCCGTTTTCCAGCGCGAGTTCGGACGAGCCCGCAAATTCCGTCAGATAGGCGACGCACCGCCCGCATCCGACGCACCGCGAGGGATGATGCGCGACAAACGCGTTCAAATCGAACGCCGGTTCGCTTTTTCGGGCGGGAAAGCCGCTCGTGTCCTTTTTGTAGTACCGCGCGCGCAATTTTTGCAAAAAGCAGTCGCCCGCCTTTTCGCACGTCATACACTCGGGCGCGTGGATGCGCATCAGTTTTTCCACCGTTTCAAAACGCGCCTTGTCCAAACGCGCCGAACGCGTCGAAACGACCATGCCCTCTTTGACGGAAACGTCGCACGCGCGCACGCACTCCCCGTTCGCTTCGACCAGATACACGTCGCCGTAAACGTCCGATTTTAAAAGCAGGTCTGCTTTCGGACGCACGAAATCAACGCCCGCCTTTTCGCACGCGTCAATCAGAATCGTCCCCTCCGGCACGCGCACCGCCGCGCCGTCCACGACAATTTCGACATCCGTCAACGACCCGCTCATCTGTCAACCTCCGGCATCTGAATGTCCAAAGACGCGAAAATCAGGCGCACGTCCTGCAAATCGCACCCTTTCGCCATTTGCTTCAACGCCTGCAAATGCGCGAAGCCCGCCGAGCGAATACGGCACCTGTACGGCGTGATTCCGCCGTCCGACACAAGATACACGCCGAACGCGCCGTAAGGGGCTTCCGTCAAAACGAACGATTCGCCCCGCGCCAGCGTCATGCCGGACGCGTAATAATCAAACCGCGCGGCAACCCCCGCCAAAGACGAATCGGCAAGCGGGAGGTTTCTTTCGCTTAACGTCAATTCGGGCGCGCAAAAAGCCCCGTCGGGCAAATCCCGCACCGCCTGCGTTATCAAATGCGCGGACTGGAAAATCTCTTGCGAACGCAACAGCGCGCGGGCATGGCAATCCCCCTGCGCCGCGCTCGGCGTTTCGAAGGAAAACGCGTCGTAATCGTCGTAGGGAAAAGCCTTGCGCACGTCGAAGCGGTGTCCCGAAGCGCGCAGATTCACGCCCGTCAAGCCGTACGCCGCCGCGTCCTGTCCGCCGATAACGCCGACGCCGCGCGTGCGGCTTTCAAACAGCGCGTTTTCCACGGTCAGCGCGCAGATTTCGCTCATCACGGCCGGCAGTTCGTCTTTTAAAAACGCGCATACGGCGGCAAGAGCGTTTGCCGGCACGTCGCTTTTCACCCCGCCGGCGCGGAAAAAGGCTTTCGGCACGGGCGCGCCGCACGCCAAAGCCGTCAGGGACGCGATTTTGCGGTTTGTCTGCGCGGCGATTGCGGCGGCGAGATTCTGCCCGATTTCCGCCGCCATGACGCCCAAAGCGTTCAGATGCGACGCAATGCGGCTCAATTCCGCCAAAATCAGCCGGATGCGGCGCGCGCGAACCGGCACCTCGACGCCGCACAATTTTTCGACGGCAAGCACGAAAGCGTGTTCCTGCGATAACGGCGTCAGCATACGCAAAGAATCGAAATACGTTAATCCTTGCAGGACGTTTTTGTATTCCAGCGTTTTTTCAACGCCGCGGTGCGCGAAACCGATGTGAATGTCCGCCGCCGCGATTTTGTCGTCCTTTGTCTGCGCAATCAGGCGCACCATGCCGCAGCCGGACGCGCCGTCGGGGGCGATGTTTAAAAAGCATCCGGCTTCGCTCATGTCCCCAACTCCGTTATTTTGGAAAGATTTTCGGCGTTTTCCGCATCTTTGACGGGCGCGTAGTAGAACATTCCGCGCGCTTGGTCAAAGCGCAAAACGCGTTCGCCGGACAGACGGAAATCCTTTTTCAAAGGCTCGCCGTGAAAGCCCTCGTCCGTTAAAATGCGGCGCAAATCGTCGTGTTCGGAAAACGCAATGCCGAACATATCCCAGATTTCGCGCTCGTACCAGTTCGCCGCCGGATAAACCGACATGACGGACGCGACGGGCAAATCGGAATCCGTGCGGATTTTCAAGCGGACGACGCGTTCGTACATCGTGCTCAACAAATGGTAGACCAGCACGAAGCGGTCGGCGTCGCGCCGCGTGTCCAAAGCCGTCACGTCCAAAAGGCAATCGCACTTGCAGGCGGGATCGTCGCGCAGAAATTGAAGCACCGTTAAAAATTCGGATTTCAAAACATCGTACGTCAGCACGCCGTTTTCGATTGCGCGTCCGAACAAATCCTGTTTTGAAAAGTGCGATTCGACGTACTCGGCGAATTCGGTCAGCGTATGCGTTTCATTCATCGCGCACCGCCTTTTCCCTGATTATTTTCTTCAAATCCGCAATGCCGCGCAAAAAATCGGTCTGCGCGGGCGGGCATCCGGTCACGAAAACGTCAACGGGCAAAACGGAGCGGATGTCGGACAAAACGGCGTAATTATCCGCGAAAATTCCGCCCGTGCAAGCGCAAACGCCCAGAGCCATCACCGCTTTGGGTTCGGGCATTTTGTCGTAAATTTCGCGCACGACGGGCGCCGCCCTGTTGCCGAACGCGCCCGTCACAATCAGCACGTTCGCGTGGCGCGGATCGTTCGTCACGGACACCCCTGCGCTTTGCGCGCCGTAAACGCCGCCGGCGAAAAAACTCTGTCCGCAACAGCCGGAATCGACGCAGTACGCGCACAGGGACGCCGCCTGCGCCCGCGCGGTCAAATTTTTAAACAAGCGGGAAAAAAGCCGCCCGCGCGCCCGTTTTGCCTCTGTCACGCGAACACTCCCTTTTTCACGGCGTACACTCCCGCGCAGACGGGAAACACGGCGAACACGGCGGCGTCGGCATAGCCGCTTGCGCCCGTTTTATCGAAATCAAGCGTCCACAAAACCAGAAAAACGGCGATTGCGCCGGCGATGACGGACAAAAGCACGGGAGCGAACGCGCCGACGGCGATTTTGCCTTTCGCGGCGGGCAATTCCGGAAAACCGCCCGCATAAACGTCTTTTGACCGCGCCTTTTTAAAAAAAAGCAGCGGCACGACGCACGACGCCGCACCCGCAAGAGCGGCGGCACAGAAAAAAATCCGACTGTCAAACACATTTTGCAACATATTTTTCTTGTACCGCGAATCGCGGGCGAAAGCAACAAAACTCGGCAAAAACGGCAAAAGCCTTTGACCGTTCGCGTCAAAGGCTTTCGTCGGATTGTCCGAAAGGATTATTTCGTGTTGGAACGATTCTTCAAAACGGACTGAATCGCCGCTTTTTCCGCCAGTTTCTTTTGTTCGGAAAGATGACGGTACTGCATTTTGCGGCTCATGATGCGCGCTTTTTTCATCACGTCGACGGCGGCGGGCGCTTTCGCCTGCTCCTTTTTCTTCATGAAATCGTGCGCGTTCATGTCCTGCGGGAACTGAACGATGTCTTTCGCCAGCGCGCCCACGTCCGCATACGCTTCGCGGGAAATGTACGCCGACATCTGATCCTGATGACGCGTGAACGCGACCAGCCCGTTTGGACCGTCCAATTTGTCCCCGCGCGTCAAAGACAGGAAAGCGCGGCTTTTCGACATCCCCTGCGCCAATGCCAAAGGCAGAGCGAACGACGACGTCATATTGTCCGTCTTTTCGCTTTCTTTCGCGTTTTTCATGTCGATTTGAACCGTGTTTTTGCCGATCTCCAACGTCAGCACGTCGGGATGTTCCGGATCCGTGCGGCAAATCGCCGTTTCACCGGGGTTGACGCCGACTTTGCCGAACGACATCGCCGCCGTGAAAATCACGCGGTCGCCGTCGCCCATTTCCTTGTCGCCGCGGGAAACGAACGGCGGATTGATTTGCCCGCGCGCTTTCTTTTCCGCGCGAATCGCGTCGTTCAACTTGTCCGCCTTTTCCTGAGTCGTCGCCAGAACGACGCACTTGTCGACGCCTTTTTCGTCGGAAAACGCCAGATAATCTTCAATCAGGCGCGCCGTCGTTTCCTTGTCCGTGTCGACAAACTGCATCGCTTCGTCCTTGCCGCCGTTGTACGTTTTGTCCGCGTACACATAAATGCCGCGCGGTTCGGAG
This sequence comes from uncultured Alphaproteobacteria bacterium, assembly GCA_934277945.1. Classification (GTDB taxonomy): domain Bacteria; phylum Pseudomonadota; class Alphaproteobacteria; order CAAGCB01; family CAG-977; genus CAKQWA01. The sequence continues at coordinate 83,320 of CAKQWA010000004.1, forward strand.
CCGTCCTGCGCGACGCCGTTGCGCAAATCAATGCCGGCAATCGCTTCTTCGGGGCTCTTCTGACGCATGATTTTCTTTGTCGTCAGCGAACAGCCCGTGTCTTCCAAAGGCACGCCGTCCTTGTCCGTCAGCGTGTTGCCGTCCGCGTCTTTCAGCACGGCGACTTCGCGCACGATCATGTCGAACGGATGCCCCGCCTCCTGCGGCGGAATCTGCAAGTTGTCGCCGACCAGAAGCAATTTCGTTTTCGAGGCGCGCGCCGCGCTCATCAGGGCGCACATATTTTCGCGTCCCATCAACCCCGCTTCGTCGATGACGACGTAACTGCCCTGCGGCACTTTGCCCGCGTTCATGTCGGCAATCATGCCCTTAAAGGAAATTTGTTCAATGCGTTCGGCGTCGTCCGCGCCAATGGTGCCGTTGTAGGCGTTCTGCACATACGCGTTGAACAGTTCGCGGTCGAGAGCCGCTTTGCCGCGTGCGTCCGCTTCGGCGTATTTTCCGGCGATTTCCGCTCCTTTTGCACCCGCTTCGGCGCTCATTTTCGCAATCTGCGCCGGCGTGTAGTTCAGCGACGCGGCGTCGGCGTATTTGCCGCCCATGCGCGCGGCGATGTGCTCAATCGCTTCGTTGCGGCGCACGATTGAATCCGCGTATTCCTTTTCCGCCAGCTCATAAGTGGCGATTTCGTCCGCCGAGGGATTTTCACCCAAAGCGCGCGGCGCGGAAGGCGCGTCCTGAATGGCGAGCGTCTTGCGCAAATCCTTGGCAATGGCGTCGGCAGCCTTCGGATTGGACGACGTGGCGTAGATTTTGGCGTTTGCCGGCATCAACGCGTGCGATTCGTCGGCGATCAGCGAAAAGGCGACCGCTTGGCAAATCGTGGATTTGCCCGTGCCGGGAGGTCCGTTCAAAATGCCGATGTCGGAAAAGCCCAAAATCGCCGTGGCGTTTTTGCCCGCCGTTTCAAAAGATTCGTTCGTGGCGGGGAATTCCAGAAACGCGCCGCGCCCTTTCGCCATGCCCGCCTCGTAAGCGGCGGCGGCGGCTTTCGGGTCGCCCTTGCGTTCTTTCATTTCTCTGGCGACTTCCAGAATCGTTTTTTCCTGCTCGATGGCGTGCGCCGTCGTGTAGCGTCCGTCGTTCAGCGCAACAAATTCCTGTCCGGCGACGCCGTTGGCTTTAATCGCCTTTTCGATACCGGCGCAAATTTCGGCGGCTTTGCCCCGCGCGTAAACGGCGCGCACGATTTTGGCGGCGCGTTCGGGCGTTTTGGAGCCGATGCCGGCAAGACGTTCGCGGTCTTTCTCGGACAGGCGGGAAACGTCGATTCCCCGCATCAGCAGCGCGATTTGCCCTTTCGGAGAAACGTCTTCGCGCGCGGCGTGCGTGCGGATGAACGATTCGATTTTCTGCGCCGCGTAAGCGTTCAAATCGTCAATGGTAAAAGTCGAGTTGGCTTGCAGGATGCCGTCCAAAACGACATTCGCGTCTTGCGCCAGTTGAGTTTCCTTTTCTTGCAGTTGTTTTTGGAATTCAATTTCGGACATCGCACTCTCCGTTTTTTGCAGTTTTCAACGCTTGCGTCGCGTCACACGTTCTTTTTCAGGTAAATGTCGGAAGATATCGGTATTTTTTTGACATAGCGCACCGGCACTTCGTACTCGCGCACGACCTCGTTCCCCTCAAATTCGACGACCAGCACCTTTTCGGCGCGCGCCAAATCCCCGCGCACTTCGGGATGAATGAAGTCAAGCGTGACGGAAAAGCCCTGCTGTCTGTACAGCAAAGCGTGCTTCTGCCCGTCGTACACGATGCGCGGATGCGACGGTTCGCCCGCGCGCGCACGGATGGCGATCAGCAAATCGCCCGCGGCGTTGCGCAATATGTCGTAATATCCTTCCTGTTCCGACGATCCCGTATTTTCCATGGTCAAACTCTTAAATCAAACCAGCGACATCGACGTTTCGGATTCCAGTTTCGCGACCAGCGTCGCCGCGGCGGAAGCGTTCGTTTCAATGCTTTGCATCCGCTGACGCCAAAGGTCGTCGCCGTCAGCGAACGCGCAATCGAACACGGCGTCCAGCTTGTCGTCGATTTCCGCGGGATATCCGTCGTCAAAGTCGATCAATTCCTTGTTCAGCGTTCTTTTCAAATAGGCGTTGATTTGCGTTTTCGCCCTGCCCGCCAGCGCGCCGATTTCCTCAAACGCACTCGAAGCGGCTTTTGAATCGCCGTACGCCGCCGCAGCCAGAGAATCAATGCGTTTCAGGCAAAACAGCGCCGAAGCGGTTTCATTCGCGACAATCTCGGGATTTTCAGACATAACGCCATCCTTTTCAAAAAGATTTACCGATACGGTCGCATTATATCCCGTTTCGATTCAAAAGACGACAATTTTTTTAACAAAGGCTCATTTTTTTGTCCATACGCTTCAAAAAATCATCATCCCGCTTGCGAACAACTGTCGGAAACGCGCGATTTTTTTGTACAAAATTTGCCAAAAACAAATTTCATCGCTTTTTTGATGACTTGTTTACCTTTTTTTGATATAGAAGCCTCACATAAAGTTTTGGATTCTTTATGAATCCGCATTGTTGGAGGAAAACGAGTGACAAAGAAAACACCGGAAAACAAACCGATTACGGCGCAGATGATCGCCGAGAAAATCGAACACTGCCTGAAATACTCCCTGTGCAAGCAGGTTTGCGAAGCCAGCAAGGAAGACTTGTTCTGCGCTTTGGCTCTGGCGGTGCGCGAATTCGCGACAGACCGTATGTTTGAAACGGCGGCGCGCTATGCCGAAACGAATCCCAAACGCGTTTATTACCTGTCCGTCGAATACCTGATCGGGCGTTCGCTGGTCAACAACCTGCACAATCTGGGCATTTACGACCTGCTTGACGATGTGAAACTGGATAATCCGATCGCGCTGAAAGACGTTGTCGACGCCGAATACGATCCGGCTTTGGGCAACGGCGGTCTGGGTCGTCTGGCGGCTTGCTTCATTGATTCCATGGCGACGCTGGGCATCCCCGGCTACGGCTACGGCATCAACTACCAGTTCGGTTTGTTCAAGCAGTACTTTGAAAACGGCTATCAGAAAGAAGCCGCTGACTCGTGGTTGGAAAGAAGTTCCCCGTGGCAGATCGAACGCAGCGACCGCGCGGTGACGATTCCCGTTTACGGCCGTGTCGTTTACGAAAACGGCAAGCCGAACTGGGTCGACACGGAAACGCTGGTCGGCGTGCCTTACGATATGCCCATCATCGGCTTCGGCGGCAAAACGGTGAACTATTTGCGCCTGTTCTCCGCGCGTTCGTCCATGGAACTGGACATCAACGTGTTCAACGAAGGCGGCTATTTCAAAGCGGTGGAAAAGAAAATCCGCTCCGAAACCATTTCCAAAGTCCTGTACCCGTCCGACAACGTCGAACAGGGCAAGGAACTGCGCCTGTTGCAGCAATACTTCTTCACGTCCTGCGCGGTCAGCGACATCATGCGCCGCTTCCTTGAAAGCAACTCGGATTTGCGCCAGTTGCCCGAAAAAGTCGCCATTCAGCTCAACGACACGCATCCGACGCTGGCAATCGCCGAACTGATGCGCGTGCTGGTCGACATTCACGGCATGGATTGGGACGAAGCGTGGGACATCACGACAAAAGTCATGGGCTACACGAACCACACCCTGCTGCCCGAAGCGCTGGAACGCTGGTCGGTGCGCCTGCTTGAAAAAGTCGTGCCCCGCCACATGACGATCATCTACGAAATCAACGCGCGCCTGATGGACAAAGTGTCCAAGCAGTACCCGAACGACAACGGCAAACTGTCGCGCATGTCGATTATTGAAGAAACGGGCGAAAAGAAAGTCCGCATGGGCAATCTGGCGATCGTCGGCTCCCACTCCGTCAACGGCGTGGCGGCGATTCACTCGGAACTGGTCAAAAAGAATCTGGCGCCCGATTTTTATGAAATGTGGCCCGAACGCTTCAACAACAAAACGAACGGCGTAACGCCGCGCCGCTGGCTGTTGAGCGCGAATCCGGAACTGGCGCACGCCATCAGCGAACGCATCGGCGTGTCGTGGATTACGCATTTGGAAGATTTGAAGAAACTGGAAAAATACGCCGAAGACAAAGCGTTCATCGACGAATTTTTCAGAATCAAGAAAATCAACAAAGGCAAACTGGCGAAAATCATTCTGGAAACGACGGGCAACACGGTCGACACGGATTCCCTGTTCGACGTGCAGGTCAAACGCGTCCACGAATACAAACGCCAACTGCTGAACGCGCTGAACATCATCCACAACTATCTGCGCATCAAAGAGGACGGCATCACGCCCGCCACGCCGCGCACCTACGTTTTGGGCGGCAAAGCGGCGCCGTCGTACACGTTCGCGAAACTGATCATCAAACTGTTCAACAATATGTCGCGCGTCATCAACAACGACCCCGCGGCGAACAAATACATGAAAGTCGTGTTCATTCCCGACTACAAGGTGTCGATTGCGGAACGCGTGTTCCCCGCCGCCGACATCAGCGAACAGATTTCCACGGCGGGCTTTGAAGCGTCCGGCACCGGCAACATGAAATTCATGATGAACGGCGCGCTGACGGTCGGCACGCTGGACGGCGCGAACGTCGAAATTCGCGAAGAAGTCGGCGACGAAAACTTCTACCTGTTCGGTCTGACGACGCCGGAAGTGCAGAAAATCCACACCGAAGGCACGCATCGTCCTTGGGATTATTACAATTCCGACACGCGCATCCGTCGCGTGATGGACGCTTTGTCCTCCAATATGTTCTCGCCGAACGAAGCGGGCATTTTCACGCCGATTTTCCAGAACATCATGACGAACGACTACTATCTGCATCTGGCGGATTTGGGTTCGTACATCGACGTTCAGGAAAAGACGGACCGCGATTTCCTGAACAAGTCCGCGTGGGGCAAAAAGGCGATTTTGAACATCGCCCGCTCGGGTAAATTTTCCAGCGACAGAACAATCGCCCAGTACGCGCAGGACATTTGGGACGTCAAACCCGTCTTGTAATAAAAAGTAAATAAATCTGTATACACAGTCCGAAAAGGTTGTTAGAATGATTACAACCTTTTCGGTTTTTTATTTTCCATGCGGCTGTTCTTCATTTTGGACAGGAGAATGAATTGAAAAAGACTGTTGCCCGTAATGAAACGGGACGTTCAATGATTGAAATGCTGGGCGTTCTTGCCATTATCGGCGTCTTGTCCGTCGGCGGCATCGCCGGCTTCGGCATGGCAATGGCTAAATTCCGCGCGAACAAATCGGTTGACGATATGCAGACGCTGATTACGAATCTGCGTTCGACGCTGGCGCAAAGGGCGATCAAGGAAGACACGACGACGGAAATGTGGTACAACGTCGGTCTTTTCAACGACGACAACTACAATCATTCCCGCAAAAAAGGGCGCAATATGTTCGACGGCGACATCGAAATCACGACGACGTTCCGCAACAACAAGACTTACGCCACCGTGACATACACGGAAGTCCCCGATTACGCCTGCCGCAAACTTGCGGAAATGGATTTTGACGCGGGCGTGAACGAAATGCTCGAATCGCTGAAAATCGGTCAGACGGAGTTCAACTGGACGACGCAGGATTTCGACAAGCAACTGCCCGTTTCCATGGAAAGCGCGCTGACGGCGTGCAAAGGGGATCACGAAACCGACACGACGACAATGGTGTGGACTTTGCGCCTGTAATTCCGTCCGAACCGTTCGCGCGAAAAACGCAGGGATGCGGATTTCATCCTCGCCGAAACCGCCTGTAAAAGAAGCGCGCGGGCGCGGTTGAGTCTGCAACGCCCGTCAAGACTGCAAGTGAAGCGGCGCGGATGCGGTTGAGCCTGCTCTTCCCGCCACGTCGGCAAGGAAAGCGGCGCGGTTGCGGTCAAGCCTGCAACGCCTCCCGAAAAGGAAGCGTTGCCGGAAAGAAAGCGCAGGCTTCGCGTTCGCGGCGGTCGTCAAAATTCTTTCAAATACCGGTATTCGATTCGCTCGTTGTCCGCGCGGATGATTTGCATCATCACGTTCGCCAGATTGATCATCGTCGAATCCTTGGGATAGAACAGCGTGTCGTAAGACCCCGCGTTGCCGTTGGAGCCGACGACGGACTGCTTGTAAAAGAACGCGAGTTTGCCGTCTTTAATCCCCTCGTAGACGATTTCGTAATCTTCAATCAGTTTGCGGTCGGACGACACGTCGATTTTGCGTTTGAAAAAGGCGTTTTTCGGCGACAGTTCCGCTTTTCTGTTCAGCATGATGAAGCGTTTGGAGAACATACCGTCGTCTTCGTACAAGATTTTGTTCTGCAAGCGCAAATCCGCGTCCAGCATCACATAATACTTTTTGTAGCCGTCAAGGACGATGTATTTCGCGCCGTCAATGGTGACGGTGCCGCGCACGGAATACGTTTTGGCGGGCAGGACGAATTCGGCGCTGTCCGTTTTGACGCGGACTTCTTTTGCCAAAGACACCTGATTGCGCGCGGTTTCCCCGACGGTGTACGTCAGCACGCGCATGACGGGTTCGTTGACGGCGGAAAAATTGCGGCGGTTCAGTTCGTAACTTTTTTCATAGACGTACTTGTTGCCCAGATCGGTCACTTCCTGAAACGGTTCCAGCGCGTAGGTCTGCATGGATTTGTATGTGTTGCGGTCGCGCGACACGTCGCTGTAAAAATCGGGAATGAAAGCGCACGCGGATGAAAGCGCGCAACAAATCGCCAAACAGATTTTTTTCATGAAAACCGCCTTTGTTTCGTCATTAAAAAATTATCCCGTAACACTTGACAATACAAGATAATTCGTCTATTGTCACCTAACTTCAATAACGGAAAATTATTAAGGAATCGTGTTATGAAAGTTCGTAATTCTTTAAAAACCGCCAAACTGCGCGACAAAGATTGCAAAATCGTGCGCAGAAAAGGTCGTGTGTACGTCATCAACAAAAAGAATCCCCGACTGAAAGCGCGTCAGGGCTGATACGCTTACGGACTTCTTTATGTGCATTAAAAGCCTGCGTTTGCGGGCTTTTTTTGTGCCTTATTTTGAAAACGCGCCCTCAATCCGCCTGCGTTTGCGGGCTTTTTTTGTGCCTTATTTTGAAAACGCGTCCACAACCGCCTGCATATCGGGCGGCAAAGGCAGTTCAAAGCGCAATTCTTGTTGCGAACGCGGATGAATAAACGCCATTTTGTACGAATGAAGCGCCTGACGCGGAAAATTTTTAACAAAATCGGGCAAAGAGCGCGCGGCTTTCGGCGTTTTGCCGTAAACCGAATCGCCCAGCAGGGAATGACCCAGCGCGGTCATGTGCACGCGCACCTGATGCGTGCGTCCCGTTTTTAGCGTGCATTCCACCAGCGAAAAAACGCCGTCCGCAAAGATGTTTTTCACGGCGTACAGCGTTTTCGCATGCTTGCCGCCGCTTTTCACCACCGCCATTTTTTGCCGATTCGCCGCGCTGCGCCCGATTTGCGTTTCAATTTCGCCCGTCATCTGCGGCACGCCCCACACCAACGCCAGATACCGCCGCTCCAAACTGTGAACGGCGAATTGCGCCGCCAGCCCGTTGTGCGTAAAATCGTTCTTCGCGACGACCATCAGCCCCGACGTGTCCTTGTCCAGCCGATGCACAATTCCGGGGCGCGCGACGCCGCCGATTCCCGACAGCGCGCCTTTGCAATGCGCCAGCAAAGCGTTGACAAGCGTGCCTTCGTAATGCGCGTGCGCCGGATGCACAACCATGCCCGCCGGCTTGTTCAGCACCAGCAAATCGCCGTCTTCGTAAACAATGTCCAGCGCGATGTCTTCGGGCGCGAAAACATCCGGCACGGGCGCAGGTTCGGCAATCGCGTACACCGCCCCCGCCCGCACTTTTTTGTCGGCGGACGAAAGCGTTTCACCGTCTTCAAGCACCGCGCCGTCCTTAATCAGCGCGGCGATGCGGCTGCGGGAATACGGCGTTTTTTCGCTTAAATACTTGTCGACGCGCGCCCCGCCCTGTTCGGCGGGCGGCAAAATCAGCAAATCGTTGTTGTCGTTTCGATTTTTTTCCGTCATAGTCTGTTTGTATCACATCGGAGCGATTTATGAACAAAATTTTGTATTTAAAAATCCTTGTCGGATTCATCACGTTTTTAATTTTTCTGACGCTGACGGGCATTGTGTACGGCATCGTGAATTACAAAACGACGCCGAAACTGTTGAGCGGCAAAAGAAAAGCCGCGAAAGCCGCCGCCATGTCCGCCCCCGCGCAAACGCCGCGCGCGATCAATCTCGACCGCGCGGACAAGACGATTGCGCACATCGCGGCGTGCGGCGATTACGTCTGCCTGACGCTTGCCGGCAAAAAAGGCGACGTGCGCGAAGCGGTGATCATCTCTCCCGATTCGGCACAGCCGCCCGTTTTTATCTCCGTCAATCCCGCGCCCTGATTATTTCAAGCGGCGCGCCACGGACGCCGCGTGCGCGGTTAAGCCCTCCGTCTTGCCCAAAACAACGGCGGCTTGCCCGATTTTCCTCACGGATTCGGCGGTGCAGGACAGCATGGTCGAGCGTTTCATGAAACTCGGCACGCCCAAGCCCGACGAGAATCTGGCACTGCGCGCGGTCGGCAGGACGTGGTTGGGACCGCCGACGTAGTCGCCGACGGCTTCCGGCGTGTACGCGCCCAAGAAAAAAGCCCCCGCGTGATGCAGTTTGTCGCACAACGCGCGCGGATTTTCGACATACAATTCCAAATGTTCGGGCGCGATTCTGTCCGCCAGAGCGGGCGCGTCGCGGCGCACGTCGTCCACCAGAAACACCGCGCCGTTGTCCCGCCAACTTTTCGACGCGATTTCCTCGCGTTCCAGCGTTTTCAACTGCGAGTCGATTTCGGCGCACACCTTGCGCGCCAAATCTTCATCGTCCGTAATAAGAATCGACTGCGCGGACACGTCGTGTTCCGCCTGCGACAACAAATCCGCCGCCAGCCATTCGGGATTCGCGCTTTTGTCCGCAATGACCAGAATTTCGGACGGTCCCGCGATCATGTCAATGCCGACAATACCGAACACCTGCCGTTTGGCGCACGCGACGAACGCGTTTCCGGGTCCCACAATCATATCGACGGAGGGAATCGAGCGCGTGCCGTACGCCAGCGCGCCGATCGCCTGCGCACCGCCGATGCGGTAAATCTCGTCGACGCCGGCCTCTTTCGCCGCCGCCAAAACCAGCGGATTGACCTTGCCGTCGGGCGTCGGCACAACCATGACCAGACGTTCGACGCCCGCGACTTTGGCGGGAATCGCGTTCATCAGCACGGAAGACGGATACGCCGCCGTGCCGCCGGGGACGTACAGCCCCGCCGCCGTGACGGGCGTGTACCGCCAGCCGCAAAAAACGCCGCTGTCGTCGGTGAATTCGCAATCCTGCGGACGCTGTTTTTCGTGAAAAGCTCGGATTCTGCGCGCCGCCAGAGAAAGCGCGTCCAGCGTTTCTTTCGGGCACGCGGCGACTGCATCGTCGATTTCCTTTTCGGAAAAGCGCACGTTCGATTCGTCAATGTCGAAGCGGTCGAATTTCTTTGTGTACGCGAACACCGCCTTGTCGCCGTTTGCGCGCACGTCGTTCAAAATGCCGCGCACAATGTCGTTGACATCGACGGCGTTTTCGCGTTTCGCCCGCAAAAAAGCGGCAAACTTTTCTTCAAAGCCCGCGTCCGAAGTTTTCAGCATCAGCATTTTTCACACACCTTTTTAAACGTTTCCACCCAATACGCCATTTCGTTCGGACGGGTTTTGAACGCGCCGCGGTTCAAAATCAGTTTGGAAGACACTTCCATCACGCGCTGTCTTTCTTCCAGACCGTTCGCGCGCAAAGTCGCCCCCGTCGACACCACGTCCAAAATGCGCTTGCACAAATTCACGACGGGCGCCAATTCCATGGCTCCCGACAGTTTGACGCATTCCGCCTGAACGCCGAGAGAAGCGTAATAACGCTTTGTAATTTCAGGATATTTCGTCGCCACGCGCACGTGCCCCGAACGGTACAGTTCGCCCGCGTCGTCAAACCCTTTCGGACAGGCGACGGACATATGACACTTGCCGACGCCCAAATCGACGGGCGCGTACAAGCCCGAATAACTGAATTCCGCCAAAACGTCGGAGCCGCAAACGCCGATTTGCGCCGCGCCGAACGCGACAAACGACGCCACGTCGAAACTGCGCACGCGAATCAACTCGACGTTTTCGTGATTCGTTTGAAAGCGGAGCAAGCGCGAAGAATCGTCGAAAAAAGCGTCTTCGGGAATTAAATCCGCCTTTTTGAACAGCGGCAGAAGTTCATCCAGAATACGCCCTTTGGGAACGGCGAAGACCAGTTTTTCACTCATGACGGCTCACTCTCCCGACCGCGACGGCACGCGTTTGATATCCGCGCCGCACGCCGCCAGTTTGGCTTCCAAATCCTCATAGCCTCTGTCCAAATGGTACACGCGGTTGACAATCGTTTCGCCCTCCGCCTGCAATCCCGCCAGCACCAAAGAAGCCGACGCGCGCAAATCCGACGCCATGACTTCCGCGCCGGACAGACGCTTCACGCCGCGCACAATCGCCGACGACGTGCCGTGAACGTTGATGTTCGCGCCCATGCGCACCAGTTCGGGAACGTGCATGAAGCGGTTTTCAAAAATCGTTTCCGTAATCAGCGACGCGCCCGAAGCCGTCGCCAGCAAAGCCATCATCTGCGCCTGCACGTCGGTCGGGAATCCGGGGTAAGCCTGCGTCATCACGTCCGTGCCGATCAGATACGCGTCCGTCGCGTCGGCGATGAATCCGTCCGGCGTTTCAATCAACTGCACGCCCAATTCCGTCAAAATGCGCGCCACCGCCGCCATGTAGGAAATGTCCGTGTTCGTCATTTCGATGCGCCCGCGCGTGATCGCCGCCGCAATCGCGTACGTCGCCGCCTCGATTCTGTCCGTAATGACCGAATGTTCCGCGCCGTACAGGGAATCGACGCCCTCGACGACCAAAGTCGACGTGTCCAGCCCCGTGATTTTCGCGCCCATTTTAATCAGGCATTTCGCCAAATCGGTGATTTCGGGTTCGCGCGCGGCGTTGTGAATGACGGTCGTGCCTTTCGCCAGCACCGCCGCCATCAAGATGTTTTCCGTGCCGCCGACGGTGACTTTCGGAAACAGGATTTCCGCGCCGTTCAGCCTGCCGTCAGGGGCGAACGCGACAATGTAGCCCTCTTTGATTTCGATTTGCGCGCCCATTTTTTCCAACGCCGCCAAATGCAAATCGACGGGACGCGTGCCGATGGCGCATCCGCCGGGGAGCGACACTTTCGCCTTGCCGAAGCGGGTCAGAAGCGCGCCCAAAACCAGCACCGAAGCGCGCATTTTGCGCACGATGTCGTAAGGGGCTTTCAAATTCGTGACCTTGCCCGCGTTCAGCACCAACGCTTCCTTGTCGATGTATTGAAGCGTCATCTGCACGCCGTGCTGCGTCAAAAGGCGCGTCATCGTGACGATGTCCGCCAAATGCGGCAGATTGTACAAAATCAGGTCGTCTTTGGTGAGAAGCGAGGCGACCATGAGGGGCAAAGCGGCGTTTTTCGCGCCGTTGATTTTGATTTTTCCGTTCAGGCGGTGACCGCCGACAATACGAATGGAATCCATAAGCACAAATCCGTTGACAGATGAAAGTTCGGGTCAGTTTACAGCAGATTCAGGACGAAGCGGAGTCTTTTTTTCGCTTTTCCAGAATCTTGCGCTGTTCGATTTGTTTTTTGCGCTTGGCGAGATTGGCGCGCAGGGCTTTTGCCTCCTGTTCGACAAGGTCGGGGCGTTTGTGAGGGGACTTTTTTTCTTTCACTTTGGCATCCTTTAAAAAGTTTTCATCATTTTACGCCTGACGCATCCGAAAATAAATTATTTTTTGCTTGCAAGACGCGCGTAATTTTTATAGTGTTTTGGCAGATTGGTACGCCGCTGTGGCTCAGTGGTAGAGCACACCCTTGGTAAGGGTGGGGTCGTGAGTCCGATTCTCACCAGCGGCACCATTCAATCACGCTCCGTCCGGAGCGTTTTTTTGTTTTCAAAGCGCTTTTCCGGCATAAACAGGAAAGGCTTTGAGAAAAGATAAGGCGCGATGATTTACACTTGTGAAGCGGCTTCCCCCGTCGGAAAAATGACGCTGGCGAGCGACGGCGAAAACCTGATCGGCTTATGGATTGAAAAGCAGAAATACTTTGCGGACTCGATTTTAAATCAGGCGCGCGAAGAAAAGGATTTACCCGTTTTCACGCAGACGCGAAAGTGGCTGGATGCTTATTTCAGCGGCAAAAATCCGCGCGTTTCAGACCTGCCGCTTGCCCCGCGCGGCAACGCGTTCAGACAACGCGTGTGGGAGATTTTGCGCACCGTTCCGAAAGGACAAACGCGCACGTACGGCGACATAGCCAAGCAAATCGCGCAAAAAACGGGCGGCAAAATGTCGGCGCAGGCGGTCGGCAACGCAGTCGGACACAATCCGATTTCAATCATCATTCCTTGCCACCGCGTCGTCGGCGCAAACGGCAATCTGACGGGCTACGCGGGCGGGCTGGATATCAAAATAAAACTGCTCACGCTTGAAGGCGTCGATATGTCAACGCTTTTCATACCGAAAGCAAAGCGCGGCCGATCGCCAATCCTTTGAAAAATTTATTCCGCCGCCGATTCGCCGCTGTCGCACGTCAGAGGATTGATTGTAACGACGGACAGCGCGCCGAGCGTCATGTTCAGCGCGTCGCCGACCAGACCGATCGCGCCGCCGACAATCGCCCCCACGGGCTCCGTCACAATATCGACAATCGGCAGCAGACCGTACAGTCCGCCGATATCCGACCCCGTTTTCAGCCCGTCGCGCGTGTTGGGCAACGTGTATGCGTTCCAATAACCGATAGGTCCGTCGTGATAAAACCATTTGTCCGAACATTTGTCCGGATACGACGGGTGCGCGCACGCCGCCAATGTCAAGCAAATCAAAGCAACCGCGAGATGTTTTTTCATGTTCCGCTCCTTTTTCAAAGATTCTTTCACACATTCGCGCTTGCTGTCAATACGGATATATCCGATAATCAGGCGAAAGGAGGCGGCATGACACATTCTTCGCTTAAAGACATTTTGACGGCTCTGCCCGAAAAAGAGCGGGGGCATTTTGATTCGGAAAGCACCGGAACGGACGTTTTGGTGTTCGCCGCGCTGTATTTGAAAAACGCCGCGCCGGTCAAAATTTTGCTGAAATCCGGATTAAGCGTGTCTGAGCCTTGTTCGGACGGATACAACGCGCTTGACGCCGCTTTCGCCAACGAATTCGGCAGTAAGGAAATTTTAAAGGCGGTGTTCGCCGCCGCGCCCGAACCGTCGCCGGAGCAAAAATTGCGCTACGCCGTGTGCGTCAAGCCTTTGAAAGAGGTCGAGGCTTTGCTGAAAGGGCAAGACGTGGACGCGCGGCGCGGATATTTTCAATCGCCGCTGTTGTCCGACGCCGTCCGATTCAAGCGTTCCGCCGCTTTTGTGCGCGCGCTTGTCAAAACGGGGGCGAACGTCAACGCTTGCGACGAATCGGGACAAACGCCGCTGTTTGAAGCGGGCGGAAACTTCAAGTTAATGAAAGAACTGGCGGAAAACGGCGCGGATGTAAACGCCGTTGACAACGACGGCGACGCGTTTGCGGACAATCTGTTTTACACAAGGCATCCCGTCAGATTCGTCCGGTTCATGCTGAAACACGGCGCGACGGAGCAAACGCGCGAAAGATTGTGGCAAAATCTGACCGACCGCATTCTGTCCCCCCGTGCCGCGCCTTTGACCGCGTGGAAAGAATTGCTGAAAACGGGAATATCCGCCGACATGCCCGACGCGCGCGGACATACGGCTTTGATGCAGGCGGCGAAATACGCGCGAAACGTCCGTTTAATCCGCCTGCTGATAAAAGCGGGCGCGAACGTAAACGCGGTTGACAGCCGCACGGGCGCAAGCGTTTTGTGTCAGATGGCGGCGGAGCGCTGCGAAGATTTCGACGCCGTTGTCAAAATGCTGATAAAGGCGAGCGCGGACCCGTGTTTAAAAGACAAAAACGGCGCGGATTTTTACGCTTACGCTTTCGGAACGAAATGACAAATTACGCCGCGTCATTGAAATGAAACAGCAAAAAGCCCCGAAAAATCGGGGCTTTTCGTTGTTTGTGCGTACAAGCGGGGGATTAGAAACCGCCCATGCCGCCCATACCGCCCATGCCGCCCATGCCGGCTTCGCCGCCGTGGCAGTTGCATTTGGGTTCGGGCGCGTCGGCGACCATGGCTTCGGTCGTGATCAGCAAGCCCGCGATGGACGCCGCGCTTTCCAAAGCCGTGCGGACGACTTTCGTCGGGTCGATGATGCCCGCTTCAAACATATCGACGTATTCGCCGGTCTGCGCGTTGAAGCCCGTCTGCAAGTTTTCGCCTTCGAGCAGTTTGCCCGCGATGACGGAACCGTCTTCGCCCGCGTTCTGCGCAATCTGGCGAATCGGCGCCTGCAAAGCGCGGCGAATGATGTCAACGCCGACGCGCTGGTCATCGTTCGCGGTTTTGACGTCTTTCAAAGCGCGCGTGGCGTACAGCAGAGCCGTGCCGCCGCCGGGGACGATGCCTTCTTCAACAGCGGCTCTCGTCGCGTGCAGAGCGTCGTCGACGCGGTCTTTCTTTTCCTTGACTTCGATTTCGGAAGCGCCGCCGACTTTGATGACTGCCACGCCGCCCGACAATTTCGCCAAGCGTTCCTGCAATTTTTCCTTGTCGTATTCGGAAGACGTGTCGGCGATCTGTTTTTTAATCTGCGCGCAACGGGCGGCGATGCGTTCCTTATCGCCCGTGCCGTCGACGATTGTCGTGTTTTCTTTCGTAATGGACACTTTCTTCGCCGTTCCCAGCATATCCAGCGTCACGTCTTCCAGTTTGATGCCCAAATCGGCGGAAATGACCTGACCGTTCGTCAAAATGGCAATGTCTTCCAGCATCGCTTTGCGGCGGTCGCCGAAGCCGGGGGCTTTGACGGCGGCGATTTTCAGTCCGCCGCGCAGTTTGTTGACGACCAAAGTCGCCAGCGCTTCGCCTTCAACGTCTTCCGCGATAATCAACAGCGGACGCGTGGACTGGACGACGGCTTCCAACACCGGCAGCATGGATTGCAGGTTGGACAGTTTGGATTCGTGAATCAAAATGTACGGATTTTCCAAATCGCACGTCATTTTTTCCGTGTCCGTCACGAAATACGGGGACAGATAGCCGCGGTCGAACTGCATACCTTCGACGACTTCCAGTTCGGTATCCAAGCCTTTGGCGTCTTCAACGGTGATCACGCCTTCGTTGCCGACTTTTTCCATCGCGTCGGCAAGATACTGACCGATCGACGCGTCGCCGTTCGCGGAAATCGTGCCGACTTGCGCGACTTCGGCGGAGGTGGAAACTTTGCGCGAACGCGATTTGACGTCTTCAACGACTTTCGACACGGCCATGTCGATGCCGCGGCGCAAATCCATCGGGTTCATGCCGGCGGCGACGGCTTTGCAGCCCTCGCGGACAATCGCTTGCGCCAAGACCGTCGCGGTCGTCGTGCCGTCGCCGGCGACGTCTGCCGTTTTCGACGCGGCTTCTTTAACCATCTGCGCGCCCATGTTTTCAAACTTGTTCGTCAATTCGATTTCTTTGGCGACGGAAACGCCGTCTTTCGTGATTTTCGGCGCGCCGTAGGATTTCGACAAAACAACGTTGCGGCCTTTGGGTCCCAAAGTGACTTTGACGGTGTCCGCCAGAACGTCGACGCCGCGCAACATGGCATTGCGGGCTTCCGTAGAGAATTTGACTTCTTTCGCTCCCATTTTAAACCTTCCTGATAAAAATTACCGTGTGAAACTTATTCCAAAATGCCCAGAACGTCGGCTTCTTTCATGATCAACAGCGTTTCGCCGTCGATTTTGACTTCGGAACCCGACCATTTGCCGAACAAAACCTTGTCGCCGATTTTCAGCGTCATCGGGACGATTTTGCCGCTTTCGTCACGCGCGCCCGCGCCGACGGCGATGACTTCGCCCTGCGACGGTTTTTCTTTCGCGGTGTCCGGAATGATGATTCCGCCTGCGGTTTTGGTTGTTTCTTCCGTGCGTTTCACTAAAACGCGGTCGGCTAACGGTTTGAATTTCATGGTATGACCCTTCTTAAATTAAAAACCCGTGTTTAAAACCCTTTCGATATCCGGAAGTTTTGGCACTCCCGCTCATCGAGTGCCAACAATGTAGGAACGCGCCGCCCGCTTGTCAAGAGGGCGGGCATAAAAAATTAGTTGATATTTTCGGGCAAAAGAAAACCGGAAAGCGCGAACACAAGCGTTCCGCCCTTTCCGGCACAGCGATTCAATCAAGCGTTTTATTTTTTGCAGAGCATGGGACCCAGCACTTTGCCCGCGAACAGATGAATGTGCAGATGCGGCACTTCCTGCCCGCCGTTTTTGCCGATGTTGCTTAAAATCCGGTAGCCGTCCTCCTGCAAGCCGAGTTGCGCCGCGACCGTCGCGACCGCTTTCATAAAGCCCGCAATCTGTTCATTCGCGGCGTTTTGCACGAATTCGGGAAAATTGCGCGCCTTGAATTTCGGAATGACCAGAACGTGAACGGGCGCCTGCGGATTGATGTCGGGAAACGCCAGCGCGTATTCGTCTTCGTAAATTTTTTTCACGGGTATTTCGCCGCGCAGCATTTTGGCGAAAATGTTGTTTTCATCATAAGCCATGTCAAGCCTCCTTTTTCCTGTTTTTCTTTTCTTCCAAGCCCGAAACGCCCTCGCGCTTTTCCAAAACGGCGCACACGTCGTTCAGGGTCAGCCCCGCGTCGCTCAACAGCACAATCAGGTGGTAGAGCAAATCCGCGCTTTCGGATGCGATGTGTTCCTTGTCGTCCGTCACGGCGGCGATGACGGTTTCGACCGCCTCCTCGCCGACTTTTTGAGCGATTCTCTTGCGCCCGCGTTTGAACAAAGACGCGGTGTATGACGATTCCGCCGACGCCGTTTTGCGTTCGTTTACCGTTTTTTCCAAGTGTTCCAAAACCGCCAAACTCATTATTCGTTTTCTCCCAAAACAGCCAAAGCCTGCGCCACCGTGAAGCGTTTGTCGTACAAAGCCCTGCCCGCGATGACCCCCGCCAGATTCGGCGTTGAAAGCGACCGGCTTTTGCACGCGCGGATATCGTCAAGGCTCGACACCCCGCCGGAAACGATGACGGGAATGTCGACGGATTTCGCCAAAGCCGCCGTCGCGTCCAGATTTGGTCCCCTTAAAAGCCCGTCTTTCGACACGTCGGTGTAGATAATCGCCTCGACGCCCGCGTTTTGAAACTTTTTCGCCAAATCGACGTCGCGCATATCGGACGTTTCAGCCCAGCCCTCAACCGCGACGAAGCCGTTTTTGGCGTCGATGCCGACGGCGATGCGATGCGGAAATTCGCGGCAGGCGCGCACGACGAAATCGGGATTGCGCAGGGCGACCGTCCCCAAGATGACGCGGGAAACGCCGTTCGACAGCCATCTTTCGACGGTTTCAAGAGACCGGATGCCGCCGCCGAGTTCCGTTTTGATTTTAACGGAGCGCAAAATCTCCTCGACCGCGCCCGCGTTAACGGGTTCTCCGGCAAACGCGCCGTCCAAATCGACCAGATGCAGCCATTTCGCGCCCTGCGCCGCAAACTCGAACGCCTGCGCCGCGGGATGCTCGCCGAACACGGTTTGCGTCGCCATGTCGCCCTGTTTCAAACGGACGCACTTGCCGTCTTTCAAATCTATGGCGGGAAGCAGTTCCATGATTTTCCCCTTTAAAGTTCCTAAAACATTTTTTAAGGTTTTTCTGATTATCTATAACAGATTCTTGAAAATAAACAGGAAAAAACATTTTTTCACGGAATTTCGCATGCGGCTGAAACATTTTTTAACGACGCTTTTGCTTTTGGGGCTGACTCATTCGTCCGCTTCGGCGCTGGCAAACGCGCGCGACGACGGATTTTTCACTTTTGACGACAGAATCGCGCCCGTCAAACTGGAATACGTCGATTTTAAAATTCCGCGCAACCGCACGGTCGACGAGTGGGGCAAAGACATCGGACGCTACGATTTCAACCTGTTCAATTGCCGGCGGATGCAGAAAAAACTGGTGTTGGATCAGGGACGCGCGATGCGCCGCGACATGAAATTCTTCGACGAGTTTTTCGAACGCCTGAACGACGTTTTCCCCGTCGTCGTCGACAAGGAAAACCGCTATTATCCGTACTCGATCGGCGACAAAACGCCCGCCTACGTCTTCAATGCGGAAATCAAGGATTTGTACGTCAACGTGTGCGACCATTACGACTGGCGCACGAAAGACTATCCGCATTTGCGCAGCGGTTCCGCCGAAATCAAGGTTTTGTGGCGCATTACGACCCCTTACGATCGCCGCTTGGTCTGGGAGGGGCAGACGTCGGGCTACGCGACGATTGACAATCCTGTGAAAAACGGCGAAGTGCGCTTGGTCGAAAAAGCGTTCGGCGATTCTCTGGTGCGCATGACGGGTATGCCGGGGGTTGTCGAAACTTTGCGAATCAAGCCGAGCGAAAAAGATTTGCGCGCCGCGAAAGAAGCCTACGAGCGCATGATGGACAGCCACCGCCAAAGCCGCCGTCAACTGATGGATTCGTATCGGCGCAACCGCCTGTTTTTCTACGGCGACGGGCGCAAGAAAAAGAGTTTTTCGTCGCTGGAACGCCTGAACGACCGCATGGAAACGCTGTCCGACGGACTGCTTGAACGGCGAGGAGCGCGGCGCGTCATCGGCGTCGGCACGGATTCCGGCGATTCGGACGGCGGCAGAACGAAAGAAATGCAATCCGTTGAAAAAACGGACGGCGCGGCGGGGACGGAACTCGCTTCGACGCTTGCCGGCGGATTTGACGGACGCATCATGAGCGGCGACGGCGTCGACGGCAAAATCAAACTGCGCCTGTTGAGTTCCACGCCGCTGATTCGCCTGTTTGAAACCTACGACGTGTCTTCGCCTTTGGGCAAAGCGGCGTTCGACAATTTCATGAGCGCGCCGAATTTGGCGAAATACGGGTTTAACGTGTCGCAGGACGGCTGGATTACCATTAACAACGAAAAACCGTTCCGCTATCTGACGCCGCAACGCATCTACCGCATCCGGTCGAGCGTCGTCGCCGTGACGGACGCGGGCGACGTCAGTTCGGGCGCGCTGATCGCCCCGTCGCTGATTTTGACGAATTTCACGGCGTCGTCCAAAGCCCCCGCCGCCAAAGTCAGATTCATGGACGGCAAAGAAATTTCCGCGCTGGTTCTGCGCGTCAACAAAGCGCAGGATTCCGCCCTTTTGTACATTTCGCCGGAAGACAGGACGTCTGGTCATTGGCCCCTGCCCCTGCGCATCGACCTGCCGGACGTGAACGAAAAATTCTACGCCGTCGGCACGCCCATGAAAGGCGGATACGAGGGCGCGCTGGAACCGGGGGTGGTGTCGGGTTATCGCTACACGGATTTCGGGGTCGAGATTTTGACGGACACGACGGTGCAGAGCGTGACGCTGGGCGGCGTTCTGATTGACGAACACGGCAACGCGATCGGCATTGCGCACGCGGGCAAAAGCGCGTACGGCGACGCGGACGCGTTCATTCCGATCGGCGACGCGTTCCAAGCCCTGCGGGTGCGCATCCGCGACCGCTTCGACGAAGAAACGCCGACGGCGAAAGCCCTGCGTTTGCTGCAAGACAAAGACTACATCAAATAAAGCGGCTTTGTGAAAACGGACGAACCGGCGGCGAAATAAACGCGCGTGACGGAATTGTGCGCGGTGCGGTTATGTGCAACGGGACAAAGCGGCGCGCCCGATACGGCAAAGCGCAACATTGTCAAAAAAATACGGCAAAGCGACCATCGCCGTACAAGTGATGCGTCAACGTGCGATATTGAAAAGCGCGGCATTGTCAGACAAGCAATGCGGCGGGGACGTGATGCGGCAGAGATGCGGCGCGGCGTTACACGTCGTCGAAATTGTCGCGCATATCTTCCGCCAAATCTTCCTGCTTGTCGGAATCGCCCTGCACTTCGGCGTCCTTTTCCGTCTGCGCGCGCTTTTTCATAAACGCCTCCTTGTCGGAATTGTCCGAACGGGACAGCAAGAGTTCGGTCAGAATGACGCTGACTTTCTTGTTTTTGGAATCGTCGGGCGGCACAAGCACGTCGCCTTTGGCTATGGGAATGTCGTTCGCCAGCACTTCAACCGCGTCGTCCGCCTTGTGATCCAGTTCGATGACCGCGCCGCGCCCCAATTTCAGCAGTTGGTAAATGCGCAGGGTCGTGCGTCCGAGAACGACGGACAGGTTGACGTCGACGCCCATTAACGATTCGTCTTGAAACGAACGCTGGATTACCGTTTCCTTTAAATTTCCCTCATGCGCCATGTCAAGCCCCCGTTTTGAAATCGAACGCCGCGTTCAACAGCGTTTGCGTGTAAAGTTCTTTCGGTTCTTTAAATATAACGGGATTTTCGCCCGATTCAACAATTTTACCGTTTTTCATCACATAAACGGCGTCCGCCATGCTCCGCACGACGCGCATATCGTGGCTGACAAACAGGTACGACAATCGGTAGCGGCGCTGCAAATCCTTTAAAAGCGCGACGATTTGCGCCTGCACGGACACGTCGAGCGCAGATGTCGGTTCGTCCAGCACAATCAGTTCTGGGCGCAGGACGACGGCGCGGGCGATGGCGATTCTCTGCCGCTGACCGCCCGAAAATTCATGCGGATAGCGGTCGAGCGCGGCTTGCGTCAGCCCCACGTCTTGAAGCGTTTTTAAAATCAGTTCGTCTTTTTGCGCGCGCGTCGTTTTTTTGAAATGCACGTTCAGCCCCTCGCGCAAAATATCGGCGATTTTCATGCGCGGGTTCAGCGACCCGTACGGGTCTTGAAACACGATTTGAATGTTTTTGCGGGCGGCGCGCATTTTTCCGCCTTTCAGCGATTCAAGCGGCACGCCCTGAAACGCGACGCTTCCCGTATGGTCGACCAGTTGCAAAATCGCCGCGCCGAGAGTCGATTTGCCCGACCCGCTTTCGCCGACCAGCCCGACGCATTGCCCTTTTTTGACGGTCAGGGAAACATGGTCGACGGCTTTCAGAATTTTTGTCGGGCGTCCAAAAAAGTCCTTTTCGACGGGAAAGGAAACGCAAACGTCGCTCACCCGCAACACGTCCGGCGCGTCCTTGCCGGAAAAACACGGCGGCGGCAAAGAGCGCGCGGCGATCAACCGCTTCGTGTACGCGTGCGCGGGGCGCGACAAAACGTCCTTGGTCGCGCCGCTTTCGACGATTGCGCCGTCTTTCATCACATACGTTCTTTGCGCAATGCGCGACACGACGTCCAAATCGTGCGAAATGAACAAAACCGCCATGTTAAACCGCTTCTGCAAGCGTTTTAAAAGAGCCAGAATCTGCGCCTGCACGGTCACGTCCAGAGCGGTCGTCGGTTCGTCGGCAATCAGCAGTTTCGGCTCGTTCGCCAACGCCATGGCGATCATCACGCGCTGACGTTCGCCGCCGGACAATTCGTACGGATACGCGCCCAGCCTGTCCGACGCGTTGCGCAAAGCGACCGTTTCCAAAAGTTCCAGCGTTTTTTCAAGCGCGGCTTCCCTGTCCGCCCCTTTGTGAATCATCAGCGTTTCCGCCACCTGATCGCCGATTGTGTGCAGCGGGTTCAGCGACGTCATCGGTTCTTGGAAAATCATGGCGATTTTACCGCCGCGAAGCGCGCGCATCTGCGCTTCGTTTGCCGTTCGCAAATCCCGTCCGTCGAATATGACGCCGTCCGATTCGACGCGCGCGTTGTCGGGCGTCAGGCGCAAAACGGACAGCGCGCTGATTGTCTTGCCCGACCCGCTTTCCCCGACCAGCGCGACGGTTTCGCCTTTGCCGATTAAAAACGACGCGCCTTTGACAACGCGGGTATCGCCGAACGAAACGGACAGGTTTTGAACGTCAAGCAAAGCGGTCATCTGTTTTTCCTCGGATTAAACGCGTCGCGCACGCCCTCGCCGATAAAGACCAGCACGCTCAACAGCACGGCAAGCGAAACGAACGCGGACAAAGCCAGCCACGGCGCTTGCAGATTCTCTTTTCCCTGCCGCACCAATTCGCCCAAGGAGGGCGTACCGGCGGGCAGACCGAATCCCAAGAAATCAAGCGCGGTCAGCGACACGACCGCCCCCGCCAGAATGAACGGCAGATAGGTGAACGCGGCGACCAAAGCGTTCGGCAGAATGTGGCGGAAAATAATGACGACGTCCGGCACGCCGCACGCGATTGCCGCTTTGACGTAATCGCTTTTGCGGGCTTTGAGAAATTCGGCGCGCACGACGGGGACGAGAGCCGTCCACGAAAACAGCAGTAAAATAATCAAAAGCGACCAGAAACTCGGCGCGATCATTCCCGACACGATGATGAGGATGAACAACTGCGGCAGACTGCCCCAAATTTCCAAAAACCGCTGAAAAATCAAATCGATGCGCCCGCCGAAATACCCTTGCAAAGCACCCGCCGCGACTCCCGCCGCGCAGGACAGAACGGTCAGCACGACGCCGAACGCCAGCGAAAAGCGCAGTCCGTAGAGCAGTCTTGCCAAAACGTCGCGCCCCGAATCGTCCGTGCCAAGCAGATTTTCGCGGCTCGGCGCGCTCGGCGCGGGCTTTGCGGCGCGGTAATTGACCGTGTCGTAGGAAAACGGCACGGGCGGCATGATAAAAAAGCCTTTTTCGTTGATTTTTTCCCGCACATACGGGTCTTTGAAATCCGCCTGCGTCTTGAATTCGCCGCCGAACGCGGTTTCGGGATACGCGGTGAAAACCGGAAAATACCAACGCCCGTCGTAGCGCACGACCAGCGGCTTGTCGTTGGCAATGAACGGCGCGGCAAAGGACAAAAAGCACAGCGCGGCGAACACGATGAAAGCGTAATACGCGCGCCTGTTCGCCTTGAACCGCGCGATTTTCTGCATTAAGTTTGCGGACGGTTTAATCATGGGCTTTCCCCGAAAAATCTATGCGCGGGTCAATCAGGCGGTACGTCAGATCGCTGATTAAATTCAGCACCAGCCCCAACAGCGCGAAAATGTACAGCGTGCCGAACACGACGGGATAATCGCGCGTCATGACGGATTCAAAACCGAGCAGTCCCAGCCCGTCCAGACTGAACACGACTTCAATCAGCACGGAGCCGGTGAACAGCATCCCCGTCAGCACGGCGGGAAACCCCGCGATGACAATCAGCATCGCGTTGCGGAAAACGTGTCCGTACAAAATGCGGTTTTCGGACAATCCTTTGGCTTTGGCGGTCAGGACGTACTGCTTGCCGATTTCCTCCAAAAACGAATTTTTCGTCAGCATCGTCAGCGACGCGAAGCCGCCCGCCGTCATCGCGGCGACGGGCAGAACCAAGTGGTGAAAATAATCCTTGATTTTGCCCCAAGCGGATAAATCGGCGAAATTGTCGGACGTCAGATTGCGCAGGGGAAACCACGAAAAATACGCGCCGCCCGCGAACAGAACGATTAAAAGCATCGCGAACAAAAACGCGGGAACGGCGTACCCCGCCACAATCAGCCAACTGGTCGCCGTGTCGAAAGACGACCCGTCGCTCACCGCCTTTTTTATGCCCAGCGGAATGGAAATCAGATAAATCAGCAGGGTCGACCAAATGCCCAAAGACGCGGAAACCGGCAGTTTTGAAAAAATCAGCGACACGACGCTTTCGTCTTTGTAAAAACTGTCGCCGAAATCGAACAGCGCGTAACTTTTCATCATTTTGAAAAAGCGTTCGTGCGCGGGCTTGTCAAAGCCGAACCGCTGTTCCAATTCCTTAATCAGCGCGGGGTCGAGCCCCTGCGCGCCGCGATACGCCGATTCGTTCGCGTCCGTTTTCTTCACCGCACGCGTCATGCCCGCGTCGCCCGCGCCGCCCGAAATCCTGCCCGTCGCGTTCGCCTGCCCCTGCAATTTCAAAATCGTTTGTTCGACGGGACCGCCGGGGGCGGCTTGCACAAACGCGAAATTCACAATCATAATTCCCAAAAGCGTCACGGGAATCAGCATCAGGCGGCACAAAACGTATTTCAGCATCTTAAAACCGCTCCTTTATCCTGTCGAACAGGGACGGCGCGGACTTTTTCTTTTCCTTTCGCGCGCGCCCGCCGCTTTTCAAAGCCGCCTCCTTTTGCGGATTCACCGACCACGTCATCATCTGCGCGCCCTGCATCAGATCGGTCGCGGGAATGTCGAATTTGTCCCACAAAACGAAACGCTGGACGGGCGAATACCAGTGCGGCACGACGTAATAATTCCACAACAGCACGCGGTCGAGCGCGCGCGTCGCCGTTTTCAAGGATTTGCGGTCTTTGGCGGCGATGATTTTTTCAATCAGCGCGTCGACGGCTTCATCCGAAACGCCGATGTAATTGTAACTGCCGCGCGCGTTCGCGCTTTGCGACCCCCAAAAATACGACTGTTCGTTGCCGGGGGAAAGCGATTGCCCCCAGATGTTGACAATCATGTCGTAATCGAACGAATCCGTGCGGTTTTTGTACTGCGTCGAATCGACCGCGCGCACGCTTGCGTCAATGCCGAGTTTTTTCAAATTCCGCACATACGGCAGGGTGATGCGCTCCCACGCGCTTGCCGACGACGCGTCCAGCAGGATTTCAAACGCGAACGGGTGCCCTTCTTCGTCTTTCAAAACGCCGTCTTGCACCGTCCAGCCCGCTTCTTCCAGCAAAGCGAACGCTTGGCGCAGATTGTCCCGCATATCGCCGTTTCCCGCCGTTTCCGGCAAAGAAAACGCCTGCGTGAACACTTCGGGGGGCAACGCGCTTTTATACGGATTCAACAACTTCAATTCGTCTTTGGAGGGCAATCCCGCCGCCGCCAGTTCCGAATTTTGAAAATAACTTTGCGTGCGCTTGTACAGCCCGTAAAACAATGCTTTGTTCGACCATTCAAAATCAAACGCCAGCCCCAAAGCCCGCCTGACGCGGCGGTCTTGAAACAGCGGACGGCGGATGTTGAACACAAAGCCCTGCATCCCCGTCGGCAAATGGTGCGTAAATTCCTTTTTAATCAGCCGTCCGTCCTTGAACGCGGGCGCGGCGTCGTAAGCGGACGTCCACTTTTTCGCCTCGTTTTCGTAACGCGCGTCGAAAGCCCCCGCCTTGAACGCTTCGACGGCGACGGACGTGTCGCGGTAATAATCGTACCGGATTGTCTGAAAATTGAAGTGTCCCTTGCGCACGGGCAGATTGCGCGCCCAGTAGTCCGGCACTCTCTCGTACACGATGTATTTTCCCGCCTCGAACGACGCGATTTTGTACGGTCCCGACCCGACGGGAACTTTCAGCGTCGTCGCCGTGAAATCCTTGTCCTGCCAGTAATGCTTCGGCAAAACGGGCATCTGCCCCAAAATCAGCGGCAGTTCGCGGTTGTCGCCCTTTTTGAATTTGAACGACACGCGGCGCGGGCTTTCCGCCGTCACGCTTTCGACGGCGGCGTAATACGAACGGTAGACGGGCAGTCCCTTTTCGCGCAGCAGATTGAAAGTGAAAACGACGTCGTCCGCCGTAATCGGTTCGCCGTCGTGGAATTTCGCCGATTTGCGCAGATTGAACGCGACGCTTGACCTGTCCGCCGGCATATCGATGCTTTCGGCGATCAAGCCGTATTCGGAAAAAGGCTCGTCCGCCGCGTCGACGGTCAGCGTGTCGTACAGCATCCCGACGCCCGCCGCCGCCACGCCTTTCAGCACATAGGGCGTAAACGTGTCGAACGTGCCGAACGCGGACAATTTCAACTGTCCGCCGACGTGCGCGTCCGGATTGACATAGTCGAAATGCTTGAAGCCCGCCCTGTATTTCGGCGCGCCGTGCATGGCGATTCCGTGCGACGCCGCCAAAGCGTCAAAACAGAAAAGCGCGGCGAAAACCGTCAGACAAAGGCGTTTCATCATCCGTTCAGCGCCTTTAACGCTTCGTCGTGCAGACGCGGATTCGACGACGCCAGCACGCGCCCGTCGGAACGCGCGGTCAGTTCCGCCCCGTTCCAGTCGGTCATGACGCCGCCCGCGTTTTCAACGACGGGAACCAGCGCGGCGAAATCGTACAGTTTCAAATCCGCCTCGCAGACCAAATCGGCGCATCCCGAAGCCATCAGCGCGTAGCCGTAGGCGTCGGTGCTCCACCGCGTCAGTTTCACGCTTGATTTCAGCGACCGGAAAGCCACCGCGTCAGTCCCCTCGAACATGGATTCGTCGGTGCAGAACATCGTCGCCTGCGTCAAGGGGCGGTCGGCGCGCACGGAAATTCTTTTCCCGTTCAGCGTCGACGGCGCGCCTTTCGCCCCCGCCCACATTTCGTTGGTGAAAGGCTGGTAAATCACGCTCAACACGGGCTTGTTTCCGTGCAAAAGCGCGACCAAGACCGTAAACAGCGGCACGCCCGAAATAAACGATTTCGTGCCGTCGACGGGATCAAGCACCCACACGAATTCGGCGTTTTCGTTTTCCTTGCCATATTCTTCGCCGACAATGCCGTGCGACGCGTATTCTTTGTTAATCAGGCGGCGCATGACGGCTTCGCTTTGGCGGTCGGCTTCCGTCACGGGCGATGAATCGCTTTTATCGTCGACTTTTACGCCCGCGCGGAAACGCGGCAGAATTTCCTTTCCCGCCTCGCGCGCCAAATGCTGCGCGAACGCGGACGCCTTGCCATAATCGAACGGAACGCTCATCAGATAATCCTTTTTGAAAGCCGTTTTTTGCGGTATAACACTTTAAAATTCATCTTATATCACGCCGAGTCCGCGAATGAAAACGTTTTTGCCCGTTCTGTTGTGTTTTTTGCTGTCGGGATGTTCTTCGCTGTTTTTCTATCCCGCGACGGGCACGCTCGCCACGCCCGACCGCATCGGCATCGACTATGAAAGTCTGGGCATCAAAGCGCAAGACGGCGGCACGCTCCACGCGTGGCTGATGAAAGCGGACAAAAACCGGCGCGGAGTCGTCGTTTTCTTTCACGGCAACGCGGAAAACATCACGTCCCATTCGTTCGGAGTCGCCTTTTTGTGCGCGCAGGGATTCGACGTTTTGTCCGTCGATTACCGCGGCTACGGCGAATCGTCGGGAGAACCGTCGTTCGACAATATGGCGCAGGATATCCGCACGGCAATCGACTACGCGCTGGATCACTATGAAAAACCCGTGTTCGTTTTGGGGCAGAGTCTGGGCGCGTCGATGACGGCGGTCGCTCTGGCGGACTATCCGCGTCAAAGCGAACTGGCGGGAGTCGTTTTCGACAGCGGCTTTGCGAAAATGCGCCGGATTGCGCGTGAAAAGGTCGCTTCCGTGTGGTTTTTGCACCCGCTTCAATACCCGCTTTCGTGGCTGGTCGCGGAACGCAGTCCGATTGACGCGGTGCAAAAAATCGACATTCCGAAACTGTTTGTCGCCGCGCAGACCGACGCCGTCGTAAACGTTCAACACTCCCGCGATTTGTACGCCGCCGCAAAAGAGCCGAAATCCGCCGTTTTTACGGATCACGGCGCGCACATCGGCGCGCTTCACACAATTGAGGGGCGGCGCGCGCTTGACAAGTTCCTGCAAGAGAACGAAAAAAGGCAAACGAATCAAAGACTTGAAAAATAATCTTCCCGAAAGCGATTTTATGACTCGCCTTTTGCGCGTTTAGCGGTTATAAAAAAATCCCGAGTAGGTTAAACCAAAAGGGCAGGTCTTCACATCATGTACGACGTTACGGGATTGGGCGACACGTTTGTCGACGTTGTTGCCAATGTATCACAAGATTTCATTTCCGAACATTCGCTTATCAAAGGACAGGGCAACACGCTGTCCGTGCGCACGTTGCGCGAAATCCGCAAAAAACTCGACTCCTCGCGCGTCATCCCCGGCGGCGCGGCGGCGAATTCCATTGCGGCTTTGGCGTCGCTCGGCGCGAAATGCGCTTTCATCGGCAAGGCGTGCAAGGACACGATGGGCGAAAAATTCAAGGAAGCGTTCGACAACGCCGGCGTCGACATGACCATTCCCTTGGTCGATTTCGATCGCGACGCGGACAAGGCGACTCCGCGCTGTCTGGTGCTGGTCACGCCCGACCACGACCGCACGTTCGCTTTCAACATGGGCATTTGCGAAGAAATCGACATTCCCGACATCGACGTCGAAGCGTTGAAAAATTCCAAAATCTTTTTCATCGAAGGGCAGATGCTGGTGTCGCGACGCGCCCGTCCCGCCGTTTTGTACGCCATGCAGACGGCGAAAAAACACGGCGTGAAAATCGCTTTCAATATGCATGATTTGAACTTCCGCGCGCTTGCCGTGCAGGAAGTCATCGAAACCATCCGCACGCAATCCGACATTTTAATCGGCAACGAACGCGAAGTGCGCGGCTGTTTTGAAATCGACGAAAACAGCAACGCGGATTCGTTTTTGGAAATCCTGACCTCTCGCAATCAGATTCTGGTCATGACGCGCGGGTCGAACGGCGCGTGCATCTATTCGCACGACGGCATTGAAACCGTGCCCAGCGAAAACCACCTGTCCATCATCGACAGCACGGGCGCGGGCGACGCGTTCGCGGCGGGCTTCCTGTTCGGCATGGCGAAAGGCATGACGACGCTGGCGGCGGGCAAACTGGCGGCGTTGAGCGCGGCGGAAATCCTGCGTCATTGGGGCGGCAGACCCGAAATCAATCTGGGCGAAAAACTCGCGTCCTACATTCAAAGCGTCATGCCGCACGATTGATTTAAAAAATTCCTTTTTAACGCTTTTCGGGGTATATTCTCCGGAAAGCGTTTTTTTATGAAGCGGCATCATGACTGAAAATTCATCAAACGCGCGCACCGTTCTGATTACGGGCGCGGCAAAGCGAATCGGGCGGGCGCTGGCGGAACACGCGGCGAAAGCGGGGTACAACGTCGCCCTGCACTGCAATCACAGCGTCCAAGAGGCGCAGGAGTTGGCGCAAGCCCTGCGCGCGCGGCACGGCGTGAAAACGTGCGTCGTGCAAGCGGATTTGACAGACCCGCAAAGCACGGAAAATCTGATTGACGCCGCCGTCTTGAAAATCGGGGCGATTCACGCGCTGGTCAACAACGCGTCCGTGTTCGCGCGCGACGAAATCGACACGGCGGACGCCGCTTCGCGCGATTTGAACATGGCGGTCAACCTGTACGCGCCGCTGACGCTGATTCGCCGCTTCGCCGCCGCCCTGCCCGCGAACGAAACGGGCGCAATCGTCAATATGCTGGACGCGCGCGTGCTGAATTTAACGCCGCGCTTCACGACCTACACGCTGTCAAAGGCGGGATTGGCGACGCTGACGAAAACGGCGGCTCTCGCGCTCGCGCCGCGCATCCGCGTCAACGGGGTCGCGCTCGGCGACGCTTTGCCCGCCGCGCATCAATCGCGGGAAGATTTCATCCGCCGCACGTCGTCCAGTCCGCTGGGCGCGCCCGCCGCTCTTGAAAACATCGCCGCCGCCGTCCTATTTTTATTGCAGGCGGGACAAACGACGGGAACGATTCTGCCGGTCGATTCGGGCAGGTCGCTGGAATGGTCGCCCGAACAAAAACGTTTTTGCGCGGAGTCGGAACACACCTCTTTCGCCCATAACCCAAAGAATACGGCGATTTTTTAAGAAAAGGAAAACTTATCCACAGAAACGCGGGTTGAGAACGGTTGAAAAAAAATCAAGCAAAAAGATTTGAAAAAAATTAAAAATAATTCTTGATTTCAAAAAATCGTTCTGCATCAATAACTTGCAAGAAATGCCCAAAAAACAGGCAATCCTCTGAAAACGTTGGTATTCCTATCATAAAAGGGTGTAAATTGTTTTTTTGCACAGAGTTATCCACAACTTTGTGGACAACTCTTAAAAAAAGGTAAAAAGCCTAAAAAAGTAAGAGAAATCAATAAGATGACAGAAACGACGCTGACTTTTCGCTCTCTTTCGGATTCCGAATCGCTGCAACGACTCTCGGGAGCGGCTTATGTGCGCGAAAAACTCGCGCTGATTCCGAACTGCGCCGGCGTGTACCGTATGCTGTCCGCCGACAAAAAGGTTTTGTACGTCGGCAAGGCGAAGAATCTGCGCAAAAGGCTGGAAAATTACGCTTCGCCGGAGCGGTGCTGCGTGCGCATCCAAAAAATGATTGCGCAGATAGATTCAATCGAAATCATCGAAACGGCGACGGAAAGCGACGCTTTTCTGCTGGAAAACGACCTGATTAAACGCTTGAAGCCCAAATACAACATCCTTTTGAAAGACGACAAGACGTTTCCGCACATCCTGATGACAATCAAGGACGATTATCCGCAAATTTTAAAGCATCGCGGGGCGCGCAAAATCAAGGGGGCGTACTTCGGACCGTTCGCGTCCGGCACCGCCGTCAACGAAACGCTGACCGTTCTGCAAAAGGCTTTTTTGTTGCGCACCTGCACGGACGCCGTGTTCAAAAACCGCACGCGCCCGTGTCTTTTGTACCAAATCAAGCGGTGCAGCGCGCCGTGCGCTCACATGATATCCAAAGAGGATTATCAGGCTCTGGCGGCGCAGGCGCACGCGTTCATGAAAGACAAAAGCGACGACGTGCAAAAACGCTTGGCGCGGGAAATGGAGGAGGAAAGCCGCCGGATGAATTACGAAAAAGCGGCGGTTTTGCGCGACAGAATCAAAGCATTGAACTTCATTCAGCGGCAAAGCATGGATTTGGACGGCATTGAAGATTGCGACGTGTTCGGGATTTATCGCGAAAACGAGCGCGCGTGCGTGCAGGTTCTGCTGTTTCGCGCGTCGCGGAATTGCGGCAGTTACGCGTACTTTGTCGAAACGGCGGGCGAAACGGACGAGGAGGTTTTTTACGCGTTCGTCGGGCAGTTCTACCAGTCCCGTCTTATTCCCAAAGAAATTTTGACGAACGTGCCGCTGACGGATTGCGCCGCCGTGACGCAGGCGCTTTCGCAACAGGCGCAGGCAAGCGTGCGAATTGCCTCGAACGTGCGCGGGGCGCGTAAAAAACTGACGGAGCGCGCCGCTTTCAACGCGAAAGATTCGTTCACGCGCTGGAAAACCGCGCAGACCATGCGGGAGGATCTGCTGGACGAATTGCAGGACTTTTTGAATCTGGACAAGCCGGTCGAGCGCGTGGAAGCCTACGACAACAGCCACATTCAAGGCACAAGCGCGGTCGGCGTGATGATTGCGGCGAACCGCGACGGCTTCGACAAGAAATCGTACCGCCGCTTTAACATTGATTCGACGAAAGTGACGCCGGGGGACGACTACGCGATGATGAACGAAGTTTTGACGCGGCGGTTCAAGCGCGGCTTGGCGGAAAACAATCTGCCGGACGTCGTGTTCATCGACGGCGGCAAAAATCAGTTGGCGGTCGCGCTGAACGTGCTGGACGCTTTGGGCGTGACAAGCGTGTGCGCGGTCGGCGTGGCAAAGGGCGAAGACAGAAACGCGGGCAGGGAAACGCTGTTTTTCAAAGACCGCCCGCCCGTGAATCTGGATTTCGACAATCCGCTGCTGCACTACATTCAGCGTCTGCGCGACGAATCGCACCGCTTCGCCGTCGGGTCGCACAGAATCAAGCGCAAAAACGCGATGCTTCAAAGTTCGCTGGACGACGTGGAAGGCATCGGCGCGGTCAAGAAAAAGGCTCTGCTGCGCTATTTCGGCTCCGTGCGCGCGGTGAAAGAAGCAAGCGTCGACGAATTGACGCGCGTGGACGGCATTAACACGGCTTTGGCGGAAAAAATCAAGGAATCGCTTTAATTTTTCCCGCGGCACTGCCCCCATTGATACGCGTAATTTTTATCCAAAAGCGCGTTTTGCGCATTGGCGTCCTTGGCGAACGCGGCGAACGAATCGTTGAACGTGCGGGACAGCGACGACGTAATTTGCGAAAATTCCTTTCCCTTGCGCAATTCGCTTTCCAGCCGGCGTTTCAGCGACGCGCCGATGACCCTGATGTATTCGTCCATAACGGCGCGGTACAGCGCGACGTGCGTCAGTTCGTGCTTTAAAATCAAATCGAAATCGCACGACCCGAAAGCCGCCAAAGAACTGATGTCGACAAAAAAGGGCTTGAATCCGACGTCCAGAACGATTTTATACGACGCACCCGCGCCGGTCACCCGCATCGCGCCGTAAGGCTGTGTGCGCGTGTAGCCCGCCACGCTTTTGTCGCTCGGCACGGGATACGGCGTTTTGTGGCGGTAGCGGATTTTCCCCTCGTCGTAATTGACGACAAGCGACACGTCCGGATTCTGCGGCGCGCGCGGAGCGGCTTGCGCCTGAAAAGCGGCGAAAACCAACCCTAAAACAATAAAACGGCGCAAAGTCATCGGTCATCCTTTCCTTTTGTCAGCATAAAAGAGCGGCTTTGCACCCGCAAGACAAAAATTTCTGTGGAAATTGCGCGTTTTTCGGGTATATTGGAAAAATAAGGAGTATGAAAAGCGAAAATCATGGACCCCGAGCCTCCCGCAACGCCTACGGCGACCCTTTTTGATTTTGACAACGCCCGCACGTCCGAAAGCGACGATTCCGCGGAAGTTCCCGATTCTCACAGGACGACCGGCACAACCGGATCATTCCGCGTCATGACGTGGAATGTCAATTCCGTGCGCGCGCGCTTGCCTTTGCTGTTGTCCGTTCTGGAAAAGGAAAACTGCGACGCGGTGCTGTTGCAGGAAACCAAGACGGAAAACGATTCTTTCCCGTTCGACGAAATCAAACGGGCGGGATATTTCGCCGCCGCGAACGGACAAAAAGCGTACAACGGCGTGGCGATCCTGTCCAAAACGCCTTTGCGCGACGTGAAAACCGTTCTGCCCGACGTGTCGGACGGCGGGGCGCAGGCGCGCTTTATCGAAGCGGTGACAAACGGCGGCGTCCGGCTGATTTGCGTTTATGTGCCGAACGGCGAAGCGTCCCCGAAAGATCCCGATTCAAACGAACGCCTCGTCTTTAAAATCGATTGGCTGAACGCGCTGGCGGATTATGTGTCGCCGATGGCGGCGCGCGGGGAGAAAGTCGTTCTGGCGGGCGATTTCAACGTCATCGACCGCGACCAAGACGTTTACGACGCGGAAAAATTCAAAAACGGCGTGCTGGCGACGCCTGCCGTGCGGCAGATTTTCCGCCGTTTTGAATTCGCGGGCTACACGGACGCGGCGCGCTTTTTCGCGGACGAAAACGAATCTTTGTACTCTTTTTGGGACTATCAGGGCGGCGCGGCGGCGAAAAATCACGGCATTTTGCTTGATTACATCTTTGTTTCCCCCGCCTTGCAGCGCGCGATGGACGCGGCGAAAATCCTGACGGCATACAGGAGCGCGGACAAAGCGTCCGACCACGCGCCCGTCATCTGCTCATTCAATTTGAAAAATAAAAATTAAGGAAAACGATATGGCTTCTTCTTTTGACTGGATTTCGATTTGCGGCATATTCCTGCTGATTGCGGCGAACGCGTTTTTCGTCGCTTCGGAATACTCCATTGTGAAAATCCGCCGTTCAAAACTGGACGAAATGGCTCTTTTGGGCAACAAGCGCGCGGCTCTGACGGCGAAAATCACGGAAAGACTGGACGCCTATCTGGGCGCGACGCAACTGGGCATCACGCTGTCCTCGCTGGCTTTGGGCTGGTTGAGCGAACCGGCTCTGGCGCAACTGCTTGATCCGGCGTTCGCGGCTTTGTTCAAAGAAAACACCGTGTGGGCGGACGTCGCCAGTTTCGCTCTGGCGTTCGCGCTGATCGCCCTGCTGCACGTCGTTTTCGGCGAACTGGTGCCCAAAGCGGTCGCTTTGCAAAGAACGGAAGGCACGGCTCTGGGCGTTTCCCGCATTTTGTTCGTGTTTTATAAAATCTTCGCGCCGTTCGTCTGGCTGTTCAACGCCCTGTCCGGCGCGGTGCTGAAAATGTTCGGTCTGTCCCCCGTCGAACCGTCCGATTTGATGCATTCCGAAGAGGAAATCAAACTGATCGCCTCCGCCAGCATGAAAGGCGGCATCATCGACAAAACGGAAAGCGAAATCATTAAAAACGCCGTCGATTTTTCCGACAAGGTCGCCCGCGACATCATGATTCCGCGTCAGGACATGGAATGTCTGTACATGGAAATCCCGTTCGACGAAAACATGGACATCGTGAAAGAAACGGGCTACACGCGCTATCCCGTGTGCGATCAGGACAAGGACAACATCGTCGGCATGGTGCATTTGCGCGATTTGATGATGAATGAAAAAGCCCGCGACATCCGCAGTATTCTGCGCGACATCCTGTTCGTCGCGGAAAACAGTTCCGTGTCCGAAATTTTGCACATGATGAAAAAACGCAAAATCCACATGGCTGTCGTCGTCGACGAATACGGCGGCACGTCGGGACTTTTGTCCATGGAGGACATCTTGGAGGAAATCGTCGGCGACATTCAGGACGAACACGACGAAAACGAGGAAGTGTACGAAAAGCGTCTGCCCGACGGCACTTACGAATTTTCCGGCATGGCGTTGTTGGACGACGCGATCGAATTCATGGGACTGCCGCCCATCGAGGACGCGCAGGAAGACACCGTCGGCGGCTACGTTTTCGCCCTGCTCGCCCGCAAGCCCGAAATCAACGACGTGGTGGAAACAACGTCCTGCACGTTTGAAATTTTGAACGTCGACGGCTTCCGCGTCAAAAAGGTCAAGGCGACGCCGAAGTTCAAAACCGCCGAAGAATTCGCCGAACCCGAACTGTAAGCATGCTGTTCCCCCTTGCCGCGCAACTGGACGCTTTGGCGGAAAAAGGATTGAAATCCGCCGCCGAAACCGTCAGCCGCAAATACCGCGAAAGCGCGAACAAAGCCATTTGCGACGAAACGCAGGCGCTCGCCTACGCCGCGTCGCGTATGCCCGCCACATACGGCGCAATCTTCAAGGCGTTGCAAAAAACGCTTGAATTGTATCCCGAATCGGTCGAAACCGTGCTGGACGCGGGCGCGGGAACGGGCGCGGCGACGCTGGCGGCAAGGCAACTGCTGGGCAATCCCGCCTGCGTCTGCCTTGAAAAACAGGACGTGATGCGCGCGCTGGGCGCAAAACTCGTCCCTGCGCAATGGGAAAAATACGACTTGACGACGCCGGACGAATTGCCGCACCGCGCGGATTTGGTCGTCGCGGCGTATGTGCTGAACGAATTGGACAATCCCGCGCAAACGGCTTTGAAATTGTGGCGGGCGGCAAACGGAATCCTGCTGATTGTCGACGCCGCCACGCCGCAGACAAGCGCGCTGATGCAGACCGTCCGCGCCGCGCTGATACAAGAGGGCGCGCGCATCGCCGCGCCGTGTCCGCACGCGGATCCGTGCGCCGAATGGTGTCACTTCGCCGCGCGCATCGAACGCTCGCGCCTGCACCGGCATTTAAAAGGCGGCGACGCGCCGTTTGAAGACGAAAAATTCACGTTTTTCGCTTTTTCCAAAACGCCCGTCGCTCCCGCAAAAGCCCGCGTTTTGCGTCATCCGCAAATTTCGGCGGGAAAAGTCGGCTTGACGCTGTGCGCAAAAAACGGCGTCGAATCCCGCCTTGTCGCCAAAAAGGAAAAGGAACTTTATAAAGCCGCGCGCAAAGCCGCCGCCGGCGACGCTTTTCCCGTCTGACGCGCGCCGCGATATCATTTTGCTCCGACGCCTCGCCCTGCAATATCCCCTTTTCTGACGCGCCGTCATCGGCGGCGTCTTCCCGTCTTGACGCATCGGCATCGCCCTGCCTGACGCGCCCCTCCCTCGCCACCCTTTCCGACACACCGCCGCCCGTGACCTTATTCCGCTCCGATACACCGTCCCGCGATATTATTCCGTTCAGCCTCGCCGCCGCCGCATCGTTCCGACGCGCCTCCCTGCCATGCCGCCCCGTTCCGACGCAAAAAAACATCTTGACAATAAGAACAAAAGGGGTACATTATCGTCATTGACCCCGCGTGCCGAATGGGATAAAAAAGATGGACCAGACAACTTTACATTTAGTGGACAAACAAACGATGGATAAAGAAAAAGCATTAAGCGCCGCCCTCAGCCAGATTGAACGTTCTTTCGGCAAAGGGTCGGTCATGCGCTTGGGACAGCGCGAAAACGCGGTCGAAATCGCGTCGATTCCGACGGGTTCGCTGGGGCTGGACATCGCGCTGGGCATCGGCGGACTGCCAAAGGGGCGCGTTATTGAAATGTACGGTCCCGAAAGTTCGGGTAAAACGACGCTGGCGCTGCACGTCGTCGCTTCGGCGCAAAAACGCGGCGGCACCTGCGCGTACATTGACGCGGAACACGCGCTGGATCCGCAATACGCGGCGAAACTGGGCGTCAAATTGGACGATTTGCTGATTTCCCAACCCGACAACGGCGAACAGGCTTTGGAAATCGCCGACACGCTGGTGCGTTCGGGCGCGATTGACGTGCTGGTCGTCGACTCGGTCGCCGCGCTCGTGCCGAAAGCCGAACTGGAAGGTGAAATGGGCGACGCGCACGTCGGCTTGCAGGCGCGTTTGATGAGTCAGGCTTTGCGCAAACTGACGTCTTCCGTCGCGCGCACGAACACGCTGCTGATCTTCATCAACCAACTGCGCATGAAAATCGGCGTTATGTTCGGCAACCCCGAAACGACGACGGGCGGCAACGCGCTGAAATTCTACGCGTCCGTGCGTTTGGAAATCCGCCGCGGACCGCAGATTAAGGACAAGGACGAAGTTGTCGGCTCCGGCACGACGGTCAAAGTCGTGAAAAACAAAGTCGCGCCGCCGTTCAAAACGGTCGAATTCGACATCATGTACGGCGAAGGCATTTCCAAAACGGGCGAATTGCTCGATTTGGGCGTGAAAGCGAACTTGGTTGAAAAATCGGGTGCGTGGTTCTCGTACAAAGGTCAGCGTTTGGGACAGGGACGCGAAAACGCGCGCCAGTTCCTGAAAGAAAATCCGCAAATCGCCGACGAAATCGAACAGCAGATTCGCACGAACGCGGGCTTGCTGGCGGAAAAAATGATTACGGGCGAGGAAGAACGTCAGGACACCGACGAAGTCTGATTTTGTCTTGCGGCTTGAAAAGCCTGCGATAAAACGCAGTCCGGCGAATGATTGTCCCCAAAAGCGACCGTTTTGCGATTTGAAAAAGCCTCCGGCGAAACGGAGGCTTTTTTATGCGCGGTTTGTTTTTCGCTTTTGCGCGCGATTTTCCAAAAGATTTTGCGCGCGATTTATTTTCGTTTTGACGCGCGGCTTATTTTTCGCGATGCACTTCGATTTCTTTGGCGATGAAGAAAGTCGGCGAGGTCATTTTATATTCGATTTTAACCCAGTCGCCCTGCTTCAAATCTTTCAATTTGCCTTTGGTGTCGAATAAAATCTTGCGCTTGATTTCAACTTCCGTCGCCGGATTCGTGTTGAACGTGTAAGTTTTGCCGTCGTCGCCCCGAATGGAAACCTGCCGGCGTTCAACGTCCACGGATTGAATC
The DNA here is from genome assembly GCA_934277945.1 of uncultured Alphaproteobacteria bacterium. Classification (GTDB taxonomy): domain Bacteria; phylum Pseudomonadota; class Alphaproteobacteria; order CAAGCB01; family CAG-977; genus CAKQWA01. The sequence continues at coordinate 121,019 of CAKQWA010000004.1, forward strand.
GTGCCGTACGCTTCCAAATCGTCCGCGCGAACGGGGTGCGCCGCCGTCAAAAGACCTGACAAGACAGCCAGTGAAAAAAGAATTCTTCTCATATCATATACCTCCTGTACAGTCGCCTTATCAGGCTAACACGATTAGCGGAACACGTCAACTTCGTCGGCAATCAGGCGGGAAGCGTCCGAAACGAAGTATTCGACCTGCACCCAGTCGCCCGTGCGCATATCTTCCAACTGATAGAACTTGTCGCGCATATAATTTTGATTTTCAATGTCGATATCGGTCAAATCGTTGACGTGGAACGTGTACATCCGCCCGTCGTTCGCCGCCACGGTAAAGATGTTTTGTCCGTAATCAATGTCGTCGACGGTGCCGAAAATCTCCGCCGTCCCCGCCGCGTAAGACTCGTAGCAAAGCGTTGTCAATAACAGAAGAACCGCTAAAAAAGTTTTCATCTTGACACTCCTTTTTCTAACTCTTATCAATAGTAATTATACAGGCGGATCAAAACAGCGCCAAGATATCGCATAGACTTAAAACAGGTGGTTAGAAAGTGCCAAGACCAAATAAAGGAACGGATTTACGGTTGTTGCAGGCGGGCAAAACGCTGCTTTTGGAAAAAGGCATCGACGCGCTGACCGTGAACGCCGTGTGCAAACTGGCGAAAGTCAATCAGGGGATGTTTGTTTACAACTTCAAAAGCAAAGAGGAGTTCATGAACAAACTGCTGGACGAATTGTTTGAAGAAATCATGAACACGATCGGCTTGGACGACATCACCGGCAAAAAACCCGTCGAAAAAATCGAAATCGGCATGGTTTACTGTTGCAAGGCGGCGCGCAAGTACCCACGTCTTTTGCAACAGTTCATCAACGATTCCGTTGTCGGCGACGACGAAACGCTGATGCGCGTGTTTCTGGAACGCGGGCAAAAGGAACTGCACCGCCTGTTCCGCCACTTCGTCCCCGCGCAGCAGGACGGCGACATTTCCAAAAACATCACTCTGCCCGAATTCATTTTGCTGTTCTGGCCGCCGTTGATTTACTCCTGCACGTCCATTATGCAGATTATGGAAATGACCCCGCCGAAATACCGTCAGCCCGAAGAAATCTACACGACGGAAGAAGCCATACGCAAACGCGTGCACCGCTGTCTGCGTATGTTCCACCCGTCCGTTTACGACAATCTGTAATTACGCGCTTTCTTCGTCGTCCAAAGGCACGATGTCGACCTGCACGCCGGCTTCGGTCAGGATTTGCTTCGCCAGCGTGAAATTTTCCAGCCAGCGTTCCGGAATCGGACGATCCTCGACGACGACACGCTTGATGCCCGACTGGATGATCGCCCCCGCGCACCGCGAACACGGCAGATACGGATAAACGTAAATCGTGCATCCGGACACGTTGTTGCGCGCCGTCAGAATCGCGTTCGCTTCGGCGTGAACAATCAATTCATACTTTATCTCTCGCGTGTTCAGGCGTTCCTGCGAGTCGTTTACGCCAATCGGAAAACCGTTGAATCCGACGGACACGATGCGCTTTTTATCGTCGACGATAACCGCGCCGACCTGCGACGACGGATCTTTCGACCAAGTGGAAACCAACCGCGCCAATTCAAAAAACCTTTTCTGCCATTTCGTCATAAAAGCCGCCTTTTTTTCAAAAAAACACCACCTTTCAGTCATAGCAACATTTTGCGAAAACGGCAAGACGGGAAGTCGCAAAAAATTCAAACGGCGTTTTTCGCGCAAATCCGGCGATTCGCGCGCCGATTTCACTTTATCGCGCATATCGTGTATAATAAAAGCGGAGGGTTAAAAAAAACAACAAGGCGGGTGTGTCATGGTCACGTCCCTTTTTCCCGAAAAGTTCCGAACCATCGACAAAAGCCGTTCGCGTTTTTTAATCAAGATATTGACGGCGGGCGCGATTGTCTGCGCCGTCGTGTGCGCGGGCGTCGCCTATTCCCGTTCCCGCAAAGCCATTGAGCGCGCGCAAACCGTCGCCCAACTGCAAGGCGTGGTGTCGAACGTTTTGGAGTATTACAGGGACGTCAAAACCTACGACGGTCTGAACGTCGATTTTCTGGTGAAAAACCGTATCGTGCCGTCCAAAAAATGCGAAAGGCGGGGCGATATGCTTCATTGCAAAGCGGGATATTTCATGACCGTGCGCCCGTCTGACTATCCGCGCAAAATCAAATCGTTCCTGCTGGAATACAACAATCTGCGCCCCGATTTGTGCGTCGCTCTGCTGACGGCGGACTGGGACAAAAGCAATTCGCAAAAATTGCGCACGCTGATTGTCGGCGGGAAAATCTACACTTGGTCTTATATGCAAAAATCGCTGAAAATTCAAAATTCCCTGCCCGTGACAAAACAGGACGCGCGCGAAAACTGCGCCGTCATCGTCGGCGACCACGCGGGATACATCGTTTTTGAATACTTTTAAACGTCCAGCACGCGCTTCATGAAATACGCGATTTGCAAACGCCACCACGACCAGTCGTGCGTCACGTCCGCACCCCAAATGTCCGTCCACGCGGGGATTTTCTTTTCATCCAATGCGCGCTGCATTTCCAGCGTGTCGCTCAACATACGCTCGTCATGGTCGCCGCGCCCTGCGCAAAAGACAAGACGCGCCGCGCGCAAATGGCGCAAGTGAGCGGGGTCGCTCAACGCGGGCAGGCAGTCCAGCGGCGAATTGCGCAACACGAATTCGTCCGTGTACGAACCGAAAAAGTGGTTCAGCCGATACAATCCGCTTAAACAAATCGCGGAATCGAACACGTCGGGCTGGCGGAAAAACACGTTCGCGGCGTGATACGCGCCCATGCTGCAACCCGTCGCCATCGGCTTGATTTTCCTGCCGCCGTTCATTTTCGCGCTCAACGCGGCGATGCGCGGCGTCAGTTCCTGCGTCACATACATAAAATAATCTTCGTGACGGCGGATTCTGTCGTGCGGCGAACCGTGACCGCCGAACGTTTCGGCGTCTATGCCGTCCGCGCAAAACAAGGTGATTTGCCCCGCGTCGATAAACGGCGCGCACGCGTTCACCATGCCGCATTCTTCATATTGGTAAAACCGTCCGTTGAAAGACGGGAACACCAAAACGGGCTTGCCCGCGAACCCGAACACTTTGAATTCCATATCGCGATTCAGGCGGGGGCTGAATTCCTTGAAATACTCAACGTTCACGGGCGTTCCTTTCAATCAGTTTCTTGCGTTGACATCGTCAATCATGCGCATCAGTTCCTCTTTCGTGTCGGCGTACAGCAGATACGCGATGTCGCCCATCGCGCGCGCCGTCACGCCTTCGACAAAGAGGTATTCCATGATGTGATCGCCGTATTTCTGCAAAATCTCGTCATGGGAATACACATAATTGAAGCGGTTTTTGCGGCTGGCGTATCCGGCGAAACGCTTTTGCGACACGTCCTGTCCGACGTCGCCTTTCACCAGCACGTCCGCCCACAGTTTGTAGATGTTCACGTCGTGCGACGCTTCGTAAATTTCGGTAATCATGCCTCCGGGGGGGCGCATATTCACTTCCAGACCGACGATTTTGCCTTTGCCGCGCGGCGTGGCGGGAGCCGTCCTGAAAAACTCAAAATGAAAGAACGTGTCTTTGATGCCGTAGGCTTTGACGACCGCTTCGCCCGCTTTTTTAATGTCGGGAGCCATGTTCACTTCGGAATGGTACATGATGCAGTCGTCGTTCACGACGGTGTCCATCAACGACTGATGATAAATCTGGCTGGCGCAAAAGCGGATGTCGCCGTTCGCGTCCGTCACGCCGTCGAACGTTTCGACGTGACCGTTGACAAATTCTTCCATAATGTACTGCACGGGCGGTTTGACGTCGAAGAAATGCGCCAAATCCGCATCGTTGAACAGCGTGTAGGTGTCGCACGCGCCGACGCCGTCGTCGGGTTTGACCACGACGGGATAGCCGTGCTTGTCCGTGAACGCCTTGCCTTCGTCGTACGTTTTCGGCAGACACCATTCGGCGACCGGCACGCCCGCTTTGGCGTAAAACCGCTTCATCAGCGATTTTTGCTTGTGGGTCAGAATTTCCGGATATTTCACCCCTTGGATATTGAAATCCGTTCTCAATTTCGCTTCCGTGACCAGCCAGAATTCGTTATTGGAATACAGGCGGTCGATTTTGCCGTGATGCGCGGTCAGGCAAGCGACGGCGCGGTAAACCTGATCGTAATCCGCCAGATTGTCCACGACGTAGTATTCGGTCAAAGCGTCTTTCAATTCGGGCAAAAGCGCGTCGTACGGCGAATCGCCGATGCCCAGAACGGTCACGCCGTTTTCTTTCAGAAAATGACAGAATTTCCACCCGTATTCGGGGAAATTCGGGGAAAAATAAACGAAATTCATCTTATCGTCCTTGATTTTTCTTTGTTTTTTCTTTTGCTTTTCTCTTTTTTTGCATAAAGCGATTTTTTCGCTGTTTTTTACTACAACAAATTGCCGTTTCAGTCAATCGCCGGAATCGTTAAAACAAGCGGTTTTTCCACAAAAAAAAGCCCCCGACTTCCGACAGGGGCGTTTTTAAGTCCGCATCAGCGTCCGGCTTGCCTTTGGCGCAACACATACGCTTGGAATTGCGCGCCGCGCTTGTCCGCGTCCTGCTGGCGCGCGGCGGCGGGACGGGGTTTGCCGTCAGACTGCTTTTTTTGCATTTTTTTCAAGCGGTCGGTCAGTTGCAGGGTCGAAGCCTGCTTTTTCGGCGCGGCTTCTTTCACCGGCGATTTTTCCCGATACGCTGGCGGTTCGATGCCGTTCTGACGATCCTGCTTGATTCGCTTGTTTATTTCCAGTCTTTCCTTTAAAGTCTTTTGACGCGTCAAAGCGTCCGCCGTCAAGTACGCGTCGAGTTCCCGCTTCAACGCTTCGCCGCGCAGGGACGGGTCTTTTTTCAGCAAATTGAAATAGTTGACGCCCTGACTGACGAGTTTGCGGCGCGCGTTGGTTTTCGGTTCCTGCGTCAAAGCCCTGATTTGTCCCTCCGGAATGCCGATGTACGCCGCCATGCCCTCGAACGTTTGCAAATCGCGTTTGTCGTCGGGCAGTTTTTTCGCCACTTTCACAAACGTCGGCACGGAATTCGCCAGTTTTTCCGTCCGCGCCGCGTCGCGCATCTTGCGCTTTTGCTTGTTTTCCAGTTCCATTTGACGCTCAAATTCAATGGATTTTTGCACCAAATCCTCCGGCGTCGACGGATAGCCGTGATAACATTCCGCAATCGTGTCCAGCGCGGTTTTCGACGTTTTGCCGATAAACACGTCCGCCGCCGCGTCCAAAGCCGGCTTGCCCAAAGTTTCTTTCGGCATCAAAAAGCCGTTTTCCGCTTTGAACATTTCGTCGAATTCCAGACCGCTTTTGCCGAAAGAGTCCATCAATTTGTTGACCTGCGCCGTCGGCAGATTTTCCAAATCGTGCACGGATTTCAGTTTTTTACCCGTCTGCTTTTGCAAATCTTCAAACAGTTTCTTTTCCGCCTTGGAAGCGTCGCCGTTCAAATACCGCTCGAACGAAACGGAAAGTTGCTGGGCGCGCACCGCCAAATCGGACGCGTTGTCCATGCCTTTGCAGTATTCAAAAACCGTAATGCGCTGGTCGGGAGACAAACTTTTATAGAATTCCTGCGACTGTTCGGGCGTCATCCCCATGTGCTTCAAGAAGAACGCCATCGCTTCGCCGCTCTGCACGCGATCCATGTCTTTCATTTCCCGTGTCAGTTTTTCGCCGAAGACCTCTTTCATCAAATCCAAAGCGCGTTCGTCGCACAATTTGCGGATTTCCTCGGTTTCCTTGCCGTTGCTCTGGCGGAACAACTTGTCAATCAAACAGTCGTGCTTGTAGCGTTCCGAATTCAAGTATTCCGCACGCCCCCAGTCCTGCGTCATGGCGAAACTTTCCGCCGACATACGCGAACGGTCGAACGGTTGCGGCTTTGACGACGATTTCGACGAACCGTAAAGCGATTCGCTTTGAGAAACGCGTTTTTGCGCGCTTTGAACGGCGGCGTTGGATTTGGCGCGTTCCGCCGGCGTTTGAAGCGGGATCCCCGCCGCTTTGCACGCCCGCAAGACTATCGCGCGCATTTCGGGCGGAATTTCGCCCTCGACGGCTTTCCAGCCGCGTTCCTTAATCGCTTGCAACAACGCGTACAGTTTGTTGAAGCGGGGCTTTTTGCGGCGGATGCTGTGGAAAACCTGAATCTTGTTTCCGGAATCTTCAATGCTGCCGCCGCCGGCGAAACCGACTTTGACGCACTTTTCGCGCCCGTTTTTGTCGTACAGCATTTTTACGTTGGAAATTTTATAGCCGGTCGTGCTGACGCCCGCCTTTTTCAACGCTTCCGCCTGACGTTTCTGGAATCCTTGCCAGAAATCGTACAAACGGCGGGGGGATACGGTCGATTTTTGATTCTCGTCCTCTTGTTCGCGCGGTTTCGTCAGTTCGAAAGACGGCACTTCCTTCGCGGCTTTGCGTTCCGTGCCCAAGCGGGTTTTGGCGCGTTCGGAAGCAAGCGACCGCTTTTCGCGCGCCTTGTTTTTGCGTTCTTCCATTTCGCGTTTGCGCGCGACGCGCTTTTCCGCTTTTTTCTGTTCTTCTTCGCTTGCCATAACCGTCCCTTTCAGCAAGAGGAGTTTGATTTTTTACGCCCTGCCCTGCATATCGTGCACATAGCGATCCATTTGCGCGCCGCGGTCGGATTTTCTCTGCGCCGGCGTCTGCTCTCTGGTTCTGGATTTCATTCTTTCGAGGCGTTCGGCGATTTCCTCGCGGTCTTCCGCCTGTCCGCGCGCCCGCATTTTTTCCGCCAAGGACATTTCGTGCGGACGGCCGACTTTCTGCATTAAAGACAGCGTCGATTCTTTCGCTTTCGGCTTTTCGGCGGACGCTTTGTTTTTGACCGCGACTTCTTCGGCAAGGCGCATACGCTCGGCTTTCTGCGCGGTGCCGTCCATGGAGCGATATTTCGCAAAACCCTGTTCGACGGCGTTCATGTCGTTGCCGTTGGCGCGGCGCAAATTCTGCCAGTATTCAAAATCGCGATTCAGTTCTTTGCGTTCTTCCGGCGTTTGCGGCGCGGGAACACCCATCGCCGCCGCTTTTTCTTCCAAAGCGGACTGCGCTTTTTGCTCGTTGCTCTGCCGGACGGCTTCGCTCACGGCGTTCCACGCTTCCTGTCCGTACGCTTTTTTGCCGATTTGCAACGCTTTCGTCATTTTCTTTTCGTCGTAGAAGTCTTCCACGGAACGAACGCCGAGTTCTTTCAAAGCCTTGTTCATGTCCGCGAACGCTTCGTCCTGCGGATTTTCCAGAGCGGCTTTCATAAAGCTCATCTTGACAATGACCGCTTCCTGCGGCTCGTCCGAGGTGTATGTAATCTCGGTTTTTGAAGCCGGTTCAGCCTGTTTTTGAGCCTGTTTCGCCTGCGCTTTTTGCTCGTTGCTCTGCCGGACGGCTTCACTCGCCTGATTGTCTTTCGCGGGTTTGGCGCGCTTTTGCCAAGCCTCCTCGCTTAACGGCGACTGACCTTTGGCTTCGCGCACGGCGTTCCACACTTCCCGTCCGTACGCTTTTTGACCGATTTGCAACGCTTTCGTCATTTTCTTTTCGTCGTAGAAGTCTTCCACGGAACGAACGTCGAGTTCTTTCAAAGCCTTGTTCATGTCCGCGAACGCTTCGTCCTGCGGATTTTCCAAAGCGGCTTTCATAAAACTCATCTTGACCATGACCGCTTCCCGCGGCTCGTTCGAGGCGTATGTAATCTCGGTTTTTGAAGCCAGTTCCGCCTGCTTTTGCGCTTGTTTCGCCTGCTCTTTTTGCGCGCGGTTCTTCGCTTTGACCTCTTCGGCAAGGCGCGAACGCTCGGCTTCCTTTTCCTTTTCGCTGCTCATCTCCAAGTATTTCTGGAATTCCTGCTTGACGGCGTTCATGTCGTTGTCGTGCGCGCGGCGCAAATGCTGCCAGTATTCAAAGTCGCGGTTCAAGCGGTTCTTTTCTTCCGGCGTTCTCGGCATGGGAACGCCCATCGCATCCGCTCTTTCTTGCAGTTTGGTTTGCGCTTTCAACGCCCTGTTTTTATCATCGATTTCTTTCATCATCGAACGGTCGCCGTTCAGGAACGCCCGCATCTGCTCTTTCGTGCCTAACTGGGCGACGTCGCGCAAGTCGAACAATTCCTGCATCTGCTTGCTCTTTGACGGCAGATTCTGTTTGCGCAACGCTTCGATTTCCTCGGGCGTTTTAAGTCCGGAAGCGATTGCCAGCGCATAGGCTTCCTCGCGCGCCAGCTCGTCATTTTTCTTCTTAAACGCCTCCTCCATTTCGGGCGTCAACTGTCCGGATCTGCGCAGACGCGTCCACTCGTCCTTGTGCGCTTGCATGGCGTCGACGGCGTCCAGATACGCTTGCGCGTCCCCGCCTTTCAAGCCGAGCACTTCGCACGCGTTGGCGCTGCGCTCTTTCGCGGTTTTTCTCCACGCTTCGCGCGATTGCACCTTGTCTTCGTTCACGGCATAGGGGCGTTTTGCGTCAATGTTGCGGAAGTCGAACACCGGCAAAGGCTTGTACGCCGGCATACCGTTTTGCGATTTGTTTTCCGCGTCGCCGTAGAACACGGAACGCTCGGTGGACACGGATTTTTGAACGACGGTTTCTTTCTTTGTTTCCGCCGCCGTCAAGGACACGCCAGCCTGCGCGCACGCTTTCAGCACTTCGTCGCGCAATTCCGGCGGAATCGATCCCTCGACCGCTTTCCAGCCCTTTTCTTTCACCGCCATCATCAACAGATAAATCTTGTCGGGAGAGGGCGTTTTGCGGTGAATGTCGTGAATCATGCGGATGCGGTCGCCCGTATCCTGCATACTGCCGCCGCCGGCGAAACTGACTTTGACGACTTCTTCGCCCTCGCGGTTCGTCACAATGCGCACATGAGAGATTTTCGCGGGGAACGTGCTGACTTTCGCCTTTTTCATTTCCTCCGCCTGACGCTTTTGCACGCCGCGCCAGAATTCTTTTATGCGCTGGGGCGATTTTTCGGACTCTTTGGTTTTGCGTTTGGCTTTAATTTCAAACGCGACGTTTTCACGGCGTTTTTTGTACGCCGCTTCCTGCTTGTCCAAACCCATGCGGGTCAGGGCGCGCTCGGACGGACGGCTCCGGCGGCGGTCTTTCGGCGCGTTTTTGCGCACACGTTCCTGCTTTTTTGCCTGTTTCGCGTTTTCGTCAGCCATAGCTTTCCCCTTTCCCGTTGAAAAGGGCGACGATTGCGCATCGCCCTTTAACCGTTACAGCAAATCAGCGCGCCGCCCCTTGCTGCATCAACTTCGTCTTCGCGGCGGCGGACATTTCCTGTTTCTGCCGCTTGTCTTCCGCTTTCTGCGCTTTTTTCTGGTTCTTCACCGCCACGCGCGTGTCGCGATCCATTTTTTCGCCTTCCAACGCCTTCACCTGATAGTACATACTGGTTTCGCCCTCTTTGCGATGATCAAAGGAAGCGGTGACAATCTTTTCCGCGAAATCCGGATGCGCCTGACCGTATTGAGCCAGTTTCTGATTTTTCATGACCGCGTCCTGCAAAGCGCCCATCGTCACGCCGTATTCGCGCGCCATGCCTTTCAGCGTCGCGTAAACGCCCGTCGTCGCTTCCTTGTCGGTCTTTTTGGATTTCTTTTCCCCCGTCTGTTTTTCATAGACTTTAATCATCTTTTTGACGGCGGCGTCGATTTCCGCGCTCTGCTCTTTCGTCGGAGTCAACGTCGTCGCAACGCTGTGCGCTTCGATTTCGTTGATCGTCTTGGGAGCGACCGCGCCGACCATGGCGTCCACGTTCGCTTTGAAAACGTCGTTGTTCACGCCCTGCGGCGCATCGGGAGCCGCGCGCATGACGTCGGACGCGGTCACGTTTTTAAAGCCCGTTTCCGCCCACGCTTCGCGCACTTCTTTCAACTGCTCCTTGCTCAACTTCTTGGCGTCTTTCGCCGCGTTCACGGCGGCGATGTCGTACACGACGCCCATGAATTCGGCAACTTTTTCGGCGTCAAGCTCAACGCCGTCTTTTTCTTTCGTCACGGCGGCGAATTTCTTTCCGGCCGTTGCCGCGCTTGTCTTTTCTTCGGCGGTTTTTTCTTTCGTTTCGGACGTTTTTTCTTTCGTGCCGGAGGTCTTTTCTTTCGTTTCGGAAGATTTTTCCTGCGTCGCCGCGGATTTCGTTTCCGTCGCGCGTCCGGTCGTTTCGCCGTACATCGCTTTGCGCGTCGCCGCCGCTTCCTGTTCCCAGATTTGCGCTTTTTCCTGATCAAAGCCTTTCGGGGTCAAGCCGTGGATTCTGGCGGCGATGTACATCGCTTTTCTGAATTCCTCCGAGCCTTTGGAAACGTTGATCGCCGTGTAGCCTTTTTCTTTCAGCGCGTCAACCATTGTCAAGCAGTCTTCCAAATGAACGCCCTCGCGCAAGGTGTTCATCGTCATCGTGTCTTCCTTGTGCGGATTGACGCGGAACGATGCGCCGGATTCCAGCTGAACGCCCATGCCGTCCGCGTCGATTTCCTTGACGTGCGTCGGGCGCACCGGACGCTTGCCGTTTTCTTCGGCGTAGACTTTCGCCGCGGCGAAAGCCTCCTGCCACGACTTGCCGGTTTCGGTTTTCACCACGGTCGTCGTCGTTTCTTTGGCGGTTTTCGCATCCTCGCCGGATTCCTTTCCGTCTTCTTTGGCGGTTTTCGCGTCCTCGCCGGATTCCTTTCCGTCTTCTTCGCCGGTTTTCACGGCTCCGCGTTCACCCTCTTCAACAACCTGTTCAATGACGGCTTCTTTTTCTCCGGCGGCTTTCTGCTCGTCTTTTTCTTCTTTTGCCGGTTCCGCCTGTTCGCGTTCCTGTTGCTTGTTATAAAAATCGGGGTCGTTCCACAAATTTTTCAAGCGCGACACGAAATGCGGCGTCATGCCCTTACGCGTTTCCTCGTCCAGTTCGCCGTATTCCGCTTCCACCGCTTTCTGCAAAAGAGCGTCGTTTCCCATGTTTTTGATGCAGGCGCGGGCGTTTTCCAGAAAAGCCCCCTCCAAATCGCGTTTTTGCGCGACGGTTTCGGGATTTCTCGCCTGATGATTTTCTTTCAAAAAGCCGACGTAATCGGCGAACGACTGGCGCGCGTCCATCAGGGAAATGTCGCGGCTGTTGCGCTCGAAAGCGCCCATGTATTCATCGAAATCCGCCCTGAACGACGCGCCGAGAGAATCGCGCATCTGCGCTTTGAAAACGTCGTAATCGGCGCGCTTCATTTTAAGAACCTGCTCGCGCAGAGCCTCTTGCAATTCTTCCGCCGCTTTCTTTTCCGCGGCGGGATCGGCGCCATATCCGCGCAAAGTCTCAAATTGCGCTTTGAACAGTTTGGACATTTTTTCTTGTTCGGTCGATTCCATGTTTTGCGCTCCCTTTAAATAGGTTTTGTATGCGAACAAACTTCATTTTCTTAAAGCATACCATACTTTTTTAAATTTGAGTATGACAAAATTTTGAAAAACGGTGTTTTTTTGAAAACAAGGTTTTCTGCGGGTTTTAAAACTTTTTCAGTCTTTTTTCGACAAAAAAGAGCGGCGATTGTTGAAATCGCCGCCCGTTTTTTCCAAGCGTTTGGAAATTATTTTTCCAGCACTTTGACGCCCGGCAGGACTTTGCCTTCCATCCATTCGAGGAACGCGCCGCCCGCGGCGGACAAATAGGACATTTTCTTCGCGGCGCCCGCTTTTTTCAGAGCGGAAACCGTGTCACCGCCGCCGCCGACGCTCAACAGTTTGCCGGCAACCGTGTAGTTGGCGACCGCTTCGGCGATTTCGTTCGTCGCTTTGTCGAACGGTTTGGTTTCAAACGCGCCGACGGGACCGTTCCAAATCATCGTTTTACATTCGCCCAATTTGGCGATGACTTCCTGCGCGGCTTTCGGACCGATGTCCAAAATCATTTCGTCTTCCTTGACGTCGTTCACGTCGGCGACGCGCAAAGAGGCGGGATTTTCCGCAAATTCTTTCGCGACGACAACGTCGACCGGCAGAATGATTTCGCAGTTCGCGGCTTTCGCTTTTTCCATGATTTCGCGCGCCGTGTCAGCCATTTCGTTTTCGCACAGCGATTTGCCGACGTTCACGCCTTTGGCGTACAGGAACGTGTTCGCCATGCCGCCGCCGATGACCAGTTTGTCGACTTTCTGCACCAAGTTGCCCAGCAAATCCAGTTTCGTGGACACTTTCGCGCCGCCGACAATGGCGCACACGGGACGTTTCGGATTGCCCAAAGCGGCGTCCAGCGCTTCCAATTCCGCCTGCATCAGCAGACCGGCGGCGTTGGGTTTCAATTTCGCCATGCCTTCGGTCGACGCGTGCGCGCGGTGGGCGCAGGAAAAAGCGTCGTTCACATAAATGTCGACGTTTTGCGCCAGTTTCGCGGCGAATTCGGGATCGTTCTTTTCTTCTTGCGCGTAGAAACGCAGGTTTTCCAGCATAATGACGTCGCCGTCTTTCATTTCTTTAATGGCGGCTTCGACTTTCGGACCGATGCAGTCGTCAACGAAAACGATTTTCTGTCCCAGAGCCTTTTCAACGTCGGGAACGATCTGTCCCAAGGACATTTCGGGGACGACCTGACCTTTGGGTCTGCCGAAGTGGGAGGCGATGACGACTTTCGCGCCTTTGTCCGTCAAAGCCTTGACGGTCGGCACGAAACGGTCGATGCGCGTTGTGTCGGTGACTTTGCCTTCTTTAAACGGAACGTTCAAGTCGGCGCGGACGAAAACGACTTTGCCTTTTGCGTCCAAATCTTTAATCGTATTGAATTTAGCCATGGATTTTTCCTTTTTTGTAAAGAAAAACGGCTCCCTCCTTTGAGGGAGGAAGCCGTCTTTTTCCCTGATTTATCAGATGAATTTCGCCATCGCGACGGCGGTGTCGGACATACGGTTGGAGAAGCCCCATTCGTTGTCGTACCAGCTCAAAATGCGCAGGAAGTTGCCTTCGATGACTTTCGTCTGGTCGGCGTGGAAGATGGAGCTGTAGCTCGAATGCGTGAAGTCGGAGGACACCAGCGGCAGATCGTTGTAGCCCAAGATGCCTTTCAAGCGGCCTTCTTCGGAGGCTTTCTTCATCGCGGCGTTGACTTCTTCTTCCGTCGTGTTTTTCGCCAATTCGACTTTCAGGTCGACGACGGACACGTCGGGAGTCGGAACGCGGATCGCGGAACCCTGCAATTTGCCCGCCAGTTCCGGCAGAACCAAACCGACGGCTTTCGCGGCGCCGGTCGTCGTCGGAATCATCGACAAAGCGGCGGCGCGGGCGCGGTACAGGTCGCGGTGCAGCGTGTCAACCGTGCGCTGATCGCCCGTGTAGGAGTGAATCGTGGTCATGTAGCCGCGGACGATGCCGAAGTTGTCGTTCAGGACTTTGGCGACGGGGGACAAGCAGTTCGTCGTGCAGGAACCGTTGGAAACGATTTTGTGTTCGGCGGTCAGTTTGTCGTCGTTCACGCCGTAGACAACCGTCAGATCGGCGCCTTTGGAGGGAGCGGACACCAGAACGCGTTTCGCACCCGCTTCCAGATGGACTTTCGCTTTTTCGGCGTCCGTGAAGATGCCCGTGCATTCGTAAACGACGTCAACGTCCAATTCTTTCCACGGCAGATTGTGGGGATCACGTTCGGCGTAAATTTTCACCGTTTTGCCGTTGACCGTAATCGAATCGTCCGTCGCGGAAATTTCGCCGGGGAAGCGGCCGTGAACGGAATCGAACTGCAACAAATGAGCGTTGGCTTTCGCCGAACCCAAATCGTTGATAGCCACGACATCAATGTCTTTGCGGCCGGATTCCGCCAAAGCGCGAAAAGCCAAACGACCGATACGACCAAAACCGTTAATCGCAACGCGAACTGCCATAATTCATATCTCCTAACATAGAGGTTTTTACCAAGTGGGACGAAAGACCGTTCTTTCATCCGAAGTCACATTATGTTTGCCACATTTTTTAGAAAAAATCCAGTCTTTCATCATCAAAAATCGAATCTTTTTAGTTCAAAAGCGGGAAAGTGGTGTTCAGCAAGGCTTCGTGCTGCGGCGAAAGCGTCAGATTCATCGCGCCCAGAGCCTCCTGCACGTCTTTTTTTCTGCGCGCCTTGTAGATGACGGCGTTGTTTTTGTGCGCATACGACCACGCCAGCGCGACCTGTTGCGGAGTCGCCCCCAGTTCCTGCGCCATCTTTTTCAGCGTGCGGTTTTTAAACACGAAACTGTCTGATTCGTAAGGGAAATACGTCATCACGGGGATTTTGTTCTTCCGGCACAGGCGCATCAGCCGACCGTGCGATCCGTGGTGAAACAGATTGTAAAAAGTCTGGCACACGCCGCGTTCTTCGGGCGCGGCGATTCGCACCCACGCGTCGAGTTCCTCGTCGTCGAAATTCGCGCCGCCGAATCCGCGAATCAGCCCTTTGGCGCGCAAATCGCGAAACGCTTCGTACATTTCCCGCAAATCCAGCATATCGCTGCACCAATGCATCAAAAACAGATCGATGTAATCCGTTTTCAAACGTTCAAGCGTTTTTTCGCACGATTCGACAAGCGCCTCGTAAGTGTGGTTTTCCGGCGACGTTTTGGCGATGACGAACGCGTCTTTGCGGCAATCCGCCAGCGCTTCGCCGACGACTTCCTGCGCCCCTCCGTCGCCGTAGGATTCCGCCGTATTGAACACGCGACATCCCGCCTCGAACGCGTCGCGCACCAACCCGACGTCTTTTGAAAAACGACTCGCCCTTTCGCCCAGATACCACGCCCCCAAACAAAAAGCCGGTATTTTTTGCCCCGACGGCAATGTGATTTCTTTTTGTTTCTGCGGCATATCGCACCTCCCTATGCGCGAAGTATGCCCCCGACACATAAAAAGAGGCAATATGGCAAACGGTTCAGCCCGACTCAGCCCAAAGTTTTAAGAAATTCGCCCGCCAGATACAAAGAGCCGCACACCAGAACACGCGACGGCGCGGAAATCCGCTCTTTCAGCATTGCCAGAGCGGTGTCCGTATCGGGCGCGGTGCGCACATATTCGACGCCGTTTTCGCGCGCGATTTGCGCCAGCAGTTCGGGATCGTGCGTCGGCGCGGTGCCGTGCGGCACGGGCACGAAGACTGCCCCTTTGACAAACGGCATCACCTTGTTCAGATAGCCCGCCGCGTCTTTGGACGAAATCATGCCGCAGACCGCGTACAAAGGCTTGTCGCGCCATGAATCCAGAAAATCGGCAAGCACCTGCGCCGCCCCCGGATTATGCCCGCCGTCCAGCCACACCTGCGCCAAACCGCCCGCTTTCGTGCAGGACGTTTTTTGCAGACGCGCTTTCCATTCGACGCTTTTCAGCCCGTTCTTCACGGATTCTTCATCTTTCGCCGCGATTCCCTGTTTTTGCAGTTCTTCCAGCACGGCAAGCGCGAGTCCCGCGTTTTTCAACTGGTGTCCGCCCTGCAAAGCGGGCTTCGGCAGTTTCGCGCCGTTGAACGAAAAGCCGTCGTTTGCCGGATCGATGAAGAAATCGCGCCCCTCGATTTTTAACGGCGCGTTTTTTTGCGCCGCCGTTTCAATCAGCACGTTTAAAGCCTCGTTTGGCGACGCGGAAGCGCAAACGGGGCGGTTTTTCTTGATAATGGCGGCTTTTTCGCCCGCGATTTTCGCCAGCGTGCCGCCTAAAAGCGCTTCGTGATCCATGGACAGCGACGTAATGGCGACGCAGGCGGGCGCGTCAACGACGTTTGTGGCGTCCAATCTGCCGCCCAAGCCCGTTTCAAGCAGGACAACGTCGGCGGGCGTGCGGGAAAAAGCCAAAAAAGCGGCCGCCGTCGTGCTTTCAAAGAACGTGACGGGCGCGCCCGAAGCGGCGTCTTCGACTTCGCGCAGAACGTCCGCCAGCGCGTCGTCGGCAATGTCTTCGCCGCACAAATTGATGCGTTCGTTAAAGCGCACCAGATGCGGCGACGTGTAAGCATGGACTTTTTTGCCCTGTGCCTGCAAAAACGCCTTTAAAAACGCGATGGTCGACCCTTTGCCGTTCGTCCCCGCGACGTGCACGACGGGCGGCAGTTTCTTTTGCGGATTGCCCAGTTTGTCCAACAGGTTCAAAATGCGGTCGAGAGATAAATCTATTTGCGCGGGATGCAGTTTTTCCAAGCGGTTTAAAATCGCGTCGGGATTTTGAAGCAACATTTCAAATAAAGCCTTGTCATTCTTTCGCGGCGGATTCGGTCGCCGTCCGCGCCGCCGGCGCGGGATGCATCATATTGACCAGTTTAATCAGCGTCGGGCGGATTTGCTTGCGTTCGACAACCATGTCAACCATGCCGTGCGTCAGCAGATATTCGGATTTTTGGAAGCCCTCGGGCAGTTCGGAGCGAATCGTCTGTTCAATGACGCGCTTGCCCGCGAAACCGATGACGGCGTCCGGTTCGGCGATCGTCACGTCGCCCAGCATGGCGAACGACGCGGTCACCCCGCCCGTCGTGGGATCGGTCAAAACGACGATGTAGGGCAGTTTCTTTTCCTTTAATTTGTTGACCGCCATTGTCGTGCGCGCCATTTGCATCAGCGACAGGATGCCCTCCTGCATACGCGCGCCGCCGGACGCGGTGAAAAGAATCAAAGGCGCGTCCTGCAAAATTGCCAAATCGACCGCCGCCAAAATCGCTTCGCCGACAGCCGTGCCCATGGATCCGCCCATAAAAGAGAAATCGAACGCACTGACAACGGCGAAACGCCCGTCCAGTTTGCCCGAACCGACCAGCACCGCTTCCTGCAATTTCGTTTTGCGCCGCGCGTCTTTCAGGCGGTCTTCGTACTCTTTCAAATCGGAAAAATGAAGCGGATCCTCTTTGACTTCGGGCAATTCGATGACCGTGTACGAATCTTTGTCGAACACGCTTTCCAGCCGTTTCGCCGCCGACAAGCGCATATGGTGCGCGCACAGCGGGCAAACGTACAGATTCTGCTCCAATTCGCGACGGTAGACCATGCCCTCGCACGCGGGGCATTTTTCCCACAAATTGTCAGGCAGTTCCTGCCCGCCGACAAGCCCTTGAAATTTCGGACGGACGTAGTTTGTCAGCCAGTTCATCGGACGGCGCTCTTATTTCAATTTCAACGCCGTGGACGCGGCGTCCTGTTTTTCTTGCAATTCCGCCACTTTGTCGGTCAAATCCTTGATTTTTTTGGATTGCAGGTATCTTTCGGTGCGCAAAGGCACGTTCATCACCCAGAAATACAATCCGCCCAAAACGAAGAAAACCAGCGCGAACAGATACACCGCCAGACTGACGGGCACGGTCATTTCAAACGGAAAGGGCCACAGCGCAAGCGTCACGGGCTGGCGGTTCGTCACGGCGAAGGAAATCGTAAAGAAAACGACGGGCAGACTTAAAATAAAGCAGATAATTTTCATCATGGTTCACTTTTGAACGTTCAAACGGTCTTTCAATTTTTTGCCCGCTTTGAAAAACGGCACTTCCTTGGCGGGAACGCTGACTTTTTCGCCCGTGCGGGGATTGCGTCCGGGGCGGGCGCGGCGGCGGCGGGTCGAAAAAACGCCGAATCCGCGCAATTCAACGCGGCTGCCCTGCGCCAGAGCCTGCGCGATTTCGTCAAAAACGGTGGAAACGATGCGTTCCGCGTCGCTTTGATACAAATGCGGATTCAATTCGTTAATGCGCGCAATCAATTCGGATTTTGTCATGAAGCAACCTCGTTGAAATGAAAGAACGGTCTATCATACACCAAAAAAACGCCGTTCTTCAAACAGTTTGTAAAAAAACCCGCCGGAACGACGGGTTTTTCGTTATTTAAGGCAATCAATGCTTGACGGGAATCCGCATCGCGTAGAACGAGCGCGTCACAAAGAACAGCCCGCCGAAGAACAGCACGACGCCCGCCCACAGCGCCGCCCGCGAGGACGACACGGCGATTTCGACCGCCAGCAGTCCGAACAGCGTCGTGAACTTGATAATCGGGTTCAGCGCGACGGAAGACGTGTCTTTGAACGGGTCGCCGACGGTGTCGCCGACAACCGTCGCGGCGTGAAGCGACGTGCCTTTTTCGTGCATATCGACTTCCACCAGTTTCTTGGCGTTGTCCCAAGCGCCGCCCGCGTTCGCCATGAAAATCGCCTGATACAGACCGAACAGCGCAATGGCGACCAGATAACTGGCGAAGAACGTCGGGTCAAAACACGCGAACGCCAGCGTGAAGCAGAAAACGGCGCCGAAAATGTTAATCATGCCGTTTTGCGCGTACGCCGTGCAGATTTTCACAACCGCTTTGGAATCCTTGACGGAAGCCTTTTCCGCGTTTTCCAGATGAATGTTGCCGCGAATGTACGTCACGGCGCGGTAAGCCCCCGCCGTCACCGCCTGAATCGACGCGCCGCAGAACCAGTAAATGATTGCGCCGCCCGTCAGCAGACCCGTCAAAACGCGCGGATCGATCAGGCTCAACTGCAAATTCAGCATCAGGATAATCGAGAAAATCATGGTCGTCGCGCCCATCACGGCGGTGCCGATCAGCACGGGTTTCGCCGTCGCTTTGAACGTGTTGCCCGCGGAATCGTTTTCTTCCAGATACTGCTTGCCCTGCTCGAAATCGGGCGTAAAGCCGTAATTTTCCTCGATATCGCGCGTAATGCCGTCGATTTGCTCGATCTGCGAAAGTTCAAACACGGATTGCGCGTTGTCTGTCACGGGACCGTAACTGTCGACCGCGATCGTCACGGGTCCCAGACTCAGCATGCCGAACGCGACCAGACCGAACGCGAACACGGCGGGATAAATCATGATGTCCTGCAATCCCGACGACGACGCGGCGTACGCCGCGGCCATCAGTCCGGTAATCGCCAAGCCTTTCCAGAACGCGCTGAAATTGCCCGCGACGATGCCGGACAGGATTTCCAGCGACGCGCCGCCCTCTTTGCCGGCGTTGACGACTTCGCAAACGTGCTTGGAAGTCGACGACGTAAAGACTTTCGTCAATTCGGGAATCAGCGCCGCCGCAATCGTGCCGCAACTGATAATCGTCGACAGGCGCGCCCACAAACAGCCGCCCATGTCTTTCAGCAGGACGTAGCTGACGCCGAACGTGACGCAAATCGACAAAACGGAACTCAACCAGACCAGCAGGGTCAGCGGGGTTTCAAAATTGAATTTGTCTTTTTTGACGAACAGTTTGTACAGTTTCGTGTTGACGGCGTATGCGAAAACGGACGTCAAAATCATCAAAATGCGCATGACGAAAATCCACACGATCAGGCGCGCCTGAACGCCCGCGCCGCCTTCGCGCAGAACGAACGCACCGTCTTTGGAGGTCATGCCGACCGCCAGAACGATGAACGTGATCAGCGCAACGCCCGTCACGCCGTACGTTTCAAAGCCGTCAGCCGTCGGACCGACGGAATCGCCCGCGTTGTCGCCCGTGCAGTCCGCCACGACGCCGGGGTTGCGCGCGTCGTCTTCCTTGATGTCCAAAAAGATTTTCATCAAATCCGCGCCGATGTCGGCGATTTTCGTGAAAATCCCGCCGCAGATGCGCAGAACGGACGCGCCCAGAGATTCGCCGATGGCAAATCCGATAAAGCACGACCCCGCGTCGCTCGGCGACACGAACAGCAAAATGTACAGCATCATCATCAATTCGATGCAAATCAGCAGAACGCCTATCGACATGCCGGAGCGCAAAGGCAACTGCATGACCGCGTCGGGCTTGCCTTTCAGCGAAGCGAACGCCGTGCGGCAGTTGGCGTCGTTATTGATTAAAATGCCGAACCACGCGACCGCGACCGACCCCGCGATGCCCAGCAGCGACCACAGGAAAATGACGCCGACGCGCCCGATGGCGAATCCGCGCAACACATAGAAATAATAAAACAAGCACGCGCCGATGACGATTTCCAGCACGCCCAGCAGTTTCATCTGCTGAAACAGGTACGTTTTGCAGGTTTCGTAAATCAGCGAAGACACGTCGCGCATGACCTTGTGCACGGGCATGGCTTTGATGCGGCTGTATTCCCACAGCCCGAACGCCGCGCCCGCCAAGCATACGAGCATACCGGCGCCCAGCAGAAATCTTCCCGACAGGACCGTCGCGCCGAGCGTGAACGTTTCGGACAGGGACGGCAAAACCAAGTCGGCTTCGGACGCAAAAGCATCAAACGGAACGGACGCAAACAAGACGCCCGTCAACAAAAAACGGATTAACATTACAAGCCTCTGTTTTATTAAAGCAATTTTTCTAGCCTATACTCGACGAAAGTTATGTCAACCTTTTTTTTCAAACGGTTGTTTTTCTTTCCCGAATTGCTTTAATAACGGGCAAAAATTCTTTCAAAACATTTTCGTAAACGGCTTTTTTAAACGCGATGATTCTTTGCGGCACCTCTTCGGCGTCGACCCATTCCCACGACGAAAATTCCGCTTCGGTCGCGTTTAAATCAATTTCGCTTTCCTCACCTTCAAACATAAACAGGAACCATTTTTGCGTTTGACCTTTGAAATTTTTCTTTTTCGTCGTAAAGGAAACGCCGGCGGGAAAATCGTAACTGTACCAGTTTTGACATTCCGCCAGATACGACACGGATTTCACGCCCGTTTCCTCGTACAGTTCGCGTACGGCGGCGGCAAGCGGCTTTTCGTCGCCGTCGATGCCCCCTTGCGGCATCTGCCACGCGGGAACGCGCGCGTCCGAACGCTGCGCCATGAACACTTTTCCGTCCTTGTTTAACAGCATGATGCCCGCGTTTCTGCGGTAGTCGCTCATATTCATTTCATTTGCCCCTTTGACACAATATCCGCCAGATAAGAAACCGGCACAAAAACGATTTCGGGCGGCAGTTCGCCGTTTTCGCCGCGCGGCTTGAAAGATTCCATCCATTTTTGAATTTCCAAAATGGCAATGGGCGGCGCGGAGGAACGCACAAGCGCGTAGCCTTTTTTCAGCGCGATGCGGCGCGCCTTTTCCAATTTCGCGCGAATGGCGGCGCGGTAGAATTCTCCGTCCAGCACGACGTCGGGGATCAGGATGTTCGGCGTTTTGCCGGCGGGCGCGCTCGAACCGCCGACGTACAGCAGGCGGCGCTCGAAAAGTTCTTTCGTGAAATCGTCCAACTGGCTTGTCTGTTCGGAAAACGATTCGCCGATTGTGCCGGCGACGCCGATGAACGCGGCTTTTTGGGCAAGCACGTCGTGCAGGCGGCGCAAATTTTCACGCTTGGGCAAGCCCGCCACCGCGCCCACGGGACCGGGATCGGCGGACGGGAAAACGCCCGTCTGCATCGGAAAGTCCAAAAACGTTTCATGCCCCGCGTTGCGCGCGCTTTCAACGATTTTTTCCACATTCTCCGCATACGGACTGATCGACAGGGACACGTCGGAAGACAGCGTGTTGATCGCCGCCTGCGTCGTGTTGTCGCGCAAACCCGTGCTTGACAGCAAAACCGCGACCACGGGCGTTTTCGGCGGCAAAACGGCGGGCGCGGGACGGCGGTACGAGCCGAAAGGCGTTTTCGTGCCGTTTTTATCTTTGAAAACGTGCGGCAGACCGTTTTTGTCCGCCAGTTCGGGAAGCGGTTTCAGCACGGCGAGCGGCGCGATTTGAGGTTCTTCCGTTTTGATGTCGGCGAAATTCGGCAAAGATTCGACCAGCCCGCCCTGAATCAAATCCGGAGGCGGCAGTTTGGCGAAACGGTCGAAAACGGGTTCGGGCGCGGTTTCCGGCATATTTTTTTCGATAATCAGCACTTCCTGTTTTTCGTTTTTGCCGTCCGTTTTTTCATTGACGACGACGGTTTCCTCGACGATTTTTTCCGCCGCGCCGCCGGACACGACCGTCACTTCCTTTTCGGATTTCACGTTTTCGCGCAATTCGCTTTTTTCGGCGGCGATAACGGGCATTTCGGCGAAAACGTCGTCTTTTTGAGCCGGTTCGACCGATCGGGCGGGAGCGGATTCAGCCGCGGGTGCTACGGGTTGAGCCGCAAGCGTTGCGGGCGCGGACGCGGATGTCGCGGATGCGGGCGCGGGCTGAACTTCCGGCTTTACGGGCGCGGCGGGAGTTTCCTTTCCGGCGGGTTGCGCGTCCGGCGCGGGCTGTCCCGCCTGCTTTGAAACGGGCGCGGCGGCTTGTTCCTTTTTCGCCGGTTGAGCCGCGTCCTTTTGCGCGGAAACAATCGGTTTTTGCGGCGTGATAACGGATTCGGCGACCGTTTTTTTGCCGATGTTCAGGGACAGGCGCGGCGCGTTGTTCGCCGTGAACGTTTGAAACAGCACGAACGCGAAAAAACAGCAGGACGCGAAGAACACCGCGCCCGAAACCGTCACGGCGCGTTCGGATTTTCTGCGTCTTTCGTCTTCAAAAGAGGAAAAGTAGTCCATGCCGCCCGTCATTCCCTGCCCGTCTGATAAATGCCCATGGCGCGCACGATGTCGATCGCGCGTTCAAGTTGATAGTCTTCGGGCTTTTTGTCTTCGGCTTTCTTTTCGTCGAACGGATCGGGCTCTTTGTCGTTTTTAGCCTTTTTCGCTTTCGCCGTTTTTTTGTCCTTTTGCGCTTTGGCGTCTTTCTTGTCGCCGTCTTTTTTGCCGTCGGAGGTTTTCTTTTCCAAAGCGTTCGGCAGAACCGCCTCGCCGAAATCGTCGAAACGCACGGGGTAGTATTCGACGTGCGCGGGCATGATTTCAATGTCCGGCTTGATGCCCTCCGCCTGAATCGAGCGTCCGGACGGCGTGTAATAGCGCGCGGTGGTCATTTTAATCGCGCCCAGTTTGTCGCCCGCCTGCACGGGAATGACCGTCTGCACCGACCCTTTGCCAAACGAGCGCACGCCGACGACGACGGCGCGTTTATGGTCTTGCAATGCGCCCGCGACGATTTCGGAAGCGGAGGCGGAGCCTTCGTTAATCAGCACGACAATCGGCGCGCCGTTTGTCAAATCGCCCTTTTGCGCGCTGAACCGCTGGATTTCTTCGGAGCGGCGCGGACGGATGGACACGATTTCGCCCTTGTCCAAAAACACGTCGGACACGGAAACCGCCTGATCCAGCAATCCGCCGGGGTTGTTGCGCAAATCCAGCACATAGCCCGCCGGTTTGCCGTCGTGACGTTTTTGAATTTCCTTGATTTCCTTTTTCAGCATATCGGTCGTGTTTTCGTTGAACGTGCTGATGCGCAGATAGCCGACGTCGCCCTTGTCTTCGGATTTGACGGAGCGGATTTTGATGATGTCGCGGGTCAGCGTCACGTCGAACGCGTCGGTGTTGCGGCGGCGGATTGTCAATTTGACTTTCGTGCCGGCGGGTCCGCGCATTTTTTCGACCGCTTCGGTCAGCGTCTGCCCCAGCACCGCCGTGTCGTCGATGTGCGTGATGTAATCGTTGCTTTTCAAGCCCGCCTTGAACGCCGGCGTGTCGTCGATCGGGGAAATGATTTTGACCCAGCCGTTGTCCATCGTGATTTCAATGCCCAAGCCGCCGAATTCGCCTTTCGTCTGCTCCTGCATATCGGCGAACGTTTCGGCGTTCAGATACGACGAATGGGGGTCAAGCGCGGACAGCATGCCGTTAATGGCGTTTTCCATCAGTTTTTCGTCGGAAACCTCGTCCACATAATCGGTTTTGGCGCGCGAGAACGTTTCGCTGAACACGTTCAGGTATTTGTAAATGGAAACATCGGAGGACGCTTTCGCCTTATTTTTCGACACCGGCGCGGCAAGAGCGGCGGACGCGGCGCACAGGGCGAAAGAGAAAACCACACAAGAAAACAAACGTTTCATCATTTTTATCCTTTTTTACTGTCCAGCCAGAAAGCAGGGTTGACGGGCAGACCGTTTTTACGCACTTCGACGTACAGAACGGGCTTTGCCGCGCCCGCCATGACGCCGACGGGCTCCCCCGCCAGCAAGGACTGACCGACGGACGTGTCCAGACGCCCCAGCCCCGCCAGCAATGTATGATAACCGTCTCCGTGCTCAATAATCAAGAGTTCTCCGTATCCGCGAAAGGGACCGGCGAACAAAACCTGCCCGTCGTACGGGGAAACGACCTGCGCGTTCGAGCGCGTCGCAATGGAAATGCCCTTCGCTTTGCCGCCGCCGTCCGTCTTGTCGCCGAATTTCGTGACGATTCTGCCTTTGACGGGATACGGGATGTTGCCTTTCGCGGACATGAACGCGCCCGTTTGTTCCGGCACGCTTGCGGAGCGCTGTTTTTTGCGCAGTTTGCTTTCGCGGTCCAAACGCGCCAGCAGGTCTTTCAAGTCGCTCGCCTGCTTCGCCAAATCTTCGGCTTCCTTGCGCGCCCGTGAACTTTCCGATTCAAACGCGGACTGCAATTTCGTCTTTTGGCGAATCAGTTCGTCCATGTCGCGCCGCTTCGCCGCCAGATTCTTCGCCGTTTTGCGAATGCCGGCGGATTGCGCGCGAATCGCGCCCGTCAAAGACGCGACCAAATCCAAATCGCGTTTCAGCCCCTCGGTCGAATACTCCAAACGCGGCACGGCTTCGCGCAAAAGCAACGCGCTACGGAGCGTGTCCTGCGGGCTGAGCGGCTGAATCAGCAGGGCTTCGGTCGGCTTCCACGCCAGCGTTTGCAGGGCGGCAAGCACGCGGATGCGCTGTTCCTGACGCAGTTGCAGGCGTTTTTTAATGTTTTCCTGCCGCATTTCCAACTCCGCCAATTTTTGTTCCAGCCGGTTCAGGCTTTCCTCCTGTTCCTGCACGGAGCGGGCGGCGCCGACCATTTTTTTGCGCACGTCCAGAATTTCCCTGCTGACCTGTTCGGCTTTTTTATGCAGTTTTTCCTGTTCAAAGCGCGCTTTGGCAATTTGCGAATTCACGCGCGAAAGTTCGGATTTCGCGGCGGCGGGATTTTGAGAGGCGACGGACGGCGCGCAGGAAAGAAAAACGATTCCCGCAAGCAAAAAAGCCGCCGTCCGTTGTCGTGTAAGCATCGCCGTTATTTTTTGACAATCAGCGATTTGCCTGTCATTTCCGCAGGCTGCGGCAGGTTCAGCAGTTCCAGCAAAGTCGGCGCCAGATCCGCCAGACGACCGCCGTCGCGCAAAGCCAAATCCGCCGGCGCGTTGAACAAAACGGCGGGGACTTCAAACGTCGTGTGCGCGGTGTAGGGCGCGCCCGTCTTTTCGTCGACCATCATTTCGCAGTTGCCGTGATCCGCCGTGACCAGCATCACGCCGCCGACGTCCTTGATCGCCTTTTCCAAGCGTCCCAAGCATTTGTCGACCGCTTCCGTCGCTTTGACGGCGGCTTCCATAATGCCCGTGTGACCGACCATGTCGCCGTTCGCAAAGTTCACGATAATCACGTCGAATTTCTGTTTTTCAATCACGTCGACCAAAGCGTCGCACACCAAGTATGCGCTCATTTCGGGCTGCAAATCGTACGTCGCGACTTTCGGGGACGGAATCAAAATGCGTTCTTCGCCTTTGAACAGTTTTTCCTCGCCGCCGTTGAAGAAGAACGTGACGTGCGCGTATTTTTCCGTTTCGGCAATGCGCAACTGGCTCAATCCCGCGTTGGAAACGACTTCGCCGAAGATGTTTTTCAACTGTTCGGGCGGATAAATCGGTTTGACGAAGCGGTTGTGGTCGGCGGAGTATTCCGTCATGCCGACAACGGCGCAGAAATCGACCGTTTTGTCGCGCGGCGCCTTTTCAAAAGCCTTGTCCGCCAGAATGTACATGATTTCGCGGGCGCGGTCGGCGCGGAAATTCGCGAACAACAGCGCGTCGCCGTCGTTCATGCCCTTGTAATCGCCGATAACGCACGGCACAACGAATTCGTCGTAGAATTTCGGACCTTTGGCGTAGGATTTTTCAATCGCTTCGACGGCCGTGGCGGCTTTTTCGCCCTCGCCTTTCATCATGGCGTTGTAGGCGAGCGTCACGCGTTCCCAGCGGTTGTCGCGGTCCATGGCGTAAAAGCGTCCGGAAACCGTCGCGATTTTGACGTTTTTCAAATCCGCCGTCTGCGATTCGAATTCCTTGACGTAACCCAAAGCGGAATCGGGCGGCACGTCGCGTCCGTCCAAGAAAGCGTGCACGGCGACCTTGATGCCGTTTTCGTCCAGAATCTTCGCCAAAGCGATGATGTGATTCATGTGCGAATGAACGCCGCCGGGGCTCATCAAGCCCATCAAATGACAAGTGCCGTGCGATTTTTTCAACGCGGCGACCAGTTCCTCGACGGCGGGGCGATGCGCCAGAGAGCCGTCCGCTACCGCTTGGTCGATTTTCGGCAGATCCTGCATGACGATGCGGCCTGCGCCGATGTTCGTGTGACCGACTTCGGAGTTGCCCATCTGTCCGGCGGGCAAGCCGACGTCCAGCCCCGACGTTTTAATCAGCGTGTTGGGATATTCGGCGACCAAAGCGTGCCAGTTGGGCGTGTTGCCCGTTTCAATGGCGTTGAAGTTTTTATTCGCGCGGTGTCCCCAGCCGTCCAAAATGCACAGCATGACGGGACGGGGTCTTTTGTTTTCCTGATTCATGAACGTTCTCCGTTATAAAAAAATTTCGTGAAAGGAATATAATACAAAACTTCGCGTTTGACACCCTGAAAATTCGGTTCATACAAAAAAAGCGGGACGAAAATCCCGCTTGTTTCTACGCCCGATGATACGGGTGTCCGTCCAGAATCGTCTGCGCGCGGTACACCTGTTCGGCAAGCAGGACGCGCGCCAGAAAATGCGGCCACGTCATTTGTCCGAACGACAAAAGCATATCGGCTTTCGCGCGCACGAAATCGGGATGCCCGTCCGCCCCGCCGATTAAAAAGCATACGCACGGCGCGCCGCCGTCCTCGTATTTGCGCATGACGCGCGCGAAATCGACCGACGGCATGGTTTTGCCGCGTTCGTCCATGACGACGATTTTCGCCCCCGACGGCACGCTTTCAAGCAGCATTTCACCCTCGCGGCGCATCCGTTCCTCTTTGGACGACGCTTTTTTGTCCTCGAACTCCCTGATGACGATTTTGCGGCGCGTCTGTTTGACGTACTTGTCTATCAGGTCTTTTTCGGGCGACGGCTTGATGCGACCGATCGCGCTGATCTGCACGTCCAAGGCGTTATTCCTTTTCCGGCGTTTCCTCGCCCCAGAGTTCTTCGATGCGGTACATATCGCGCGCTTCGGGGGTAAAGACGTGCACAATCACGTCGCCCGCGTCCGCAATGACCCATTCGCCTACGTCCTCGCCTTCCAGCGTCGTTTTCACGCCCGCCTTTTTCAATTTCGTCTGCACCTGTTCCGCCAGAGCGCACACATGGCGCGGCGAACGCCCCGTCGCGACGACCAAGAAATCGGCAAGCGCGGATTTCCCAGTCAAATCAATCGTCACGATGTTTTCGGCTTTGCCCGAAGAAAGCGTTTTCACGGCGAACTGCGCGACCTTTTCAATTTCGGGCGAGTCTTTTTCGACGGATTTCTTTTGAATTTTTTTCTTTTCTTTCAGCAGTTTTTTGACCGTTTTTTCAACGGTTTTCTTAATTTCCTTTTTTGTTTCCTTTTTGGCTTTCTTTTCTTCTTTTTCCTGCGTTTTTTTAACCATGACCTTACTCCGTCAACAATTTGTTTTTCTTGCGGATCGCCGTCGAGGACGCCGCGTGCCGCCCGATTTTCAGATACACCCACGCGGGCGGCTTCATGCGCGCCAGACTTCCCGCGCACGCCTCGTTCGCCCTGTACGCCGCAAAGCGACGCGCCGCTTTCGAGCGCAATCCTTTTAAAGCATAATTCCCCCGCGCGAAAATCGCAACAGGAAGCAGACGCATCAGCGTTTCATATTTATACCAGCGGTGCAGTTCCGTCAAAATGTCCGCGCCGACCAGCCAGACGAAATCCGTATCGGGATACGCTTTTTGCAACGCTTCGATCGTGTCGACGCTTTTGCGCGTGCCGACGCGGTTTTCAAAATCCGACACAATGATTTTGCGGTTGTTCGCCACTTTCCGCGCCGTTTCCAGCCGCGTGCCGTATTCCGCCATGTCTTTCGCCTGTTTGAACGGATTGAGCGGCGCGACCAGCCACCACACTTCGTCCAAGCGGAGCAGACGCATCGCTTTCAAGGACAAATGGCGGTGACCGGCGTGCGCGGGATTAAACGACCCGCCGAGCAGACCGACTTTTTTGCGCCTTGACCTAAGCCCGAATCTGACCCGCACCGCGCACCTGATATTTAAACGTGGTCAACTGTTCCAGTCCGATGGGACCCCGCGCGTGCAGACGCCCCGTCGCAATGCCGATTTCCGCGCCCATGCCGAATTCGCCGCCGTCGCAGAACTGCGTCGACGCGTTGCGCATGACGACCGCGCTGTCCACCCGATTCAAGAATTTTTCGGCGGCTTCGTCGTCGTTCGTGATAATCGCTTCGGTGTGATGCGAACTGTGCGCCGCGATGTGCGCGATTGCTTCGTCGATGTTTTCCACCGTTTTCACGGACACGACCGCCGCCAGATATTCGGTGTCCCAATCTTCCTCAACGGCGGGCTTGACGCGGGAATCGAGCGCGCAAACGGCTTCGTCGCCGCGCACTTCGCACCCTTTCGCCAGCAAATCGTCCAGAACGCCCTTAAACACGGAATTCAAAGCCGCCCCGTCGACCAAGATTGTTTCGGTCGAATTGCACGTTCCCGTGCGGCGCAGTTTCGCGTTGACGGCAATCTCGCGCGCCATGCGCGCGTCCGCCTTTTCGTGAATGTAGGTGTGGCAGATGCCGTTCAAATGCTTGAACATCGGGATTTTGCTTTCGCGCGAAATGCGTTCGATCAGCGATTTGCCTCCGCGCGGCACAATCACGTCGATGTATTGATCCAGTTGCAGCATTTCGCCGACGGCGGCGCGATCCGTCGTGCCGACCGCCTGAATGCAATCTTCGGGCAACCCCGCCTCTTTCAAAGCCTGACGCAACAGCGACACCAAAATCTGCGACGAATGAAAACTGTCCGAACCGCCGCGCAAAATGACCGCGTTGCCGGATTTGAAACACAAAGCCCCCGCGTCCGCCGTCACGTTCGGGCGCGCTTCGTAAATCACGCCGATAACGCCCAGCGGCGTCGCCACGCGCGTGATTTGCAATCCGTTCGGGCGCGTCCATTGCGCCAAAATGCGACCGACGGGGTCGGGCAAAGCCGCAATTTCGTCCAAGCCTTTCGCAATCGCCTCCACGCGTTCGGGCGTTAAAAGCAGACGGTCGCGCATTGCCGGCGACGTTTCGGGTTTCAGCGCGTCCATGTCCTTTTTGTTTTCCGCCAAGATGCTTTCCGCGTTGGCGCGCACGGCTTTCGCCGCCAGAACCAGCACCCTGTCCTTGATTGCGCGGTCGGCGCACGCCAGCACCGCCGCCGCCCGTTTCGCCTTTTTGCCGATTTCTTCCAACATTGTCATCCCCTGTCCTTTTCCGTGACCAGATTATCGCGATGCACGATTTCCTGCGCGCCGTGATAGCCGAGCAATTTTTCGATATCCCTGCTGTGATGTCCCGCGATTTGCGCCGCTTCGTAAGACGAATACGTCGTCAGGCCGCGTCCCAGCAAAACGCCGCTTTCATCCGCCAGAGCCACCGCGTCGCCGCGCTCGAACACGCCCTCGATGCGTTTGACCCCCGCCGGCAAAAGACTCTTGCCCGTTTCCAAAGCCTTGACCGCGCCGGCGTCCAGAACCAGCGTCCCCTTTGTTTTGAACGATGCGGCAATCCATGCCTTGCGCGCCCGCACGGGCGTCGTCGAAGGCAAAAACCAAGTACATTCGCCGCTTTTTTCAAGCGCGCTCAACGGATACATCACCTTGCCCAAAGCGATCGCCATCGCGCACCCCGCCTCCATGCAGATGCGCGCCGCCATCAGTTTCGTGACCATGCCGCCCGTGCCGACGCTCGACCCCGCGACGCCCGCCATCGCTTCGATTTCCGGCGTCATTTTTTTGACGGTTTTAATCAGAGTCGCATCGGGATTTTTGCGCGGATCCGCCGTATACAACCCCTTGATGTCCGAAAACAGCACCAGCGCGTCCGCCGACGCCATTTGCGCCACGCGCGCGGACAAACGGTCGTTGTCGCCGACTTTGAATTCGCTGGTCGCCACCGCGTCGTTTTCGTTGATGACGGGCACGACGCCCATTGCCAGCAACGTGTGCAGCGTGTGCGACGCGTTCAGATAACGCTTGCGGTTTTCAAAATCGTCAATCGCCAACAGCATCTGCGCCACGCGCAATCCGCGTTCGGCGAAAATTTCCTGATACGCGCGCGACAGGCGGATTTGCCCGACCGCCGCCGCCGCCTGCTTTTCGGGCAACGGCAGTTTGCCGCTTTTCATGCTCAAAGCCTTGCGCCCCAGCGCGCTCGCGCCCGACGTCACAATGATGACCTCGCGCCCTTTTTTGTGCGCCGCCGCCACGTCGTCCGCCAAAGCGTTCAGCCATGTGCTTTTCAGGCATCCCGTGTCTTCGTCAACCAGCAGGGACGAACCGATTTTCAAAACGATTCGCTTGGCTTTTTTCAATACGTTTTCAGTCATCGACATTCGCTTTCGCGTTTTCCTGCCGCGCGGCGCGCTCTTTCAAAACGTGCGGCAACAGGGCGTGCAGAACCGCCTGCGTCCCCTCGCCCGACACGCCCGACATCAGCAAAGGCTTTTTGCGGGCGGCTTTTTGGACTTCGCGCACTTTCGCGGCGCGCTCCTCGTCCACCAAAGCGTCGATTTTGTTAATGACGATGATTTGCGGCTTTTTTTCCAAAACGGGACTGTACAGTTTCAATTCCTTGCGAATCGCCCTGTACGCACCCGCCACGTCCTTTTGCGTGCCGTCGATGATGTGCAGTAAAACCGCGCAACGCTCGATGTGGCGCAGGAATTTGTCGCCCAAGCCCGTGCCTTCATGCGCTCCCTCGATCAAACCGGGGATGTCCGCAATCAGCATTTCCTCGTCGTCGATGCGCGTCAAGCCCAAGTTTGGATAAAGCGTCGTGAACGGATAGTCGGCGATTTTCGGACGCGCGGACGTCACGGCGGACAAAAACGTCGATTTACCGGCGTTGGGAAAGCCCAGCAAGCCCACGTCCGCAATGATTTTCAAGCGCAGCCAGACCCACATTTCCTCTCCGGGCCAGCCGGGGTCGGCGCGTCTGGGCGCTTGGTTCGTCGACGTTTTGTACGACGCGTTGCCCAAGCCGCCGTCGCCGCCTTTCGCAATCGTAAAGCGTTCGTAGGGCGTGACCATGTCTTTGATGATCGTTTCGCCGTCGTCCGCAACGATTTCCGTGCCGACGGGCACTTTAATCACCAGCGTTTCGCCCTTGCGCCCCGTGCGTTCGCTTCCCTCGCCGTTGCGCCCTTTTTCCGCCTTGAAATGCTGTTGATAGCGAAAGTCGATCAGCGTGTTCAAATTCGGCACGGCTTCAAACACGACGTCGCCGCCGCGCCCGCCGTTGCCGCCGCTGGGACCGCCGAATTCAATGTATTTTTCGTGACGGAACGCGCAGCAGCCGCTGCCGCCGTCGCCCGAACGGATGTAAATTTTCGCCTGATCCAAAAACTTCATGACTACCTCGAAAACGAACCTTTTCCACTCTCGAAACCAAACTTTCTTAAACCCGCAATCAAGCCTTTTCAAACCCGAAACCGAATTTTTCAAACTCGAAAACAAGCCTTCCCCACCCTCGAAAACGAACTGTTTTAAGTCCGGAACCGAGCCTTTTTTAAAAACGCAACAAAGGGGATCGGTTTTTCAACAACCGCTCCCCTTGTATAGCGAACAAACGTTTAAAAATTAAACGACGGACACATACACTCTGTCGTCGGCTTTGCGTTTGAATTCAACGCGACCTTCCGCGACGGCGAAGATGGTGTGGTCCTTACCCAGTCCGACATTGTCGCCGGGGCGGTATTTCGTGCCGCGCTGACGAATGATGATGTTGCCGGGGATGACCGCCTGACCGCCCGATTTTTTAACACCCAAACGACGACCTTCGGAGTCGCGTCCGTTTCTTGTGCTGCCGCCTGCCTTTTTATGAGCCATTGATTTTCTCCTTACAACTCGGATTAACCGGCAATGTCGGTAATCTTGACGATTGAGATATGCTGACGGTGTCCGTTTTTACGGCGATATCCCTGACGACGTTTTTTCTTAAAGACCAAAACCGTGTCATCGCGCGTCTGCTTAATGACTTTCGCACTCACAGAGGCACCCGCGACGACGGGCGTCCCGATTTTTTCATCGACCGCCAAAACGTCGTTGAAGGTGACGGCGGAACCGACTTCCGCGTTCAATTTTTCAACGATGATCACATCGTCTTTTGCGACTTTATACTGTTTGCCGCCTGTTTTAATAACTGCGAACATTTTTACACCATCCGAAATTCTGTATAACCGAAAGCAAGCGCACGCTTGCTCCATTAAGGGCTTTTTTATAACGGCAATTTTGCCGTCCTGTCAATAGGATTATTCGTCAAATTTGACGATTCTTCATCGTTTTCGGCTTCAAAATCCGTCAACCGATTGAAAAACAACGATTTTTTTACAAACTCCCCCAAGTGCCCGACGCGCGAAACCATGCGAAAAAGCCCGAAAAAACAAGTTGTTGCCGTCAAATTCCGGCATTTTGCGAATCGACTCAACGCAAAATGTTCGGACGCTGGCGCGGCGCGTTCAGCAAATTCTGGATATAACGCCCCTGAAACAGAGTCGCCCCCGCCTCTTTCAGCGCGCGCACCGCCTCCTCGTCGTCGACGCGGCAGACAATCAGGCGGTTTTGCCCCACGGCGTCAAAGCACGCCTTGAACGCGGCGTCGTTCTGCAAACGCTCGATCAACTGCGGCGAGTAGACCAGTTTCAAAAAATCCGCCCCCAAGCGTTCGCGATCCATAAACGGCAGAGTCGTCGCCGTCACGCCGTCCAGACACACCTTGAAGCCCAGCCCCTGCACATAATCCCGCGCTTTCAAATACGACGGCAAATCGCTTAAAATGTCGACGGGCTGCATTTCCAGCACAATGGACGAGCGCATCGTCGAAATCAGGTTGTAGTTGAACTCCTCGAACGCGTCGGACAAAATCGTCGACACGTTCAGATTCAAACTGAAATCGCGCGTAAACGAGCCGTCCTCGTGGCGCGACGTCGTCGCCAGAACGCGCTTGTCGAGCGTTTCCGTCAAATACTGGAACAGCCACGGTGTCGACGTCAAAGAGATGTCGGGCAGAATCGCGTCGCCCAAATCGGCGATGGACACGAACACCTCCTCGTACAGTTCCTGCGGCGCGGCGTCATCAATCAGCGCGCAGACGGACTGGCGGCGGATCATGTTGGAAAAATCGGCGCGCGACAAAGCGGTGATCACCTTGTCCAAGCCTTCCGGCGTCAACTCTTTGAGTTCTTTTTTCACCGGCTCCTCGACGACTTTTTCAAATTCGCCCGCCACGCCCTCGCGCACGCACGACAGGCGGATTTCCTCGAACAAAGCCGCTTTTTCGTCCGGCAGTTTGAAAAACGCGTGCATATGCCCGCCGGCAAGTTCGTCGGGATCTTTCGTAAACAAAAACCACACGCGGATTAAAATCGACTCGGCTTCGCTCTGCGCGATTCTTTGCGGATAGAAAACGAACAAATCGCCGCACGGCACGAACACGATGTGTCCGTCCGGCGTCGTCAGCCCCTCGAAAAACGAACGGATTTTCTCCATGACCGAGCGGGTGCGCAGATTCGCCGGAATTTGCGACAGTTTCAATTCGAGAATGTTGTAATTCGACCCGTCTTTAAGCGAGAAAAAAACAAGTTCGCGCAATTTTTCTTCAAATTTGTTCATTGACGGCTTCCTTTATCAGCGCGACAGATTCTTTTCAAACGACGCGTCCAAAACCTCTTTTTCCTGACATTGCGACCAAACGGGACCGGCGATGCAGGCTTTGCGGGAAATGCATTGCGACATGGTGCACAAGTTGCGGTGCGGGCATTTGCGCCGCGCCGCCGCGCCGGACAGCGAATCGATGAAATAGCCCTGAAAACGACGGATGTTGCGCGGCAAAGCCCATTTCACCGCGTCTTCGCCTTCGACGCGCGACAGAATGATTTTGTCCGCGCCCGTTTCGCCGACCAGTTCTTCAATGGTCTTCTTACCCTTGTAAGACGGCAGGGCGGGCGACCAGATCAACTTGACGAAATCCGCGCCGAACAGGTTGAAATCCAAAAATTCCAGCGAAATCGGATACACGCCGTCAATACACAGGCGGCATCCCGTTTCGTGCAGACGTTCCAACGCTTTAAAGTAGTTCGGCGTGTTTTGAATGATGTCCATCAACTGCACTTCGACGAACACGTCCAGTCCGTCGGGAAGCAAATTCAGAAAATCCTCGAATTCGCGCGTGAAAACGGTGGAGATGTTCAGATTCAGGCTGATTCCCTTGGGCGTGTGCGCCGTCAGCCCCGACGACACGGAAAGCATCCGGCGGTCAAGCGTTTCGCTTAAATGCTGGAAAAGCCAGCGATTCGACAGCATATCCACCGTCGGCGCAATCGCCTGCTTCAAATCGGCGATCGAGTTGATGTATTCGTAAAAAACGGACGCGAATCTGCCGTCCGGCAAAATTTCGACCGCTTCCTGACGGCGAATGACTTTCAGCACGTTCAGCCGCTCGATGTTTTTCAAAATGTCGTTCAGATGCGACGGTTCGATCGGCACGGTGGCGGTGTTTTGCGCTTTTTTGCGGCGCATCTCGCGCAGGCTTTCCTCTTTTTGCTGCGCCAGTTTCAAAACGTCGTCGTACTGCGCCGCCAAATCGTAAACGGTCGCGAACGAAGCGTTGTCGTTTTTCAAGAACAACTGGTCGTGCCGGAACAGGTATTTGATTTCCGAAATGATTTTTTCCGCCTGATCCTCCGGAAGCCCCTGCGAAATGACGCACACGTCGCCGTCAAAAAGGTAAAACGTGCGCTGCTGGACTTTCAAAAGGGAAAGCAACTGCTGGACCTCGCGCATTTGCGACGCGGTGCGGTACATCGGCTTGATTTCGGAAATTTTCAAATACAGGGCGTAAAAACCCGCGGGGGATTTCTTAACCCGATACAGCATATCCAGAAATTGCGTTTCGGAATCCACTTTCGATTGAGGAGCGCTCGCCACGAAATTCACCCTTTAAACATGAAGACTTTTTATACTAATACAGAAACGCCCGCCTTTCCAAGACAAAAGGCGGCGCAAAAACAAAAAAATCCGACATAAAGCCGGATTTTTCGCGGTTTACTGTCCGAACGGACACTTATTTGACGTAAAGGCGCACTTCCGGTTTCGTCACGGATGCGTTCTGCACTTTCGACAGCGACACGCGGTCGGCGGGCATCCCCATTTTTTTCATGGAGGCAACGACGTCTTTGGCGTTGCTCAACGCTTCGTACTCGCCCAAAGAACTGTTGGCGGGCGTCACGGCGACAACGTCGAAGCGCACGTCCGGACGGCGTTCCAAAGACGTTTTCATCGCCTGATACAAAGGCTGTTCATATTCCAATCCGGCGGGAATGCGCATCAGCGGACGGCGACCCTGCGCGTTGAAAACGGGAACGGCGGGCTCCGCCATGACGGACACGGAAGAAACGGCGGGAACCGCGACGGAAGAAACCGCGTCGGCGGTCTTGCCCTGCTGAACTTCGGATTCCAAAACGGCGATATTCTGTCTTTCGGCGTTGAAATACTGCTGACGGCGGGCGATCAAAGCGGAAATTTCGGTGTTCAGACGGTTGGCGGACACGACGGTCTGATTCGCTTCATCTTCCAAACCTTTCAAACGTTCGTGATCGGCTTCCAGCGCGCCGGGCAGACGGTATGTGTCGGAAACGGTCGCCAGCAGCGAATCCAGTTCGCCCTTGATGCGCGCGGTGTCGCTCGCCAGTTTCGTCGTTTCGGACAAATTCTTGCCCGATACGGACAACAGCGACGACGCCTGTTTCCACATCGCCGTCAATTCGGGGTTGGCGGGAGTCGTGCCGTTCTGCAAACGGGCGCGGATGCGGGAAACCAGTTCGTAATACTGCAACGAATCGGCGGCGCTTTTCACTTTCAAATCGGCGAAAGCGGCGGCGTTCTTTTTAATGCTGTCCTGCACCTGACGTAGTTTCGCTTCAATGGCGGAAACCTTTTTGCCGACTTCGGTCACGGTTTGCGGCGCGGAAGCGTAGGCAGGAGCGATTGCGGGCTTGCTTTCAACAGACAGCGTCACGGGTTCGCTTGCCGCGGGAACGGGAGCGGGAGCGGAAACGACGCTTTCGACGGGCGCTTCAACGGAAAAATCGTCGACGAAATAATCATCTTCGACGGGAGCGTTCGACGTTGCGCAGGAGCAAACGGCGAGAACGGCAAGAGTGACGGAAAATCTTTTAAAAACGGACATGGCACCAAACACCTTAAAAACTGTTAAGAAAATCGCGCAATTTTCACACCGCCGGCACGCCGGCGACGCTCATAGAATGTACCGACAAATCATCCATTTGCAAGATTTTTTATATGAAACGCAAATTTTTTTAAAAAACACTTGATTTTGAAAAAAAACGAGTGTAATTAAGTCTTCGTTACGCGCCCATAGCTCAACTGGATAGAGCATCTGACTACGGATCAGAAGGCTGGGGATTCGAATTCTCCTGGGCGCGCCA
>CAKQWA010000005.1 GCA_934277945.1 uncultured Alphaproteobacteria bacterium
CGGAGCCGTATTTGCGCGATTGCTTGGATTCCGTTCTGTCGCAAAGTTTCACGGATTGGGAAGCGCTGTGCGTTGACGATTTTTCAACGGACGATTCGCTGTCGATTTTACGGGACTATGCCGCCAAGGATTCACGCATTCGCATTTTTCAAAGTTCCGAAAAAGGCGTCGGATATGCCAGAAACACGGGTATAGACAGTGCTTCGGGGCAATATCTGATGTTCGTTGATTCGGACGATTTCATTCATCCGCAAATGCTTGAAACGCTCTTGAAAATTATGAAAGTTCAAGACGCGGATATCGTACAGTCCCTTTCCGTGCGCGTTCCGGTCGATGCGAAGGCGGACGGCTTTGACCATATCGATATCTCTCACATTGAAACGGCGACGGAAGATAATCCGGTTTTGCGACGCCTGATGAATCAGGCTTGCCCGTTCAATCAGGGACGCGACGCTTGGGTCAACGCCGTCAAAAAATTGTATCGGTACGACACATTCAAAGACTTGCGTTACGATGTGCTTTTGGCGCACGAAGACGATGCGACTTATTCACTGTTTGCGCAAATTCAATCGCATAAAACGGTTTGGATAAACAAAGTTCTCTATTTTTACCGCCGCAATCCGCATTCGGTAACGCAATCGTTAAACATCGAGCGGTATTGCCGCAGTTGCTCGAACCGTATTTTGCTGTGGCACGAACGTCTGATGAACGACGCGCGCTTTGCGGCGGATTTGCGCCCGCTGCTGATACAAAAACAGACGCGGGACGCGTACCGGATGCTTGTGCGCAAAGCGTTGAAACGCGGCGGGTCGCAAGATTTGCTGAACGAAATGCAAGACAAACTGGCGCGCTATGAATCGCAGGGCATGATTGACCGCAAGTATTTGAACGTTGGCGGAAAAATCGTCTTCGCCGCGTTCATGCGCAAACGCTTTCGCCTTGCAAAATGCCTTTTGCGCATCGGCTTTTAACAGAGGGGTGAAATGACTCTTTACGTTTTTGATATGGACGGGACGCTGACGCCGGCGAGGTTGCCGATGACGGCTGATTTCGCCCTGTATTTTTACGATTGGCAAAAATCGCATAAATCGTTCATTGCAACGGGTTCCGACTACGCCAAAGTACAGGAGCAAATGCCTGAAAAAATCATCAACGAGTTCACGGGAATTTACTGCTCCATGGGAAACATCTTAATGGCGCAAGGCAAGACCGTTTACCAAAAGGAATTTGTCCCTCCCCCAAAATTGATAGAGAGATTGAAGAGTTTTCGCGCATCGACAAAATATCCCGCGCCCTTGTTCGACAATTACATCGAACGCCGCACAGGCATGATCAATTTTTCCGTTTTGGGACGCAACTGTCCGTATACGGAACGCGAACGCTATTGCGCTTGGGACAAAACGGCGCACGAACGCCTGAACATTCAAGCCGCGCTGTTGAAAGAATTTCCCGATTTGGATATCGCCGTCGGAGGTTCGATATCCATGGACATCACGCCGAAAGGATGCGGCAAAGGGCAAATCGCCGCGCATTTAAGACAGACGTATCCGAACGAACAAATCGTTTTCTTCGGAGACAAGACTTTCTCCGGCGGAAACGACTACGAATTGGCGCACGCGCTGGCGGCGCTCCCCGACACGCAAACCGTGCAAGTTGACAATCCCGAAGATGTTTTGATGAAATTGGAGATAAAGGCATGACGGTCGTTTACACGAACAGAGAAATCGGCGAACGCGCCTGGGGACGTTGGTGCGTTTTGGAAATCGGTGAAAAATACGTCGTCAAGAAAATCACCGTCGATGTCGGGCGGAAAATTTCCCTGCAAACGCACGCGCACCGCAACGAACATTGGGTCATTGTCGCGGGTACGGCGCAAGTAACGCTCGGACGCTCGAAAATCATTAAAAATCCGAACGAAACGGTATTCATTCCGGTTTCGGAATTTCACCGCATTGAAAACGTCGGGAACGAACCGCTTGAATTCATCGAAGTTCAAACGGGCGATTATCTGGGCGAAGACGATATCGCGCGTTTTGACGAAAACTATCAACCTTTAAAAGCGTAAGGACTAAAAAAAATGCCGACATATTACATCGTATCGGGCGGGTTCGACCCCATTCACGAAGGTCATATCGAAATGATCAAGGCGTCAAAGGCGAAATCGGACGGCGTGATTCTGCTGTTGAATTCGGACGAATGGCTGTGCCGCAAAAAAGGCAAGAATTTCATGAATTTTAAAACCCGTCTGGCGATTTGCGAAAACATCAAGGGCGTCATTGACGCTTTCGGATTTGACGATTCCGACAATTCGGCAAGCGACGGCATCCGCAAAGCGCGCGCGAAATATCCCGACGCCGAACTGGTGTTCGCGAACGGCGGCGACCGCACG
Source organism: uncultured Alphaproteobacteria bacterium (assembly GCA_934277945.1). Taxonomy (GTDB): domain Bacteria; phylum Pseudomonadota; class Alphaproteobacteria; order CAAGCB01; family CAG-977; genus CAKQWA01. The sequence goes on from CAKQWA010000005.1 coordinate 2,390, forward strand.
AAAGACAACATTCCCGAAACATCGGCGGCGAACGAATGCCGCGTACGGCTGGAATTCGGCGTCGGCGGCGAAAACAAAGCCAATTCGTCTTCTTGGATTTTAAAAGACTGGAAACAAGGATGACGGATTTTCCATTAGTCAGCATCATCACCGTTACACGTAACCTGATTGACGCAGGCAGAAAGGATTTTTTTCGCCAATGCATTGAATCCGTGCGCATGCAGGATTACCCGAACATTGAGCATCTGATTATTGACGGCGCATCGACGGACGGTTCGGTTGCACTGTTTGAAGAAATGGGATTAAATTACATTTCGGAAGCGGACTCTGGAATTCATAACGCGTCAAATAAAGGCATAAGACGAGCGAAAGGGAAATATGTCGCCTTTTTGTGTTCCGATGATTTTTACATTCGTAAAAATGCCGTATCGGCATCGGTTGCCGCTTTGGAAGCAAACAACAGCGATTTCAGTTGCGCTTCTTTTGATATTGTTGACAACAACGGTCGGAAAATAAAGGAAATCCGTCCGCAATGGAATGGGTGTTTTTCTTCGCAACCTTTCGGACATCCGACAATGTTCTCTAAAAAAGATATGTTGGAAAATTTAAACGGGTTTGACGAATCATACCGCATTACCGGAGATTTCGATCTGATCATGCGAGCTTTGTTGCATGGATACCGTTCCGTTGAAGTCAATGAAAGCATCGTCGCATTCCGTCAGGGCGGCGCATCTTCATCATCAGAACAATTAAGAAAAGAAAACGTCCGCGTTATTGAAACGAATTGCGGAATTTCGCACAAACAAGCGATTCGAGCCGCAGAACACAAATTTTTACCGAAAAAAGCATTGTTGGCGTTGCTGGACAAAACGACGGATTTTCCGGATCGGCAAGGACGTCTGAAAAGGAACAGGAAACAATACTGCAAATATCTGTGCAAACAATTGTTTACTTTGCGCTTGCGAAAAAAAGGCAAACGCTGCTTTCGCTTGCTTGGCATTACTTTTTACAACGAGGTTAAATTATGAAAAAGGCTTTGATTACAGGTATCACGGGACAAGACGGTTCCTATTTGGCGGAATTGTTGTTGGACAAAGGCTATGAAGTCCACGGTTTGAAACGCCGTTCTTCGTCGTTCAACACCGGGCGCATAGAACATCTGATGGGCAATTCGATGTTGAAATTGCACGACGGCGATATGACGGACAGCACCAACCTGATGCGCTTGGTCAAAGAAATTCAGCCCGACGAAATCTACAACCTTGCCGCGCAAAGCCACGTCAAAGTGTCTTGGGACTGTCCCGAATTCACCGCCGAATCCGACGCCGTCGGCACGCTGCGTCTGCTGGAAGCCGTGCGCTTGAACGGATTGGAAAAGAAAACAAAATTCTATCAGGCGTCGACATCCGAGTTGTTCGGTTTGATTCAGGAGCCGATTCAGTCCGAAAAAACACCGTTTTACCCGCGTTCTCCGTACGGTGTGGCAAAATTGTATTCGTATTGGATCATCGTCAACTATCGCGAAAGCTTTGGCATGTTCGCATGCAACGGCATCTTGTTCAATCACGAAAGCCCCCGCAGAGGCGAAACGTTCGTCACCAGAAAAATCACGATGGCGGCGTCGCGCATTTCTTTGGGCATGCAGGAAAAATTGTCGCTCGGCAACCTGAACGCCAAGCGCGACTGGGGACACGCGAAAGATTACGTCGAAGGCATGTGGCGCATTTTGCAAAATGATAAACCCGAAGATTTCGTTTTGGCGACGGGAACGACAACTTCCATTCGCGATTTTGTCACAATGACATTCAAAGAATTGGGTATTGACATTGAATGGCAAGGATCGGGCGTTGACGAAAAAGGCATCGATAAAGCGACCGGCAAAATCGTCGTCGATGTCAATCCGGCGTATTTCCGTCCCGCCGAAGTCGAACTGCTGCTGGGAGATTCGACAAAAGCGCGCACGAAACTGGGCTGGAAACCGACTTACGATTTGCAAATGCTGTGTCATGAAATGGTCGAAAGCGATCTGGATTTGGCAAAGCGCGAAAAATTATTGAACGATCACGGTTTCAAAACGCACACGCCGCAGGAGGTCTGATTATGGAAAAAACGGCGAAAATTTATGTTTCCGGTCATACGGGACTGGTCGGCTCGGCAATTATGCGCCGATTACAAAAGAGCGGATACGAAAATCTGCTTGTCCGTACGCATGCGGAACTGAATTTGACGGATCAAGCCGCCGTTATGCGATTTTTTGAAGCCGAACGCCCCGATTATGTATTTCTGGCGGCAGCGAAAGTCGGCGGCATTATTGCGAACAAAACCTATCCGGCGGATTTTATTTACACAAACCTGATGATTGGTCTGAACATCGTTAACGCCGCGCATAAAACGGGCGTAAAAAAACTGATGAATTTGGCGTCTTCGTGCATTTATCCGAAAGATGTCAAACAGCCTATGAAAGAAGCGGATTTACTAACGGGGGATTTGGAAAAAACCTCCGAGGCTTATTCTTTGGCGAAGATTTCAATTTTAAAAATGTGCGCTTACTACAACCGTCAATACGGAACGGACTATTTAACCGTCATGCCGCCGAATCAATATGGGATCGGAGATAATTTCAGCATGGAAACAGCGCATTTTCTGCCGATGATCATCAGACGCTTTCATCTGGCAAAACTGTTGGAACGGCGGGATTTCGGCAGCATTCGAAAGAATTTGAAAAAAGACTCGCTTGGGTGGGGATTGGATGCCGAGATAGATTTTCAAAATGAAGAATCTTTGGAAAAAGCATGCAATGCCGTTGGCGCTTACCGCGACAAAGTGACGGCTTGGGGTGACGGATCCGTTTATCGCGAACTGATGAATTCGGACGATTTAGCGGAAATATGCGTTGAATTGATGAATACAAAAAACGCTTCCGATTTGGGAGAATTCATCAATATCGGCACCGGTGAAGACGTGCAGATGAAGGATTTACTGAACATGGTCAAACAAATTGTCGGGTTTGACGGAAAAATCGAATTTGACAGCAGCAAACCTAACGGCGTTTTTAGAAAATTGCTGGACAGTTCCCGCATGAACGCGCTGGGCATTCGTCCCAAACAAACCATTCAGGACGGAATTCGAAATTTTTACAAGTGGTATCTGGACACTTTGGAATAAGAGGAAAAAATGACATCACCGAAAGAGATAAGAAAAGAAATTCTGGAAATGGGGCTGGCGTCAAAAGCCGCACATCTGGGATCGGCGTTGAGTTTGGTCGAAATTCTTTACACTTTGTATTTTAAAGTGGCGAATTACGACAAAGAAAACATGCATTCACCGGACAGAGATAAAATCATTTTAAGCAAGGGGCACGGCAGTGCAGCACTGTATGCCGTTTTGAACAAAAAAGGCATTATACCGGACAACGCCATTGCAAAGTATTCCGTCAACGGTGGTGTCCTGCCCTGCCATATCGATATGAACGCGGCGGACGGGCTTGAAGCGTCCGCGGGGGCGTTGGGACACGGAATCGGCATTGCCGTCGGCATGGCTTTGGCGAACAAAGTCGATAAAAACAAAGGACGTGTCTATACAATCATCGGCGACGGCGAAGCACAGGAAGGTTCCGTGTGGGAAGCGGCTGAACTGGCGTCTACCAGAGGATTGGACAATCTGACCGTGATCGTCGATTTCAATGAATTGCAAGCATCCGGGTTCAGCAACGACATCATCAATCAAAAAGATTTGTCCGAACGTTTCCGCGCTTTCGGTTTTGACGCTTTCGATGTTGACGGGCACAACGTTGAGGAATTGGAAAAAGTCTTAAAAGCCCCCTGCTCGCGCGCCGGCAAACCGAAAGCGATCGTCGCTCACACAATCAAGGGCAAAGGGGTTTCTTTTATGGAAGGGACGGTGCAATCGCACTACACGCGTTTGAACGACGAATTATACGCGCAAGCAATGGCTGATGTGGAGGGAATGTAAAATGAGGATGGTATTCGCACAAACATTGACGGAACTGGCGCGGCAGGACAAAGACATCTGCATCGTAACCCCTGACATGGGATACAGCATTCTGGATTGCTTTGAAAAAGAATTTCCCGATCGTTTTTTCAACGTCGGCATCGCCGAACAAAACGCTGTTTCCGTAGCGGCAGGACTGGCTTTATCAGGCAAAAAACCGTATGTGTACAGCATCATTCCGTTTGTAACGATGCGTTGTTTTGAACAAATCCGCATAGATGTGGCGTACATGAACACTAACGTCAAACTGGTCGGCGTCGGCGCGGGCTTTGAATACGGGTCGGCGGGCTACACGCATCAGGGAGTTGAAGATTTGTCCGTCATGCGCTGTTTGCCGAACATGATTGTTTGCGGTGCGGGCGATAATCGCGAAATGGAAGAAATCGTAAAGCAAAGCGCGCAAATCAAGACGCCCATGTATATGCGTATCGGACGTCATAATCGAGGTATTTTAAACCGTTGCGACACAATCACCGTCGGCAAGGCGTCCGTTTTGGAAAAAGGCGAAGACATCGCCCTGATTGCCGTCAGCAATATGCTTCCCTCCGCCGTCGATTATGCAGAAACGCTGAAAAAGAACGGCAGAAAGCCGTACATCATCAGTATGCATACCGTCAAGCCGATTGATAAGGATTTGATGCTGGATTTGATTAACAAAGGCGTTGAAATCAACACTTTTGAAGAACACACGATTGTCGGCGGATTAGGCAGTGCCGTTGCCGAAATCATCGCGGAAAGCGGCAAGGGCGTTAAATTCAAACGCTTCGGCATTCCCGACGTGTTTTCGCACTATGTCGGCAACCAGTATTACATCAAGGACAAATTCGGTCTGAATTTTGACAAGCAGGAGAACAGCTGATGTTTTTGTACGATTTCTTAAAAGAGGAATACGATCGAATCAATCTTAAATCCGATTTGACGGAATTAAGAGGGAAAACTTTTTTTATTACCGGTGCGAACGGCTTAATCGGCAGCAACGTCGTCAACGTCTTGTATCATCTGAACGAAAAGCATGGCTTGGGACTGAAAGTCGTCGGGCATTCATTTTCAAAACCGGTCGCGTGGCTGCCCCAAAATGAAAATTTCACTTATCTGACATCGGATTTGGCAGAAACTCTGCCGGATGTGAAATTTGATTATCTGATTCACACGGCAACGTACGGACAACCCAAAAAATTCATTCAAAACAAGCTGGGAACCGTTAAATTAAATACTGAAACGTTGATTAAATTGTTGGAAATGAGCAAGCGGAACGCCGCAAAAGTATTGTTCATCAGTTCTTCGGAAATATACGGACAGGTTCCTTTAAACGTTATGCCCGTCAAAGAAACATATTTCGGCAATGTCGATACACTGTCCGAACGAGCGATCTATGCGGAATCAAAACGCTTGGCGGAAACCGTTTGCAATGTTTTCGCGCAAGACGGCTTATGGGTGAAAATCGTGCGTTTGGCAATCGGCTACGGTCCGGGGGTTAAATACTCCGACAGCCGTTTCATGAACGAATTTATCAAGCGTACGCTGAAAGACGGTGAATTGACAATGATGGACGCCGGACGCGCAATTCGATGCTTCTGCTTCATTTCGGACATTGTCGAAATGATGCTCAACACGCTGTTGTCGTCGAAAGAAATGCTTTACAACCTTGCCGGCGTTGACAACAAAACAATCCGTCAAGTCGCCGAAATGATTACGCAAAATTTAAACGCACCGCTTCATCTGCCGAAAGAAGAAGAAAAAATCGGCGGCACTCCTCCCCAACTGGCGTTGGATAACGGCAAATACTGTACGGAATTCGGCAAAACCGACTTTGTCGATTTTGAAACGGGACTGAAAAAAACAATCGAGTGGCTGAAATTATTAAAGGAATAAAAAAGTGGAAAATAAACTTCCTAAAATATCAATCATTTCACCTGTTTTTAACATCATTAAATCAGGGCGCGAACCTTTTTTTCGCCAAATGATAGAAAGCGTCCATAATCAAACATATACGAACATTGAGCATATTGTTCAGGATGGCGGTTCAACAGACGGAACGATTGAAATACTGAAAGAATACGCCGACAAAGGATGGATAACATTTTACAGTGAAAAAGATAAAAACGTTCACGATGCCATAAACAAGGCTTTTGACAAAATAAGTGGCTCTTTTTTTGGAATTTTGGGAAGTGACGACTACTATAAATCACCCGATATGATAGAAGATGTTGTTCAAAACTTTATTTTAAAAACAAATCCCGATTATGTCTATGGAGATCAGGAAAACATTTCTGCAACAGATGGCTCTCCTATTTTTCTTTGGAGGGGAGATGGTTACATAAATGAGTTTTGGAGAGGCGTTTCATATAATACATTAAGTATGTTTTTTTCAAAGAAAATGTTCGAAGAAATAGGACGCTTTGATATCAATTATCCTGTTGTTGCCGATTTAAAACTACAAATGAAAATGAGATTTGATGATTACACAGGAGCTTATTGTAATCGAATAATAACCGTTTTCCGTGAAGGCATCGGATTATCCAGTCAGGAGGATACATTATTTTACCATAAAAACGAATATGCTGAAATTTGTTATGAAATTTGGAAAAAATTCGATGCTTCATTGGCAGTTGAAGACGGCGAATATATGATTAAATACAATTATTATCCAGAAAAATTTTTAATGCGATTGCGTCGTTATATAATCGGATTGAAATTAAAGAATCTGGATTACATTAAATTCAATCGTTATATTGAAGAAAAAATAAATTTCTTTGCATCTTCAAGTAATAAAAAAACAGAAGCTGCCAAAATAAAACAATACAACAAAGTTTATATTCGTCTTTTTACTTTGTTTCCGATTGTTAAAATAACAAGAAAAGGAAATGTTATTCACGTCTTCTTGTTTGGTTTTATTCCAGTTTTAAAAATCAAAAAATCGTAATTTTTATCACAAAAGGAGCTGAATATGAAATACGAATTGGCAAGTTCGTCTTGGGACGATAAGGAAATAGCGGCAATTCAAGATGTCATCCGCCGCGATTGCTATACTATGGGCAAATCGGTTCGAGAATTTGAAGAAGATTTTGCACATTACACGAATCACAAATACTGCGTCATGGTCAATTCGGGATCTTCGGCGAATTTGCTGGCAATCGCCGCCATGTTCTATAAAAAGGACAATCCTTTGAAACGAGGCGACGAAGTCATCGTTCCCGCGGTTTCTTGGGCGACAACGTATTATCCGCTGTACCAGTACGGGCTGCATTTGAAGTTTGTCGACGTGAACCTTGAAACACTGAATATGGATATGGACGCGTTAAGAGCGGCGGTAACGGATAAAACCCGTTTGATTTTCGCCGTAAATCTGCTGGGCAATCCAAATGAATTCGCTGCAATTCAAGAAATTATCAAAGGCCGTAACATCACTCTGTTGGAAGACAACTGCGAATCTCTGGGCGGTGTGTACGACGGAAAACCGTTGGGGTCTATCGGATTGATGGGAACGTATTCGACGTTCTTTTCGCATCATATGGCGACCATGGAAGGCGGCGTTGTCGGAACGGACGACGAAGAACTGTACGATATTCTGCTGTCGATCCGTTCGCACGGCTGGACGCGACATCTGCCGAAGGAAAACAAACTGTGTGTGAAGTCTGACAACAATTTTGAAGAAAGCTGGCGTTTCATCTTGCCGGGATATAATGTCCGTCCTGTCGAAATGATGGGGGCGATTGGCGTCGAGCAGCTGAAAAAACTGCCCGAATTCATTCGTCATCGCCGTCAAAACGCCGAATATTTTAAAAAATTGTTCAGCGGCGACGATCGGTTCATCTTGCAGCGCGAAGTCGGTCAGTCAAGCTGGTTCGGCTTTTCGTTTCTGATAAACAAAGGCTTTGAAATCGACCGCAAGCACATCATTGATGTTTTAACGAAAGCCAACATAGAAACGCGTCCGATTGTCGCGGGAAATTTCGCGCGTAAAGAAGTCGTTAAATGGTTCGATTACGAAATCTGCGGCGATCTGAAAAACGCTGATTACATCGACGCGCACGGTTTCTTCATCGGTAATCACCAGTTTGATATCAAAGACAAGCTGGATTACCTGAAAGAAACGCTGAAAACACTGTAAGGAAGTAAACAATGCCGTCTTCGGAACGCAAAAAAATATCCGTCATCACAACGACCTTTAACCTGATTAAAGGCGGCAGAAAGGACGTTTTTATCGAAATGTTCAAAAGTGTTCACGGACAGACTTACCCGAATATCGAACACCTGATAATCGACGGCGGTTCCAAAGACGGCACGATTGAATTCATTAACGATGTCAATCGTCAATACGGCAAAAAACAGCTGGTTGTTTTTTCCGAACAAGACAAGGGCATTACGGACGCGACGAACAAAGGCGTCAGCCGTGCGACAGGTGATTATGTCATATTGATGCCGTCAGACGATTATTATATGCGCAATGACGCCTTAGAATTGCTTGCCGCCAGCCTTGAACGAGAAAACGCCGACTTCGCGTGTGCTGACGGGTGGTGGCTATTCAAAGACGTATGGTTATGTGAATTGAATTCTTTCGTATATCGTCATCCGTTTTTAATCAGTACTATGCTGGGTAAAAAAAGCTTGTTTGAAAAATACGGTTTTTTTGATCCGGAACTTAAACTGGTGGCTGATTACGATCTGATGTTCCGGCTTTGCATGCAAACGAATGTTAAAGGTGTTGAAGTCCACAAAACATTGACTTGTCTGCGTCCGGGAGGAATTTCACAATCTTATAAAAAACAAAAATTATTCATAAAAGAAACATTGATATCATACCGCAAGTATTTGAACGGTCATTATCGCGACAAACAACTGAATGCACTGCATTTCGGGAATGTGTATCCAAAACTGATTTCTTTACTCGAAAGCAGAGAAATCAATTCAAATATTTTAAAATCCCTTGCGCTGTTAAAAACCTTACCGGCAAACAAGGTCAGAAAAATAAAACGAATCAAACACATGCTTGAAAACATTTTGTTTTTGCATTTTATCACCCGTCCTGTCAAAAAAGCTCTCGGGTTAAAGAAACACTCTAACTCAGATTCTTATAAAGATAATATCCATCTTTGCGGCGGCAGAATAAAAAAAAGAAGAGGAAAAGCGGACGAATGATGGCAAAAAATAACGATCTTTGTACCGGTTGTTCCGCCTGTGTTTCGATTTGTCCGGCGCAAGCCTTGGTTATGAAAACAGATGAAAACGGTTTTTACAAACCGCAATTAAACGCCGATAAATGCATCTCTTGCGGACGGTGTGAAAAACTCTGTCCGCAACGGTATCGAGAGAAAAAAATACCAGTACGCCGCCTCTTTATGTCTTCAACAACGATTCCGAAGCGGCGGTGAAATCGGCGACAGCCGGCGCGTTTCAAATTCTGGCAAAACATTTTATTGCGCGCGGCGGGCGGCAAGGTCGCGGGAGCGGCGTGGGGTGAAAATTGGCGTTGCGAACATATTTTGGTCGATAATGAAAACGATTTGAAACGTCTGTACAAAAGCAAATATGTACAGCCTTTTATGGAAGACGTGTTCAAACGCGTAAAAACGGAATTGGACGCGGGTATAAAAGTTCTGTTTTCGGCGCCGAAAAAGCGGATAACAGATTCAGAGGGTTGAGGTTCCAATCCGTGTTGATAAATTCCGACAAGGGAAAAAAGCTGTTTGAAATCATCAAAGAAAACGTTTCGGAATATGCGCCCGTCCCGCTGCAAATTTTAATCAACATGCATCCGGTTCTGCAAACAAGATGGGCGGCGCACCCTTTACGCGACAGGATGTTCGATTTATTGCATCGTTTTCCTTTTCAAAAAGCATGCGATTACGTCCTTGAAAATAAGTTTGACGTCGGCATTGTCGGCGTTCCGACAAATCCGGATTTCGGCGGCGGATTAACATATCTGGCATTGAAATGGGTCGTCGAAGATATGGGAAAAACGTGTCTGATGATTTCCCCTCCAATAAATTTCAAAACAAATCCGTACAAAGATTACAAGCTTGCTTTTTATCCGTCAAAAGAAGCAATGCGCGAATTGAATTTCCGTTGCGGCATGTTTTCGGTCGGATCGGATCAGCTGTTTTCAACGCACTTTGTCAATACGGGAATTTTCGGAGAAATGCAGGAATTTTCAGCATTGGATTGGTCTTGGGACAGTAAAAAGAAATCCGCTTATTCCGCTTCGTTCGGCATGGACGATCTTGTTTGCCCGCAGGATATGAAAACAGAATGCGTTATTTCCTGCGTAAATTCGATTGCTTTTCGGTTCGAGAACGTTCCGCGGTCAATTTGTGCAAACGTGAATTCGGCATGGATGTTGATTTTGTGCTGAATCCCGTCTTTATGTGCAATAAAGACCATTGGACCGCGCTTATAAATCAAGGAAAGAAAGTGCGCGGCGTTACGGCGTACGTGCTGGACAGCAGTCCTGAAAAGAAACGCCTGATATCCGCCGTCGCAAATGAATTGTCCATGCCCGTCAATGAAATAGGCGATGCGGCGGTCGATATGGAAGATTGGCTGGCGGCTTTTGCTTCGGCTGATTTTATTGTAACGGATTCTTTCCACGGAACATGCTTTGCCATCATTTTCAACAAACCGTTCATCGTGGTTGCCAATGCACAACGCGGCGGAGCACGTTTCCGCCTGCTTGAAGAGTTCGGACTGCAAGACCGTCTGATAACTTCCTATGATAAAGCACTGGCCGACATATCGGCGTTTATAAAACCGATAGCATGGAATGACATAAACGGGAAAATAGTGGCACTGAAACAGCAAAGCATGCTGCATTTATGCAAGGCTCTTGAACCGAAAGAAAAAGAAGTGTCCGATTACGACATTCTTTACGAAAAAATCAATACGGAAAAAGCGTTACTTTCCACCCGGATCAGCGAACTTGAAAGAATCGTCGCAAAAAAAATGTCGTTAAAAAACATCTGAAAATACCGAAAGTCTTTACACTGCTGATTTGTTGTTTCATTCCGAAAAAGAAAAACAGGCGGCATTTTAGAAACAAATACATGAAAAAATGAACAAAAGGGGAGATGATATAACATCTCCCCACGTTTTTACAAATTACGGCTTTTCCGGAAATATCACATTATATGGGAAATCCTCCTGTTCCGGCAAATCGCGCAGTTTTTGCCGATATGTTTTAAAAGCGTCTTTTCGTTCCGGCGTTATCGGATAATCGCACAAAACGTACTTGTCGCTTTCGCTTAAAAGTCTGTTACGTTCGACTCTGACCGCCTTTGCGACTTCACCGTCCGATGCCGGTATTGCGTTTCGGATAGCAAAAACACTTCCGTCCCGAACGATTATCGCGTGATTATTGTTACACCAGACCGCCGCTTCGGGCGGATAGTCGTTTTCAAAAATTTGTCCGATATGATAAGTCATTTTTCTTCTCCTTAATAGCCGCAAGCGGACCATGTAAAATACTGTGCGTTTCCGCAACTGTTTCCTAATCTGATATAAGAAACCGAAGCTTGAATGGCGTAAGATTCCGCTTGTCCGCTTGTTCCCAAAAGCGAATGGGAAAACGAGATCATATAATTTTTATCGGCAAACGGCTTTAACAGAGTAATGTCGGCGTACGTCGAAGCTTGTATCTGGATACGACCTCCCTGCTCAATCCAGCCGTCAGACCAAACCCGATACCACTCCGTGCCGCTGTGATACGTTTCCGTCACATACGGTTTGGTGCAATTCGACAGATCTTTATTCGCTTTCGTCCCCAGAATCGCCGCCGCGTGCGTTTCCGCCGATGCCGCATTTGTCGCCGATGTTTGCGCTTGCACCGCTTTCTCTCTTGCCGTATCCGCGTTTGCCCGCACTGAAACCGCCGCCGCCGCGCAATCCGACACGGCTTTGCGAATGCTCGGAATCAGGCTTGCCGCGTTCGTGTCGTCGAAGACGTCGACCGTCACCGCTCGCCCCGATTTTTCTTCCAACTGCTGCACCTGCATCGTCAACTTGTCAAAGCACCGTTCCAGCGTTTCCGCCGACAGAATTTCGTTTTCGCGGTAATCCGTTTCCTGCGTCAAGGGCACTTGCCGCATAATCACGATTTGCGCGTTGCTCGCGGGCGCCGTTTCAAACGTCAGAGTCCCGCCCGACACCGTCCAGTCCGTGCGATCGCTCTGCACGCCGTTCAGCATCTGCCGCACGGTCAAATGCGATTTGTCCAGATACGGAAACGGAACGGTAAAATCTTTCGCCGCCCCGTTCCCCATGTAAGATATTTTATTTTGTTGACTGTTTACCGTCATTTTTTCCTCATAAAAAAAGCGGGATTTCTCCCGCCGTTCACAATCAACGCATTTTTCCAAATATATTACATTTTGTGATTATTTTTAAAAAAGTCAAGCAAAATCATCCGCCGCGCGCATTTCTCCCCTGCTTTGTTTACGCGTTCGACGGCAATGCAACAGAATAATACACAATGAAAGGTAGCATGCATACACCTCAAAACTGCGAAACGGCAAAAGTCTGCGAACTGGCGGAAAATCAAGGGTTTGCGGGCAAAAAAGACGGTTTTTCAAGTGGTGCGGAAAATGGAGCGTTCGAACTCGAAAAACTCAATAAAAACAAAGGCTTGCAAGAAAATGCAAGCCTTTGTCCACGTTGGCTGCGCAAACTGGACAATCTTCGAAATCATCAGAATGAAATCAAAGCCTTGCAAAGTCGCGCCGAAACATTGCTTATTTTTATGCAATCAGCCGCTTAATCGCACATTTTATCGTACACAACATTATTCGCGTTCACCTGCCGGATCGTTTCGGGCGTGTCGCGCGCGTAATCGGGGAAAACTGGTTTGTACACGTCACAAAAATCACCGCTTAAAACGGTCGTGCAGCCGTTCAACAACAGCAGGATCGTTAAGAGTGCCGCGAATACGGCAAATCTGATCCATCGTTTTTTTCTTTTTCTCAAAGTTTGCATTTCTTTCCGTCCTTTTTCCCAAAAAATAAGATAAAACCCCGATAGCCCCCATTAAAAGCGCGATCAGACCGAATAAGATTAAGTCGTTCATTCTACCACCTCTTGCTTTTTGCTGACGTTGGTAAGATGTTTGACGGCTTTCTTTTCGGAAAAGCACACCCGTTCGGCGTATTCGGATTTTTTGCCGATGTTAAAGGCGGAAACGGGACGAAAATACCCCATCACGCGCGTCCAAACTTCGCAGGGTTGCCGTTCGACGTCGGTTAGTTCAATTTCTTGTTCCATTGCGTTTTCTCCAACGTGTAAGAATTACTTACAGGTTCGCGAAAAGCGGCGGGCGTTGAAACCCGCCGTTTTTCTTTCAATCGTCAAGTATCGCTTGACTGTTCATCTTTGCTCTTGTCCGCGCTCTTGAACTTGTCCAGCACGCCGGCGGCTTTGGGGTTGCGGCGTCGGAACAAGGCGACGTAAGGCTTCCAGTCGATTGCCGTTCCCTCAACGATGTCGTACAGCCGCTTGACGAACGCGTCGTCCTTTTCGGTTTTTGTCAGTTTGACCGCCCAGAACGCTGCGGGCTTGATGATCGTCAACACGGCGATAATCGTTCCCAGCATCGACAGTGCGACGGCGACCCAAGCGATGTCGGTGTGCGCCAAAGCGAACAGCAGAATTGAATTGATGATATTTTCCATATGCTACTCCTTTTGCATAAACAGTTTCATTTCTTCGATGCGGCGGCGGAGCAACCCCGCCGAGCCGCGCCCGTTCACAAAGCACCACCGGGGGAATTGACCGGCGGCGGCGACGTAATCGCCTTGAAAAAGCAATCGCCGCATTTGCGAATTTTCAAATTGCCCGCGCCCGATGTTGAAGACGAGCGAGCACAGCGCGTCATGCTGATTTTCCGTCAGAAGCAACCCTTTCAGGCTTTTTTCCGCTTCTTTCAAATCTGAAATCAGGAAGTTTTCCGCGGCTTCGGGCGTGATGACTCCCGTTTTTTTGCCCGCCGACAAAACGTGACCGTAGCCGACCGTGCATTTGCCTGCCGGACATACATACGGCACGCAGGACAACCCCTCAAAATTTTTGACGAATTCAAGCAATCCTTTGGAAATCATGCTTACCTCCGCCGCGGACGACCGAACTCGTCCAGTCTGTGAGTATTAGATTTGCTCCGTTGCTCAATTTCCGCGACGCGTTCCTGCAAGTGATTGTACTTTTCTTGACGTTCGCGCAGGTCATCAACCTTTGTTTCAAGCACCGACAAACGCTTGTCCAAACGCATCACGAAAAACACAAACCCGCCGAACCACGCCAGCGATTGCACGACAATGTCAGTCATCGCCGTCCCCCGCTGTTTCTTCGGGTGCTTCCTCCGGCGCGTCGGCGTCAGATTCCACGCTTTCCGCCGCAGATTCCGCGCTTTCTTCCGCAATGATATACGGCAGAGCCTCTCGGATTTCGTCCTTTTTTGCAAGCCAAGCGGCTTTGGCGGCGGCGGTGCGCTCGTCTTCGACGCCGTACCGTGCAAAAGCCTCGTCATAGTCCATTTTTAAGGTATCCGCTTCGGCGACGAAACGGGCTTCCCGCGCCGCGCGGACGGCTTCGTTTTTTTCAGCATCAGTTAACGCGACGGCGTATTGCTCGACGCGATCCACGGCGTCGCGGTATTTCACGCGCGGCTTGTCGGCGGACGCTTCCTCGACCACGACAAGCGGCTTATAGCCGTCGGCGCTCATCAAAGCGGCGGACAGGTTGTAGTTAGACACCGCCCCCTTGTTTGTCGGCGCGACGTCAACGCGTTCGTCCGAAATGAATTTTACCCAAGTTTCCATGATTTCCCCCTTGTTATACCTGTTTAATGAAAAACGATCCCGCGGCGGGAGCGATGACGGACGTGCCGCCCCGTGCAGTCAGAGTGACTTTGCCTGACCCACCGTGAACGTTGACATTGACGTCGATGAGTGTGCCGTCGGAAAAGACGTTCGGCTGTCCGTATTTCGTAACGCCGTCACAGTAGGATTGAACCGTGCCGGTCGTGCCGTTGATAAGGCTTCCGGCTGGGCAGTCCGAGCGGGTTGTCGACGCCGTTCCGCCTGCGCCTCCCGTCCCGCCGCCTTTCGCCCCGTAGCCGCCTTTGCCCCCCGTGAGCAATATGTATGTCCCGTCCGCAAACGTGATTTTTGTGTCGCCGCCCGCCGCACCGGTCGGGTAGCCGCCGAAAAGATGCGTGCCGCCCGCGCCGACAACAACCGTCAGCGTGCCGCGCGGCATTACCAACTCGCCGCGAAAACCCGCCCCGCTGCCGCCCATGCCGATGCCGCTGTGTGAGTTCGTCGTCGATGGATGATGTCCGCACCCGCCGCCGCCCGCCGATGCGGTGATATGCACGCGCATACGTTGCGGGATGTATACCGTATACGTTCCCGCGCTGATCGTTTGAAACGATGTCAGACGCAGGTTTGCAAGGAATTTTCTTGTTTGCATGGAATTATCCCCCCAAATAAATGACGCCGACCCACCACCACGCGTTTCCCTGCTGCGTGTAGATCACCTCATAACTGCCAGCCTTGGACACGTCCGGCGCGACGCCGTTGACGTAATGCGTCGTGCCCCAGTTAATAGTCTGCGCCGTTTCCATCGACAGCATTAGGCGGATTTGATGGCACGTGTCGTTTGTCGTTACAGCCGGCAAGACATAAGTGACAGCACCCGTCACCATGTGCCTGTACACTTTGTCGGCAAGCAAATTCACCGTGCCGGAAGTCGCCGAATTCGTCAGGAAATTCGCTGACAAATCCTGCTTTTTGGCGATGTCGGCTTTCATGGACGTCGCTTCGGTCATCCACTCCGACCAATCAAGTGCGGAACGCATTACCGATCCCGTGGACAGCACGACTAATTCATTCGAGCCGTCGGCGGCTGTCGGAACTTTGAATTGCGTATCCGACACACCGAATTTTTCACAAACGCCCGCCGCTTCGATTTCCGCCGCGTATTCGGCAAAAGTGCACGTTTGCAGGCGCGGGATCGTTACTTCGGCGACGCACGGATAACTGACAACGCCGTTTGTCGTGATCGTCAAAGAAGCCAGATCAATCGTCACGCCGTTTGTCGTCGGTACGGTGCCGCCGATGACTGACGTGCCGCTGCGCGTATAGATGCGTTTGACGTCACGGCTGATAGAATTAGGGTCGGTCACGACGGTTTCTTGTCCGCTTTTTTTGACGTGAAATTCGACGTCGGTATTATTCGCCGCCAGTTTGACCGCGATTTCATACGTTCCGTCGTACAGCGTCGGGCTGGGGAGAAATTCCGACAGCGCGACCGTTGCGGAAGCGTTTGCAAAAGAGGGTGTTTTGGACGGCGCGAAAGTCGCCAGATACGGATTGCCGTCGTCGTCTTTGACAAGCGCTAGGTACGGACCGCGCGACGACCAGTTTGAACGGCACGTGCCTGCAAAAAGAATGTACGGCATCGTACTGTCCGCCACGCCGCTGATCGTCACTTTGACGCCGACCGTCGCCGTCGTCAAACTGACGGCGGTTTTAAATTCTATGACATCCGCTGTATTCCCCGCCGCGATTTCGCATATGCCCGTCATCGTATCAAGCGCCGACGGATAGTTGTTTAGGCATTCCGTCGTAAAGTGCGTCTGCCCCGACAAAACTTTCAGATAATTATCGTAAAAGTCCTTAAACACACCGTTTGCCGCATACACAGACCCGTCTTTTTTCACACATCCGGCGGGCAGATAATAATTCGCTTCGACTGGGATGCGCACGGTTTCGCCGGGGCGGGCAAACGTTGATACGCTTTTGCTCCATTCTTTCGCCGACCGCACGCCGCCCAGCGCGGCGACTTCGGCATCCGTTCCCTCTGCATACACGCGCGCGGACTCCGCCCGCGCCGCCGCCAAAGCCGCTTGGTTCGGAGCATCTTTGATCGCGCCCATTTCCAGAGCCGCCAAAGTAACGTCGGCGACATTGTCGGCAACCGTCTGCACCGCCGTCAGTTTGGCATACACCGCCAAAAGTTCGCTCAACTTTGCGTGCAAAGTTACAAGGTCGGTTAATTTTTCGTGCAGCGCTAACAATTCTTCATCCATCCCTGCCACATCATTAATCGCCGTAATGTTCGCGGCATTCGTCTTCAACGCCAGAATGTTGGTGTTCAATGTGTTCAGCACGCCCGTAATTGCTGCCAATGCGTCAATAGCTGTTTTGTCATTTGAAACGGCGTCGATATTGGCAATATCGGCGGCAACCGTTTGCAATTCGCCGATGTGCAAATAAAGCACATTGATTTTTTCGATAACTACATTCGGGTCTGTCGTCGATTCGACGCCTTCTTTAACACAGCGGTCAACGATTTCGCGCAACTGAATTAACTCCAATGTCAAACGGTTCATGGCTTTTTCAATCAACTGGGCGGGCATTCGCGAAAAATCCGACAAACTCGTTTCCTGCTCAAACGCCAAATCGTACACGATGACAATGCGCCGGTTTGCCGGCAAAGGTTGTGCCAGCGTCAAAGTTCCCGCCGGCTCGCCCTCATTTGTCAGCGTGTAATCGGTCTCATACGTCAAAACCGTCGGATTTCCGCCGTCCAAATCCGATGTGGACACGCGCAATCCTGCCGTGCCGTCGCTGTTGTTGTAAAAAAGAAACGGGATTACAAATTCCTTTGTCGCCCCGTCGCCGTAGTATGCCGCTCTTCCTTGCGTGGTAGCCGGTACAGTCATGTTTCATTTCTCCTTACTGTTTAAATTCACGCCCTTTGTAAAGTCCGTAAAGAACTTCCAGCCAACTTTGACTTCCAATGTTGCCCATTCCTTTATCGACCAGATAGCCGATGCTGTCGCCGAATTGCCCTCCGACCGGCAAATGCGGAACGACGGACGAAAACGCTTTTAAGACGGCTTTCGTTCTTTTGCCCGCGTCTTTGTCGGAATCCAGCGCACCCGCAATGCCGTTTTTGACGTTATCCAACAGGCGCATAGTCGGCGACGCTCCTTTTGACGAATACCCGCTGAATAAATCACGAGCGACTGGGACGGTTGACAACTGATAGCCCCAAATTCGCATTAAAAGCCAATGTAGCCAACTTTCGTCCTCATCGGGTAAATCGCAGCCGATTATGCTGTTCAAAACCGTTGAAATCGCGTACATCGTCAAAAAACGCGCCAAGACGTTCATAAGCAACGCTTTGTCCCGTGTTCTGACGGCGTCCGCCGCGTCGTGTGCGAAAGCGAAGGACATTTGGTAAAGCCCTGAAAAAAACGAATAAAACGTCGTCAAAGCCTTGTATGCTTCTCCTTTGCGTTGAATGGGCGCGGCGTCCTTGTAATTCCCCGCGCCCTGTGAAGTCGTCATCACTTTGTCTGCGAAATAAACTGCGTCGTCGCCGGACATTTTCATATCCAACGCCTGATGATAAGCACCGATCCACAGCGCCGTCGCCGTCCAATAATCCAGCATTCCCATTGCCTTGTATCCGACGGCTTCGGCTTCCGCCAGCATACCGTTTTCGCCGCGCAATTCTTTCAGACGCATTCCGGTCGAAAAATCAATAGAGCCTTGACGCGCACGAAGTTCCGCGCTCATTGCGAAAGCGCGTTCGCGTTCCGTCTTGTCCAAAACTTTTTTCGCACCGACTGCCGCCCAATAAGCGCCGGTTTTCGTCCCGTGCATTTTGATGTGTTCTTCCTGCATTTTGGCGACGCCGTTCAAAAAACCGACAGGCTGCGTCAAAATCGTAGAAATGCGGTAGCATAACCCGATCATCGTCGTTTGCTGACGGGTGAAGCGGAAAAGGCGTTCCCAGCCGTCAATGTCTTTCGCTTCCCGATACGCCTTGTTGCCCAATCCGCGCAACAATTCCAAAATCACGGCATGGTATTCTTCGCCCATATTGTCGGTGAAGGCTTCAATCATTCGCGGGTCGTTGAACGTCGCCCACAAATCGCGCAAGGTGCGGCGGTAGGCAACATCGTGGATTGTGGTCGCCAGATGATTGGCGATAACCGTAAAGTCGAATTTCAATCCCCCTTTTTTATTGACGCTTTCCATGCGGGATTTCGTATAGCCTTTGTTGGTGAACGGTCGTGCCGCTCCCGCTTCCAGCAGCGCGTTGGTGACGCTTTCCTGTTTTTTGCTTTTGCTGACGGAATCGCTTGCATACGCCAGCGGGTAATAACCGCCCTTGTATTCCTTTCCGTGTGCCGTGAACGGTGCTGCGACGACTTTCTCAACGTCCAGTCCGCTCATGTTTTTGTGATGTTCAGCCAGCATCGGAAACATACCGTCCAACAAATCCCAAACGCTTTGAATGAAATCCCATTCTTCCGTCGTCAGCGTGTCCTTGACGTAGTCCAGCATTTCGTTTGTAAAATTGTTGCACGTTTGGCTTTTCAAACGGTCAAGATTTTCAACCGCGCCCATGTTCAGCCCGATGCAAATCAGTTCTTCGCGCGTAAAATCGTTCAGTCTGTTGAACACCGCGCCCGACCCGGCGACTTCTTTTCTGAACGCCTTGCGGCTTTCTTTCGGCAGTTTGTTTTTCACCAAATCGCCGAATTTCAGAATATAGCGTTCGCGCAGTTCGTTTTCGACGTGTTCCGCTTGGCTCAGCGGTCGGTTCAGATAGGTGTGAAAAGCGCCGTTAGTGTTGCCGTTGTCCAGACGGTCGCACAAACCGTTCATCGTCGTCAGGCTTCCGTCAAGGCTTCGCAACAGGCGTCCGGCTTCGTAGGACAGTTTTTTGTTTTGCGGATGCGGATTCTTTTTGATAAGACGCTGTTTTCCGACTTCCGCAACCATCTCGCCGATAGCGGCGTCGCGCTCAATCCGTTTGCCTTCGATTTCAAGGGCTTTGACTTCTCGCCCGTTGTGAACGATCGACTTCACCGTGTCCGCCAGTGTGAAAAAATCGCTGACCGACAAAGCGGAATATTTCGCGCCGTAGATGTTCAACAACAGACTTTCGGGCAGCGGAATTTCTTCCCCTCTCGCATTTGCGTCGCGTATCCAGTCGGCAAGTCCGATGTTGTGTTCGTCTTCGATAATCGCCGTCTCTCTTGCTTTGCCTGCAAGAAAGCGGATAACGCGCTCCTGTTCGGCTTTGCCGGAAGCCCGTGCCAAGCCGTAGCGGATCAGCAAAGCGCGCGCGGCGTCCTGATGGCTTTGTTCGACATCGTTGTTCGTCAGCTGATTGCCGATTTGCCGCAGACGCTTTTCCGTGCTTTCGTACCGCTTTTGCACGTCGCGGGCTTCTTTGTACAGGTAGAAGTTTTTGATTTGCTCGATTTTTGCTTTGACCGCTTCGTCGTTTTTGCCCATGGCGACGCGTCGCAGCACCGCTTCGCCGGCGCGTTGCGCGTCCTTGAAAAAACTTTCTGGGTTCAGTCTGCCGACAATCATCTTGCCGATTTGTTCCGTCGCGTCGAAACGCAACACTTCCGACAGGCTTGTTTCGTTGAATTTCGCCGCCAGTTTTCCGCGCAACTCCTCGATAGGCTTGCCTTCCGAATACTCTTTCATCAGCATCATCATATCGGCTTTCGTATCGCGCCCGCCGGTCGCTTTGTTCTGCAAAACGGACAGTTCCAACAGCAAAAATCCCAAAGTTTTGTCCGTCACCATCGCGTCGCGGGCTTCGTTTTCCAATTCGGCGACGCTTTTTTGCTTTCCGGCGGTGCGGTCAACTTCCGCCGACACCGTTTCTTCAAAGCGTTTGACAAATTCGGGGATATGCGCCACCGCGCTTTTTGCCGTTTGTTCGTCAATGCCGACGGCTTGGGCAAACTCGGACAGGGACAAACCGTCCGCCGTGAACAAAGGCGTTCCGTTTTTACGGCGGGGAGCGTTTGCTCCGTCTCCGAATATCTCTGCGCGTGCGTCGTTGTTCAGGGCGATTTGAATGTCGGCATCTCCGATTTTTCCGTACACCAATGCGGAAACGGCTAAAAAGCGTTTGTCGCTCTGCATTTGAATTAACAGTCTGCGTCGGACTTCACGTTCGCGCCGCGCCCGTTCCTTTTCGTTTTCTTCGTACAGCACGGCGGCTTTCGCTTTGGCGTAATCGTCGGAACTGTCCGCAAAAACGTCGCGGAACATATCCATCAGCGCGTTTTTGTCGCCTTCGCCGATTTCCGCGTAATCATCCAACGCGGACGTAAAGACGGATTCACGGGCGAATTGTTCAATCTCCGCATCGGTCGCAAACAGTCGGCTGAATACCGTCCGCACTTCGTCCGAAATATCGACGTTCAGTTCATCGGCGTTTTTATAAACGGATTTCAACCACCGCTTGAACGCTTGGAAAATGCGCCCCAAACGCGCAACGGGCGGTTTTTGCGCCGTCATGAAATACTTTTCCATCGCACGCGCGAAACATTCTTGCTTGGCGACTTCTTCGGCGTGCGCCGCCGTCGTCAATCCGTCTGCTTCAACCGTGCCGTTTTTCAAAACAAGGGCAATCGTGCCGTCGTTTTGATTGCGAATGTCGTACTGCTTGTGCGCCTGCGACGACAGCCACGCTTCAACCGTCGCCGCATCGGACTTTAACGCCGCCGACGCGCTGTCCAATCCGGCGAAGTATCGCAGCATGGTCAGCCAATAATGACCGCTTTCGTGGATCAAAGTTGAAAAATCCGCTCCCGAAAACAGCGTAATGGCGTTTCGGGCGGGGTCGTACATACCGCGCGGAGCATATTGTTCGCCGACGGTTTGGAAATAATCTGCGGACGGATTGAATTTTGCGATTTCTTTTGCTATAATCAGTTTTGAACTCGTTGGCGTGCCGTTAATAGCGGTCTTGAACACGTCGGCGAGTTTTTCGCTTAATCCGACTTCATGCAGATAAAATCCCGTTCTGTTCTTGCTTTTTTGCAAAACGGCTTCGCAGACATATTTTTCCCCGTTGATTGTAACGGGGGCGGCGATAACTGTTCTGTCAAAACCGCTTTGCTCGAAATTCCGTTCTTCAAGAGCGACGACACCGTTTTTGATGACTTCGGGGACGGCGGCGAACGCGGCGGCTTTCAAACGTCCCATTCCATGCGCAACGCTGTCTTTGACGGCACGCTTGTCCATCAACACTTTGCCGATGCCGTCGCGATTTACGAAACCGCCATACTCTTTGGCAAAAAATTCAGTGACCTTGTCAGTTAAAGGAACGTCGTCCTTTTGGAATTCCGCTCCGGTCAATTCTTTTACGGGTTTTTCCGTAAAGACGAAATCAACGGCGTTTTTCAAATTTTCGGGCAGGGCGGCGTAAATTTTGCTGTCATCTATTTCCTTGATGCCTGTTTGATAGAACTTTTGAATGACTTTCACGTCTTTGTCGTTGAAAATGACAAAGCATCGTCCATCAGCCAATCCCTCGTAAGTAATTCCTTTAACGCCATATTTTGCCAACAGTTCGGACGCCGCTTTTTGCGTTCCGTCAAGGCTTGACATAATATCGCTGTATAAAGCCGCTCCCGTCGGATTTCCGTTAACATAAGCGATTTTCATTTCTTCGGTTAAATCTTTGCCCATATCTCTGAACAATTTCCGCAACGCCTTTTTGACAAAAGCCGACTGCTTGCTGAACGGTTTTTGCTCGTCGAGTAAATACGGGTTTTCGGGAATATCGACCTCGTGGACTTGTCCAGCGGTATCGCGGGCATCTGTAATTCTTCCGCTTTTTATGATTTCAGCTGCTTCGACAAGTCGCGCCACAACGCGTTCAAAGTCGGCAACATCGTTTTTGTCTCCGTTCTTCTTTGCTTCAATCAGCCGTTTTACGTTTGTCTTTCGTAAAGAACCCAGATATTCGGCGGCTTCCTTGTCCGTTCTGAACCATTTGCTGTAAATAGCGATTCCTTCCGCGCTGTCGTTGTCAATCAGCTCGCCGTCAATATAAATCGACGACGCTTTTCTCTGAACGATTTTATCGTCGAAAGCGATTTGTCCCGTTACAAACGAACGCCTGTATTGTTCAGCCACGTCTTTGTTCAACGCGTAGTACAGTCCCCAGCCATGCGCTTGATTGCCTTCGCCGCTTCCGATGGCTTCAATGCTGGGTTGGTCGTAATCGACGCGCGAACCGGCGTAGGCGGACTGATAATAAATATTCTGCGTTTCTTTGCTAAAAGAACCGATATTTTCAACGGATTTTATCTGTTCAGGCTCAAAGACAACATACGTTCCGCGTGTTCCAAAAATGCCGTCGCTTCCTTCTTTTAAGTCTAAGTCACTCCAAGACGGATTGCTTATTTTTAAATAAACGGGCATTATTTTTTTGCCGTAATTCTGCGCTGTATAGTAATCTTTTGTGAAATAAAAGCCTTTTCCATAGTAAAGTTTCTTATGGTTCTTGCTTATTTTTTCTTCATCAAACGCGTCGAATGTTTTTTTTGTTCCGTGATAAACAATAAGCGGTCTTCCTTGCTCATCGACAACCTTACTGTCGCCGAACCATTCATAAAACGCCCGCAAGCCTTCTTCTGTTTTGGCGATACGTTGACCATCGCTGTTATGCGTTTTTCGCAATTCGCCGTTGATTTCTATCTCATCATCGGTAAATGTATTGACAAAATCAATCAGATCACCGATATTTATATCAGAACCGCCGGAAGTTTTGGATTCGTCCATTACGAAATTGCCTAAGGCATTTACGGCGGTCTTTTTTTTGCCTACGCTCAGAGCATAAGCCGCTAAATCTTTTCCCCCATTTTTCTCAATTTCAATATCTGTAAGCTCTTTTCGTCCTTGATTTAATTCTTTAACTGTTATTTTTACAATAAACGCCTCTGTATTCGATTTATCGTCTTTTTTAGATAAAATAACGTTCGCATATCTCCTTATTTTATTTTTAGAGCCGTGCTTAGAATCATTGTGTGTTTTGATAAGAAAAGCACTATCAAATATATTTGCAATGTTTGCGATACATTCTTTACCTAAAATGCCTCCTATATTTCCGCCTTTTCTGCTTCTTGCTTTTTCAAACATCTCGCCGATATTTTTGTTTGATAAAGCCGCCGTTTCACCCGTCCGGCTATTTCTTAAAACTCGTTTTTCGTTTTCATTCTTTCCGTCTTTTCTTTCATCAATGGCGTCAATAACGTCTTTCTTAGAAATATCTCCGCTTGATTCCTTTCCAGAAAATTTTCTATTGATTACAACCGGCTCAACAATCTCATTTTCCCTGCCGCTTAATTCTGGATTGATGTCTTTCCGTTCAAAAGCCAAGCGATCCGCATCAATTTTGCTGATCTTTGCGGAAAGTTCGCCGAAACTCTTTTGATAACCCGATTGATACAGTTTTTCGTCCCGCGCCAAAGCGTCTTGTCCGGCGATGGCGTCAAAGATTTCAAACTTCGTCTTTTGGGGGGCGGCAAACAGGGAATCCTGCAACATATCACCTTCGGTGCGCGCCAGACGGATATAATCGTCTATTTTGTTTTTGAACGCCAAAGCCGACGGCTGCGCCTCAAACAACAGGGACAGGTATTGTACCGCCGGCGCAATGGGTTCTTCCAGCATATCCAGTTGCTTGATGTAGACGGAAATCGGCTTTTTGGCGGCGACGGCACGCTTTAAAACGTAAACCGCGCCGTTCAAATCTCCGATGACGGAGTACGCCGCGTCAATTCTTCCGGCGGAAATGTCGTTTTCAAATGATAGAACGGCGGGGGCTGATTTGCTGATGCCGCTTGCGATTTTTCGGTTTTGATTGTAGCCGCTCGCGTCCTGCGTCAACAGCGTGTCCAGCAGTTTTTTATCGGGAACGATCATTGCCGAAAGCGCGTTTTCAATACGCTCAATGCCGTCTTTGGTGATTTGTCCGTTTTGCATTAAAGCGTTGCGTTCCGAACCGGGAATGACCGTTTCAAAAAATCCTTTGACAAAGTTTCTATTCGCCGCATCGGACAATTCCGCCGTGCCGTCAAGAGCTTCCAGCAGATTTTTCGTGATTTTTGCGCAATCTTTCAAGGCGGTTTCGGAAACGGAATATGTCATCGTTCCCGTCGTGTTCGCGTCATCAACCAGCGCGCTCAACTGTTCGTCCGACAAATCGGAAGTCAAACGGCGGACAAGTACGGGTTCTTTAAAACCGCCGATGTCAAAGCCTTCGCGCGTCAAATAATCTTTATAAATTTGCGCTTTGCCGGCATTGCGGTAGACATTCCCGATTGTCATGGCACGCCCGTTGCCCGCCAAAACATACCCGTCGCGCGTCAAAACGGGCGCGCCCTCGGTCGCCGTCGGGGAACGTCCGACGCGTTCGGGTGTAAAATTCGCCGTCATGTTTTGAATTTGCTCGCGGCTCGCCACGTCGGAACGGTCGCGCGGTTGCAGATACGCGGGAAAATCGGCGTTGACCGCGCCGTCTGGCGAATTGCTCGCCTTGACATCGGACAGTTCCGCGATTTCATAGGAAACGCCGATGCGTCCGCCGCCGACTACGATATAATCGCCGCCGTCTTGCTGAATATCCGCCAAAGCCTTTTCGTTTGCGCTTCGCCGCCCGTCGCTTTTCTGGGTGCGTTCCGCCGCTTTTGCGGGGACGTTCGCCGTATTGTCGGCTTTCGCATCTCCCTCCGTCAGCACTTCAAGGAAATCTTCGGGCGTCGCTTTCTCCAAATTCAAGCGTTTGTTCGTGATGGCTTGCGCCGTTTTCGCCAACGCCTGCGGGTTGTCCGCCAACGATTTGATGTTTTCTTTCAGCACGCGCGCCAACGCGTTCACGTCTTTGTTCGCGTATTTTTGGATTTCCGAAATCAACCCGTCCGCCGCGTTCGCTCGGGCTTCTTCAACCACGCGCCGCGCCAAATCGCGCATTGTCGCATTTTCACCGACGGCACCCGTCCAGTCCGTCGATACAGTCAGGTTCATACGCCGTAAAACTTCGCTGACAGGCAGTTTTGTTTCCTGCGAAAACCGAACGGCGGACGCGGCGTACAGTTCCGCTTGATACCGTTTTTGTTCGGCGGGGACGTTCTGCGCGCCGGCGACGGCGTTTTCAAAAACACGCAAAGCCGTTTCAAAATCCGTATTTCGCTGTTCTTTCAGTTTTGCGGCGGTTTCGACGATTTCTTTGTTGCGGTTAATGATTGCCCGCGCTTCATTCGCGCTCATTGCGCCGTCGGACAACCTGATGCGCCCGTTGATTTCTTTGAACACGTCAATATAAGGAGCAATGCGGCTCAACAGTTTGTCTTCGGAAATGTTGACCGTTCCGCCCGTTTCTTTGGCTCGTTCTATTTTTTCCTTCAAATCGCCCAGCACGCCGTTTTGTTCCAGCGCGGCGCGGTTGTTTGCCACCGCTTCGGATTGCAGGAACGCTTCCGCGTCTTCTACCGTCAGGACGTTCTGCTCCAATGCCGTTCCTTTTGTCGCCTGATACAAAAAACCGTCATATTTCGCGGGCTTTTCTTTTATGTCTGGCAGTCCTGCCGCTTTTTCGGCAACGACGGATCGGGCGTTTTCGGCATAAAGCGCGCCGACCATGTCGTCGCTTTTCGCCAGCCGCGCCAAAGCGTTGTTTCGGACGCGTTCGCGATTGCGGACACCTGCGCCGACAGCCGCTCCGCCGACACCCAGCAATATCGCGCCTTTTGCGCCGCCCGCCGCGGCTTGCTTCACGTTGTCCCAAATCTCCGACGGCGTTTCAAGGTCGAAATACCCGACGCCTTTTTCTTCCGCCTTTCTTTTATATCGGTTTCCGATAAAACTTTGCGCCGCTTGTTGCAGGGCTTCTTCCGTTCCTTCGGACGCGATTTCGACCAGAAAATCGACTCCCAGTTCTTTCGCCAATGTTTTGACGGTTTTTTCTTTCAGCGCATTTGTGATTTTATTTTTCAAGAGGGCTTTTTTGGCGACGGTTGTCACACCCGTCAATTTCAGCATTGCCGTAGACGCCAGACTTTCAATGCCGGCGGAAACAAAACCGTACAAATAGGACGCGAAACGAATGTCGTCTTCGGGGATTTCGTTTCCTTTCGCATCTTTGACGGTTGCAAGTTCGACGAACATAGACCCAGTTTCGTTTTTGAACGAACGCCGGAAACCTTCCAGCATACCCGCGCCGACGGCGACGGGGGCGACAGCCGCGCCCGTTCCGGCGGAAAAGTACGTCGCCGCGCTTCCGATTACCGCGCCCGCCGTTTGCGGCGCCATGACTTTCAGGGAATACCACGCACTTTCCAAACCTGTCGTCAAAATGCTTTCGGCAAAATTGTCGTCAGGCGGGATTATCGTGTCCGCCGCGGCTTTGAACATCGCCGCGCGTTTGCGTTTTTCTTCAAAGGGAATATCTCCGTTGCGCATTAAATCAAAAGCGGCTTCGTTCGTTTCATACGTTTCCCGTCCGCGTCTGAACGACGTCGCGGCTTTGTTCGCAATGCGCCCGATTGCGTTCGCGGGCATATCAGCCTGTCCGTAATAGTGCAAGTTGTAATTCAGATTATACAAATCCTTTGCGCTCATTGACGGAACGGACTTGATCAGATTGTCGCGTTCGGTCGTGTCCATTTTCTGCAAGGCGGAATTGTTTTGAAAGAAATAGGCTTCCTGTTTTTTTTGTTCCGCGGCTTCATAAACGTCGTAATTCGCGTGAATTTGGTCAATGACGCGCCCGTCGGTAATTCCCATGCGGGACGCCAAAGCGACGGCGTCATCGCGTTTGGCGGGGTCAAGCCCCAGCGCACCGGATTTTCGGAAGGACAGACCGATGGCGTCTTTCGCCGCTTGCGTCCGTTCTGCGACAACGGCGTTTGCGGCGCGTTCCGCCATGGCTTGCGTTTCGTCTTCCTGCGAAACGGCAAACGGGCGGGGCTGAGCCGCTTCTTTGGCGGCTTGCTCGATCAGGGTTTCGCGCCGCGCTTCTTCCGCATCACGAAAAATTGAAAAATTATCAGTCATAATATACTTCCTTTGTGCCGTCGTGGTGAACGATGATGTTTTTACGTCTGAAATTCGTGTTTGCCGATCTGCTTTCTTCGTCCAGCCGCTTCTGATTGATTTCGTCCGCCATTTTTTTGAATAAATCGACCATGTCGTCTTTACTTTCCAGCAAGGCGACGCCCGCGTATCTTTCGACAAAGCGTTTGCGGTCTTTTGCGCTTAAACGTTTGAAGCCGCCGAACGTCATACTGTCCAGCATCGACGAATAGCGTTCGCGTCTGTCGGCGGGAATCGTGTCGTAATCGACCTTGATGTCGTCGGTTTTTCCCTGCACGAACGCTGCTTGCGGGATAAACGTGTCGTCGCCGTACCAATGCGCCTCTTTGACGTGTTCGTCCGTGATTTTGTTTAAAATGTCCATGCGCTCGTCGTTGGTCAAAAACTGTTTTTTGGTTGTCATCATGGTTTGCGTCGCCATTGATCGGAACAGCGTCAACGCTTTCAATTTCTGCCGCGCCTGTTCGTCGGGTTTGGCTTTTTTGTCGACCAGCGCCCCGTACAGAACTTCTTTGTACTCGGCGGGAAGGTTGTACGCGCTGTCTTTGATTTCCCCCGTTCGTTGCGATTTGACGACGTAACGTCCGTCTTTTCCGATTTCGACGCTGTCTTTGTACGCGACTGCGATGCTGTCCTGCATGGCTTTCAGATATGCCAACTGTTCGTCGTCCAACTCTCCCAAATGTTCGTACAACTCAACGTTTAAAAACGCCGTCGGATCGGTGAAAGCCATATCGTTCAGTTCGACCGCGACTTGCGGATTTGTCGCAATCATCGTGCCGGCGTTCAAATGCTTGATACGCTCGGCGATGCCCGCCTGTATGCGTTCGTTGCCGACGGACGCGATAAACTCTTCGCTGGGGACGTTCCCGTTTGCGATATTGCCCAAAGCCGTTTCGACCAAGGCGTGCTGTGCGGCTTTTTCGTTTGCCGCCGCCCGTCTGTCGTAATTGATTTTTTCGCGGGCGAACAACGCCTTGTAGCCGTCCAATGCCGTCTGGTCGATTTTTTCGCCTTCAAATTCTCCGGTTGCCAGAATTTGTCCCGCCGCGTCCAAATTCGTGTAAATCAAATGCTTTATGCCGTTGTCGCGACACGCCGCCTTGAATTTTTCGCGGTAAATCGCTGCGTCCTGCGCGGTGATGGCTTTGTCGTCAAGGGCTTTTTGTATCATTTCTTCGCTTTGCCGCGTGATTTCCTCGCGCACCTTTCGGGCGGAAGAGGGAAAGGCGGACGCGTTGTTCGCCAATGTCCTTTCAATGCCTTTGCGCGTTTCGCCGCTTGTCCAGCGCGCTTTTGAAAGGTTGTATTCCAAAACGGCTTCGCGGTTGATTTGTTCGGCGCGCTTTGACAAACGCGCCTTGCGGTCGTCGTCCATGTTTTTGGCATACGCGTCCCACAGGTTCGCCGTTGTTTCCGTGAAATCCGATCCGTTTTTGACGCTGCGCCCGTCGCGGAGTTTGTAACTGCCTTTTTCGGCGTAGTCGTTTGACAGTTCACGGGCTTGCAAAGCCTCTCTGACTTCCAGTCTGTAATCGCTTTCCGCCGCTGCGTCGTCAACTTGCCGCTGTTTTTCCTGCGCACGCACCACAATGCCCGTGACGTCTTTGATGGCGGCAAGGGTTTGCTGCGCCAGATTGTTCAACGGATCGTCGAACCGCGCCGTCTGCACGCCGCCTTTCATCGCGGGATTTGCGCTTGTTCTGCCCGTATATGGCTTAAAACTTCCGGTCATTTTACTACTCCATTTTTCCGCCGCTCATGTAATAGCCCTGCGTTCCGCCGCTCAAACCGCCGACCAAAGCGTTCGCCCAGCGGTATTTGCGCGTGTATTTTGCCATTTTGCCGTAGTAATCCGCCATTGCGACGGCGTTGTCCGCCTGCGCTTTCTTGGCAATGTACGACGTGTGTCCGTTCCAGCGTTCCAGCAAAATATCGGCTTCCATCTGGGTTTCGGTTTTTTCCTGCACTTCGTCCAGCGTGCCGCCTTCCAGCCCGCCTTGCTTTATTCCCGCTTTCATCAGCGACAGTTCCATTTTGCTTTGGCGGCGCAAAGTGTCCTCATTGATGCTGTTCGCCAGACTGATATTCGCCGCGTCTTCGTACAGGTTCGCCGCGTCTTTGCGCGACATGGTCGCCTGATATTTGTAGTTTTTGATTTGGGACTTAGAGTTCATCAGCGAACTCGCCATGTTCGCCCCGCCCATAATCAGCATTGCCGCTACTGCCATTTTATCCTCCTGTCGAATAGTCGTAGATGATCGCTTGCAAACAGAACGGAAAAGGATACGGCTGCGTAATCACCAAATCGGCGTCGCGGTCGTACGTTCCGTCGAAAGCCTGTTCTTCAATCGTGCCGGAAAACAGCGGAACGGGATTGTCGATATTGTCCCCGCCGCCGCGTTCAACGATTTGCGCCTGCGTGCCGTTGCCGTCGGAAGCCAAACCGCCGACGGAATTGTGAACCATAAAGGAAATTCTTGTTATTCGCTTGATGTTGACGATGACGTTTCCGCGTTCGTTCGATTCCGAAATGCCTGTCGGGATTAAAACCCCTTTGTACGGCAAACCGACAATCGCCGTCGTGCAGGACAGTTCCAAATCAACACCCCAATCCCCGTCTGCGTCCTTTTGAACAGTTTTGGCGATTTCTTTGCCGCCGTCCGTTACGACGCAAACCTCGCGTCCCGCCAGATGTTCCAGCCCGCCGACACGGTTGAACGCCGCGTCCGACGATTTGATGACGGCGGAATCGGCGTAAATCATGCGTTTCTGATCGTCAAGGAACACTTGACGGCGGTAATCGTTGTATTCGCGCGCCGTTTCAAAATCCGCCAGAGTCTTGGAAAAATACCGCTGAAACGGGTTTTGCAGGACTTCAATGCAGCGGTTTTCGACAAACGCCCCGTCAATAACGGCGCGGCGGCGGACAATCGCGTAAACCGTGTTGCCTTCGGCGGCGATGCTTTCGACAAAACCGTCCGTTTTAAACTGCGCCCATGACAGCCCGTCTTGTTCGGGATTGAACAGAAGAAGGCTGATTTGCCCGTCCTCGCGCAAACAGTAAATCAAATCGAACGGCTCTTTCTGCCGTACCAGTTTGACGACGCCGGACTGATTGATGTGCTGCGCGTATTCGCACAGCGTTATCGACTTGTATTTGTTAGTGTCGTAATTGTAGGTCAAACACCGCACGTCTTTTCCGCTTGCCGACACAAAGACGACCTGCTGTCCGATTTTGACGGGCGGAACGTTGCGGACGGCGACGACTTCGTGTTCTTCTGAACGGCTGTTGTAAATGGAAAACGACTGCGATGTGTCCGCCTCTCCGACGGCGCACACATTTGACGTTGTGCCGACGACCAGATTTCCGGCGGACACAATCCATTGCACATTGCCCAATGTCGTGCCCGCCGCCACGTCGAACGCAAAACCGCATTCGTAGGTGATTGCCGCCTTGTCGTATTCCGAAAAATCCTCAAAATCTTTTTGCCACGAAAACCAGCCCCGCCGTTTTCTCATCAGCGTCAGCCGTTCGCGGTGAAAACAGCCGTCGGACGGATAACCGTATTCCGCACACCATGATCCGAACTTCCATTTCCAGCTCGATTTATCCTTGACGACGTGAACGGGCATTTTTACCAAAACATTCGCCGTCGCCGATTTCCCGTCTGCCGCGACTGCCGTGATTTTGCAAATGCCGTAGCCCGAATCTTCATACTGCCAATCCACTTTGCCGTCGGTTGATTTGCCTTCGGTGTGCGTAGGCTTTGACGCGCCCGTGATTAAATCCGAACCGGAGGATGCGCAAACATAGGTATTGTCCGCCGATATAATCCGCTGTCCCGCCGTTACCTTCGCGCCTTCGCTCCATGAGTAAATGCCGTCGGTGTTGGTGCGTCTGATAAAAAACAGCGCGCCGATATGTCCCTGCTTGAAAATCGAAGCGGAAGCCGTCAGCGTGACAACGCCTTCCTGCGCAGAGCAGGACACGGTTTTCTTTTCGTCTTTGTTCAAATCTTCAAAACCGCCGAATTCCGCATAATCGACGGTTTTTAACGTGAACGTGTGGTTTGCCGCGTCCGTGCGTTCCAACACATGGGGCGGATATTTCGCGTTGAACAGATACATCACGTTGCCGCTTTGCGCTTTTCTCAATAAAAACACGCCGTTTTCGTCCGCCAAATCCGCTATGCCGTACGGCGTTTCCAGTTCATAAACCGCGCCATTTTTCATGACGGGTTCTCCGTTGCGGTAAAAACGGACGTATTTGTCGCCCCATTCCAGTATGTACGCGTCTTGTTCCGTATAGGTGAAATCGTCCAAATACGACTTCTTTGCACGGTCTTTTGTTTTCGCCAGATACTTGAAGCCGCCGCGAAAATACGCCGTTCCCTGAATGGTAACGATGAAATTCATAATGGTTTTATAGCCGTTTGCCACTTTCGGCACGTCGAAACGCCCG
This sequence comes from uncultured Alphaproteobacteria bacterium, assembly GCA_934277945.1. GTDB lineage: Bacteria > Pseudomonadota > Alphaproteobacteria > CAAGCB01 > CAG-977 > CAKQWA01. The sequence goes on from CAKQWA010000005.1 coordinate 34,781, forward strand.
TACAAATCGGGCGAAACTTCGCCGCCGTTGGCAACGGTCAAACAACGTCTGTCCATAATTCACCTTCCTTTGCCGCTATCCAGTTTCCGTCCGCCATTGTCGTCGCCGGACGTTCCAGCGCGTTGGAGTGAAGCGCGTCCGCCATAATTTCACGCAAGCGGCGGCGCACCATATCTTCCAAACTGGCGGAATCGGTCAGCCGCTTGCACAAAGCCAGCGCCATTTCACACGCCAAAGCCTCGATAAACAGCGGATCGTATGTTTTGACGTCGCGGTTTCTGTACGCGTAGACCAGTTTCAGCGGCGCGGAAAAATTCGTGTAAAGTCGCGTGCCTCGCACGACCCACGGATTAACGTAGCCGTATTGCCCGCTTGTGCCGCTGTACGCGATGTAATCGTCGCCGACGCGGATAACGCGCAAACAGTCAGCCGGTAGAGCGAACTCGTTTTTGAGCCGCGCCGTTTCGTCAACGCCCGTCAGCGCGACCGTCGCTTCTTTTTGACAGCAGAGCCAATTTTTTGAACGGATAAGGCAATCGCGCACCAAATCGAACGTGCTGCTCATTTCTTTTGCGGCGTTGCTTCCGTCGTCCAGCGACACAATGCGTTTGTCGCCCAGAATTTGCAGGGCGCGGTTCACGATTTCGACGTCGCTTTGCAGGGTGTACGGCATTTTGTTTCGTCCTTGTTTTGTAAATGAAACAGGCGGGAAAATCCCGCCTGTCCGTCAGTTTTTCGCCGCTTCAATCGCCGCGGTCAGCGTTTCTTTTTTCATGTTGGCAAAGCCTTTGATTTTCAAAAGCCGCGCCTGTTCGCGCAACATGGCGATTTCGCTGTCTTCAACCACCGCTTTTTCTTCGGCGTCTTCCGCCGCGTCTTCTTGTGCCGCCTGTTCGGACTGTGCTGTTTCCGGCGGCTTGGCTTCTTCAATCGTGATTGCCTCTTCAACGGGATCGGGTTCGTCCTTCGCGGGCAGCGTGCCGCAGTTGCGGCGCAAATCCGTGTCGCATTCAAAACACGGATTTTCCCGCGCTTGTTCGTAGCCGACCTCTTCGCCGGCGCGGACAAACACGATTTGCCCGCCGACAAACAGCGTCGTGTTTGTTTTTGCTTTGAATACTGCCATGTCAGCCTCTCACAGTTCGGGAACAACCAAAAACTTGCCCGCGTTTGCCGCCGCAGTCATGTCGGTCGTCGGCGTTACTTTCGCAAACGGTTTGACATCGCGGGGAAACGCCAGTTCAACAATGACGGCGCCCTCGGCAAACGATTCCGCCGCCGAACTGCCCGCCGTGTAACTGTTGGACACGCAGGATTCGAAAGTGCCGTCGACCGTGTCGGAAACCGTTGCGGTCAGCGTCACCTTTTTACCCGCTTCCAGCGTAAAGCCGCCTTTGCCGGCGACCATCTGGGAAACAACGCGCCCGTCGCAGCCGCCGACCTTGACAACCTTGACGGCGTTTTCGGCTGAACCGGACGAACCGAAGCCACCTTCTTCAACGAAGTTTTCACCTTCAACGCCCTTTTTGACCAAGAAAGAGGAATTTGTTTTCGTCATGTTTTTCACTCCTGTTTGTTTTAAAATGAAAAGCGGCGGGATTTGCCCGCCGCCGTTTGTCAGAAACCGCTGACGACGGCTTCCGTGCCGCCCGCCATCTGCTTCGTCGAGATGATGGGAATGTTCTCAATGCGGTCGAAACCGGTAATCAGGTTGCGGTCGCCTGTTCCCAGCTGAACTTTATCCCATTTTTCGCCAAAGATTTTGGCTTTCAGAACGGGGTGCATGACAATCTGGGTGTCGCTCGCGTCGGCGTCGACGATTGCCAGCAGTTCCAGAATGTCGGACAGCTTCACCATTGCGCCGGTCGTTGACGGGTCGATGTTGAAAATCGCGCCGACCTGATCGGGACGCGCCACCTGATAGCCGATAATGCCGTCCCACGTCGCCGCGTAGCCGATACGACCGTTCTTTTCGGGGTCGCTGGATACCAGTTTGTGCCGCTGACCGCCGTTTTCCCATTCCATATATAGCACTTCGTCGTTGTTTTTGCCCGAAGGACTGACTAGTCCGCAGTTTTCTTCCTTGTTCTGTTTCACGATCAGAATGGAATAATTCTGCCCGCTTGTCGTTCCGCCGGCGTTGCGGCACGTCTTTTCAACGCCTGTCTTGCCGGCGCTGTACGCGATGGCGCGCTGCTGCAAAACGTTGTAGATCAAATGACGTTCCAGCGATTCGCCCGCCGCTGCCAGAACGGTCGGCGTGATTTTAGAAAACCATTCTTCCGTCGCTTTTTTCGCGTCGTTCGTTTTGCCCGCCGCGTAATCCAGCGCGATGTCTTCGGTCAGCGACATTTCGCCGCCCAGTTTGCCCAGACGTTCCGTTTTCAGCTCGAAATGCCCGTCCATCTGCGCGTACAAACCGTTGTCGGCGCGGAAATCCGCTCCTTTAAATCCGGTCAGCTGGATATAATTGTTCTTTTTGCCGTGCGTGGACGTGATGAACGGCACGGTATCCAAGAACGGCGCTTTTTTAATCAGATTGTTGATCAGCAAGCCCTGCGTTTTTTCATAGCCCAACGCTTCCTGCTGCAACGTGTTTTTAAACCAACTCATTTTGTCACCTCATGAAAAAGGGGCTTTCGCCCCGTTAAAACAATTTCCGTCAACTCCGGCTTTGAATGTAACCCAGAATCGTCGGTTCGCCCGAACCGCCGCTGTTAGAGCCGATTCCCGGTGTTCCGGCGGTTCTTCCCGCGGTCATGAACAGCGATAAAGCCGCCTGCGTGCCGATGACGGACGCGACTTGTTCGACGGCGGTTTCGTTCAGTTTGCACAATTCGCACCCGCGCCGGATAAGTTCCTCGTTTTTGCTTCTGTCTCCGCCCCATTTTTCCGCAAACGCTTCGCGTTCGGTTTTGAACGTCTCGGCTTCCTTTGCGTCTTCGGCGGCGACGGCTTTTGTGACGGTATCGACAAACAGTTTTGCCTGATACGGCGATGCTTTAAAAGCCTTTGCCGTTTCAATCAAACTTTTCGTCTGTTCGTCTTCCGCCTTGATTCCGTAATCCTGCGGTACGAATTTGTCGTGAAAAGCCGCCCATGCTTCGGGATTGTTGTCCTTCGGCGGATTGACGCTTGCGCCCAGCCTTTTTTCAAGTTCGCTGTACATATCAATCAGTTTGCCCGCGTCTTTCAATCCTTTGTCACGGATAACTTTTCTTTGCGCTTCGGAATAACTCGACAGGCTCGCACCGCCGAATGTTTCTTCCGCATTGTCGCCTTTACTGTCCGTTGTGCCTTCCGGCGCGGTCGTTTGGGCGTTCACGTTGTCCGAAGTGTTTTCGGGCGTGGAATTTTCTTCATTCATCGTTATTCTCCTTGATGTCTCGTTTTTTTGCGATGTAGGACGGGTTTTCAAATGCAAATTCCCGTATTCTCGCGGCGACTTGCTGACGACCGACCAAAACCGACTGTTTCAGCGGGTCGATTGCGCCGCTGATGTTCAGCGTGTTGCGGGTCAAAGTGCAAAAGGCTTCAATGTCTCTCAAAACGACGCGTCCGGACGGCGTTTTGAACACTTCCGCGTATGCGGCGCACAAATCGGCAATTTCGTCTTGCTGCGTCATTAAAACCGTCCCTGCATCAATCTGTCGCTGGACGTCAGCGCGTCGTCGCCGACACCGGCTTGATAGCCGCTTTGCGCCCGCGCTTGTTCCAGTGCCGCTTCCTGTTCTTCTTCAAGGGCTGTTTTGAACTCTTCGTCCGTGCGGATAAAATCTTGACTGACGCCGTTTGCCGTCGCCACCTGTTGAATTGCGTCACGCCATTTGATGACGTTTTTTGCTTGCGGATAAAAAGCGGCAATCGTGTTGACGGCTTGCGCAGTTTCCATAATTCCCGCAGCTTTTTGTCGTTCCAAAGCCTTTTTAGCCCCGCCTTCGTACTGAATGGAAAAAAACAAGTCTCCGCGTTCAATCAATTCGGCGATTTCGTCGGGAATTGTTTCGGGGAATTTTCCTTGCCGGTACAAAATATCCAGTTCCCTTTCAACCATCGGATACAGCAGCTCATCTTCCATCGGGCAGGAATAAATCGACATCAGCATATTGCGTTCCGTTGATAACTGTTCGACTTCCGTCGCCGTCATGTCGTTTTTTTGGTAGTACATCATAAAAACGGGCTTCAAATAGTATTCTTCGATTTCCGCCTGTATCTTGTCTTCCAATTCAAAGCCGACGTTGATGTTGCCGACGACGTCCAAAGCTTGAATAGCCGCTTTGCCGTCGGACGTAACGCCGCCGCTGATAATCGCGCCTGCGCGGGGCATTGAGCTGTCCAAATCCCCGTCGTCCATTGCCAGCAAGGGCGGGTCGCTCGCTTTTTCCGCGCCGCTGATGCCGCTTTTGCGCATACGGTTCAACAAATTCAAATCCGTCAAGGCGTCAATCGTCGGCGATGTCGTGTCGTCGCTGTCTTCCTGTTCCTGATAACGCGGACAAACATACGGACAGGACGACAAACCGTTTTGCAAAATGATTTTAAACGGGTCGGTTCCTTCCGCGTCTCTGATGACGTACATCTGCCAAAAACGGTATTTCAGCGCGACGCGTCCGTCCGCCGTGACAACGGAACAGGCGCGGCTTTCGTCTTCGGACAACTTGAAAACAACGTGGGTCAGTTCAACGGCAACGGCGGGATTCCTCTTTCCGTTTTCGCATACGGCTTTGGGCAGAACGTCCGACGGCACGCCGTTTGAACGCAGAAAGTCCGCCAATTCGTCAAACGGCATTTTGATTATCCGCCACGCCTTGGAAACGCGGCGGCGGCGGTCAAGGCGATACAGAAACGATTTCGGAGAAACGGCTTCGTATCGCAATCCGTGCCCGATGTAATCGTCCACCATCACCGGACCAAGACCGACAATTCCGAAATTCTTGTAAATGCGGAACATAGCCTTGTTGAAACCCGCGTCCATTTTATACCGTTCCTCGAACAGCGTCGCCGTCAATTTATCGTAAAACAGGCGGACTTCGGGCTTTTTGTTCATCTCTTCCGTCGGCGCGCCCAGCGTGTGCCATTTCTGCGTCTGCGGCGTGATTGTCCAGTGCAGCGCGGAAACGAATTTTGGTAAACAACGTTTTGCCGCTGTTGAATACAACTTCGCTTTTACGAGTTCTTTCGGGTTGTAGTCCTTTGTGATAAAAGCGTTTGCGGGGTCTGCGAACTCGTAGGCTTTCTGCCAAACGTCCTTTAAAGCCGTCCTTTGCGCGCTCAACGTTCCGAACTCGCGCATTAACGCTTTCAGTTTGTCATCTCCGATCATGCGTCAAGCCCCCATTTTCCCGCCGTTCCCCAGCGTGTTCGTTCTGTCTTCCCCGTCCGCCGCCGCGAATGTGGACGCTTTGGAACGCCGCTTCTTGCGCAGCGCCAAATTCGCCGCATACGCTTCCAGTCCTGCAATTTGGTCGGAAACGGACGGCGGGGCGGGTTCTTTTTCCGGCGCGGATGCCGTAGTTACGCGGGCGGCGCCGTCTCTCATCATTTCCACCGTTCCCGTCAACGGATTTTTGCCGCGAACGGCATCTGTCGCCGCTTTTGTCGCCAATACTCCCGTTGACAATTCCGCCGCGCCTTTAATGACGTTGTACGCTTTATTGCCCAAAACTTTTTTTGTACCACTTGATACCGCTTTTTCGACCTTTTTGAATGTTTTCTTTATCCTGCCCATTTTTTAATCCTCGTTGTAAAACCGTGTTGTCGGCGCTTTTCTTTTCGGGAAATGACACCGTTCGTCTATGCATCGCGCCATGCAGTCCAGCATATCGTCGTGCGCCGTCGCGGGATATTGCTTGAACTCTTCGTTGACGAACTGCCTTATCAAATCCGCCCGTTTGCCGTCGCTCAACGTCTTGTAAAGCGTTTTTGGCAATATCAGGCGGTGTTCTTCAAAGGGGCTTTGAAGTTTTTGAATACGGTTTTTCTTCGGCTCGCTTCCGCCGACTTCGGTAATCCGAAAACGGTAGGCAAGCCGCTCTTGTTCCAGTTTGATATGCTCGACGTCCGCTTGAAGCCCGTAGCGTTCATAGAATACGTTTTGCGGGGCGTATTGCTGCACAAAATCAAACAGTCTGCGTGTTCGTTCGGCAAGGCTCAAACGGTCGCGAACGCCGTCCAACACATAAATGCACCCGTCGCGGCAAAATCCGATGACCCAGATAACCGTGTAATCGCTTTTTTTGCCTTTCGATCCGGCGGGGTCTACAAAAATGTAGCGGTTCATCTGCCGCCAATCCGTCTCATCATAGAACGACAGCCAGTCCGTCGTGAACATCTGCCCGCTTTGCACGGACGGATCAAGCATCATCTGCGTTGAAAACACGTCGCGTCCCAAGTCTCTGTATATGTCTTGAAGCCGCTGCGCCGTCATCATCACGCCGGTTGAAAAATCCCCGATAACTTTCATTGCGCGGTGTATGCGCGGAACGACCAGCCCGTCGCCGATTAAACGCGTGTAAGGGTCGTTTGCCGCGTAAAACGTCCCCGCCATGCTTTTCAACGTTCTTTCATTGCCCAAGTTCAAACTCATGCGGTAGCCGTAATCGCATTTTTCAATCTGTTCCGGCGTGTTCACGCTTTCCAGCGTCACAAGGTCGTCGTATTTTAAGCGGTCGAAATGCTTTGACGTCGGCTGTCCGTCTACCACGCCCCACGCTTCAATCGACGCTTCTTTCGGATTTCCCTTTCGCTTGACGACAATGCCTTCGTCCTTGCTCCACAGGCGGCTTTCGCGTTCGGGGTCGTCAAAAAATGCTTCGGGAAACAGTCCGCACAGTTTTTTGTTCGTTTCAAGTTCCGTTTTTATCTGCCGAAGAAACGAACGGGCGATTGTCTTTGTGTGAGAAAAAATGCAAACCGTCAATTCGGGATTGCGCGCCAATTCCTGCAACGTGTAAGCAAACGTGATAATGGTTGACTTATAGTGAAAACGCGCCCACAAATCCAAATATCCGTATGGATTTTGCTCGTACTCCCGACATCTGTCCAAAACAAACTGCCTGTTTGCGTCCTTTCTGTTTAGCACATACACGAGAAAAAAGAACAAATCGGTCGCCGCCAAATCGCGGATCGCGTCATACTGTTTCGTCTTGTTTGAAATCTCCTTCAAAAAGACCAACAGTTGCTGATATTCGGCTATCGTCCTTAATCCCGACATTGACCTGTTCCCCGTAATGTTTCGGGTTCATCTTACCCAAAAGCCACTTGCGATTGTCGCATTTCAAACGCGAACGGGCGACGGCGGCGGCATTGCTTTTCCCGTCGGGCAGAACATCGTTGAAATCGTTGTCGCCCTCTTCGATAATCTGGTCTTCAAGCACCAATGCCCGAATTTTTTGCGCTTCTTCGTATTCGTCCCGATATTCTTTGCGTATCCATTTGATAACGGTCGGCGGGTTCAAATCTTCGGCGCGGCACGCGGCGCAAAACGACTGTCCGTTTTCCATCGCGTTTAAAATTCTGTCTTTCAGTTCAACCGTTCGCCAATCCGTCTTTCTCGCGCGCGCCCGCGTAGTCTTTCCGTCTTTCCCCATAGTGTCGTTCCCGTAAAAGAAAAGGCGGTCTTTTTATCGACCGCCCGTCACCAAATTCAAAGGATACGATGTCATTTGCCGCTGCACACACAAAACACATCATACAAAAAATATACCTCTAAAATCGGAAAAATGCACAATGCTATTTTGCACAATTAAGCACTTTTTTGCACAAATAAGCACAATTAAGCACAATTTAAGCGGCAAACGTATTCAAAAATCGCTTTCATCGCCGTGTTCCATCTGTTTTTTGCCGTGTTTCTGTGAATGTGAAATTCCGCCGCAACGCTCTTCCACGACCGGACGCCCGACCAATACCCCGCCGTTCCGGCGGGCGCACCGCAACGAAAACAGATCAGCGTCTTGTCCTCGATGTCAACGGGCATATCGTGCCACCATTCCACACCCACTTCTTCCGCCAAAGCGATGTCGCGCCCTATAAAGCGTTCGCATTCCTGTGTATCGTCTTCGTCCGTTTTGATAAAACGCCCCAGATAACAGGCGTAATCCTTCGGCGCGTCAAACGGCAGACGGCGATAAACACGGAAGGAATGATAGACGCGCTCTTCCACGTCCTCAATCTTGCAGATGTCCTTTGTGTCCTTGACCTCTCTCATGCGTTCCCCCTTTGCCGGTAACTCGTCCCCGATAACTCGAAGAACTCCGCTCCGCCGGATATGCGGTCGTAAATTCTTTGCCCCAGCACGTTTTGAAGTTCGGCGGGCGTGTTGTTGGAAATGCAAATCATCGGCTTGCAGCGTTCGTATCTGGCGTTGACCAGTTCGTACAGTTCCGTGCGTTCATTGGCGGATAACCCCACTTCGTCCAAAATCAGCAACCCGACTTGCGTCAAGGCGTTGACGGGATTTTCGCAGTCCTTTTCTTTCCAAGACAGATGGATGTCGTCAATCAGCGTCTTTGCCGTTGTATAGGAGCAGCGGTCTTCGGAATAAAATTTCCTGCCTCGAAACAGGGATATTTCCGACAGGGCGTTTTTGACGGCAAATGCAAGGTGCGTTTTACCCGTGCCGACGCTTCCCAAAATGACGACGTTTCGCTTAAACCCGCAGGTAATTCCGCGACGCAACACGGCGACAAGGCGGCGTTGTTCGTCGGTTGTGCATTCGTAGTTGTCCAGCGACGCGTTTTCAAATCTCGGTAAAACAATCATAGCGGCGTACTCCCCGAATACGACCCGCTTTTCACTCCGAACGACACGACCGTTCCGGCACGCACGGCGTTCTGTTTGTCGCGTTCCCATGTCCGCACAGCCGCTTTCCAGTCTTTCATCGGGTTTTTTCCGACAAACCAGCCTTTCGCCGTGTAAAAGTCCACGAACCGCTCCGCATCGACCGAATAGCCTTGTTCGGCTATGTAGGCTTGCGCTTCCTCAACGGTCGGAGGAACAAAAACGCCGTTTTTGGCTTTGGGGGTACAAACACTTGTGTTTGTGGGGGTATATGTATTTTTATTTTTTTCTTCTTCTGGGGGTGCAGGGGGTATCTTTTCTTTTTTTCTTTTTGTGAACGTGTTCGCATCGCTTCGCATACATTCGCATTTCGTTTTGTGCGTTTGCATATTTTCGCATTCGTCCGTATCCGTTCGCATTTCGTTTTGTGCGTTCGCATCTTTTGGCATACGGTCGCATTTTTCGATATGCGTTTCTATGCGTTCGCATACGTTCGCATCGTCTTTTATGCAATCGCATTCGTCCGTATCCGTTCGCATTTCGTTTTGTGCGTTCGCATCTTTTGGCATACGGTCGCATTTTTCGATATGCGTTTCTATGCGTTCGCATACGTTCGCATCGTCTTTTATGCAATCGCATTGAAGCGCATCGCTTCGCATTTCGTTTTGTGCGGGCGCGTCCGCGTTTTTGCTTTCGCATCGCTCCGCATTCGACCAGCGGGCAGCCGCCGATCCGCGCGCTTTTTCCGTGCGTTCGCAAAATGCCGAATACTCTTTTTCCAGTTGCGAACTGAAAAAATCCCACATCGGAACGTTTTTGACTTCGTAATCGGGGTATCCGGCAATCCCTTTTAAAACTTCCGCCGCCTGTTCACTGGTAAGCGTCGCAAAAAGCGGCAGCCAATCCCGATAGACGCGCGGTGCAAACTGTTTAGCCATTTTATCAAATCCTTTGCTGTTTGATGAAATCGACGCAATCGTCAACCGACCGCCAGACCAGATAAATCTGTCCGGCGGTTTCGAGTTGTTTCTGAAATTCTTTTTGTTCGGGCGATTGCTTGCCCGTTGCCGTCTTCATTTCGACAAAATAAACACGGTTTTTGAAAACGAAGATAAGATCGGGCTGTCCTTTTGTGTATCCCATTTCTTTGTGATGGTTGATAAAGGCGTAACGCCGCCTGTCCGCGTCCGTGAAAAACTTCAAACCGTCCATCACGTCCGAACCGATTATCGTACAGCCGGCAATCCGCAAAAGGCGAACAATCGCCTTTTGCGTGTCATGCTCTTTGATTGTAAAGCCCGTTATCTTCGCCATGCTTACGATCTGTCGGCTTGATTACCCAAAAACACGGGCAATTCCGTTTCGTACTTGATGTCTTCAATCATGCCTTTGACGGCGGCTTCGGTGCTTTCTTCCAGGCGGTGCAGTTCATATTGCCAATACACCGCCCCGTCTTTAAGGCGAAAACGGATTTGCGCGGGCAGGCTGTAATAGGATTTCCCGTTCTTGTACATCGGGATTGCAATCATGAACAGCGACGGAACGTCAATGTTCTCATCGTCCTCCTCATACTTGATTGTCCGCGCTCCCGTGCTTCTGTTATATTTAACCGTCGCTTTTTGCCCGCGCGAAACGTCAATGCCCCGTCCCAGTTCAAGCATTTGCGTCGGCGTGGCAAAACGTCCGCCCAATAATGTGCGCAGTTTTTTTGTTTCTTCCGCCAGGTTGCTTTCGTCCGCTTCCATAAAATCCAAACAACGCTTTTCCAGCAAAGCGGCAAACTCCGTCTGATCCAGCCATTCTTCGTTATGTTCCGCCCAAAATTCCAGCTCATCGCTGGTCTTGGCACGATAAGTCGCACCATGCTTGCGCCAACGCGGCGATTTTTCCGCACCGCCTTTGTCAAAATCGAACACGGCGACAAAGCGGTTGTCCGTTTCGTCAAAGAAGATTGCGCTGTCCGCATCTTTAAAGCGGTTGACGTATGCACAAAAACTTTCTTGCGAATGCAGTTCCGCGTACCCTTTTAGTTCGCGCGGCGCTGGTTGCAGGCGTTCCGTAATCTCGGAAATATCCAAGGAGGAAAGTTCTCGCGGGTAAAAGACAATTTTTCGCCCGTCAACTTCGACCGTTTTCGGTTCGTGCAGTTCGGCGATGATGGAGTTCAATGCTTCAATGTTAATATCGTTCATAATGTTTATTCCTTTTATGCTTGGGTAATGACGCGCGGCATTTCTTTGACTTCCGCCAGCGGCAGTTTCATTTGGTTCGGGTTTTCGGTAATCAGATTGTCTTCGTCGTTCTTGTAGTAAATCGACTTGCGGCGTGGCTGAACGGGCAAAGTCGATTTTGTCTTTGCCAGAACATAAAAAACGCCCTGTTCGTTCACAATGTCCAACGTGATGGATAATGTACCGCGCGCCGTCTTGGACGTACCGTCCTCAACTTGCTTGCCGACGGCTTTGACAATTTTTTGCAGTTCGTCGGTTAAATCGACCTCTAACTGCCCGTTTTCCAGATTTTCCAGTAAATCCGTGATACTTTTGACTTCCATGGTCTAATCCTCCTGTTTGGTTTTTGTTTCTGCGTAATCCGATATGGTCTGAATGCGCCAGTTCGGTATTTTTCCCTTTCGTCGCCACGCATAGACTGTCTGTTCGGGAGTTCCAGTTTGCTTGGCAAACGCCCGTACAAAGCCGTCCGACGACAACAATTTCAAGGCTTCCTCGTTTGTCATAACGCCTCCTTTCAGAAACTTATGTTAATCATAATTAAATTAATTGTAAAGTTTTTAAATTATGATTTTCAAAATATATTTTTAACCAAAAGCCGTTTATGATATTCATAACGAGGTGAAACATGAGCAAATACGCATTTATCAAAGAGTTACTTAAAAAGCAGGGGAAAACACAGCGGGAGTTAGCCGCTTACTTAGGGATTGAACCTGAAAAGTTAAACTTATCCTTGACGGCGGGAAAAAGAGAGTTTCAGCAAAATGAAATTTTTCCGACTGCCGATTTTCTCGGAATTGATCGCGAGGCTTTTATGTTGTATGTCGCTGGTGGAACGGATAAAATCCCGCCGCAAAAAAGTTCTGTAAAATCCAAAGAAAGCGCTCAATTAAAACGAAAAGACGTTATAGAAATCGAAATTTTTAGCGCGACAGCCTGCTGCGGCAACGGGATTGACAATGACGAAGACAATGTCGTCGGCTTGTGGCAAATTCCGACAGATGAATTTCGTGAAATCACTCATGCAAACCCGCAACAGATTAAAATGCTCCGAGTTTCTGGTGATTCCATGGAGAGAACCTTATATAACGGCGATTGGGTGCTGGTTGATATTTCGAGGAATTACCTTGACAGCGACGGATTGTACCTTATCAAAAAGACAACCGCCCTTGCTGTCAAGCGTCTTCAAACGACTGTCAGCGGTGATGTGTTAATCAAATCTGATAATGAAAAATATGATACGGAAAAAGAACCTGTTCAGAATATCACCATTATCGGAAAAGTTATTTACACATTAAAAGCGGAAAAGGTAGGCTAAAATGAAAAAAATTATAGCCTTGCTTTCTCTTTTTTTGTCATCTTGCTCAACGGTTGCTGTATATGATTATGGGTATTCGCCAAAAAAAGCGGATGAAGTGCAAGTATATTCATCAACGCGCCCTGATTGCACCTATAAGGAAATAGCAAAAATATACGATGATGGATGTTGGCTTGGCATTAACAGAGCCATACTTTGGGGAAAGAAAAAGGCGGCTGAAATAGGGGGAGATTTTATAGTGATCAGAGATCATTGCGGACAACGATTTGATGCAACTGTTTTTGTATGCCAGGAAAAAGGAAAGAAATCTGAAAAAATTTTTATTGAAAAATGACGTTTTTGATTAACTGTATGTTGTGTCTGCGCCTATTTTTTTCTTAAAAAAGTTGCTTTAATGTTATTTAATTTGATGTACAAATTTTAGGGTAATTTTTCTGTTTTTGACAATGACTGTTGCGTCCAATATGTCGGGACGCTTAGGCAGAATCATCGTCCCCGCTGTTTGCGGGGATTTTTTGTTGCCATAATCTTAAATTATGATTTTTATAATTTTTGTATTGACATTAAATTATGATTATCATAATATCCTTGTCAGTTCACCAAAACAGATAAGGAACAAATACCAATGAACGATATGATTATCATTGAGGACAAAACCGACTTTTCGATGAAGGTTGATTTTGCCAAAGCGGAAGAATGGGCGCGCGGACTTTGCGCCAAATATCAAGGCTTGGTCATCAGCGAAAACGACGTTGTTTCCATCAAAAAGGAAATGGCGGAACTGAACAAATATGCCAAAGACGTTGACGAAAGCCGCAAAGCGATTGAAAAAAAGTACAAGGAATTGATTGCGCCTTACGTCGATAAAATCAAAGGCGTCAAACAGATTTTCGACGATACCTACAAATCGTTAAGCGATCAGGTCAAAGCCTTTGAAGCCGCCGAACTGAAAAAACGCCGCGACGAATTGAAAAAACTAATTGATACGGTCATCGCCGAAAACGATATGGAAGCATACCGCGCCGACTTCGCCGTTCGTGAAAAGTGGCTGAAAAAATCGACTTCGGACAAAAGCGTCATCGCCGATTTGAGCGAAATTGTCGAACGCGTCAAAGAACGCATTGCCGGGGAAGCCGAACGCCAACGCTTAAAGCAGGAACGTATCGAAGCGATTATGCAGGAAGCAAAGCGGCTGAAAGAAGAATACCCCGAAAGTAAAGCCGACAGCGAACAAAAAATTTCTTGGGCAATAACCTCCAACTTGCCATTGAAAGAAGTTTTGTACCGTATGCGCGCATTAACGGAAGACACGGAAAAAGCGGTTCGCATGGGACTTGTATATCGCGCGCCGGTTGACAAAGCCGTGCCTCAACCGACGGCGGACACAACGCAATATCTTTTCAAAATCAAAACGCTTGTCATCGGTCGTGAAAACGCGCTGCGGGTCAAAGACCTGTTCACGCAAATCAAGGCGATTGCGCAGACTTTTGAAAACATTGACTGACAAAGGAAAACATTATGGACAACATTCAACTTTTGAATAACGACGACGCGTATTTCGCCTACAAAGCCTTATCCGCGTCCCAAATCAAACAATACGACCACGGGGCTTATAATTTCTGGAAAACGTCCTGTTTCAATCCAGACAAGCCGGAAGAAAAGGAAACAGACGCGCTTGTATTCGGGAAACTGACGCATTGCCTTTTGCTTGAACCGGACGAAGCGGACAGCCGCTTTGTCGTGCAGGATTTCGGCAAGTCGCGCAAAAACAAGGAATACGACAAGGTAAAATCTCTTTTCCCGAACAAATGCGTCGTGTCGCCCGCGGAAATGGAAAGGGCGCGGAAAATGATTGCCAAAATCCGCGAACACAAGTTGGCGAATTTGATTTTCGACGGCGGCAAGTGCGAAGTGCCGTTTGTTTGGACTGATGAGGAAACGGGACTGGAATGCAAGATGAAAGCCGACGCCATCAAGCGCATTTCCGGCGGTCGTCTGCTGATTGTGGATTACAAAACGTCGTCCGATATTTCGTCCGTGCTTCGCTGGCCCGAAAAACTCGGCTATCCGTTGCAAGAAGCATTTTACCGCATGGGCATTGCCAAAAAGTTCGATATGCCGCCGGAACTGGTGGACTTTGTTTTCGTACTTCAATCCAACATTGAAGGCGAGGAAGACGTGATTTGCGTCGCGGGCTGCGATTATGAAACGCAAAACACGGCGGCGGACATCGTGCGTCAGCACATCAACGCCATCGCCGAACGACTGAACGCGTGGAACGACAGCCGCGATCCGGACATCTTCGCCGCGTATCCCGCGAAAGAAACAATGAGATATTCCAACTGGTATTTGCAAAGAGGAGAATAAACCATGACACAAGAAATCACGCAAAAGAAATCCGACACCGTCGCCGATTTTATCGGGACGCTTTCCGGCGGCTGGGCAAAAGTGCTGCCGAACGTCTGCACGCCGAAACGTTTTGCCCGCGTCGCCATTACCTGCATGAAAAAAAATCCCAAACTTTTGGAAGCCATGAAAACAGGCGAGGGCAAGCAGTCGTTGGCGGAAGCGTTCATGCGCTGCGCCGAACTCGGCATCGAACCGGACGGCAGACGCGCTTATCTGATTCCGTACAAAGACAACAAAACACAAGAATATACGATTAATCTGATTTTCGACTACAAGGGCATTGTCGAACTGGCAATGCGTTCGGGTATGATTTCGTCAATCCACGCGGACAAAGTCTGCGAAAACGACGAATTTGAATACAACATCGGCGAAATCGTCAAACACAAAATCGACTTCCGCAATGAGCGCGGCGAAGCATACGCCTATTACACCGTCGTTACGTTCAAAGACGGCACGAAAAAGACGGAAGTCATGTCGAAATTCGAGGTTGAACAAATCAAAGAACGTTCCAGCGCGTGGGTGTCTTTTAAAAAATACGGAAAAATCTGCCCGTGGAATACGGACTATGACGAAATGGCGAAAAAAACCGTTTTCAAGCGCGCGTCGAAATGGCTGCCTCTGTCGGCGGAAGCAAAACAGGCAATCGACATTGACAACGACAATGAAACGGATTTTCCGACCTATACCGTTGACAACAGAACGCCTGAACAGATGTACGCCCCCGTTGAGGACGACGGCATCATCGACGCGCAATGCGCCGTTGTCGAAGAAGAACCCGAAACGGTCAAGACTTTGCCGACCACCGCGGATACCGCGCAGACACGGCAGGAACAGCCCGAAAGAATGGTCGTTTGACAGGGATAACGCGGGCGTTTCCTTTCGGAACGCCCGCCGACAAAACAGGATTTGCACATGGAACAGGAACTTATCACCGCGCTGAAAAAAGCGATTACATACCTGAAAACGGGCTTTTGCGACGAACAGGCGATTGCCGAACTCGCCGAAATGGTCAAACAGGCGGAAGAACACGCACATACTCCCGCCGTTGTTGAAATTGAACACATGGGAACAATCGAATGAAACAACAAGAAATTAACGCGGTTATCGCCGCCGTCCGATATGAAGACGTTATGGCGCACATCAAAGCCGCTGTCAAAACAATGGAAGAAAATCAAAGCGCGCTTGAAGTCGCCAAAGCCGCCCGCGAACTCCGCGCTTTCGCGACCGTTATGCTCCATAAAATCGAAAGGAACGAACAATGAACGACAGATTTAAGTTTCGAGCTTACGACCCCGTAAAGAAGACGTATTACTATGACGACTTTTATATTATGTGCGACGGCACGGGCGCGATTTATACGCCGCTTGAAGAGGGCGAAGACGAAGACCGCCTGATCATTGAGCAATGCACCGGCTTAAAGGACAAAAACGGGCGGATGATTTTCGAGGGAGATATTGTCAAAGTCTATTCGATAACAGGCGTTATTGTTCGTGATGAATACGGTTTTCTTTTTAAAATGGGGGACGTTCGCGAGCCATTGCGTCATTTTGACAATGCCAAAAAAACGTTTGAAGTCGTCGGCGACGTACACACATGGGGAAAGAGGGGGAGATGAAAAACCTTAAATATATAGGCTATGCAATCCCCGTTATTTGCGCCTATCACGGTGACATTTTCAGTTCGTTGGTTGCGTTTTTTATCGTTTCTTTAATGATAGAGGATAGGTGAAAAAATGGCAGTTATTGATTTTACTGTCGTCAAGAAAAAGTATTGCCGCCATGAGCGCATAGAAGTCGACGAGTATCAAGAAACGGTCGAGTGCGCAGACTGCGGCGCGATTTTATCCCCTTTTCACGTTCTTTTGAGAATTGCAAAGGGGCAAGATCGCAAACGTTATCTTGACGAAGATGGGCGGCGTATAAAAGCGGAAATCGCCGGTGCGAAAAGAGAACTTGAACGCTTAAAACAACAAATCAGATATTGCGAGAATAAAGGATAGTATAAATGTTGAGCCGTCAATTTTATTTCAATCTGAACAACGACTTGATTGTCGATTTGTTTGCCGGCGGCGGCGGAGCATCAACGGGCATTGAACTGGCAACCGGTCGATACGTCGATATTGCCGTCAATCACGATCCGCAAGCCGTCGCAATGCACGAAACAAATCATCCGCAGACGCGGCATTTTTGCGAAGACGTTTTCGAGGTTGACCCCGTCGCCGTGACGAAAGGGAAACCCGTCGGCTTGCTTTGGGCATCGCCGGACTGCAAGCATTTTTCAAAAGCCAAAGGCGGAAAACCTGTCAGTAAAAAAATCCGGTCATTGGCGTGGGTCGTCGTGAAATGGGCGCGTTTGGTGCGTCCGCGCGTTATCTGTCTTGAAAACGTCGAGGAATTTCAAACTTGGGGACCTCTGGCGGACGGTTTGCCCGATCCCGCGCGCAAAGGCGAAACTTTTCGCCGCTGGATCGCAGAGTTGAAAAAACTCGGCTATGACGTTCGGTATAAAGAACTGCGCGCGTGTGATTACGGCGCACCGACAATCCGCAAACGTCTTTTCCTCGTCGCGCGTTGCGACGGACTGCCGATTGTTTTCCCACAACCGACACACGGTAAAGGCTTGAAACCGTATAGAACCGCCGCCGAAATTATTGACTGGTCGATTCCGTGTCCGTCGATTTTCGGACGCGCGAAACCTCTGTCGGACAATACGTTGCGGCGCATCGCGAACGGTGTCGTCAAATTCGTGATTAACGCTCAAAATCCGTTTGTCGTCAAAGATTGCGCGAAACTGCTTATTCAGATGGGGTACGGAGACAACGAAGGTCGGCGCGTTCTCGACTTAAACAAGCCGTTGGGAACGGTTACATCGGGCGGCAATAAATTTGCGCTTGTTTCTGCTTTTTTGGCAAAGCATTACAGCGGGGTCGTAGGAACTTGCGTCAGTAATCCCGTCGGCACGATTACAACGGTTGACCATCACAGTTTAGTCATGATCGGTATGTCCGATGCGCCGTCAGACAGAACGGAAGAAGTCCGTGCTTTTCTGATCAATTACTACGGTACGGGAATGTCTTCGGCGGTCAACGAACCGCTGAACACTTGCACGAGCCACGTTCATTCCGGTCTTGTCGCCGTCCGCATCAACGGGAAAGAATATGCCATCGCCGACATCGGACTGCGTATGCTTCAACCGCACGAATTATATGCCGCACAAGGCTTCCCGGCGGGATATGTCTTCGACAGGCGCGGCAACGGCGCGCCGTTGAGCAAAGAAGCGCAAATCAGAATGTGCGGCAACTCTGTTTGTCCGCCCGTGGCTGCCGCCTTGGTCAAAGCGAATTACGGCGCGACGGCGGAACTCAAAACAGCATAGGGGATTAAAAAATGAAGACATTGACGCTTGTTTTGACAGACCATTGGTTTGAAGAAATCAAATCTGGAAGAAAGACGCACGAATATCGCGTCTGTTCCGAACATTGGCATAAACGCTTGGGCGAATACGAACAGCACCTCGAACGCGCGGCGGAATTGACGGTGCGCTTTCAGAAAGCTTACCGCAAAAATCCCGAACGCATGACTTTTTCAGTCAAGAGCGTGACGATTTGCGACGGTCGGAATACCGATTTGCACATAGACGGCAACGTTTTCGATATTGAATTGGGCGCAAAATTATCGCCGCTGTTTTAAAAACTTTTTCTTTGGACTTTTTTCTGCTATGAATCTAATCGCACACATAAACACAGAAGGACTTCCGCCGCAAATAGCGGACGAAGATACTTTCCGTCTTGTGTGCGATTATCTGGACGTTTTGTGCGAACTGTACGAGGAAGTCATTGAAGAAGGCTGTTATCCTGACCCGTGTGTCAACGAAAGAGCAGGAAGAGGGACACTCTCTCGCCGCCCAAAATACACGCCTTATCGAATACTGTAAGCGCAAAAACCTTGATGTCGTTAAATCCTTTGAGATTATCGAATCGTCCACGCGCGGCGGACGCAAAAAATTCCGCGAAGTCATCGACTTTTGCCTTTCTCAAAATGAAACCGTCGCGCTGATAGCCGACGCCGTGGATCGCGTCCAGCGTTCTTTCAAAGATTCCGTTTTGCTGGACGAACTCGTCCGCAAAGAAAAAATCGAACTTCATTTTTACCGCGAAAACATGGTCATCGGCGCGGGCGCGAGCGCGTCGGACATTATGCGCTGGGATTTTTCCGTTATGGGTGCAAAATCCTACGTCCTGCAACTTTCCGAAAACGTCAAACGCTCCCTCGACTACAAACTGCGGAACGGCGAACGTGCGGGGGTTGCTCCGGTCGGATATGTCAATTTCCGAAACGACGACGGCAAAAACTCCATTCGCCCCGACGAAGTGGACGCCCCGAAAGTTCAGCGCATTTTCAATCTGTATGCATTGGGCGGCACTTCCGCCCGCGAATTGACGCGCGTTGCCGACAAAATCGGCTTGCGGTCGCGCATGGGACGCAAACTGCAAGTGTCCGGCATTCTGTCAATCTTGCGCAATCCGTTCTATTACGGAGAAATGCTGTCCAAGGGAAAACTACACGCGCACGTTTACCAGCCCCTTATCAGCAAAGACACATTCGACGCTTGCCAATGCGTTCTCGAACATTCCAAATGCAAACCGTTCAAGCACGGGGAAAAGCCTTTTGCATACCGTGGCTTAATTCATTGCGCAAACACGGATAAAATCTGCCCGATAGAAATCAAAAAACAGCAGTTTTATTATGTCGTCTGTTTTGCCGCCGATAAACAGCGGCGCGTTTATATTCCGCTTGAAGACATCGACGATCAGATTTGCTACATCTTGAACTCAATCGAAATTCCCACCGAACTCATTGAACAAATCCGCACCTATATGGCATCATCCAAAAAGCAGGAAATCGCGTACAGAAACGCGGAAACGGGGCGGCTGAAACAGGAATTGACCCGCGTTGAAAATCGTATCGACGCGCTGTTTAACCTACGCCTTGACGGTGAAATTGACCAAGAAACGTACAACGATAAAAACAGCCGTCTGCAACTGGAACGCCACCGCCTTGAAGAGCGTATCCAAGCACACAGGAAAGCGGACAATTCGTTTAACAGAACCGTCTTAAATCTTATGGAAATCGCAAAATCCGCCGCAACAATTTTTAAAACGAGCCGCAACGCCGAAAAGAAACGGCTTTTGCTGTCGTTCCTGTTTGACCGTTTGGAGTTGGACGAGGGCAGGATCGGTTATAAATTGCGCTATCCGTTCAATGAATTTCAGAATACGGCAAAAGTCTGCGAACTGGCGGAAAATCAAGGGTTTGCGGGCAAAAAAGACGGTTTTTCGACGGATGCGGAAAATGGAGCGTTCGAACTCGAAAAACTCAATAAAAACAAAGGCTTGCAAGAAAATGCAAGCCTTTGTCCACGTTGGCTGGGGAACCTGGATTCGAACCAAGACTAACGGAGTCAGAGTCCGCTGTTCTACCATTAAACTATTCCCCAACGGTTGAACGAGAACTTATATACGCCCGCTTTTTATGAAATGCAAGAACTTTTTTCAACAATTTATCAAAAATATATACTTTTTGCTTGAAAACGCGCTTTTTTTGATTAAAAATCAAGCGTCTTTACGAAAAGTTAAAACTATGCAGTCATACTTTCCTTAAGGAGCGTTTCTTATCGCGGCGGGGCGTCATGTTTTTAGGCAGATTGACAGGTTGGTTTTGTTTGGTGATGGCTGTTTTGGCGGCGTCCGCAGAAGCCGTCGTCGCTCTGGGAACGGGCGAACACGCCAGCATCGCGACTTCCGACATCATCACAATCATCACGGGCGTTTTGCCCGAAACGGCGAATCCGCTGGCGGAAGAAATTTTGATGTGGCCCGCGTGGGTCATCGTCGGCTCGATCGGCTTGTGTCTGGTTCTGCTGTGCCGCAAGAAAAAGGTCAGAACATCCTTTTCATAACCCGTCAAAGCACTTTTTTTCGATTTTCCAAAGTGCGCTTTGTCCGCGCTTTTTTTATGCGGGAATTGCGTGCCGGAACTGACCGCCGCCTTGAAATATCGTAAAAAAGGACGCGCAAATGCGGTGCGATACCGCAAAATCCCGTCGCCGAACGAGCGAACTGCATCAAGTCGAAAGTTTGCCCCGCCGCCCCGATTTATCTCCGTTTGAGCGTGATGACAACATAGAACGGCGCGGGATTGCGCCCGTCGCCGCACGCCCGCGCCACATCATCCGAACGTCACGACAACAGGATGACGCAGGGTGCCCCGCAAAAAACTTATGTAAAACAGCCTTACCGCGAGCCGCACCGTCGTCGTCAACAGGCAATTTGCCGGCAAACAAATGCAAATCGAGCCCCTCTGCCTCGCGCTTTTTCTGCACCGCCTTTGCGTTTTCGCCAAGTTTGCGCAAGTGCCTTGCGCCTGTTCTTTCGGGCTTTTCGCCGTTTTTAAACCGCCCTGCCCTCTGATACGGTTTTCGACCACACCCTGCTCCGATGATAAAAATCACCCCTGCGGAGCGGCGGCTCTTGCAGGGGTGCGTTTAAAGCGTGCGCTTAAAGAATGTGCTTACGGAGCGCGTTTGACAGCCGCGCCGGACGATTTTACTTTTTCAGCGCGTTTTTGCCGAAATAGTCAATGCCCATCGCCGCTTTGACTTCGGACAGCGTTTGCGCCGCGATTTCGCGCGCTTTTTCGCTTCCCGCTTTCAACATATCAAACACCGACCCGACGTCGTTCGCCAAAGCCTCGCGGCGTTCGCGGATCGGCTTCAATTCGTTTTGCAAAATTTCGTTCAGGAACTTTTTGACCGTGCCGTCGCCCAGCCCGCCGCGACGGTAGTGTGCCTTCATTTCTTCCAGATTTTTGTACGCCGGCAGGAACGCCGCGAAATGTTCGTCCGTCGAAAACGCGTCCAGATAAATGAACACGGGATTGTTTTCCGTATGCCCCGGATCTTCCACGCGCAAATGCGTCGGGTCGGTGAACATACTTTGGACTTTCTGTTTGATTTCCTTGGAAGAATCGGACAGATAAATGCAGTTGCCGAGCGATTTGCTCATCTTCGCCGCGCCGTCCAACCCCGGCAGACGCGAACACAGGCTGTTGTCGGGCAAAACCGCTTCGGGTTCGACCAAAACGGGCGCGTACGTCATATTGAACGAGCGCACGATTTCGCGCGTTTGCTCAATCATCGGCAGTTGATCTTCGCCGACGGGCACCAAATTCGCCTTGAACGCCGTGATGTCCGACGCTTGCGAAATCGGATAGGTGAAAAATCCGACGGGGATGCTCTGCTTGAACCCGCGCATCTGGATTTCGTTTTTCACGGTCGGATTGCGCTGCAAGCGCGACACGGTGACCAAGTTCATGTAGTAAAAGGTCAACTCCGTCAGTTCGGGGATTTGCGATTGAATGAAAATCGTCGATTTTGCGGGATCAAGTCCGCACGCCAGATAATCCAAAGCGACGTTGGAGATGTTGTTTCTGACTTTGTTGATGTCGTCGGCGTTGTCGGTCAAAGCCTGCGCGTCGGCGATCATAATGAAAATCTTGTGGTACAAGCCGCTGTTTTGCATTTCGACGCGGCGTTTCAGCGAGCCGACGTAGTGTCCCAAATGCAGTTTGCCCGTCGGTCTGTCGCCCGTTAAGATAATGTCCATGGTCAGAATCTCCTGTTTCTTTATGTGATAGGAAAAATATCCCCGAAAATGTGAAAAAGTCAATACGAAAGCGGGCAAAAACGGCGTCGGGCATAAAAAAAGCCTTCACCGTTTCGGGCAAAGGCTTTTTTGTAAAAATCAGATGAATTTACTTGTTCATCGCCTGCGAAATCGCCACGGCGACAGCGACGGTCGCGCCGACCATGGGGTTGTTGCCCATGCCGATCAAGCCCATCATTTCGACGTGCGCGGGAACCGACGAAGATCCGGCGAACTGCGCGTCGCCGTGCATACGCCCCATCGTGTCGGTCATGCCGTAGGAAGCGGGACCCGCGGCGACGTTGTCGGGGTGCAGAGTGCGGCCCGTACCGCCGCCCGAAGCCACGGAGAAGTATTTCTTGCCGTGTTCGATCGCCCACTTTTTGTAAGTGCCGGCGACGGGGTGCTGGAAGCGCGTCGGGTTGGTCGAGTTGCCCGTAATGGACACGTCAACGCCTTCTTTAATCATGATGGCGACGCCTTCGGACACGTCGTCCGCGCCGTAGCATTTGACTTTCGCGCGGTCGCCGTTGGAGAACGCTTTTTCGGAAACGATCTTCAATTCGCCCGTTTTGTAGTCGTAATCCGTTTCAACCGACGTAAAGCCGTTGATGCGGGAAATGATGTAGGCGGCGTCTTTGCCCAAGCCGTTCAAAATGACGCGCAACGGTTCTTTGCGGACTTTGTTGGCTTTCAAAGCGATGCCGATCGCGCCTTCCGCGGCGGCGAAAGATTCGTGACCCGCCAAGAAGCAGAAGCACTTCGTGTTTTCGCTCAACAGCATTGCGCCCAGATTGCCGTGACCCAAGCCGACTTCGCGCTGATCCGCGACGGAACCGGGGATGCAAAAAGCCTGCAAGCCGACGCCCAACTTTTCAGCGACTTCGGCGGCGTTTTTCGTGTCGGTTTTAATGGCGATAGCCGCGCCCAACGTGTACGCCCAGCAAGCGTTTTCAAAGCAGATCGGCTGAATGCCTTTTACGATTTCGGCGACGTCGACGCCTTTGTCTTTGCAGATTTTGTCCGCTTCTTCGATATTGGCGATGCCGTATTTTTTGCAGCATTCGTTAATTTTGTCGATGCGGCGTTCATACCCTTCAAAAAGACTCATCTTTTCTCTCCTTATTCTTTGCGCGGGTCGATGACTTTGACGGCTTCGTCAAAGCGGCCTTTGGTGCTGACGTTCTTTTCGAAAGCGGTTTTCGGATCGGTACCGTTGCGAATGGCTTCCATCATTTTGCCCAAATTGACGGTTTTGTAACCGATGACTTCATTGTTGGCGTCCAAGCCTTCCGCCAAGACATAGCCTTCCGCCATTTCCAAATAGCGAACGCCTTTGGGTTCGGTGGAGTACATTGTGCCGACCTGCGAGCGCAGACCTTTGCCCAAATCTTCCAAACCCGCGCCGACGGGCAGACCGTCGTCGGAGAAAGCGGACTGCGTGCGTCCGTAGACGATTTGCAGGAACAGTTCGCGCATGGCGACGTTGATGGCGTCGCAGACCAAGTCGGTGTTCAGGGCTTCCAGAATGGTTTTGCCGGGGAGCACT
Organism: uncultured Alphaproteobacteria bacterium; assembly: GCA_934277945.1. GTDB lineage: Bacteria > Pseudomonadota > Alphaproteobacteria > CAAGCB01 > CAG-977 > CAKQWA01. Next base: position 58,768 of record CAKQWA010000005.1, read on the forward strand.
TCGGCGGCCATGGCGGCGGAATGGGTCATGCCCGAGCAGCCGATGGTTTCGACCAAGGCTTCGCGAATGACGCCTTCTTTGACGTTCAGGGTCAATTTGCAGGTGCCCTGCTGGGGCGCGCAAGCGCCGACGCCGTGCGTCAAGCCGGAAATATCTTTGATTTCTTTGGATTTAACCCATTTACCTTCTTCGGGAATGGGAGCGGGGTCGTGTCTTGCCCCTTTGGTGACGGAGCACATTTCCTGTACTTCGCGGGAACACTGGTATGAACAACTCATATTAAAGTCACTCCGGTTAAGAAAAAAATACAAACAGATTCTTTATATCCTTTTGTTGCCGTTTTCGCACCTGTTTTTTTCATTGCGGGGCGATTTTTTTGCACGCGTTCCTATTTTCCTTGAATTTTTTGCAAAAAAGAGTAGAGTCCTTTAATGAGGTTTAATGCTTGTCCAAGCGTTGTTGACGATCGGATTTAATCTGGAATGACTTTTGAAAAGCACTTAAAACTCCTTCGCCGCAGTGCCGGCGGGGTGATTAAATTATGACAAGGAGTCCATGATTATGGCAAAAGGTACAGTCAAATGGTTCAATAAAATCAAAGGTTACGGATTCATCCAGCCCGACGAAGGCGACAAGGATGTGTTCGTTCACATCAGCGCGGTTCACGCCGCCGGTCTGTCCATTTTGAAAGAAGGACAGGTTGTTACATACGAATTGACGACCAATAAAGACCGCACCTGTGCAGATCAGTTAAAGATTGTCGAGTGACGCTTCGACGAAATGCAAAAGAAAAGACCCTCGGCATCGGGGGTCTTTTTTTGTGCGGGATGACAAATCGCTGAAAAGCGGCGAGGTCGTCAACGCGGCATCGGAATTGCGCGGGATGTTTCCGACCGCCCCGCTCATTTCTGAACAACGAAAAAGCCCCTGAAAACAGGGGCTTTCGCGCGATAAACGGGCAAGATTACTTGTACGTCCATACGATTTTGCTTGATGTCAGACTGCTTTTGCAATCTTCCGCCACTTCCGTCAGCGTGGGCGGCAGGGCTCTGGACGCCGTGCCTCCGGTTTGCCATGTATATGCCGTTTTACCGTTAATCTGTATGGAAACCAAGCCCGAACCGGCGTCGCCGCCCCAGTCGCTTGTTCCCGGTTTCACGCAAGCGTCTTTGGGAATACCAGTATATTCAATCGTAAAAATACGTCCCGACGCGTTGTCCGTTTTTGAGGCGATATTGATTTTTCCGCCATACGAGTTGTAACCGTTCGTTCCGTCGTATGTTTCATCCGACAAAACGCCGATAATCGCCGGAATGCCGAGCATTTCAATCATGGAACGCCCTGTTTCCCGTGAAAGATTTTTCATTGTTAAACTCCTTGTATCAGCTGATAAAAAGAAACGTTTTCTTCACCCCGTCACTCCTTTTCGTAACCCATTAAAACAAAGAGTTTTTTAAAACAAGCCGCGTGAACGGCAAAAACCGCCAAAAGTATTGAAATTTCACGAAAAAAGGGTATATTAAATGAGGGAACGAAGAAAACGTTCCTTTTTTTATTCCTCGATTTTTTCGCCTTTTTTCCTTTAAAATCCGCCGCTTGCAACAATATCCGAATAAGAGCGGACAAACAAAAACGGGGAAAGTTCCCTCTCCCCGTTTCTTTGGATTTTCGCGCTTTTTACGCCGCTTTCGGTTCGTCCTGCGTCAAAAAGCGTTTTTCCGTCGCGTCGATGCCGATCGCCCCCAGCGGCGCGGTAATCAGAATCGCAAGCACGGCAATCGTCAAAATCTGCATCCCCGCCGGCAGTCCCGCCGCCAAAGGCATTGCGCCCAAAACCGCCTGCACCGTCGCTTTCGGCGTGTACGCAATCATGCAGAACGCGGTTTCTTTCAGGTTCAGTTTGGTTTTAATCATGCACACGCCGACGCCTGCCATGCGGAACACCAAAGCCCCGACAATCAGCACCGCCGCCGCGACGCCCGCGTGCATGGCGTAGCGCACGTCAACCATCGCGCCGATCAGCACGAACAGGAAAACCTCCGCGCCGACCCACAATTTGCTGAATTTGGACGACAGACGCAATGCCAGACTTTCCTTGCGCTTATAAATGGTCGAGCCGAGCGCCATAATCGCCAGCAGTCCGGACATCGACACATACGGCTTCAAGTCTTCTTCCAATTCCAAGAACAGAAACGAAAAGCCCAGCAAAATCAGCACTTTTGTCGTGTCGCGCATATGCACGCGCTTGAAAAACGCCGCCAGCACACAGCCGACAAGAACGCCCAAAACAAGCCCCAGCGCTATCGCTTCGGGAATTTTCAAAAATTCCATGCCGGACACCTGCCCGCCCCGCGCCAGCGTCAGCAATGACGTGAAAATGACAATCACGAACACGTCGTCGGCGGAAGAACCGACCAGAATCATCTGCGGAATCCCCTTTGCCGTGCCTCTGTGTTCGTCCATCAACTTGACCATGCGCGGCACGACGACGGCGGGCGACACCGCGCCCAAAATCGCGCCGACAATGGCGGAATCAAGCAGGGAAAGACCGATCATGCGTCCGAAAACAATCGCGCCCGCAATTTCAAACAGCGCGGGAACGCAACACATCATGACGGCGGGACGCCCCACCTGTTTCAGCGAAGACAAATCCAGCGACAGCCCCGCGCGCATCAGGATAATGACCAAAGCCAGTTCGCGCAAATCGTTCGAAATGCTTAAAATTTTCGGGTCAAGCAAATTCAGGGCGTGCGGTCCCAGAACAATCCCCGTCAGAAGCATTCCCAAAAGCGCGGGCATTTTCAATTTGTTGAACAGCGCGCCCAGCGTCAGCCCGAACAGAAAAATAATCGCCAAACTTGTCAGCATGACAAGACCTCCATTAAAAAAATCAGCGTCTGATATAGGCTTTTTTCAGGGAAAAGACAAGGCTTTTTATTGCGGCGTTTTGCGCGCCGTCAGCAGATATTCGACATTGCCCTGCGCGCCTTTGATGGGGCTTTCAAACACGCCCGACGCACGCCATCCCTTTTGCCCGTTAATCCACAATTTCATGTCTTCGCAAATCCGCGCGCGCAAAGCCTCGTCGCGCACGATGCCGCCCTCGCCCACAAGATGCTTCGGCGCTTCAAACTGTGGCTTGATCAGCGCGACCAGAAAAGCCGTTTCCTTGGCGAAAGTCAGCGGTTTTTCAAGCACGGTCTGCAAATGGATGAAACTCGCGTCGCACACGATGAAATCGACGGGTTCGGGAATTTCGCTTTCCGTCAGATTGCGCGCGTTCGTGCGTTCCAAAACGACGACGCGGGAATCCGTGCGCAATTTTTCCGCCAACTGCCCGTATCCGACGTCGACGGCGTACACTTTCTTCGCCCCGCGCAACAGCAAAACTTCGGTAAAGCCGCCCGTTGAGCATCCGACGTCCATGCACACGCATCCCGCCGGATCGAATCCCGCTTCGTCCAAGCCTTTGACCAGTTTCAGCGCGCCGCGCGACACATACGGGTGTTCTTTCGTTTTGACGCTTAATTGCGCGTCGGGTTTGAGCATTTCGCCCGCCTTGTCGACGCGTCGCGTGCCGGACAGCACCGCGCCCGCCATAATCAAGGCTTGCGCCTCTTTGACGGACTCGACAAGCCCTTTGTCCACAAGCAGTTGATCGGCGCGTTTTTTCATTTCGATTTGACCGTTTCGGCGACCGTGCGCGCAATGGACGCGGCGTCCAGCCCCGCTTTGACGTATTGCCGCTCGACGCTCGCCTGTTCGATAAAGCAGTCGGGCATCCCCAAAAAGCGCACTTTCGTTTTTTCCAGCAAGCCGTGATTGGCAAGCCAAATCATCACTTGCGTGCCGAATCCGCCGCGCACGCCGTCTTCGACGACAATCAGCGCCTGATGCCCCAAAGCCAGTTCTTTCAGCAGTTCGGTGTCGAACGGCTTGGCGAAGCGGGCGTCGGCGACGGTGGCGGAAATTCCCTCCAAAGCAAGCAAATCCGCCGCATCCAAGCAATGTTTCAGCATCGGACCAAGCGCAAGCATCGCCACGGTGTTGCCCTCTTTGACAATGCGCCCCCTGCCGATTTCAAGCGGCGTCAAATCGTCCGGCACGTCGAACAATTCCCCCGCCCCGCGCGGATAGCGCACCGCGCTCGGCGCTTCGTCGAACGCCTGCATCGTCGCAAGCATCCGGCGCAGTTCCGACTGGTCGGACGGCGCCATGACGACCATGTTCGGAATCGGGCAAAGGAATGACAAATCGAACATTCCGTGATGCGTCGCCCCGTCTTCTCCGACAAAACCCGCGCGGTCGATTGCAAAGCGCACCGGCAGATTCTGCAACGCGACGTCATGCACGATCTGGTCGTACGCGCGCTGTAAAAAACTGGAATAAATGGCGACGAACGGCTTTAAATTCTCGCAAGCCATGCCCGCCGCGAACGTCACCGCGTGCTGTTCCGCAATGCCGACGTCGAAAAAACGGTCGGGATAGCGTTCCGCGAATCCCTGCAAGCCGACGCCCGTGGGCATCGCCGCCGTCACCGCCGTGATTTTTTCGTCCCGCGCCGCCAAATCGACAATCGTGTCGGAGAAAACTTCGGTGTACGTCGGGCGCGACGTTTTTTTCAACTCGAATTCGCCCGTTTTCACGTCGAATCCGGATACGCCGTGATATTGCGACGGCGCGTCCTCGGCGGGTTTGTAGCCCTTGCCCTTGCGCGTGATGACGTGAATCAGAATCGGGCAGTTTTCCTTTGTGTCCCGCACGTTGCGCAAGACGGGAAGCAGACTGTCGAAATTGTGTCCGTCCACCAGACCGATGTAGTACCAGCCCAATTCTTCAAACAGCGTGCTTTCGTTCATGACGACGCCTTTGGCGTGCCGTTCGACGTTCAAAGCCGTCGTTTTGACGAAATCGGGAAAGCGCGACGCCATGTCCAAAGCCAGTTGGCGCAGGGACATATAAGGCTTGGAGGACGCCAACTGCGACAGATAGTGACTGACGCTGCCGACGGGCGACGCGATCGACATATCGTTATCGTTCAAAATGACGATTTGGCGGGTGCGCAAATCGCCGCCGTGATTCAGCCCCTCGAAAGCCATGCCCGCGCTCATCGACCCGTCGCCGATGACGCTGATGACGGCGTTTTTGCGCTTGTTCAAATCGCGTCCGACGGCAAGACCGACGCCGGCGGAAACCGATGTCGAACTGTGCCCCGCGCCGAACGGGTCGCAATCGCTTTCCGTGCGCTTTGTAAAGCCGGAAAGCCCGCCCTCCTGCCGCAAAGTCGCGAAACGCTCGAACCGCCCCGTCAGCATTTTGTGGGCGTAGCATTGATGTCCGACGTCCCAAATGATTTTGTCGTCGGGCGTATTGAAAACGTAATGCAAAGCGATCGCCAGTTCGACGACGCCCAAAGACGCGCCCAGATGCCCGCCCGTTTTGGACACGACGCTGATGATTTCCTGCCGGATTTGCCGCGCCAGTTCGGGCAAATCGGATTCTTTGAGCGCGCGCACGTCCGCCGGACTTTTGATGTTTTTCAGCAAAGAACGGTCGCCGGACGGCATTGTGACGTAATCGTCCGCCCGCGCTTTCTTTAATTTTTTCATGAACGTCTTTCTACGATGTAGCGCGCCAGCGTGCGCAGATAATCGGCTTTTTCGTCAAAACATTCCAAAGACGCGATCGCCTGATACGACAGCATATCCGCCTGTTTTTTCGCTTCGTCCAAGCCCAAGACGGAAATGAACGTCGCCTTGTGCGCGTCCAAATCCTTGCGCACCGCCTTGCCCATTTCCTCCTGCGTGCCTTCCGCGTCCAAAATGTCGTCGGCAATTTGAAACGCCAAGCCGATGTCGCGGGCGTAGGATTTCATCACTTGCCGGTCTTCGTAGGACGCTTTGCCCATAATCGCGCCGGATTCGCACGCGAACGAGAACAACCGCCCCGTTTTCATCTGCTGCAAGCGGATGATTTCGGGCATATCGGAGTCTTCTTCCTGCGTTTCCGCCAGAATGTCCAGCATCTGCCCGCCGATCATGCCCGCCGCGCCCGCCGCCATGGCGAGTTCGGCGCACAACTGGCAGCGGATAGCCGGTTCAAACAGCGTGTGTTCGCCCGCAATCACGCCGAAAGCGCGGGTCAGCAAAGCGTCGCCCGCCAAAATGGCGGTCGCTTCGTCGAATTGCTTATGGCACGTCGGTTTGCCGCGCCGCATATCGTCGTTGTCCATTGCGGGCAAATCGTCGTGAATCAGCGAATATGTGTGGAGCATTTCCAACGCGGCGGCGACGCGCAAAGCCTTTTGCTTTTCCACGCCGAACAACTGCGCCGACTGAAAAACCAAGAACGGACGCAAGCGTTTGCCGCCCGCCAATGCGGAATAGCGCATGGCTTCGACGACGCGTTTTTCCGCCGTGTTCGGCACGGGCAGAAGCCTGTCGATTTCGGCATGAATTTCGGCGGCGGTTTCTTTAATGGCGTTCAGCAGGTTATTCATGAGCATTCTCCACAGCGACAGGTGACAATCCGGCGGCTTCCCCGTTCGGCGAAACCGTAATGGCGTCGATTTTCAATCGGGCGGCGGCGAGTTTTTCCTCGCAATGACGGCGCAGGGCGGTGCCGCGCGCGTAAGCCGAAACGGCGTCGTCCAGTTTGACTTTTCCCGTTTCCAGCCCGCGCACGATGGTTTCCAGTTCGGACAAAGCGTCCTCAAAACTCATTTCGCGAATATCTTTGTTTTCCGCCGCGTCCGTCATTAAAACCGCCTTTCTTCCATCTATGCTTTCAGTTAAGCACGATTACAACCGCAAGGTCAAATTTTTTAATCCGCCTTTTGCGCTTTTCCGGACAATTTGCCGCTCAAAGCGTCGTCAATCAGCGCGATTGTTTCGTTCACGCCGAACAGCGCAATGAACGAGCCCATGCGGGGACCCGTCTTCTGTCCCAAAAGCGTTTCGTACATGGTCGAAAACCACGCTTTCAAATCCGCGTAGTCGTGACGTTTGCCGACTTCGTACACCGCCGTTTGAATTTCCTCGCCCGTCGCGGTCGCGTCGAACGTTTTGAGCGTGTCTTTCAAATCTTCCAAAGCCTCTTTTTCCTGCTTCGTCGGTTCGCGGTATTCCATGTGCGGCAGGACGAAATCGTAATAATAGGCAATGGCGTAAGGCACCATTTTCGCCAGATTCGGACACGTTTCGGGAGTCGCGCCCTCGACGTAGCGTCCGATATAGCGCCACAAAACCGCCGCGTCGTCGGAATGGCATACGCTGACCAGATTCAGCAAAATGCTGAACGACAGCGCGGATTCCGCTTTCGGCGGCTTACCGTCATGGATGTGGAACACGGGGTTCGACAGTTTGTCCGCGTCCGACTGGCGCACGTACGCCGTCAGGAAATTCAAATAATCGTCAACCGTGCGGGGAATCACGTCGAAATACAGGCGTTTCGCGGTTTTCGGCTTTTGATACATGAACAGCGCGAGGGATTCCTGCGGCGCGTATTTCAGCCATTCCTCGACCGCCAAGCCGTTGCCTTTGGATTTGGAGATTTTTTCGCCCTTGTCGTCCAAAAACAGTTCGTAAATGAACGTGTGCGGGGCTTTGCCGCCCAGAATCGCGCAGATTTTGCTTGCCAGTTTAATGGAATCGGTCAAATCCTTGCCCGCCATTTCGTAATCAACGCCCAGAGCGTACCAGCGCATCGCCCAGTCCGCTTTCCATTGCAGTTTGCATTGTCCGCCCGTGACGGAAATTTCCGTGCGCGTGCCGTCTTCGTCGTCGAACGTCACCGTGCCGTGTTCCGCGTCGGTCGAAATCAAAGGCACCTGCAAAACGCGTCCGGTTTTCGGGCTGATCGGCAGAATCGGCGAATATGTGGCGCGACGTTCTTCGCGCAGAGTCGGCAGCATCACGTCCAGAATTTCGTCGTAATGCGCCAAAACGTTCAAAATCGCCTTGTCGAACAGACCGTTTTTGTAATAATCGGTCGCCGATTTGAATTCGTAATCGAATCCGAACGAATCCAAGAACGAGCGCAACAAATTATTATTGTGCGAACCGAAACTGAAATGGCATCCGAACGGGTCGGGAATCGACGTCAGGGATTTGTACAGATGCTGCGCGACCATTTCCTTTTCGGGAATGTTGTCGGGAATTTTGCGCAGTCCGTCCATATCGTCGGAAAAGCAGAACAGTTTTGTCGGAATGTCGGGATAAAGCAATTCAAACGCGCGGCGCACCATGGTCGTGCGCACGACTTCGCCGAACGTGCCGATGTGAGGCAGTCCCGACGGTCCGTACCCCGTTTCAAACAGGACGTATCCCTTTTCGGGGATTTTGCCGCCCAGTTTTTCGTTAAACAGGGCGCGCGCCTCTTGAAAGGGCCAAGCGTTCGAGGTCAGCGCGATTTCTCTTAAATCCGACATTTTTCAACTCCGTTGTCAAATCGGTCTTTGCTTGCAATCCGAAGACCGTGTATGTAAATTACGACTGTTATAAACAAAAATTCCGTTAAAGAAAAGAAGGATTTCACTTGCCGTTTTCAAAACCTTGCTCTTTGGCAGCCGGATTAAAGTCTTTCGTGCTGATGACGCGCGACGGCGAAGTGTTTGATTCGGCGGATTCCAAACAGATTGCGGCGCAGGCGGGGTCGTCGCCCGTGCTGATTTGCAACCGCGCCTTGACGGAATCGAAAACCGGCGGAATCCTGCCCGCGCGCGCGTCGGACATCTTGGAATTGTTCGCTTTCGCCTGCCCCGCGGTCAAATGCACGCCGACGGCGAAAGACATCGCGGCATTTTTAAAATTGCCCGTCCCCGTCAATATGTACGAGGAAGCGCGCGTCTTATTTGACATTGTAAAGAAACTGTTTCAGATTCTGGCGCAATTCGACGGAGAGGAACGCGCGGACGCGGCTTCTCTGGCGGCGACGATGCTCCGGTCGGGCAACTGGGGCTGGGGGGCGGACGTTCTGGCGGCTTTGGGACAGGACGTCAACCGTATGCGCCTGACCGGATTGTCGGGATTCGCCGTGTGGAACAAATTGTCCGAATGGACGGATTCGCCGCCCGCCGAACCTGCGGGCACGCTTCCCGTCCTGCCCGACGAAGCGGAGGACAGATTAAAGGAAACGCTAAACCGCTCGATTGAAAACGTGCGCAAAATCGTCCCCGAAGCCCGCCCCGAACAAGTCGAATACGCGCGCTTCGCCGCCGCCGCTTTCGACCCGAAAAACGAGCGCGGCAAACCCGTGTGCGTGTTAAGCGAAGCGGGAACGGGCGTCGGCAAAACGCTGGGATACCTGTCAAGCGTCGGCGTGTGGAGCGAAAAAAACGCGGGCGCGGTGTGGATCAGCACTTACACGCGCAACCTGCAACGCCAAATGGACGAAGAATTGTCCCGCCTGTTCGCGAACGAATCGCTGAAACGGCGGCGCACGGTCATCCGCAAGGGACGCGAAAACTACCTGTGCCTTTTAAATTACGCCGAAGCCGTCGGACGCATCCAGACGCGCCCCGCCTCCGCAATCGCTTTGGGGCTGATCGCCAGATGGATAACAAAGACGAAAGACGGCGACGTGAACGGCGGCGATTTTCCGTCGTGGCTGTCGCATATGCTGGGCGAACGCTCGGTTTCGGAATTGGCGGACAAGCGCGGCGAATGTATCTACGCGCAATGCCCGCATTTCAGAAAATGCTTCATTGAAAAAATCGCCAGACGCACCCGCACGGCGAAAATCGTCATCGCGAACCACGCTTTCGTCATGACGCAACTGGCGGGCGCGGGCGACGAACAGACTTTGCCGAGCAGATTCGTTTTCGACGAAGCGCATCAGATTTTCAACGCGGCGGACGGCATTTTCTGCGAACAGATCAGCGGCTTGTCGGGCGTGGAAATGCGCCGCCGCCTGCTTGGAACGAACGACACGAACAGCCGCATGAAAGGCTTGAAACGCCGGCTGGAAGACATCGCGCTGGTATCGCCGGACGTAGCGTCGGCTTTGGAAGAAGTCCTGCAAGCCGCCGCATTTCTGCCCCGTTTCAGCGCGCAGAACCGCCTGAAAAACGAAACACCGGAAAATTCCTTTGAAACGTTCCTGTGCGCCGTGCGCCGCCAAGTGTACGCCCGCAACGACGAACGCGAAAAATTGCACTCGCTCGAATGTCCGCCCGCCCCCGCCCTGCCCGAAGTCGAACAAAGCGCCGCCGCGCTGAAAAAAGACGTGGATTCGCTGACAAAGGCTTTGATTTCCCTGCGTTTCGCGCTTGAAAAATACATGAACGATTTTGCGAAAGACATGAACGCGTACGAAAAACAGCGCGCGGACAACATCTTGCGCTCGATTGAAAAAACGGCTCTGGACGTCATGGAAGTCTGGGGCGTGATGCTGAACCAGATTGTCAAAGGCGCGCCGTCCGATTTCGTCGATTGGTTTGAAGTCGGCAGAAACGAGGGAACGGAAATCGACACGGGCTATTATCGCCATTGGGTCGACCCGACATTTCCGTTCGCGCAAATGCTGGGCGGATGCGCGCAGGGCGTGCTGATGACTTCCGCGACGCTGACGGACAAAACGCCCGACGGCAACGATTGGGATTCCGCCATGAAGCGCACGGGCGCGGCTCTGCTCAACCCCGACGGGACGAAAACCGCCAGCATCAAATCCCCGTTCGATTACGAATCCAACGCGCGCGTTTTCATTTTGACGGACGTGAACAAAAACGACAACAAGCAGGTCGCCGCCGCCGCCAGAGAATTGTTTTTAGCGTCGAACGGCGGGGCTTTGGGCATTTTCACGGCGATTTCGCGCCTGAAAGCCGTCTACAAGGAAATTAAAAAGCCGCTCAACGACGCGGGATTGCTTTTGCTGGCGCAGCACGTCGATTCGATGGATTTGACCACCCTGCTCGACATTTTCAAATCGGAGGAGGAATCGTGTCTTTTGGGCACGGACGCGGTGCGCGACGGCATCGACGTCCCCGGAAAATCGTTGAGATTGCTTTTGTTCGACCGTATGCCGTGGGAACGCCCGACAATCGCGCACAAACGCCGCCGCGTTCAATTCGAGGAAAACGGCGGACGCGATTACAACATGATGCTCGCGCGCATGAAACTGGCGCAGGGCTTCGGACGGCTGATTCGCAAAAAAGACGACCGCGGCGTGTTCGTCATGCTCGACAAAGCCGTCCCGTCGGAAGCGTTGAGCGCGTTTCCGCAGGGCACGCCCGTCGAAAAGGTCGGATTGCGGGAAGCGGTCGCGCAAATCAGGTCTTTTTTAAATCCTTAACAAAACATTTCTTTCATCTTGCGGCAAAAGCGTATATCCTTGATGCGTGACGAATTTTGACACAAGGAGTTTTGTATGCGTTTTGTTTTGCCTTTCCTTGCCGCCTGCTTCATTCCTTATGCCGCTTGCGCCCAAAACGCGCCGGCTCAACCGCAAACGCCCGTTCAAAAGGAATCCGTGCGCCGCACCGTCAAGCCCGTTTCAACGGGCGCGTCGACCGAAAAGCAGATTCTGTTTGAAACATGGTGGAAACGCTACACGGACGTCGTCGTGCAGGAACTTCAAAACGAAGCGTCGCCCATCAAACAGTTCGCGGGCGTGCGCTCCAAACCGGAACGGCAGGCTTTTCTGGAAGGCAAAACCGACAAGGAAAAAAACAATCTTCTTTTGTACGCCGTGCTGTACACGCCTTTTGACGTCGTGACGACCGTCCTGCCTTACGTCAAAGACCGCTCCGTTTTGGATCAGGCGTTTTTAATCAGCCTGTCGCGCTACGATTTCAACACCGCGAACGTCGTCAAAGCCTTCACTCAGGCGGGCGTGAACGTCAACACGAAAGATTATTATTCCAAAGTCACGCCGCTGATGCTCGCCGTCGTTTTCGGCAACACGGAAGCGGACGTCGAAGCCGTTTTGGACGCGACAAGCGATCTTGACGCGGCGGACGACATGGGAATGTCCGCGCTGACCTACGCCGCCAGATACGCCGTTTCGCCGGCTTTCGTCGATATGCTTCTGGACGACGGCGCGAATATGCAAATCACCGACAGGCGCGGCATGACGGTCTTGCAACACCTGCGTCAAAACAATTTCATGCCGCAAAACGAGGCTTATCAGGCTTTGCGCGAACGGCTGGGCGAAAAGAAGTTCGTCGAGAAAAAGCCGAAAACGCGGGAATTCATGGAAAGCCTGCTGAACGGACGCTACGACGAAGCGACGAAATATCTGCAAACGGGCGTGGACATCAACGCCAAGGACGCGCAGGGACGCACGCCGCTCATTCACGCAATTCTGGGCAAAAATCCTTTGGAAGCGGCGAAATTTCTCATCGAGGAGGGCGCGAACGTCAACACCGCCGATTCGACCGGCGTCACCCCTTTGCTGCAAGCGTTGAAAACAAGCAAAAATCCGGATTTGATCGCCCTGCTGATTGAAGCGGGGGCGAACGTCAACGGCGCGGATTCCTACGGCAGCGTTCCGCTGAAAGTGGCGGTGCTGTACGGTCAGCCCGTTGAAACCGTCCGCCTGCTGATGAACGCCGGCGCGAACGCAAACGCCAAAGACCAGAACGGCAAAACCGTCAAGCAGTACGCCGCCGAAAAAATGAACTCCGGCGGAGGCGTCGATTACGGCGATATGTTCAAAATTGAACAAAAAAGCCAATCGCAAGAAAAAGCGTCAAGTATGACTGAAAACTTGATAAAGGTGTTGAAAACGGATGATGTCGGCAAGATTTCGGCGTTTTTGACGGAAAATAAAATCGACATCAACGCGCGCACGACGCAGGGCGACACGGTGCTGTTTCTGGCGTTGAAGCACACGCGCAATCCGGAAGTCGTCAAGTCCCTGCTGACCGCCGGCGCGAACGTCCGCCTGCGCCGCACGGACAGCCAGACGCCGCTGATTTACGCGGTGCGCAATTCCGCCCCCTTTGAAACGGTTCATATGCTGATTCAAGCCGGCGCGTCGCGGACGGCGAAAGACAACTCCGGCAAAACGCCCGCCGACGTTCTGGAAGAAAACGGCGACTATTCGCCCGAACACTACAAACTGCTGAAATCGTTTTTGACCTACCGTCCGTCGAACAACGCGACGACGACCTACGCGGGCGACTTTTTGACGCTGATTCGCAACGCGGAGGACGCGGACATCCGCGCGGCTCTGCGTTCGGGCGCGAATCCGAATTCGCAGGACGCGAACGGCAACACGCCCCTGCTGTTTTTGCTTCAAGACCCGACGGAAGCCCTGCTTGTCAAAAAGATGCTTTCCGCGGGGGCGAATCCGAATTTGGCGAATTACCGCTACGTCCTGCCGCTGACTTACGCGACGGAGCGCAAACAGCCCGAAGACGTGATAAACGTTCTGATTAAATCCGGCGCGCAGAGAAACAAGGAAACGGAAACGCAATACACCTACAAATGCGTCAAGGACGACATATACTGCCTGCGCAAGTATAAAGGGAAAAACAAGCGCAAGGCGACGAAAGTCGACGTGACGGTGAAAGATCCGTCGCCGACGGAACTGGTGACGAAAGAATCGCTGGTCGACGACGTTTATTTCCTGCCGCCCGACGTGTTGCAACAAGTGTTGGAAGCGAAAATCGACGCGACGGGGAAAAATCAGGACGGCAAAACGCCGCTGATGAACGCTTTTACGCGCTTGGGGCTTGTCGCCGAAACGGTCAAGCAGTTCATCGAGGCGAAAGTGCCGGTCGACGATGCGGACAACAACGGCGACACCGCCCTGTTCTACGCCATTCGCTCGAACGCGCCCGCCAATGTCGTCGAGTGGCTTTTGAAAAGCGGCGCGGATCCGAACCATTTTAACAACAGCGGCAAAACGCCGTTGGCTTACGCTTTGGACAAACCGGAAATTTTCGCCCTGCTGGTCGACAACGGCGCGAACATCAACGCGCGCGACGAAAACGGCAGAGTGCTGTTAATCAACTGCCTGAACGACCCGAATTTCTACAAACTGATCGAAGCGGGCGCGGACATCAACACGCGCGACGAAAACGGCAACACGCTCTTAATGAACGAATTGATGAACGAGCAGTATTCGCCCGCGACCGTCCGGATGCTTTTGCAAAACGGCGCGGACGTCAACATTCAGAATCATCAGGGCGAAACGGCGCTGATGCTGGCGGCTGTCATGTACAAAACATCCGTCGGCGGCAAATCCGATTTAATCGAGCAACTTTTGAAAGCGGGCGCGAAAATCGACGCCATCGACCTGTCGGGCAAAACGGCGCTGATGCACGCGGTTTCGGAAACGTACAACACGCCCGTCATTTTAATGCTGATCAACGCCGGCGCGGACGTCGGCGTGCGCGACGACACGTTCAAATCGGCGCAGGATTACGCGAAAGAAAACTCCGCGCTGAAACTGGAAAACGATTACGCGCTGATTATCAGACGGCTGGTGCCGGACGAAGACGCTTTGAACGAAAAACTGTTTGAAGCGGTGCAGGCGCGCGACGTTGAAATGCTGAAAAGCCTTCTGTCGCAGGGCGCGTCCCCCGACGCGACCGATTACGAGGGCGATTCCCTGCTGATCAAGGCGGTGCCTTTTGCGAACGGGGAAGCGATTTGCGACGTGCTGATTCGCGCCAAAGCCAACTTGAACACGACGAACAAGGACGGCGACACCGCCCTGATGAAAGCGCTGATTTACAAAAAGAACGCGCTCGCCCTGCGGCTGATTAACGCCGGCGCGGACGTGAACATCGCGAACATCAAGGGGGAAACGCCTTTGCGCCGCGCTTTCCTGTACGCGCGCAACATGCCGCTGATTTACGCGCTGATTAAAGCGGGGGCGAACGTGCGTTCGCGCGACGCGTTCGGCAAAACCGCGCTGGATTACGCCAACGAAGTGCCCGTCTTGAAATCGCACAAGGATTATCCCGCTCTGCTGGCGTATTTGAAAAAGGCGCAACAGCGTTAAAGAAAAGATCGAGGGGAAGTTTAGAACGATTATAAACTTTCCCCCAACGTCCTGATCGCGAAACATCCTTAAAATCAAACAAAAAAACATTCATCTTTTAGTTATCATTCCGGCAAAAATGTGCTAAAAAAAGCAAAACGTGCCATGTGCGCAACTACCGGACAGGAAAGAATAAATCATGAAAAAACCTCTTATTCCGCATCTTTTCAGAACGAAACGGTTTTATCCCGTTTTTCTGGCGCATCTGACGGGCGCGCTGAACGACAATATGTTCCGCGTCACGCTGATCGCCGTTCTTTCGTTGCGCCTGACATCGTTTCAAACGGACACGATTGCCGAATTTCTGGCGGCGGTCGTCGCCTGTCCGCTGTTGATTTGCTCTTTTCTGGCGGGACAGTTCGCCGACAAGTACAACCGCGACGTTCTGGTGCGCAAAATCAAACTGGCGGAACTGATTGTCATTTGCTCCGCCATTTTGACCGCCTTTTTGAACATTCATTCGCTGTTGATCGTCTGCCTGTTTTTGCTGGGATGCGCGTCGGCGTTCTTCATGCCCGTCAAATACGCGCTTTTGCCCCAGCACCTCAACACGCGCGATTTAATCGCCGCAAACGCGTATTTTGAAATCGCTTCGGGGTTGAGCATGGCTCTTGCGACGTGGCTCGCCCTGACGCTTCCGGTTTCCGTTTCTTTCGTTTTACTGCTGTTGTGCGCGGCGGGCGGCTACTCGATTTCCAAATATGTGCCGGAATCGGCGGGCGGCAGACCCGATTTGCAGATTGACAAAAACTTCTTTTCCGAAAACCGCGCGTCCTTGCGCATGGTGAAAAAGCACCCCGTCCTGTTCCGCAGCATTTTGGGAAGCACATGGTTCACCGCTTTGGCAACCCTGCTGATTATCAAACTGTTGCCGATGTGCCAGACGACGATTAACGCCAAAATGTCCGTCTACGCGTTTTTCCTGTTCATGATGGCGGCGGGCTTCGGCGTCGGCTGCTTCATGAGCAAAAGAATGATGCGCGGCGTCCTGCATACGACGTATGTGCCGTTGAGCGCAATCGGTCTGGGGGGCGCGCTGTGCCTGATTTACTATTTTTCGTCCGATTACCCGACCGCGTCCGAAACGATGTCCCTGTGGACGTTCTTTATGGCGAAAGGCGGCTTCACCCTACCCGTTTCGCTGGCGATTTTCGGTTTCTGCGGCGGTATGTACATCGTTCCGCTGAACGTCGTCGTCCAGCAAAAAGCCGCGCCCGAATACATCGGCACGATTTTAAGCGCGGAGCAGGTTTGCCTGTTTTCCGGCGTCGTCCTCATCACGCTGTTTTCGTACCTGTGCTCTCTGGCGGGCATTTCGACGCCCGTGCAACTGCTGATTATCGCGTTTGCGGATTTGTTCATCGCGATTTACATATGCACCCTGCTTCCCGCGGATTTGTTGCGTTCGATCATCCGGAGCATCGTCGGATTCTGCTTCTCTGTCAAAATCAAGGGGCTGGACAACTTCAACGCGGCGGGCAAGCGCGTGATTATCGTCGCGAACCACACGTCTTTGCTTGACGGTTTGCTGATCGCCGCTTTCCTGCCCGACCGCCTGACGTTCGCCATCGGTCTGGAATGGGTCGGCAAGTGGTACATCAAAGTCCTGAACCTGCTGGTCGATTTAATTCCGATCGACCAGACGAATCCGATGGCTTTGCGCACGGTGATCGAGGAAATCAAGAAAAACAAGAAAGTCGTCATCTTCCCCGAAGGGCGCATTTCCGTCACCGGCTCGCTGATGAAAATTCATGAAGCGATGGGCATGGTCGCCGAAAAGACGAAAGCCCGTATTCTGCCGATTTGCATCGCGGGCGCGCAATACTCGAAATTTTCTTACGCGAAAGACCGCTTTTCCAGCCAGTATTTCCCGAAAATCACGCTGACGATTCTGCCGCCGCGCGATTTTTCCGTCGAACCCGAAATGAAAAGCCGTGAAAAGCGTCTGGACATTTCCAACCGCCTGTACGACGTCATGGCGGACATGATGTACCGCGGCGCGCGGTCGAACGAAAACATTTTCGTTTCCATTTTAAAAGCGCGCGACACGCACGGCTGGCGCAACGTCGTGTTTGAGGACGCGACGCGCAAAAAGATGAATTACGGCTCGTTCGTCACCAAAAGTTACGTCTTGGGGCGCGCGCTGGCGACCGCTTTTCCGCAAGAGGAAAAAATCGGCGTGATGCTGCCCAACGTGCTGGCGACCCCCGTCGTCGTCTTCGGGCTGATGAGCGTCGACAAAGTCCCCGTCATGCTGAATTTCAGTTCCGGTCCCGCGCAAGTGTCCTCGTGCGTGAAAACGACGGCTTTAAAAACGGTTTTGACGTCCAAGAAATTCGTCGAAATGGGGCATTTGGAGCATCTGATCGCCGCATTGGAGGAAAACGGCGTCAACGTCGTGTATCTGGAACGCTTCGCCAAAACGATTTCCACCGCCGACAAATTGAAAGGCGTGCTGGATTCGCTGTCGTCGCGCAAACCGAAAAATTCGCCGGACAGCCCCGCCGTCATCCTGTTCACGTCGGGGTCGGAGGGTATGCCCAAAGCGGTCGTTTTGTCGCACCGCAACATCCATGCGAACCGCAACCAGTATTCAGCGATTCTGGCTTTGGACAAGAAAGACGTCGTGTTCAACGCCCTGCCGCTGTTCCACTCTTTCGGGCTGTGCTTGGCGACGATTATGCCCGTCGTGTCCGGCATGAAGTGCTTTTTGTACCCGACGCCCCTGCACTACCGCGTCATTCCGCAACTGGTTTATGAAATCGACGCGACGATTATGGCGGGGACGGACACCTTTGTCGCGAATTACGCGAAAGTCGCGCATCCGTACGATTTCTACCGCATTAAATATGTCGCGGTCGGCGGTGAAAAACTCAAAGAATCGACGTCGGAACTGTGGCTGCACAAGTTCGGCGTGCGCTTGATCGAGGGCTACGGCACGACGGAAGCCGCGCCGCTGGTCGCCGCCAATTCGCCCATGCACACCAAAGCCGGCACCGTCGGACGCTTGCTTCCGGGGATTGAAAGCCGCTTGGAGCATATCGAGGGATACGACAAAGGCGGCAAGTTGTGGATTCGCGGCGAAAACCTGATGCTCGGCTATATGAAAGCCGATATGCCGAACGTGTTGCAACCGCTG
Source organism: uncultured Alphaproteobacteria bacterium (assembly GCA_934277945.1). GTDB lineage: Bacteria > Pseudomonadota > Alphaproteobacteria > CAAGCB01 > CAG-977 > CAKQWA01. The sequence continues at coordinate 76,898 of CAKQWA010000005.1, forward strand.
GAAGACGGCTGGTACGACACGGGCGACATTGTCGATATCGACGCCGAGGGCTTCATCACGATTATCGGACGCGCGAAACGCTTTGCCAAAATCGGCGGCGAAATGGTTTCCCTGACCGCCGTGGAGCAGATGCTCGACAAAATGGCGCCCGATTTCATGTACGGCGTTGTCGCCATTAACGACGACAAAAAGGGCGAACAACTGGTCTTGATGACCAACAACCCCGACATTGCGCAAAACGACGTCACGACGTTCTTTAAACAAAACGGCATCAGCGAATTGTGGATTCCCAAAAAGATTCACTTTATGGAAGAATTGCCCGTTTTGGGAATCGGTAAAATCGACTACGTTTCCGCCAAAAGAATCGCCGAGGAAATCTTCTCGTAAAACCGGATTTCCGATAAATCATCCCCCGCCGGACACGCTTCAACGGGGGATTTTTTGCGAAACAATCCGATGCTTTGGCAAAGGTTTTAACAAGCGGCGCACGCGACAAACGGCGTTGCGCTTTTAACAACAGATGCGGCGGCGTATGCGCTCAACAGCGGCTTATGCGTACGGGCGCGACAGGAGCGTTTTCTCGGAGCGACAGAACGCTTCCCGCACCGCGTGAGATGAGCCTCGACGGACATAAAAACACACGCAACAAACGGGGACGCAACGTCGGTTTATGCACTTCCCCGCGGCTAATACGGGCGGTGTGCTTCAACGGCTTGCAAGACGCGCTCTGCTGACGGCAAGAACACGCGCAACGACCTTGCAGCCCCGACGGACGCGGCGGCGACACAACAGGCCCACACGACAAGCAAAAGCGGCGGAACAGATAAGCCCCGCATTAAACGATGAAAACGCTCCTAACGGGGCGCAAAAAGGCTTTTAAAGTCGACAAACGCGCCCGCCCCGCACAAAGCCTCGTTCGCCGCATCCCCCATTACAAACGCAAACTCCGCTGAACACACAGAAGCGTTACGGAGCGACCGAAACGGCTTTTAAAGGCGGCAAACGCGCCCGCCCCGCACAAAACGCCGCCAGACGCATTACCCTCATTACAAACATTGCCCCGCCGCATACGCGCGGGCTTCACGGGAAGCACCCGCCCTTTACCGTTTGCAACGCCCGAACAATCGCCGCCCCGTCCGGCGCGCCATTTCGCAGATACAAATAACCCCTGCCGGCTGACAGGGGTTGAATTGCTGATTATTCTTCACCTTCTTTGGCGATGATTTCCTCTTTCAATTTCAATTTTTGACGTTTCAGATTCGCCAAAACGACTTCATCAGGAAGCGGTCTTGCCATTTCTTCGTTAATAGCGTTTTCCAAAGCGGCTTTCTTCGTTTTCAACGCTTCAATATGATTATCCATAAATACCTCCCGAGTCTTAAAGTGTGTCTTTAATCAGTATATCTGTTTTCTTTTTATTTTGAAAGACTTAAAAAACAAAAACGCAGAAAGAAAATCTCTCTGCGTTTTTTTCAATTCGGAAAAACCGGACTTATTCGCCGACGTACATTCCCAAACCGCGCGCCGTTTTGACGAACGGACCGTTCGGATCGACGGGCGAATTGCCGACTTGGACGACTTCTTCCAAGCTGAAATCTTTAATATCGTGACCGACCCACGCAACCATGCGGTCGGATTTTCCTTCCGCCAGACAATCAACCGCGTGAACGCCGAACGCCGCCGCCGCCAAGCGATCGTGAGCCGCCGGCACGCCGCCGCGCTGAACGTAGCCCAGAACCGTCACGCGAGTCGAGAATTTCGGATCCGCCGCGTTCAGTTGAGCCGCCAGCCAATGACCGACGCCGCCGTAGCTTGCGCCGTCGCTGTTTTTCGTTTTGATGTTTTCGCCGTCGGGCGTTTTAATGCCTTCCGCAACGACAATCAGCGCGTGGTCGCGACCCTGCTCTCTGACCAGATGCAGTTTGCGGATGACGCCTTCCAGCGTATAGGGCAATTCGGGAATCAGGCAGACGTCCGCGCCGCCCGCAATGGCGGAATGAAGCGCGACATGACCCGCGTCGCGTCCCATGACTTCCAAAATCATCACGCGGTGGTGACTCGCCGCCGTCGCGTCCAAACGGTCGAGCGCTTCGACGCACACGTCGCGCGCCGTCGAGAAACCGACGCTGTGTTCGGTGATGGGCGTGTCGTTATCAATCGTTTTGGGCACGCCGACCATGGGAATTCCCGCGCCGTGACACAATCTGCTGACAATCGCCATGGAACCGTCGCCGCCGACGACGACCAAAGCGTCAAGCCCCAGTTCGCGGCAGCCGTTGCCGAATTCTTCGGTCATATCTTTCGTCGTGCCGTCGGGCATCGGATACGCAAAGGGCGACCCTTTGTTGATTGTGCCCAGAATCGTACCGCCCAAACGCGCATACGGCGTATGGAAATCCGCGATTGTCAGTTTACGGTAGCGCAAGGGGCGGAACATCAAACCGTCCGTGCCGTCCAGAATGCCGTACACTTCCCATCCGTACGTCCAAATGGCTCTGTGCACGACCGCTCTGATAACAGCGTTCAAACCCGGGCAGTCCCCGCCGCTTGTTAAGATACCGATACGTTTGATTTGCGACATGGTCGAAAACTCCTTCGTAAAAAAAATTCTATAAATTCTATACGTTTTTTCTCTCAATTCTGCTAGTGTAAAATGACATTGAGGGCGATTTTTTTTAATTTAACCGGAAAAAAGCAATGAAATCCTTGTCCCAAGCGCAAATCAAGTCGCGCATAGAACAACTGAAAGACGAACACGGCAGGCTTGACTCGACTATCAAGTCGTTATCAAGCGCCGTCAATTTCGATCAGATTCGCATTCAGCGTCTGAAAAAGCAGAAATTGATTCTGAAAGACGAAATTTCGTCGCTTGAAAACCAAATCATCCCCGACATCATCGCGTAACGCCGCTTTATATAAAGAGAGATTTTCAAATGCTTTCCTATCAGCATATGTACCACGCCGGCAATCTGGCGGACGTCCACAAACACGCCGCGTTGAGCGTCCTGTTGACCAAATTGACGCAAAAGGAAAAACCGCTGACGTACATTGAAACGCACGCGGGGCGCGGCATTTACGATTTGACAAGCGACGCGGCGCAAAAAACGCACGAAGCGCAGAACGGCATCGAGCATCTGCTGAAATTAAAGAAAATTCCCGCGACGCACCCGTATTTTCAACTGTTGCGGCGCGTGCGCGAAGAAGTCGGAAACAACGTCTACCCCGGCTCGCCGTTCATTGCCGAAGCGCTTTTGCGTCCGACCGACACGATTCATTTAATGGAACTGCATCCGCAGGAATACGCGAAACTGCGCTATTTCATGAATTACCCGAACGTGCATATCCACAAGCGCGACGGGTACGAGGGCGTTCTGGCGATTACGCCGCCGCCCGTGCGACGCGGAGTCGTTTTAATCGACCCGAGTTACGAGATTAAAACGGAATACGCCCTTGCCGCGCAAAAGATATTGAAACTGGCGAAAAAATGGCCCGAAGCGCACATTATGGTCTGGTATCCGCTGTTGGAGGAAAACCGTCATCACGAATTGCTCGAACCGCTGAAAGTCGCCGGCTTGAAAGACACATTCAACCAGCAGGTTTTGTTCAAAAACGCCGTTAAAGGCATGATCGGCAGCGGCGTGTTCATCGTTAATACGCCCTACGGCACGCAAGAGGAACTGGAAAAAATCGCGCACTTCTTCGGATAAGACTCCGCCGGCGCATTTGCCGCCCGCTCCGTCCGTTCTCAATAAAGCCGCTTCCTTAAAAACGCGCCCCGCCCTGTGCTTAACCTGAAAAACGCCCTGAAAACCCGCGCTAAAAACCGTGATTGACCTTAAAAAAGTCGACTCCTTAAAAATCCGTGCGGCGTTTATTTGAAAATCCCGCAACCATACAAAAATAAAGCCCCCGATTTCGTCGAGGGCTTTTTTGTACTCATTTGAGCAGTTGACCGAGGAAATACGGCATCTGCAAACGCCACGAGGGCCAGTCGTGCGGCATATCGTAACCCCAGTAATCGACCCAAGCGGGAATGTTTTTGCGTTCCAGAATCTGCTGTAATTCGTAGGTGTCGTGGATGCATTCGCTTTCCCAGTCGCCCTGCCCGCAGCAAAGGACAATCGTCGAGCGGCGGTACATATTCAACAGGTGTTCGTCGCGCATATTCGCCATGTATTCCAACGTTGAGTTGAAATAGATTTCGTCGTCGGTCGCGTCGCCGAAGAACGAACGCATGGAATACAGACCGGACAGCGCAATCATGCCGTCAAACAAATCGGGGCGGCGGAAGAAGAAGTTGGCGGAATGCAAAGCGCCCATGGAGCAACCCGTCGTCCACAGACCGCCCGCGCGGTAGCCGCAACTCATTTCGTTCATGTCCAGCGCCCAAGGCACGACTTCGTCCGTCACATAACGGAACCACGCTTCGTGGCGCAAGATGCGGTCGCGGGGCCAGCCGGGATTGATCATGGTTTCCCAATCCAGCCCGTCGACGCAGAAGAACTGCGCACGCCCTTCTTCAATAAAGCGCGAGCAGGCGTCGATCATGCCGAAGCCTTCGTATTCATAGAAACGTCCGCACTGCGACGGGAAAACGATGATGGGCTTTCCCGCGTGTCCGTAGACTTTCAATTTCATGTCGCGTCCCAGATTGGGGCTGTATTCTTTAAAGTATTCAACTTTCATTTTTTTCTCCGCTGACAGCCGTTTGTTTAAAGATTTCCCTTAAACGAAACGGCTGCGTTGAGTTTTCACAATCGGGCGTTAAACGCGGGCGACGACGAAATCAATCATTTCTTCCGCCTGTGCCTTGTTTTCGGCGCGCATCAGGTACACATGGTTGCCCATGACCGCGGAAAAGATGTCGTCGACCTTGTTGTACTGCATGACGTATTCGCCGTATTTTTCCATAATTTCTTCGTGCGTGTGCTGATAATTATGGTGGTCGCGGCGGCTGACGTAGATGCCGACGTACTTGCGTTCAATGTCGACGTACAGTTTGTCGTGAACCATCATGTCCGCCCAAACCTGATAGACGTCGATGTCGTGTTCGTAGTCCATCAATTCGGGCATGATGCCTCCGGGGGGACGCATATTGACTTCCAGACCGACGATGTCGCCTTTCTTGCCGACGCCTTTTTTGTCTTTGGTCAGACGGAAGAATTCAAAGTGGAAGAAATGCGCGGGCATATCGTACGCCGCGACGGTTTTGCGACCGGCTTCTTCCAATTTTTCGTCGTATTCCTTGTTGGACAGATAGAACAGGTCGATGTCCTTGTTCACGACGTCCGCGACGGGCACGGGGAAGACGTGGTTCGTATTGAAGATGATGTTGTTTTCGTAGTCGGTGATGCCGTCGAACGTCAGCAAATCGCCTTCGATGTATTCTTCCATGATGTACGGCACGTCGGGATGATCGTTGTAAAACGCGACCAGATCGTTTTCATCTGCGATCGGGTAGGACGCGTACGCGCCGACGCCGTTGTCGGGTTTGACGAACAGCGGATAGCCGACTTTTTCGGCGAATTTCTTACCTTCTTCCAGTGTGGTGACCAAGTGGTAGCGCGCGACGGGGATGCCCGCTTTTTCATAATGCGCTTTCATCTTGGATTTGTTTTTGCTGTCCAGCACCTGCGGATATTTCGTCCCCGGAATGTTGAAGTCGGTACGCAGTTTGGCGTCCGTTTCCAGCCAGTATTCGTTCAACGAGTTCAACGCGTCGATTCTGCCGTATTTGTGAATGAAGTAACCGACGGCGCGCACCAGTTCGTCGTAATTTTCCATATTGTCGACGCGGTAGTATTCCGTCAGGGAATCTTTCAGTTCGGGAGAAAGAGAATCGTAAGACGCGTCGGCAATGCCCAACACGTTGACCCCCATTTTTTTCAACCGGTCGGCAAAGTTGACGTAATGCGCCGGAAAATGAGGAGAGAGAAAAATAAAGTTCACGATGTAAACTCCTGTTTTTTAGGGTTCGTTATCTTGTTTTTTTGTGATTTTGTTTTTTCCTTTTTTCAGGATAATTCAAAATGATACGTTTTTCCCGCTTTTGTCAATTATTTTCTTATTTTTTTCGCGTTTTTCCGTTATAACCGAATCAACGAAACGCCACATTACGCAAAGGGGTCGCCGTGACAAAGAAAATCCGCAAAGCCGTTTTCCCCGTCGCCGGATTGGGAACCAGATTCCTGCCCGCGACGAAAGCCATGCCCAAAGAGATGCTTCCCGTCGTCGACAAGCCGCTGATTCAGTACGCCGTGGAGGAGGCGCGCGCGTCCGGCGTCGAGCATTTCATTTTCGTCACGGGACACGGAAAAACCGCCATTGAAGACCACTTTGACACGAACACGTTTTTAAGCGACAAACTGGTGCAAAGCGGGCGCGGCGACTTGCTTGCCCTGTTAAAGCAATGCTCTTTCGACGCGGGGGAAATTTCGTACATCCGGCAAGGCGCGCCGAAAGGCTTGGGACACGCGATTTTGTGCGCGAAGAACCTGATCGGCGACGAACCGTTCGCCGTGCTGCTGCCGGACGATTTGTTCCTGTGCGAAAAACCCTGCCTGAAACAACTGATTGAAGTGTACGAAGAAACGGGCGGACACGTCGCCGCCGTGCAGAACGTGCCAAAAGAGCAAGCCTCGCGCTACGGTATTCTGGACGTTTTGAGCGACGACGGCAAACGGGTGGAAGCCAAAGGACTGGTGGAAAAGCCGCCGGTTGACAAAGCCCCCTCCTCTCTGGCGATTTCGGGACGCTATATTTTATCGCCGCAAGTGTTTGACGCGCTGGAAAAAAATCAAACGCAAGCGGGAGAAATGCAGTTGACAGACGCTTTGGCGGCGTGTATGCAAAAGGTGCGTTTTTTCGGCGTCAGATATGACGGCAGACGGTTTGATTGCGGGGACAAAATCGGCTTTTTGACGGCGACGGTCGAATTTGCATTGCAGCGCGACGACTTAAAAGACGAATTCAGGAAAGTTCTGCAATCGCTTTCCCTTTGATTTCAAGGATTTGCCCGATGGCATATTTTGCAAATCACGCCATGAACCTGCTGAACATTCATTATTGCATTCGCGCGGCGGGTCAGGAAATGGCAAACCTGTTCGCACTGTCGTATTTGTACAAGCAGGGGATGTCGCTGGCGGTGGTGTGCTACACCTACACGCTGTTTTTCGCCGTGCGCCTTGTCTTTCGCCCGCTGGTCGTGCGTCTGTGCGCGAAAAAGGGCGTGCATTTCTGTCTGGTCGCCGGCGCGTGCCTGTTCGCCGTGCGCTACCTGACCTTGATCGGCGTGAGCGGCGTCAATTTCTGGGTGTTCGCCTTTCTGGTCGTGTCGGGCTTTACCGAAGCGTTTTATTGGGCGCCCTATCACGCGTATTTCGGCGTCATCGGCGCGAAAGAGGACAGAGGGGCGAACATCGGCGTGCGCGAAGCGTTCAGCGCGCTGATTTCGGTCGTCGCGCCCGTGTGCGGCGGCTTTTTGCTGAACATCAACAGGATTTTGGCGTTTTCCTTTTCCTCCCTGCTGATTTTGCTGTCGATTTATCCGCTGATGCTCGCCCCCGAAATCCCCCTGCCGAAGCGGTTGAACCGGCAGGAATGCAAAGCGTGCGACAAGACGGGATTTCGCTTCTTTTTCGCGGACGGAATTTTCTCCCAGCCGATTTCCGTGTGGCCCCTTGTCGTGTTCATGATGCTGTCGGAAAATTACGGCGAATTCGGCTTGATTTTGGGGCTTGCCGCCGTGTTCAAAGCCGCGGGGAACATGGTTTTCGGACGCTTGATTGATTGCGGCAAAGGGCTGATGATGTGCTATATCGGCTACGGACTGCACATAGCGGTCGCGCTGGTGCGCATTTTCTTCGCGCGCACAATTCCCGTCGTCGTCGGATGCGACTTTTTCATTGCAATCGCATACTGTTTTTCGCTTTCCTCGTTCATGACGCCCGTTTACAATTCTGTGAAAAAATCCGCGCATCCGCTGTACTTCATGTATTACGCCGAAAAGGGATGGGACTTTTCGGGCGCGTTCATCATGCTGGCGGCGGGGACTTTGGCGCATTTCGGACCGGATTTGCGCTACATTCTGTTCTTCACAATCATCGGGGCGGCGGCGCAAATCGCTTTGGTGCGCCGCTATTATAAAAAATCGGAACCGTAAAATATGTCCGTCAGAGAATCATCCGTCGTCAAATTGAATTACAATTACGCCTTTCGCGCGGTCGGTCTGGAAATCGGCAACCTGTTCACGCTGGCTTACCTGTACAAGCAGGGGCTGACGCCGGCGCAGGCGTTCGGCGCGTACGCGCTCATTTTTGTTTTGCGCGCGTGCCTGCGTCCGTCGGCGACGTGGATGTGCCGCCGCTTCGGGCTTCACGCGGGATTGCTGTTCGGCACGCTGGTTTTCGCCGCGCGCTATCCGCTGATGATTCCCCTGCACAGCATCGACGGCTGGCTGATTGCGTTCGCCGTCGTTCAGGCGTTGGGCGACGTGCTGTATTGCGTGCCGTATCATTTTTATTTCGCGGTTCTGGGATCGACGAAAAGCCGCGGCAAAGGCGTGGGATTGCGCGAAGCCCTGTCGACCGCGATTTCCGTCGTCACGCCGCTGTTCAGCGGATTTCTGCTGTCGCTGAACAACGTTTACATTTTCCTGATTGCGACGGCTTTCACGCTGGCGGGATTGATTCCCGTGTGGAAACTGCCCTGCCCGCCCGTTCCGGTGAAATTGAACCGCGTGCAAAGGAAAAAAGTGTCCAAACGCGGCTTTTTCGGCTTTGTCGGCAGCGCGATGTACAACATGACCAATCAGATTTGGGGCTTGATCGTGTTTTTGATTGTGTCGGGCAATTACGACAAATTCGGCTATCTGCTGGCTTTGGCGGCGGTGTTCCGCGCCGTCGGCAATATGTTCTTCGGCAGACTGATCGACAAGGGCAAAGGCTGGGCGATTACGTTGGCGGGCTTCGGCTCGCTGATCGTCATCACGCTGTGCCGCCTGTTTTTCGCGCACACCGTCCCCGTCGTCATCGCGTGCGACTTCTTTTACGGATTGGCACTGTGCCTGTCCGTGCCGTCGCTGATGAGCGTCATTTACAACGACATCAAAAAATCGCCTCATCCGCTGTATTACACCTATTATATGGAATTGGGCTGGGACGTCGGATGCATCATCACGCTGTCCTGCTCCGCCGCGCTCGCGCACTTCAATCTGAACCCCAGATTTGAACTTTTGCTGGGCATCGCGGGCATTTTACTGCTTCTGTCCATTCTGAAACGCGCCTACACCGCAAAGGACGTCAAAAAATCATGACCTTTTTTAATAATAAAACGCTGAATTTGCTGAACGCGCATTACGGTTTGCGCGCAATCGGCTGGGAAATGGCAAGCCTGTTCACGCTGGCTTATTTGTACAAGCAGGGATTGTCGCTGACGCAAACGTTCCTTGTGTACGCGTTCTTTTTATTCATGCGCACGGTGACGCGCCCGTTCGCGCGGTATCTTTGCACGAAAAAGGGAATTCATTTCACGCTGTGCGCCGGCACTTGCGTTTTCGCGTGCCGCTACCTCGCGCTGATTCTGGTGGACGGATTAAGCTGGAAACTGATTGTCCCGATGGTGATTTCCGGCGCGGCGGATTCGCTGTACTGGGTCGCGTATCACACTTATTTTTCGGTCATCGGCGACGAGGAAACGCGCGGGGCGAGCGTCGGCGTGCGTGAAGCCATGACGACGATCATTTCGATTATCGCGCCCGTGTGCGGCGGCGCGCTGTTGGCGATTGACAAGACTCTGGCGTTCGTCTTTCCCGCCGTTTTAACGTTTTTGTCGTTGATTCCGCTGTCGAAAACGCCGCAAGTGCCGACGCCGAAAGCCCTGACCCGTCAAGAAAAACGCGCCGTTGAAAAAACGGGTTTCTGGATTTTCATCGGCGACGGTCTGTTTTGGCAGGCGGAACGCGTGTGGCCCGTCATCGTCTTTATGATGCTGGGCGACAATTACAACAATTTCGGCCTGCTTTTGGGTCTGGCGGCGGTGTTTCGCGCCGTCGGCAATATGTTTTTCGGGCGCATGATCGACAAAGGCAAAGGCTTGTGCGTGTGCTGCGTCGGATATGGCATTCATATGATCACGGCGGCGACGCGCGGCATTTTCGCGCGCACAATCCCCGTCGTCATCGCGTGCGATTTCATGTCCGCAATCGGTATGTGCTTTTCCCTGACGGGCATTATGACCGCCGTTTACAACACGATCAAACATTCCAAACACCCGATGGACTGCACGTTCTACACGGAATTGGGCTGGGACGTCGGCGCCATTTCCGCCATGCTGTGCGCGGCGTCGCTGGCGGCGTGCGGCATCAATATCCGTTGGATTATGGCGGCGTCAATCGCGGGATCGGTTCTGTCGCTGTCCCTGCTGTACGGCTATTACAAAGCGCGGGGCAAGGTAAAGAACGCGGACAAAGCGGCGTAAGCGGTTACGCCAGTTCAAACATTCCCGTATACAGTTGATAATAGCGGCCGCGCGCGGCGATTAAAGCGTCGTGATTGCCGCGTTCAATGACGCGTCCCTGCTCCATGACAAGAATTTCGTCCGCGTTGCGCACGGTGGACAGCCGGTGCGCAATGACGAAAACCGTGCGTCCCTGCATCAGTTTGTCCATGCCCTGCTCAATGAGTTTTTCCGTGCGCGTGTCGACCGAACTGGTCGCTTCGTCCAAAACCAAAATGCTCGGACGCGCGACGGCGGCGCGGGCGATCGCCAGCAGTTGACGCTGTCCCTGACTTAAATTCGCCCCGTCCGCGCTCAACACGGTCTGATAGCCCTGCGGCAACGCCTCGATAAAGAAATCGGCGTGCGCCAGATGCGCGGCGGCGACGACTTCCTCGTCCGTCGCGCCAAGCCGCCCGTAGCGGATGTTGTCGGCGACCGTTCCCGTGAACAGATGCGTGTCTTGAAGCACCATGGCGACGGCGCGGCGCAAATCGGCTTTTTTGATTTTGCCGATGTTGATGCCGTCGTAGCGGATTTTGCCCTGCGTAATGTCGTAAAAACGGTTCAGCAGGTTCGTCACGGTCGTTTTGCCCGCCCCCGTCGAGCCGACAAGCGCGATTTTCCGCCCCGCTTTCGCGTTCAGGGAAATGTCTTTCAACACGTTGTGCCCGTCGACGTAGGCGAACGACACGTTTTCAAATTCGACGTCTCCCTTTAATTTCGTATACGTCAGCGTGCCGTCGTGATGCGGATGCTTCCACGCGCTCACGCCCGTGTTTTCGTTTGTTTCCGTCAGCGTGCCGTCCGCGTTTTCAATGACGGGCACCAAGCCGACATAGCCGTCGTCGCTTTCGACCGGCGCGTCAAGCAGTTCAAAGATGCGCTCCGCCCCCGCCAAAGCCGCCAAAATGACGTTCGTCTGCATACTGACCTGCGACACGGGCTGCGACGCCATGCGGGTGTATTGCAGAAACGCCGCGATCGTGCCGATGTCCGTCAGTCCCGCAATCGCCAGAATCGACCCGCAAACCGCGATGACGGCGTACTGCATGTACGCCAGATTGCCCACGACGGGCATCAGAATGTGGGCGTAGGTGTTCGCGTTTTTCGCCGCGTCGAACAAGGCTTCGTTGTGCTTTTCAAAATCCCGCGCCGTCTGCTCCTCGCGACAGAAAACCTTGATGACGCGCGCGCCGGAGATGTGTTCTTCGATATACGCGTCGAAGCGCCCCAAAGCGTCCTGCTGGCGCACGAAATACCGCGCGCTTTTTTTGCCGATCAGCCACACCGCCGCCAGCGTCAGAAGCATCAGGGCGCATTGAATTCCCGTCAGCGTCGGCGACAAAACGATCATCGCCGTGAACAGCCCCGTCAAAGTCATCAAGGAAAACAAAATGTTCGGCAACGCCATTGACACCATTTCGCGCAGAGTGTCGACGTCGTTCGTGTACAGGCTCATGTTTTCGCCGACGGGACGGTCGTCGAAATAGCGCACGGGCAGTTTCATCATGTGGTCGAACATTTCTTCGCGCAAGCGGCACAAAACGCCCGTCGACACGTTGACCGCCAAGCGATTGTAAATCAGGCAGAACGTCACGCTGGTCGCGAAAAGACCCGCCATTTGCGCCAGTTTGACGTAAAAGACGTGAAAATCGGGATTTTCGTGCGCAATCAGCGGCACAATGCAGTCGTTGATGACGGGCTTGATGTAATACATCGCGCCGATGCCCGAAACGGCGGCAACGAAAATCGAAATGAAAATGACGGGCGTCTGCACGGGATACATTCCCAGACAGCGCACGATGCGCCACAGCGTTTTGTACGGATTTTTCGCGCGTTTTCTGCCGTTTTTCATCACACCGCCTCTCTGTTTTGAGAAATGTAGGTGTCGCGGTACACCGCGTTTGACGCCATCAATTCCTCGTGCGAGCCGAACGCGTCGATTTTCCCGTCGTTCATGACTAAAATGCGGTCGCAATCGACAACGCTGGAAATGCGCTGGGCGATCGTCAGACGCGTCACGCCGCTCAATTTCTTTTCCAAAGCGCGCCGGATGCGCTTGTCCGTCGCCGTGTCGACCGCGCTGGTGCTTTCGTCAAGAATGATGATTTTCGGCTTTTTCAGCAAAGCGCGGGCAATGCACAAACGCTGTTTCTGCCCGCCCGAAACCGTCGTGCCGCCGCGTCCGAGCATCGTGTTGAAGCCGTCGGGGAACGAAGACACGAAATCGTACGCGTCAGCCATTTTCGCCGCTTCGTACAATTCTTCGTCCGCCGCGTTTTCGTCGCCCCAGCGCAGATTTTGCGCAATCGAACCGGAAAACAAATCGTTCTTTTGCAAAACGACGGCGACCGCGTTGCGCAGATTTTTCAAAGAATAGTCGCGCACGTCGCGTCCGCCGACCAAAACCCTGCCCCGCGTCGCGTCGTACAGGCGCGCAATCAGCATAATCAGCGTCGATTTCGACGATCCGGTCGCGCCGACGATGCCGATGCTCTGCCCTGCTTCGACTTTAAACGAAACGTGCGACAAAACGGGATTTTCCGCCTCTTTCGCATACGAAAAACTCACGTCGTCGAACTCGATCGCGCCGTTTTCGACCTGCGCGTCGGGAAAAGCCCCGTCCGCCAGTTCGGGCGTTTCGTCCAGCACTTCGCAAATGCGTTCGGCGGAGGCGCGGGAAATCACAACGCCGATGAACGCCATGGAAATCACCATCAGCGAAATCAAAATCGCGTGAATGTAGTTGATAAAACCGATCAACTCGCCCGCCGTCATCGTTCCGAAAACGACCTGCCTGCCGCCCAGATACAAAGCGGCGATCATGCACGCGTTCATGCTGAACATCATAACGGGCATATCGTAGCAAACGATTTTCTCGGCGCGTCTTTGCATACGCAGAACGTCCTGCGACGAAAAGGCGAATTTTTTTGCCTCGTCCTTTTCGCGCACGAAAGCCTTGACCACGCGCACGGCAATCAGCGCCTCCTGCACGGCGGCGTTCATCGCGTCGTACTTTTTGAACATACTTTCAAAAAACGGGTGCGCCATGACAGCCATGAAAGCCAAAGCCGCTGACAAGGCGGGAATGGCGAAAAGGAAAATCAGCGACAGTTTCGGGCTGATGTACACCGCCATGCCGGTCGCGAACAGCAACAGCAAGGGACCTCTGGCGAAAATGCGCACAATCAGCATGAACGACATCTGCACAAAGGTGATGTCCGTCGTCAGCCTTGTAATCAGCGACGCGGAAGCGAATTTGTCGGCGTTGGAAAACGAAAAATCCTGAATTTTGCGAAACAGCGCGGAACGTATGTTTTTGGCGAATCCGGCGGCTGACACGGCGGCAAAACGTCCCGCCAGAACGCCGAACGTCAGCGACAAAAGAGCCGCGGCGACCATCACGCCGCCCGTTTTAAAGGTGAAAGCGGCGTTTTTCTGCATGATGCCGAGGTCGATCATCCGCGCCATCAGGTACGGAATGACGATTTCCAAAACGACTTCGCCCAAAATGCACACGGGAGTCCACAGGGCGATTTTTCGGTATTCCCCGACATAAGAAAACAAACGGCGCAACATTACGTGACGAAACTCTTAACCAAACTGCCGACAATCATATACCACCCGTCGACAATGACGAAGAAAATCAACTTGAACGGCAGGGCAAGCATTGTCGGCGGCAACATCATCATGCCCATGCTCATCAGCGTCGAAGCGATGACCATATCGATAATCAAAAACGGAATGTAAATCAAAAAGCCGATTTCAAACGCGCGGCGCAGTTCGCTGATCATGAACGCGGGGACAAGCGCGCGCATCGGCACTTCTTCGGGCGTGTCGACGACGGGCTTTTCCGCCAAGCCCATGAACAGTTCCAAATCTTTCGGACGCACGTTTTTCATCATGAAGTCGTGGAACGGCACGGCAGCTTTCGCGACCGCCTCCTGCGGCTCCATTTTTTCCTCGATCATCGGTCTGACGGCGGTGTCCCACGCGGTTTCAAACGTCGGAGTCATGATGAATCCGGTCATGAACAACGCCAGAGAAATCAAAATGATGTTCGAGGGCGACTGGTTCGTGCCCAAAGCCTGACGCAGTACCGAAAACACGACGATGATGCGCGTGAACGACGTGACCATAATCAGAATCGACGGCGCAAGCGTCAGCACCGTCATCAGCAAAATCAACTGGACGATGCGCGCGGTCGTCGAACCGCCGCCCTCGCCCAAATCAATGTTCACGCTTTGGGAAAACGCGGGAAAAGAAGCCGCGAAAGCAAGCAGAAAACTTGAAAAAGCGCAAAAACGTTTATGGAAAAATCTCATGCGTCTTCCTCCTTTTTCTCTTGCGCGGGCGCGTCGAACACGGCGATTTGCGCGTTGCTTTCCCCCGTCAGAATTAAAAAATCTTTCTCGCGGCAGCGCGCCAGAACCAACTTGTTCTTCGCGTCCAAAGGCTTGACGTCCAGCAGGGTGATTTCGCGCTTCGCCCCCGTTTTCGCGCACAGGGACGCACCGAAGCGGCGCAACAGGTAATTTGTCAGGAAAATCAATCCCAGAACGAACAGCAACCCGCCCAAAGCGGACATAACGGACGTCATTTTTCACACTCCATACTATAATATAGAGTTCATAGCCGTTTTTTTTGCAAAAAACAACACCCTTTTTACACGGGCGCGTCCTCGATTTGCGCGTTTGTCTGATAAATGTACGACAGGATTTCCGCAACGGCGGCGAACGCTTCGACGGGAATGTCCGAACCGATGTCCACGGCGGCGAGCATTTGCGCCAAATCCGCGTCCTGTCTGACTTTGACGCCGCTTTCAAACGCCGCGTCCAAGATTTTTTCGGCGACGAATCCGTATCCCGAAGCGACCACTTTCGGCACGCCGCCGTCTTCGGAGTTGTATTTTAAAGCCGCCGCAACCGCGCGTTTGTTTTTTTCGCCGCTCATCGTCATCCTTTCGCGCTTTTTTTCCAGTATGCCGCGCGCCGCGTTAAAAAAAAATTTAAAACTGGAAAATTATCGCTTTCAATTTAGTTTTCTTTTCTGTATAAATTTGTCCAGTTTGCATAAACTTGAAAAGAGGTATCTTATGGCTCGCGCAAATATCGATGTCGAAGAACGGGTTTCCCTGATTAAAGGGATTCCCCTGTCTTTGCAACATCTGTTCGCCATGTTCGGCGGCACAATTCTCGTCCCGACGCTGTTGGGAATCGACCCGTCCACCGTTTTGATGTTCAACGGCATGGCGACGGTTTTCTATCTGATTTGCTGCAAAGGGAAAATCCCCGCGTACTTGGGTTCCAGTTTCGCGTTCATCGCACCGGTGCTGGCGCTGATGAACGTCCACGGTCACGACGCCGGTTACTCCATGGCGTTGAGCGGCTTTTTCGCCGGCGGCGTTCTGACGCTGATCGTCGGTCTGATCATCATGAAAATCGGTTCCGAATGGATTAAATATGTGTTCCCCGACGCCGCCATCGGCGCCATCATCGCCGTCATCGGTTTGGGCTTGGCTCCGAACGCGGCGACAATGGCGGGTTTGACGGCCGATGTCGTTGACGCGAACACGATTATCGTTTCCATGACGACGCTTGCCGTCACGGTTTTCGGCTATGTGTTTTTCAAAGGATTCTTGGCGATCATCCCCATTTTGATTGGTATTCTGACGGGCTACGCTCTGTCCGCCTGCTTGGGCATGATCGACTTTTCGATCGTCGCGAACGCGCCTTGGCTGCGTCTGCCGACGTTCTACAAACCGACGTGGGATCAAACGGCGATTTTGGCGCTGTTGCCCGTTGCGCTGGTTTCCATTGCCGAACACGTCGGCGATTTGACGGTCATCAGCTCGATTATCGAACGTCCGATTTTGAAACAGCCCGGTTTGGGCCGCTCAATGTCCGCGACCGGCTTTTCGATTACGATTTCGTCCCTGTTCGGCGCGACGCCGCAGACGACGTACAGCGAAAACGTCGGCGTTCTGGCGATTTCCCGCGTGTTCTCCGTGTGGATTGTCGGCGGTGCGGCGGTTCTGTCGTTCCTGCTGTCCTTCTTGGGCAAATTCGCCGCCATTATTCAGACGATTCCGTCCGCGGTTATGGGCGGCGTGTCGCTGTTGCTGTTCGGCGTGATCGCCACGTCGGGCATCCGCACGATCATTGAAAAGAACATCAATTACGACAATCCCAGAAACACGGTGATTACGTCTTTGGTTCTGCTGGTCGGCGTGTCGGGCGCGAAAGTCCACCTGTTCGGCGCGGAATTTCAGGGCATGGCTCTGTCCACAATCGTTTCGCTGATTTTGGGCTTGTCTTTCTCCGTTTTGGACAAGATTATCTGCCGCAAAGCGAAAGCGCAGGACAAAGCGGCGTAATTCACACCGCGAAAATTGCGAAAAGGCGGAGCGCGAACTCCGCCTTTTTCATTGCCCGAAATTCCGAAAACGGCGCACGCCCGAAACCTCTAAAAAAACGCGCGGCAAAGCGCATCACGCCGTCCCCGCTCTGCACCCGCGCATTGTGTATGCAAGCCCGCAAGCCTCGCGCACCACACGCCGCCCGCTTTTGCGAACGCAAACAAACCTCCCCGACCGCACGCCTAATCGCTTCACCGCACCCCCGAAAACAACGCGCCCAAAACGGCATCATTCCCAATCGGCGCACGAAAAAAAACGCATATCCTCAAAAGACGGAGTGCGTCTCAAAAGCGCATCCGCAAAAAAAACGGCGCATACAAAAAGAGCGGAGCCGCGCGCCCCGCCCTCTTTCATTTTTTGCCGTCCTGTCAGCGGACGTTTTTCGTCATGACGTAGGCTTCTTCGCAATGCTCCAAGCAATACGGCTTGCCCGAAATGACTTCCTTGCCGCAGAAATGGAAATCCGGATCTTTCGGGTCGCCGACGGGCCAGCGGCAAGTCGTCGTCGTCAAATCGTTGACGGTGATGTATTTTTCTTTGGGCGCGCTCGCCTTTTTCGCGGCGGGCTTCGCCTTGGGCGCCGCTTTGGGTTTGGGTGCGGGCGCAAGAGCCGGTTCGGGCTTTGCGGGCGCGGCGGGTTCAAGCGGCAGTTCCCCGTCTTCGCCGACGCGGCGGATGGGCGACGGACGGCGTTCCAGACCCAAGCGGTGCGCCTGACCGACAACCGCGTTTTTCGACATACCGAGCGCTTTACCGATTTCGCCCGTCGACAGCCCTTCGTTCCAAAGGCGCGTCAATTCCTCTTTTTGTTCCGGCGTCCAACCCATTTCAAACTCCTGCTGATGAATAAAAACCTTAAACAATGTTCAAGAAAGACGTCATGCCCGTCATGTCAAGCACTTCCAAAACGGTTTCATTGACGTTTCTGATTTGGAAAACCCCGCCCTTTTGCGACATTTTTTTCATGATTTCCAAAATGACGCGCAAGCCCGAAGAAGCCATGAAATCGACATCTTCCATATCGAGAATCAGTTTGTCGGTCGTTTCCAGCGCGTCGTTCAGCGCCTTGCGCGCGATATCCGCCGTCGTGGCGAGCAAATGCCCCGAAAGAGCGACGACAACCGCGTCCGATTCGTTGTATGTAATGACTTCCATAGGTTTTCTCCGTTTGTTTAAGGAATAAAAAAGGTAATGCCAAACGAATTTTTTGTCAAATGTAAAAGCGCATAAAACTTTCGGCGACGTTTCGGGACTGACCGGCGGCACGGCGGTCAACTTTTGTCCTTTTTTGTCTATTTTTGTCGTTGACACGCGGCGCGGCATCAGACTATACTTACTTAAATGCTATCTGGGGGATTTTGTTATGGAAAGAGATACATATTTCGCGGAAATGGACAATTTGGACGAGGCTGCCGAAATCCACAAAGCCTATTCCGAATATAAAAAGGAGTTCTCTTCCGACATCGCGAACGTTAACAGCATCGCCAATGCCGATAAAAAAACCGCGCGGCTGTGGGAAATCGTGAACGCTTCCGTCACGCAGGCGGACGGTTCGCGAATCAAGCAGACAGACCTGATGGATTCGGGACAGTTCATGCTGGTTTTCAACAGTTTTCGCAACATGGGCAAATTTCAGGACATGATTGACCTGTACGACCGTTGCCCGAACAAAGATTTCACGGACGCGACGCTTGTCAAGGAATTGCTTGCGCTGGCGTACGTCAAAACGGGCGCGCCCATTAAAGCGCTTGAAGTCACGCACGATTTGATAGAACGCGCGCACACGCCGCTTTTCAACCACCTTAAACGCGGCGAAGCGAAAACCCTCAAACCCGTTCACATCCACTCGACGCACGCCGCGCTGAAAAACGCGCAGGACGCGCGCTACGCCGTATTGGCGGGACGCCGCCGCGTTTCCAGCACGACCTACGAAATGCAGGGGCGCGCCTACCGTCTGCTTGCGGACAAGGAAAAAAACGGTGGCAAAAAACAGGCTCTGCTTGAAAAATCCGTCAAAGCGTTGGAAGACGGTTTTGAAGCCACGCTGGACGCTTCCGTCGGGCTGATGGCTTTGCACAGAAACATCGAATTGGGCAGAACGGAAAAAGCCGAAAAAACGGCGGAACTGGTTTATCTGGCGGCGTTGCGCGACGGCGCGGAGGAAATGCGCCTGATTAACGGCGAAGAAAAACTGACTTCGCGCGATTTCGGTCTGCTGAACACCGCTTTGCAGGCGGGCATCCTGTCCGGCAGAAGCGCGGAAGAAATGCAGACGCTGACCGAACGTCTGGAACGCTGTCCCGCGCGCCGCTGGCAGTTGGACGATTTGGCGGAATCGCTGACGCTGATTGCGGACAAGCATCCGTCCGAGCAGTTGAAAAATCTGCTGACGACCCTGCGTCAAAAGAAGAAAGCGTATGCATTCACGACGGTTATGGAGCCGCTGACGAAAGGCGTGTACGACCTTCCCGAAAAACAGACGGGCGAAAACGCGGACAACACGGCGCGCGACGCAAAAATCGCCGCTATCAAGGCGAAAGCGCGCAAACTCGCCCCCGCTGTCGCGCACGACAACATGATGAAATCGCACAACCCGTATATGTTGGCGCAAGCCGTCAAAATCGGCGCCATTCTGGATTACAACGAAGAAGCGATGAGCCGCCTGCGCCAAACGTTCATCGAGTCGAATCCGCCGCATTGGATGATTGCGTCCACGCAGGGCTTTTTGGAAACGCTGGCGGCGAAAACCGCGGAACCCAATTCGCCCGAAAGCATCCGTATTCGCGAACAGGCGGCGATTCTGGGCGGATACGTAACGAAATCCGAAAAGGAAAAATCGGAAAATCAGGCGAAACTGGACGCTTTGTACGCCACGACATACAGTTATCGCGGACTGGCGTCGCGTTTTGAGGGTTCAAGCCGCGTTTCCGGCAATATGCAGTTCGGCGGACAACTGCCCGATCACGCCGTTTCCAAAAAGGACTTGGAACTGTTTTCGGGCTTGTTGAGAATGCCTCTGAAAAAACTGATGCCGCAGGAAAAAATCCCGCAGGACATTGACGCGTCCAAACCGATGTCAAGCATTGCGGACACGGACAAGTTCTTGAAAGCGGCGGACGCTTTCGTGCGCCACCACTTCGGCACGGACAATTTCGCAAAACACGGCTTTTCACTGGAAGACAACGCGCTGATGTGCGGCTCGGACGGCTTGCTGAAAGGCACGAAAGGCGGCGAATTGCAGTACGGCAGTCTGTACGACCAGACGGTTGACGGCATGATGCACGTCTGCGGCAAGCAAAAAGGCAAGGAAGCGAACGCCGGCATTGATTCGCGCACGAACATTTCCGCCATTTTCCTGTTGGGCATGGGCGATTGCCGCCACCATGCGCAAGTCAAGCAGATTCTGTTCGATATGTGGCAGAAAAAGCAGATGAACGACACTCTGCGCACGGCTTTGCGCGCCGCCGAAGCGGGCAACACGCAGGCGCACGACGCCGCCGTTCAGCAGTTCGACCGGATGTACCGCACGGAATTGCGCACGACGGACGTGAAAGTCAATATGCCTATCGTCATGGAGCAAGGCTCGAACGACAAAGGCGAAAAGTGGGATTTGATTTACCGTCCCGAACTGACGGCGGACAAAAAGTTCAAGAAAAAAGAACAAGACTCGACGCTTGAAGAACACACGATGACCGTTCTGATGACGCGCGACGAAAACGGCGGTTTGAGCCGGCTGGATTTGCGCGACGCGTTCTATCAGCACACATACGACTGGGGCGACAAAAACATCCCGTTAAGCGCGATTGAACTGAAAGACGGCAAGCCGAAAGTCGCCGTCGGGTTCGTGAAGAAAGACGAAGTCGCCAACGGCGAGGACGTACCCATTCATCTGGAACCGACCGGTTACAACACGGGCAGACGCGACACCGCAGTCAACGACAGCACGGGTGAAGACGTTTGCGTCATGGGTATTCGCGTGCGCGGATTGGAATCCCCCGCCCGCTTCGCCGCCCAGTTGCGCGATCGCGACCGCATGATTGACAAATTGCACGAAGTGCTGCATACGGAACAAACCGTTTACCAGCCCAGAGCGCAGGAAAAGGAGCAACAGCAAGAAGAAAAGAAAGAACAAAAAGACGCGCCCGAAACGCCGAAGAAGAACTACACGGCGATTTACGCCGCCGCCGTTTCCAACAGGGTCAAACACGCGGCTCAACACAAAGCGCAAGCGCCCGAACCGAAAAAGGCGAGCGCAATTCTTTTCGCAAGCAGAAAGGACAGATCGCGATGAAAACCGTTGTTTTTGAAGAAATCTGCCCCGCGTGCCACGCGGTGAACGAAGTTTCCGCCGTCAAGCGCGAAGACGGATTCAACGACGAAGAAACGTTTTACTGTGCGCTGTGCGGATGCGAAATCGGCGCGACGACCGCCGCCGAACCGCCGAAAACGAAAATCATCGCCGATGCGGGCGACCCCGCCGAAGAAGAAATGATTTAAAATGAAAAATCCCCGCGCGAACGGGGATTTTTTATGTCGGGCGGTCTGTAAGCCGGGTTCTGTTTTGACGGTCATTCATCTGAAACGTTTGTTGCCAAACGTCTTAACGCGACCTACCCTGAGCAAAGGCGGGAACGCCTTTTTGATTGCACAAAGTGCAAGCCCCTTTGGTCTTGCTTCCGATAGGGTTTTCCGTCGCCTTTTACATTGCTGTAAAAGCGGTGCGCTCTTACCGCGCCGTTTCACCCTTGCCGCCCCGAAGGGCTTGGCGGTTTGCTTTCTGTTTCACTTTCCCGAGAGTTGCCTCTGCCGGACGTTATCCGGTATCGTGTTCCCGTAAAGCCCGGACTTTCCTCACCCGCAAAAGCGGGCGCGACCGTCCGACCGCCCGACGATTAGAAAATTATTCTTTTTTTTCGCGCGCGTCAAAGAATTTTTGCGCGACGGCGGCGGCGCGTTCGGCGATTTGCTCCCCGCCCTTGAAATAATCGGGGTAAAAATGGCGGCAAAAAGCGATTGTCGCGGCTTTTTCGTCCGACACGTCGTAACCGATGTACGCCAGATTTTCTTTCAGCGAGCCGTCAGGCGCGTCGAAAGCGTCCGTCCACAGCCCGATTTGACTGTTTGCCAGACTTTTCCAGTCGAACAACTCCCCCGGATCGCGCTTGCGCGCCGGCGCGACGTCGGCATGAGCCAGCACGTTGTAAAACGGAATGTCCCAGCGGTTCATAATATCCGCGCACACGCGGCGTACGGAATCAATCTGCTCCACGGGAAAAGGCTTGTAGCCGAATTCGTGTCCCGCGTTGGAAATTTCAATGCCGATCGAGCGGCTGTTAATGTCGCTTTTGCCGTTCCACAAGGACACGCCGGCGTGCCACGCGCGCTTTCCCTCCGGCACCAGAGCGTAGACCTTGCCCTTTTCATCGACCAGATAGTGCGCGCTGACCTGCGCCTGCTTGTCGCACAAGCGTTCCAGCGCGGCGCGCGTCGAACGCATCCCCGTGTAATGCAAAATGATCATTTCCGGAAAGGCTTTGCGATCGTTGAAATTCGGAGAAGACCAGCGCATAAAAAAATCCTTTGAAAGATGTTCAAACGGCATTATTGTAAATCGTTTTCGTATCCGGCGACAAGGAAATAAAAATGACCGACAGAATTTTACCGACTTCAAAACAGCAACTGCTTGATTTTCTGACATCGTTGCATATCGAGCATAAAACGACGGAGCATCCCGCCGTTTTCACGGTCGAGGAAGGCAACAAAATCTGGCACGGCATCAAGGGCGTGCATTGCAAAAACCTTTTCTTGAAAGACGCGAAAGGCAAGTTGTGGCTGGTTGTCGCGCCCGCGAACGCCCGCGTTGATTTGAAAGCCCTGCCCGCGAAAATCGGCTCGAAGCGCGTGTCGTTCGGCAACGAAGATTTGCTGTTTGACGTTCTGGGCATTACGAAAGGCTCCGTCACGCCGTTTTGCATCATGAACGACAAGCAAAATCAGGTCACCGTCGTTCTGGACAAGACGATGATGGCAAACGAATTCGTCAATTACCACCCGCTGACGAACACGGCGACAACGACGCTCACCCCCGACGGCTTGATGACGTTCATGCGCGCCTGCGCCCACGAACCGATGATTGTCGACGTGATTGAACATGATGAATGAGTTGACTTTTCGACAAAAATAATATAACATAGTGTTAATCAGTATTGCTCCCGTCCGGACAGGTCGGGGGCTTTTTTATGCTAGAAAATAAAGGATTTGCGAAAAAATGCGAAACATCAAAATACCGAACAAATGGCGTGTGCGCCGATATCAGCTGAAATTGTGGCACTATCTGGAAAAAGGGGGTAAGCGGGCGATTGCCGTGTGGCACAGGCGCGCGGGCAAAGACAGTCTGTCGCTGAATTGGACGGCGGTCGCCGCCTTGCAGCGCGTCGGCGTGTACTGGCATATGCTGCCGCTTCAAACGCAGGCGCGCAAAGTCGTCTGGGACGGCGTCGACAAACAGGGGCGGCGCATCATCGACCAAGTGTTTCCCAAAGAATTGCGCCGGTCGTGCAACGCGCAGGAAATGAAAATCGAATTAAAAAACGGCTCTGTCTGGCAATGCGTCGGGTCGGACAATTACAACGCTTTGGTCGGTGCGAACCCCGTCGGCGTCGTGTTTTCCGAATATGCGATTTCCGACCCGAAAGCGTGGGATTACATTCGTCCGATATTGGCGGAAAACGGCGGCTGGGCGCTGTTCATCTATACGCCGCGCGGACGCAATCACGGCTGGAAACTGTTTGAAACGGCAAGCAAAAATCCCGATTGGTTCGTGCAAAAACTGTCCGTCGAGCAAACAAAAGCCGTCCCGTTGAGCGCGATTGACGCGGAACGCAAGGCGGGCATGGACGAAGACACGATTCAGCAGGAATTTTACTGCTCGTTCGACGCGGCGCTGAAAGGCGGTTATTACGGAACGTACATCGCCGCTTTGGAAAACGGCGGCAAAATCGGACAAGTGCCGCACAACCCGCAAAATCCCGTTCTGACGGCGTGGGATTTGGGCGTCGGCGACGCGACGGCGATTTGGTTCTATCAGCGAAACGGCGACTTTGTCGATGTCATCGACTATTACGAAGCCAGCGGCGTCGGATTGGAGCATTACGTCAAAGTGCTGAAAGAAAAGCCGTACGCTTACACGAACGACAACATTTTTCCGCACGACATCCGCGTGCATGAACTGGGATCGGGCAAAAGCCGTCTGGATATGCTGGCGGCGCTGGGCGTGCGCGGGCGCGTTCTGCCAAGAACAAGCGTTGACGACGGCATCGCCGCCGTGCGCCTGCTGCTGCCGAAATGCCGGTTTGATTCCGAAAAATGCGCCAAAGGACTGGAAGCCCTGCGGCAATACCAAAAAGCGTGGGACGACGTGCGCAAAGATTTCATGCCCCGCCCGCTTCACGATTGGACGAGCCACGCCGCCGACGCATTTCGTTATCTGGCGTGCGGCTTGAAAAAATCCGTCCCCGTCGACGCGGCGGCGCAAACCCGCGCGCAACGGGCGTACGAGGCTTACGACCCGCTGTCCGCCGTTTTCGACCGGTAACGCTCCCGCCAAGACTTGCCGTCAATCAGCAATTCTTTGGCGTACGCGTCGCCGCGCTTCGTCACGGACAACAGCAATTCAAATTTCAAATCCCGTTTTTGAAAATCCCTGTCCAAAGCGTCGGCGTCGATTTCAGGCACATAATAGCGCGACAAATTGTCGGAAAACCGCCCCCAGCGGCACTCTCCCTTGAAAAACACGGGACAGTCCGACGGTTTGCCGCGCGTGATTTTCTTTGTTTCCCAGCAGAAATAGGACGGTTCGACGCTGTAAGTGCGCTTGTCCCCGCACGTCAAATCCGCCTTGTACTTGATTTGAAAGGCGATGTAGCGTCCCGCAATCAGACTGCGCGGATCGAATCCCTCGATTTCAACGACAAGCGGCGTGCCGTTCGCGCGCTCATACGTTAAAAACAGCGTCCAAACAAGCAGAACGGCGACGCTTGACATCAAGATTAAAAACGTTTTTTTCATGACGCTTTCTCCGTTTTGAAAAAGCGCAGCAGACGCTTTTGAAGCTCATACCACGCGGACGCAAGAACGACAATCAGCACGCCGAAAGCAATCAGCCCGACTCCCGTTTGCGTCAAACTGCCGAACAGGTCGATAAAGCCGAAAAAGACGCGCAGCGCGATGCAAAAAGACGTCCAGCGGAACAATCCCGCCCCGTTTGTCCGGAGCGCGTCGGCGCACAGCGCGAACAACAGCGCGATTTGCACGAAAAAACACCCCCAAGAGTGATACGAATACAACAGAAACAGGAAAACACCGACATACAGATAAAACGTCAGCGCGGCGCGCATCGGCGCGAAGCGTTCGGGCAGTTTGCGGCTTAAAACGATGACGGCGCACGCGACCAAAACGGTTGTCAACGCCATGCCGAAAAGTTCCCCCCTGAAAAACCGCCAAATGTACTTGCCGACGAATTCGTCCAAAAATCCGGCATAAGCGGCGGGAAAAAACGCAAAAAACAGATACGGCTTGCGCGTCGCGCACAACAGCGGCAAGGTCAGCAGGCTGACAAATCGGAAAAAAGCGCGCTCGTCGGGCGGCAGATTGAAGATTTGCGCGACCAAACCGACGCATCCGACCGTCAGCAGAGCCTGCAAAACCAGCAGAGCCTCAAAAGCGCGCGGTCGCTTTTGCCTGCATTTCGCCGCCGCGTACGCGTTGCCCGTCAGCATCGCAAACATCGCCGTCAATTTAAAGGCGTCGGAAATTTCATCCCAATGCGCCGCAATCAGCGAAAGAATCCCCAAAGAAACGCTCAACGCCCCCAGCGTCATAAAAACGCCGCGCGCGCCGAAAAAGCCGTCTTTGCGCTCGAAATCCAAAATCTTTTGCGCCTGCGCGGAAGTGATAATCCCCGCCTGCGCCCACTTTTCAACCCTTTTTGACAATCTTGCCATAACCCCTCCGTTTTTTTAAAGCATATCCGCCGACGCGCGCTTTTTGCAAGCGGAATGACGAAAATTAAAAAAACATTAAAAAAAGAGTGTATTTTGCGGCGGAAACGGATAAACTGTCCGTGTCTTTTGTTCCAACATTTTCAGACAAGGAGTTCTTCAATGAAGAAAATTATTGCAGCAGTTGCCGTCGCCGCTTGTTTTTCCGCTTCTTCGGCTTTCGCCGTTGACAGCACGGGTTGCGGTTTGGGTTCTATGGCTTGGCGCGGTCAGTCGGGCGTCGCTCCGCAGGTTTTGGCGGCGACGACGAACGGATTTTTCGGCATCCAGACGTTCGGCATCACGTCCGGCACGTCGGGTTGCGATCCGCGCGGTCGCATTACGGGCGGCACGGGCGTCATGTTCGCTTTCTTGGAAAAGAATCTGGATCAATTCGCTTTGGACGCTTCCCGCGGCAAAGGCGAAACCATTGACGCGATCGCTTCGTTGATGAACCTGCCCGCCGAACAGGTCGGCAAAACGGCGCAGGAAAACTTCGCCGTTCTGTTCCCCCAGCAGAACGTTGACGCGTTGAGCGTGTCCGAAACGTTCGCTTCCCTGCTCAACGGCTGAGGCTCGCGCAAGACAAAGGGTTTGACGTGATTAAAAAAGTCTTTGTCTTCGCATTGTTTTTCGGGATGTGCGTCGGCGGTTTTACGCCTTGCAACGCGCATCCCGTTTCTTTTTATGTGCAAAAGGCGCACGAAAAAAATCTGGCGCAAGAACCGCAATGGGAAAAACTTCTGCACATAAAAAAAACGCTTTTTTCCACCGAAAGCACCATGGATTCCGACACGTTCTTTCTGGCGGAAAACGGCAAAGCGGATGCGGCGGCGGAACTGGACGCGACAATTAAAGCGTTTTTCACTCCCGTCGATTCCGAAAAGCCCGACGATCATTCGCAATGCAAATTTCCCGCGCGCTTTATGTGGCTGAACGAAGAATTGGACTTTGGCAAGGCGGATTTGCCCGCGCCCGATTGCACGGCTTTCAAAGCGTTTGAAAAGCAACTGGACGTGTACCAGACGACGCTGGTTTACACGGCGGCGTATTTCGGCAATCCGTCGTCTTTGTTCGGACACACGCTTTTGCGGCTGGACAAGAAGCAGAAAAATCAGGATATGCCGCTGTTGTCGCACTATATGACGTACGGCGCGGTCACGGGGCGCGACAACGGCGTCGCGTTCGCGCTCAAAGGCATTTTCGGCGGATACGCGGGCGTGTTCACCGTATCGCCGTACTACGACGCGGTGAATTTGTACAACAACATGGAAAACCGCGATTTGTGGGAATACCGCCTGACCATGACGCCGCGCCAGACGCGCCTGTTCGTCGCGCATTTGTGGGAAGCGGGACACAACTATGCCGATTATTTCTTCTTTTCGGAAAATTGCTCGTATATGCTCGCGCAGATGCTGGACGTCGTGTATCCCGAAAAAAGCGTCGCCGGAGAATTTTACAATCCGTATTTCTTTTCCGATTACACCATTCCGGCGGACACCGTGCGCGCGTTTCAAAAATTGCATCCCGACGCGGTCGCCTCCGTGTCGTATCGCCCGTCGAAACAAACGAAAATCAAGCACGCTTGGAAAAATTTTTCGCCCGCGCAAAAGGACGCTTTTCAAAAGCACGTCGCCAAAGCCCCGCGCCGCCCCGAAGCCGTGCTGAACGATTCTTCTCTGACTGACGGGCAGAAAGCCGCCGTGCTGGAAACCGCTTACGAATATCTGCATTACAACTATTTGGCGGAAAACGTGGATATGCCGGAAATGCGCGCGGATTCCGTTTCTCTGCTGAAAGCGCGCAATTCCCTGTCCGCGCCGAGCCTGACGCCGCCCGTGCCGACTCCCGACACAAGACCCGATCAGGCGCATCTGTCGGGCGCGGTGCAAATCGGCGGCGGCGCGCGAAACGGCGACGGATATGCGGAATTTTACATCCGTCCCGCCCTGCACACGCTGGCGGATTCCGCGGACGGTATGCTTGCGTTTTCCCAACTGACCTACATGACGGCAAACGTGCGCTGGTATCCCGCAAAAGACAAATTCCGTCTGCAAAACCTGTCTTTTCTGGACATTCAGTCCGTCCCGCCGGTGCATCTCCTGTTCAAGCCGATGAATTTTTCTTTCACCGCCGGCGTTGATTCGTTTCAAACCGCGCACAAGGAAAAAGAGGGCTACACCGGATATCTGTCCGGCGGCGTCGGGTACGCTCTGCCCGTCTTCAACGACACGTCAAGCCTGTACGCGCACGCCACGGCGCACGGGCGCTTCGGCGGCTATCTGAACGATTCCGCAATCGCCGGCGCGGGCGTTAAAATCGGTCTTTCGGCGGATTTCGGATTCTGGCGGCTGAACGCGTCCGCGCACCGCACCGTCTACACGCAAAAGGACGCGTCCGTCATGACCTACGCGGCGCAAGCGTCCGTATCCGTCGCCAAGCGCGTCGAACTGGTCGCCGATTTCACTTTCGAGGACAGACCGGCGAAAGACGTGCGCGACATCCGCGCGGGCGTGCTGATTTTCTTTTAAAAATCGTCGCTTGACACAATCTTGACGGCGCGCCCCTGATACGCGATTTCGCCGTTTGAAATCTCGTCGGATGCAACTTCACAAATATCCAGAATTTCCTGAATCGCCAAAGCGAAACGGCGCTGGTTCATATTCAAAATCAGCAAAGAGCGGGCGTAGAAGAAATTTTTGTCCGTCGCGGAATCCCTTAATTCCAACAGCACGTCGTGATATTTGATTTTCGGCGTTTCTCCGTCGCGCGACACTTTGAACGACGCGAAATCTTCGACACATTCCACATAATCGACGCTGATCGCCTGACAATCTTCCGGCGAGGCTTTGTATACCAAAAACGAACGCTTTTTAACCTCCGGCGCGGGACGCGCGCTTTTGGGCGAATGAACGGCGACAGGCATCAACTGCAACAAATGCGTCAAAGCGTGGAAATCCAGCATCAGCGCGGTCGCCGCGTTTTCCAAAAACGCCTTTTTCGGAAAGACCGGATTTTTCACGGCGGCATCGTTGTCCGAAATCGCCATCATCTTTTGCGTCGTCAGAATTTGATCCGCCAGCAGCGCGAAACGGCACATACCCGTTTGCACGACGACGGCGTAAACGTCCGCGGGCTCGGCGCTTTCCTCGTGTTCGGAATAGTCCGCCAAATCGACGAACGGCAAATCAATCGACCGCCACGACAGCATCTTCTGTCCGTTTGCCGTCTGCGCGATTTCGTAAGGCAGAACGGGCTTTGATTCAATGACGCAGTTCAGCGGCAAAGCGAAAGTCATGCCCGCCCGCGAAAACGTCAACGCCTGCGCGTACATCAGCGTCGACGGCAGGGAAAAACGAATGCCGAAGCCGTTTTTCAGCGACGACGACAGCGCGATTTTGCCGTTCAGTTTCTGCAACAGGTTTTGAACGCGCACCAATCCGCGCGGCAGACTGTGCGCGAAAATCTTGTCGCAAAGCAAATACTGCAACACGTCTTCGTCCGACAACTGCGACACGTCCAATCCCGCGACGGCGTCCTGCACCACGGCGCGCAGAGCCTCGATTGAAACACCCGTGCCGTTGTCGGAAACGGAAACGAAAATCTCGTTCCAATCCGCCGTAATGTCCACCTTGAACACCAGCGCCGCCTGCGAACCGTTGTTGAACAAAGTCGCGTACTTAATCGCGTTTTCAAGGCATCTGCCCAAAATATCGGCGATATTTTTACAGCACGCTTCGTCCGCGAAAGCGTTGTCGGCGATGCGGACGTCCAAATTCACCGCGCGTTTGGTCGTTTTGTACAAATCGAACGCGTAGGCTTCCAGCGATTTGCGCAACTGCGACACGGGCTTCAAATACAGCGTCAGCAGAATGTTTTCCAAATTTTTCTGCAACGATTCCAAGCCTTGCAGCAGCGCGGCGTCCGGCATAGACGCTTCCATTGCGCGACGGGCGGTCACCAAAGTCACGGCGTCTTGCGCAAAGCGGGTCAGCGACGGGGACAAAGCGTCCAGACAAGCCGCTTTTTTGCGCCATTCGTCACCGGCGCGGCGGGCTTCCTGATTCGCCAAATCGTTCTGCGAATTTTGAAACTGCATATCCTCAATGTGCTTTTTCAGATGATTGCAGTCCTTTTTCAAAGACTCGATAATGCCGTTCAATTCGCCGTTTTTCAGAGTCTGGATTTTCAGACGTTCGTATAAATCGGCGTTTTTCTGCATTTTCTGCGCGTACTTGCTTTGCAGTTCTTCAAAAACGGCGCGCGTTTCCTTTGCCTGATTCAACGCCGCGCGGCATTGCTCGTCGTTTTGCGCCATGCGCTTTTCCGTGTCGTCGATTTTTTCGCGCAACACCTTTTGCAAAACGTCCGTTTCGTCAATTTTCTTTGTCAGAGATTTTTCCAGCGCGCGCATCTGCACGTCGCGGGAAGACAATTCGTCGCGGATTTTGCGGTTTTCCGCTTCGGCGCGGGCGTTTTCGTCTTTCGCCGCCTGCACCTGCCTGCCGCGCTCCTCCAAAGCCGTCTGCATGGATTCCAGTTCTTCGCTTAAAGAGTGCAACTGCTCTTGCCGACGGTTCAAAAAGTCCTTTTCGCGCTTTTGTTCCGAATTTTGCGCTTCAAAAGCACTCAGACGCTCCCGCAAATCCTTTTCCATTTGCGCCGCCGCGTCGCTTTTTTCGGCGGCGATGACGCTCTTTTCCCTTGTTTCCTTGTCGCGCAAATCAAGCCGGCGGCTTTTTTCCGCTTGCAATCTGTCCACGTCCGCCAATTTCGCCTCCATGGCGTCCAAAGCGTTTTGGCGCAGGGAAACTGCTTGTATCATCTTTTCGGCGCGAATTTGTCTTTCGTCCAAATCCGCCTGTCTGCGCGCCATTTTCTTTTCCTTGTCGCTCAACAGTTGCGCCATTTGAAGCAGTTTTTCGGGCAAACGCTCCCGATTTGAAAGATTTTGCAAATCCGGCGCGGCGATTTGCGGCGCATCCGGCGCGGCGGGCTCATGTCCCAGCACGGCGGCTTTTTCCAGAATATCCGCAATTTCCTGCGTGTTTGAAGCGCAAACGCGCAAAGAATCCGCGCCTTTTGCGTTCAGAGCGGTCAGCGCGCGCTCCGCCAAATCGTTCACGCGGAAGAACTGTACGAACGGTGCGACGCAACGGACGTATTGAAAGAAACCCTCGTAGCGTTTCAGAGCGTCGTCGGGCAAAGAGTCGCCGGTCGCCTCCGGACGCATCAACGTCGCCGCTTCCCGTTCCGCCTTTTGTAAAAATTCTTCCAGCAATCCGTTCATCGCACACTCATTCGCCGCACACGATCTTAATATAGCCGCTTCCCTGCTCCAAAGAAACACGCCATTTGTTCGCTTGCGCCGTTTCTATGAAATACGCCGCCGCCACCTGCTTGGGCGACGACAAAGGCGCGGGTTTGGCATTCAGTAAATCCGCAATCGCCGGATCAACCGCGACGCGCTCGCCGGAACCCGTGATTTCAAACGTGCGGCGCGCTTCGTTCACTTCAATCCGGATATCGCCGCCGCGCGCCAGACAATCGGCGCAAATCTGCACACCCAGCAGACTCAGCCGCAAAACGAACATCGGCGCTTGGGCGGGAAGTTTGAAATCCAAACGATAGGCAATCGGCTTGTTTTCCAACGATTTCAAATACGTTTCGGCGGTTTCTTTCGCCGCGCGCACGCTTGTCAGGGGACCTTTCGCCCCGAATGCCGCGCGAAAAAACGTCAGGCGCGCAATCAGCCCCTGCGCCGCCGCCTGCGCCAGTGAAAGCGACTCGGCGTCCGCGCCTCCGGCTTCGTCCAAAAGTTCCAAACTGGCGGACAAAGCGGTCATCATTCCCGCCAAATCGTGCGACATACGGGTTAAGGAAAATTTCGACAATTCCAGCGAATCGGACATTTTGCGCTCTTTCTGAAACAAAAATGGACTTATGCTTCTTTTTTGATTATACTAATTAAGTTAAATAATCTTTTACTCTGCACACGTTTCGGATGTCGCCATGGCGGAAATTTCATTCAACAACACGCAAACCGGAGTTAACACGGACAGAATCGCCGCTTCGTCGCGGGCGTTCACGCCGTCCAAATCCGAACGGGCGAACAACGGCGATTCCGCGCGCGCCGTCGCCGTGCGCTCCTCTTACAAAGCGAATCCCGCCGATCCGTTTGTCGAAATCGACGGGAAAAGATATTATCTGAACGCGCCGCGCGGCACTTACTTGGATATCTTGGTCTGACCCTGATTTTGCGCCGGACGTTTGACGGCGGGCGGGCGCGCCACGACAGCGGAGTCGTTTTCCCACAAATTGATTCCGCGCGCGTCGGACAGCGTTAAATAAATGTAGTATTCCGTGCGTTTTTTGCCGCGCACATGGGCGATGCGGGACGTGATTCTGCCCGACAAAAAGAAATCCGCCGCTTCCTGCGCGTCCGCCGTCAAAGACAGCACTTTCGCGTTTTTCAGCATGATGCGCATGGTCGCCTGCACGTCGCGCCGGATTTGCGCCGTGTCGAATTTTTTAGTCGTGTCGACAATCCGCAACACCCTGATTTTCCCCTTTTCGCCGTTCGTCGTCGTCAAAACGCCGGATTTGTTCAAATGCGCAATCAGCGTTTGCGCCGACCGTTTGAAATCGGCGGGAGTCGGCTCTGAAACGACGGGCTTGGGCGCAACGACCTGCTGAACGACCGCCGGCTTTTGCTCGACCGGTTCGGGCGCGGAGGCGCAAGCGGCAAGCGTTGAAAGAAAGGCGATGACAAAGGCGTTGCGTGTTTTAAACATAAATCAGTTCCTCCGGATGATAATCGGTTTTGCGGGCGTTTTCTTTTCCGGCTGATCGGAAGACGGCGGTTGCGCGTCCGCGTTTGTTTCGGGTGAAGAAGCATCCGGCGCGGGTTGCGCGTCGTTATCGGACGTTCCGGACGCTTCAACGTCGCCCGTTTTTTCGTGCGGCGTTTCCATGTTAATCCGGATGACTTTGGAACCCTCTTTGCGCAGGATGACCATGCCGGATTCTTTCTTTGCCTGTTTTTTCACTTCTTTTTTGTCTTCGGCGGACTGTTGCGCGGCTTTCTGTTTCTCCGCCGCGATGCGCGCCTGTTCCTCCAACGCTTTCTGACGGGCGATTTCCTCGTCTTTCAGGCGTTGAGCCTCTGCCGCGATCAAACCGTCAAGCTTCAAGTTAAGCTCCTCAATCTGCGAAACCAGCGCCGCGACTTTGCCGGCATTGACGGTCAAAGCGGTCATGTCGTTTTCCTTTTGCGACTGAACGGCGATATCGTCCAACCCTTTCAGCAAACCGCGCGCTTCGTCCGCCGTATCCGAAAAATCCGGATTTTTGACGGTCTTTTTGATGATTTCGGTCAGCAAAGCCTTGCCTTTTTCGTTCGCTTCGGAAATTTCCAAACGGGAAACGGACAAAACGGCGATGTCGTACATCTGCTGAATTTTCTTTTTCAGGACGGGCACTTTCAGGGTGCCGAAATCTTCCAACGCCTTGACTTCCTCGGCGTTCACCTCCTCTTGCTGCAACAGGGCGTTCACTCTGGCTTCAAAATCCTCCAAAGCCTTGACGTCCAGCGACATCTGGAAAATCTGCGCCGCGTCCAATTTCGTCTTTTTGGAAATTTCCACGACGCGCGCGTATTTTTCCTTTGCCGAGCCCGTTTCCAGCGCCATGCGGCTTTCCAAGGGGCGCAATCCCGCTTTTTTCTCCTCCGTCTGCTTTTGTTTCAGCATCAATTCGCGCTGTTTGCGGTTTTCCTCTTCCATTTGGAGTTTTTTATCGAGTTCTTCGCGTTCTTTGACGAAAAAGCCCAAAACGGCGGTGTTGTTCGACCGCACGGAAGCCGTATTTTCGTTGCGGGAAATCACTTTTTTCAATGCCGGCGCGCTCGGATTTTGCGACACGGGAAGCTCGAAAGTCGCATCCAGCACGCGCGACGGAAAATCGTATATCACCTTGCTTTGCAAGAATTTTTTACCGTCAAAAGTCAACTCGACGGGTTGCAGGGTCGCTTTCGCCGCCATGATTTCAATCGGCGCGGTCACGTTGTCGAAAACGGTTTTGCCGGAAGTCGCCAGCGTGTCGAACGTTGCCTGATCGGGCAATTTCCTGTCCGTCAGCGATTTTGTAATCATCAGCAAATTCATCTTGTGGAACGCCGCGCCGTCGATATGCAGACGCCCTTTGCCTTCCAAAGACCTGAAAGCGTCCGCCGCGGTCGCACCGCTCGCCTGCAAGGTCAGCGACAAATTCAACTGGTTGAACGACAAATCGAAATCCTTGCCGCCGAACACGCCCGTTTCGGATTTCATCGCCGCCAAATCAATTTGGGACGACACGGCGACGCCCTCGCGCGTGTCCAGAAGCACTTTCGCCGTCAGCGCGCCGTCATTCCATTTGGCAGAGGTTATCGACAGGTTTATTTTGCCGTCGTTCAGCGTCAGCGCGCCGTCAACATCCTTGAAATCCGCGCCCTGCCAAATCAATCCGGCGGCTTTGAAACGGACATCCGCCAGATAATCGCCCATGAACGAAAAATCGGGAGCGGTTTTCTGGAACAGGGGTTCGTCGCCCAAAAACGCGAAAACGGGGCGTTTTTCCTCCGACTGCATCGGCGGCTGGGTCAATTTCATATCCGGCAGAAGCGGCGCAACATCCAGCGCATCGACAATGTTCAAATCCGCCGAAACGACCGTTTTCTTTTGCGGTTCGCGGCGAATGTCCAGCACACCCGTCAGGTTTTTGCCGTCGATTTGCGTGCCGGCGTTCATGTTGACATGGTAGTCGTCCGCCTTTTTGACAACGCGCCCGACAAACGTCATGGCGACCGGCTTTTGTCCTGCGGGGCGGTAGCCTTCCGCGAAAAAGCGCACGAAATTCCTGAAATTGTCGTGTTTCAGGCGCGACACGCCCATTTCAAAATCAACGCCGTTCGGAGTCAAATCAATGTTTCCGGCGGCGTCGAAACTGAATTTGCCGAAACCCGCGAACATATTGACGTTCAGTTTTGTCAGCGCGCCCGACAGATTGCCTTTCAGCAAAATCGAATCCGATCCGGTGAAACGCTCGAAATTCTTGGGCAGTTCCATGCCGATGTCCTTGCCGAACGATTTGAATTGCCGCGTTTCAAAAACGATATCCAGCCCGTTTTCCGAAAACGTCGGCATACTGCCGAAGCCCGTCACATAGCCTTTCAGGGAAACGGAGGATTTGAAGAAATCGGTTGAAGACAGGTCTTCCACAATCATCATGCCGTTTTTGACGTTCGTTTTCACGACGACGTTCTGCATTTTTGTGTCCGCCCACGTCACCAACTGCGACGAAATGTCAAGGCGCAAGTCCGTCGTGTTCAAAAAAGCCAGTTTTTCAAAAAGCATTTTGACTTTTTCGGCGCCGCTTTTCTGCTGAATCAGCTGATTGACGAACATTTTGGACGCGTTTCGCTTTTCGGGGAAATACGCGTCGAAGTTCAATTCGTTGACATCGGCGGCGATGTAAATGTCGTTGCGCTCGCCCAAGCCGAACGTCCCCGCCCCCTTGCCTTCCGTCAGGTCGATTTTGAATTCCGCGCCGCTGAACGACAATTCGTCGAGCGAGAACGAAAAATGCGTTTTCAGCGACAGCGAACGCAACAGGTTTTGCGGGATTTCTTCGGGCAAAGGCGCGTTCATCCAGCGCAGAGCCGTACCGACGTTGTCCGACGCCAAATCCGCCGTGCCGCGCATCAGCGGTGCGCCGTTGACGGACACCATTTCCGCGCGTCCTTTCAACAGCGAATTTCCGGGGAAGGACATTTCAAAATCGTTCACGCCGAGAGTGCCGTCCGCGTCCGCGACGGTGAATTTGACATAGCGCACGTTGTCGCGGTTGTATTCAAACGTGTCCATGTTCACTTTAACGTTCGTTTTAACGTCCTTAAAGGCGGGCAGAACGTACTTCGCCGCAAACACGGCGAATTGTCCGCCGTGCGCGGCAAACGGATTCGCCGAAAATTTAGAAACGTTCAGCGCGCCTTCCAGCGACGAGGCGATGACGACGGTGCCGGCTTCGTCCGTTCCCGCCGTTTCGCGCGTGAAAGTCAACTGACCCGACGCGGAGGATTCGCCGTATTTGAACAACAGATCCTTGACGGCGAACGCTCCCGTTTCCAAATTGATGCGCGCGGTCGTGTTGCCGGACAGTTCGGCGAAGAAATCGCCTGCAAGTTCGGCTTCGGGAAAGAACATTTTAAAGGCGGCGTTTGTTTTGCGCACGTCGAAATTGACGCTCCCCTCCCACACGCTTTCTTCGCGCTGGGAAAAGCCGCCGGAAAAAGACAAAATCGTTTCGGACGGAACGTGAATCAGATTTGCGGAAAACGACGGCAGGGCGTTTTTTTCCAACTTCGGCGTTTTAATGGAAAACCGCCAGTTGTCCTCCTGCAATTTGACGGTGCCTTCCAAAGAGAAAGGTCCCTGCAAACTGTCGGCGAAGATTTCGACGTTGAAATTGTCGAGTTTTCTTTCCGGTTTGCCGCGCTTTTTAACCGTCACCGCCGCTTCGCTGATCAAGATGCTTTCAAAGCGGAAATCGGGCGGCTGGGTGCGGGAGTTCAGAAAGCCGAAACGGTAGTTCCACTGCCCGTCTTCCAGTTGTTCGACGAACAGTTCGGGCTTGACGAACGTGATTTTCCTGATAATCGCTTTCCGGCGGAACAGCGCGCCCGAATCGAGCGTGATCTCCATGGACGGCGCGACAAGCAGGTTCGGCGCGGACGCGCCCGCCGCGTTTTTGATTTCGACGCGTTTGAATTTCAAAGTCGGGGTCGGACGCATGGAAAAGACCGGCTCTCCCGAAACGACCATGCGCGTTCCGGTGATTTTGCCGACTTTTTCGGCGATCTCCTGCGACACGCCGCCCCAGTTGATCGTCGAGGGCAAAAGAAAGTAGGCTCCCGCGCCGCCGACAATTAAAAAGACGGCAAGTCCGATAAGAATCTTTTTCAATTTACCGCTCATGCGATCGACTCCGACAAACAGATTCGTATGTTACGACATTATCTGGGATTTGTCCCGAACAAACGGTCGCCCGCGTCGCCCAAACCGGGGACGATATAGGCGTGGTCGTTCAGTTTTTCGTCGACGGAAGCGACGTAAACCGGCACGCTCGGATGCTCTTTATAAAAGACGTTGACGCCTTCGGGCGCGGCGACCAGTGCCAAAAAGATGATTTTATCCTCCGGCACGCCGCGTTTGCGCAGCGTCTCGACGGCGGCGTTCGCGGAATTTCCCGTCGCCAGCATCGGATCGACCAAAATGAACAGGCGGTCTTCGACGGGCGGCAGTTTGACCAGATATTCGACCGGTTTCAGCGTTTCGGGATCGCGGTACAGCCCGATGTGACCGACTTTCGCGGAGGGCACCAGCTGCAGCAAGCCGTCCGCCATGCCGATTCCCGCGCGCA
This sequence comes from uncultured Alphaproteobacteria bacterium, assembly GCA_934277945.1. Classification (GTDB taxonomy): domain Bacteria; phylum Pseudomonadota; class Alphaproteobacteria; order CAAGCB01; family CAG-977; genus CAKQWA01. The sequence goes on from CAKQWA010000005.1 coordinate 114,311, forward strand.
GAATCGGGACGATGACCAGTTTTTTGCCCGCGATGACGGGAGCGGTCATCGGGCACAGCGGCGTTTCGATTTCCTCGTACGTCAGCGCCAGATTCCTTGTGACTTCGTATCCCATCAGCAAGGCGATTTCTTTAAGCAGTTCGCGGAACGTGCGAGTCGACGTCGTTTTGTCGCGCATGCGCGTCAGCTTGTGCTGGATCAGCGGATGGGTCAAAACGTGAAAGGAAGGATACTTATCCAAAGAAAACATAACAAAACCCCCAACGGCAGATTAAACTTTTTATCTTATAAAGGACGGTGCATCCAAAACCAACCTTTTTTTTTACACCTTTTTAAGAAAATGTTAGTTTATGGAAAATTTTTCTGTTATTACTGATGCAATAACATCTTCCGGATGAAAGGGTTTCGCCGGAAGGATTGTTTGAAATTCAGGCAAAAGTATGGGGAAAGCCATGACGACTTTAAACGAAATGCTTTCCGCCGCGCGCGACGCGATGGGCAAGGCTTATGTGCCGTATTCGCACTTCCGCGTCGGCGCCGTCATCAAGGCGGCGAGCGGCAAAATGTACGTCGGCTGCAACGTCGAAAACGCATCCTATCCGGTCGGGTCTTGCGCGGAGCAATCCGCCATTTCCGCCATGATTATGGGCGGCGACACAAAAATTGACGAAATCGTCGTCATGGGCGACGGGGAAAATCTTGTGTCCCCCTGCGGCGCGTGCAGACAGCGCATCCGCGAATTTTCGACTCCGCAAACGAAAATACACATCTGCGATCAAAACGGCGTGCGCGAAACCGTCACGCTGGCGGAAATGTTGCCGCTGTCCTTCGGTCCCGAAAATCTCGCGGGAAAATGACGGCGATGATTAACTCTATGAACAAAAACGAGGTCTTTGTAATGAAAGAAACTATCAATCAGGTTGCATCCCAGATTAAATCGAAAATCGGCGACTACGCCCCGAAAATCGGCATTATTTTAGGTTCCGGTCTGGGCGGTTTGGCAAAGGCGATTGAAAATCCGGTCGTCATTCCGTATCAGGATATCGAGGGCTTCCCCAAATCGACGGTGTCGGGTCACGCGGGTCAGCTGGTCATCGGCAAACTGAACGGCGTCGACGTTTTGTGTATGCAGGGCCGCGTCCACTTCTACGAAGGTCACAGCCCCGCGAGTTTGGCTCTGGTCATCCGCGCGTACAAGAAACTGGGCATCGAAACCATGATTTTGACGAACGCCGCCGGTTCTTTGGACAGCGACATGGCGCCGGGCAGCCTGATGATGATTTCCGATCACATCAACCTGTCGGGCTGCAACCCCCTGATCGGACCGAATGACGAAGAATTCGGACCGCGCTTCCCCGACATGACCTACGCGTACGATCCCGCTCTGCGCAAGAAACTGATTCACGCCGCCGAAAAAGAAGGCATCAATATGTTCTCCGGCGTGTACATCATGACGTCGGGTCCGAACTTTGAAACGCCCGCCGAAATCATGATGTTCCGCAGCCTTGGCGCGAACGCCGTCGGCATGTCCACGGTTTCCGAAACGCTGTGCGCCATTCACTGCGGCATGAAAGTCTGCGGCGTGTCCGTCATCACGAACTACGGCGCGGGCATGGTCAAAGAAAAAATGACCCACGAAGAAACGCTGTCCATGGCGAACGAGGCCGGCGAAAAATTGCAGCGCATCATCACGCGTCTGGTACCGGAGATTTAATCATGAACATGAAAGAAATCGCAAAAAGAGGTTTGGAATCACTGGATTTGACATCGCTGAACGACACGGACACCGAACAGACCATCATCGACTTGTGCGCCAAATCGCATGGCGACTTCGGTCACACGGCGGCGGTTTGCGTCTGGCCCCGTTTCGTCGCTCTGGCGAAAAAGGAACTGGCGGGAACGCCGGTGCGCATCGCGACGGTCGTAAACTTCCCGCACGGAAGCACGGACGTTGAAGCGACCGTTGCCGAAACGACGCAGGCGATTAAAGACGGCGCGGACGAAATCGACGTCGTCCTGCCCTACAAAGCATTCATGAGCGGCGACAAAGCGGCGGCGAAAGCACTGTTGACGGCGACGCGCGCGGCTTGCGGCGACAAAACGATGAAAGTCATCATTGAAAGCGGCGTTCTGGCGCACGCGGATTTGATTGCCGAAGCGTCGAAACTCTCGATTGAATGCGGCGCCGATTTCATCAAGACGTCGACGGGCAAAACGTCCGTGTCGGCGACTCCGGAAGCGGCGAACGTCATGCTGGAAGTGATTCGCGATTCGGGCAAACCCGTCGGCTTCAAAGCGTCGGGCGGCGTTAAAACGACGGCGCAGGCGGGCGAATACATGGCTTTGGCGGACAAAATCATGGGCCCCGAATGGATCTCCCTGATGACGTTCCGTTTCGGCGCCAGCGGCTTGCGCGACGCGCTGATCGCTTCGCTGAACGGCGACGATTCCGTCAAATCGACGAGCGCTTACTAAAAAATGCTTGCCCAAGAGGTCATTCGCCACAAACGCGACGGCAAAAAACTGACGGATGAGGAAATCGAATTCTTCATTCGGGGCGTCGCGGACTGGTCCGTTTCGGAATGTCAAATCGCGGCGTTCGCCATGGCGGTTTGCCTGAAAGGACTGGATTGCGACGAAACGGTCGCTTTGACAAAGGCGATGGCATCTTCGGGACAGACGATGTCGTGGGCGGACTTGAACGGACCCGTTATCGACAAACATTCCACGGGCGGCGTCGGAGACAAAGTCAGCGCGATACTCGCGCCCGTTCTGGCGGCGTGCGGCGCGTACGTCCCGATGATTTCGGGGCGCGGGCTGGGACACACGGGGGGAACGGTCGACAAGTTCGACTCCATTTCCGGCTACTCGGTTCTGCCCGACACGGAAACTTTTCACAGGGTGGTCAAAGAGGTCGGATGCGCCGTCATCGGCGCGACGAGCGATTTGGCGCCTGCGGACAAGCGGATTTACGCCGTCCGCGACGCGACGGACACAATCGAGTCGCCGTCGCTGATTACGGCGTCCGTCCTGTCGAAAAAACTGGCGGGAGGCGCAAACGCGCTTGTCGTCGACTTGAAATGCGGCAACGGCGCGTTTATGTCTAACATTGACGACGCGCGCACGCTTGCCGGATTGACCGTTACGGTGGCGCAAAAAGCGGGATTGCCCGCCCGCGCTCTGATAACGGACATGAATCAGGTGTTGGGCCGCACGGTCGGCAACGCTTTGGAAATTGCCGAAGCGGTCGAATTCCTGAAAGGTTCTTACAGAGAACCGCGTCTGCTTGCTGTTTCGACGGCTCTGTGTTCTGAGGCCCTGTTATTAACGGGTCTGGCAGCCGATCGCGACGCAGCGCGGACGAAAATACAAGGAGCCTTGGATTCGGGAAAGGCGGCGGAAATTTTCGCGCGCATGGTTGCGGCGATGGGCGGTCCCGCCGATTTCATCGACAACCCGCAGAAGCATTTGCCGCAAGCGGCGTTTGTCCGTCCCGTTTTGGCGGAAAAAAGCGGTTATATCCGCACCGTCGACACAAGGCAAATCGGCAACGCGTTCGTCGTTTTGGGCGGAGGGCGTTCGCCGGTGACGCAAAAGCCCGACTTCGCCGTCGGCTTTGCGGATTTCGCGTCCGTCGGCTCTTACGTCGAGAAAGGCGCGCCTTTGGCGGTAATTCATGCACAAAATGAAGAAACCTTTGCCCAAGCCGAGAAAATGGTGCATAATTACGTCGAAATATGTGAAGGCAAGTCGGAGCCTTATCCGACGGTCTATGAAACGATAACTGTGTAAAGGATAGCACAATGAAAAGAGTTGTCATTTTGATGTTGGATTCTTTTGGTGTCAGCGCCCTGCCCGATGCGGACAAATTCAACGACGTCGGCGCGTCGACGCTGGGACACATCGCGCAGTATTGCGCGGAGGGCAAAGCGGAAAAAGACCGCACGGGTCCTCTGAACATTCCCAACATGGTCAAATTGGGCTTGGGTGAAATCTACAAACAATGCACAGGCGAATATCTGCCGAATTTGCAGATTCCCGTTTCCGAAATCACGGGTGCTTACGGCTTTTGCAAAGAAGTGTCCAAAGGCAAAGACACGACCAGCGGTCACTGGGAAATGGCGGGCGTTCCCGTCACGTTCGACTGGGGCTACTTCCCGCCCGAATATCCCAGCTTCCCGCAGGATTTGATTGACGAATTCGTCAAAGAGGCGAAAATCCCCGGCGTCATCGGCAACAAAGCCGCTTCCGGCACCGTCATTTTGGAAGAATTGGGCGAAGAACACATCAAGACGGGCAAACCCATCGTTTACACGTCTGCGGACAGCGTGTTCCAGATTTGCGCCCATGAAAAATACTTCGGTTTGGAACGCCTGTACGAAATCTGCCACATCGCGCGCGATTTGCTGAACAAACGCACGGAAAACGGCTTGATCGCCCGCGTCATCGCCCGTCCTTTTGAAGGCGAAGACGCCAAATCGTTCAAGCGCACGGGCGGTCGTCACGACTACTCCGTCCTGCCTCCCGCGCCGACTGTTCTGGATAAGATGAAAGCCGCCGGCGGCAACGTCATCTCCATCGGCAAAATCAGCGACATTTTCGCGGCGCAGGGCATCACCGAAGCGGTGAAAGCCGTCGGATTGCCCGAAATTTTCGACCGCACGCTCGAACAGGTGAAAACCGCGGGCGACCGTTCGATCATTTTCCCGAACTTCGTCGACTTTGATATGTACTACGGTCACCGCCGCGACGTGTCCGGTTATGCGCGCGGCTTGGAATACTTCGATTCGCGCCTGCCGGAACTGATGAAAGAACTCAAAGAAGGCGACATCGTGTTCATCACCGCCGACCACGGTTGCGACCCGACGTATCGCGGCACGGATCACACGCGCGAATACGTTCCCGTCATCATGTTCGGCAAGGGTGTGAAACCCCGCTTCCTCGGATGCCGCGACACCTATTCCGACATCGGTCAGACGATTGCCGAATACTTCGGATTGGAAGGTTTCGAGCACGCGAAATCCTTGGCGTAATCAACAAAAAGGAAAGGCGTCGTTTCTGACGGCGCCTTTTTCTTATTTTCAACGGCGCGGCGCAGATGCAAATTCAGCAAATCATTCATCACAAGCGCGAATGTCTTAAACTGACAGAGCGGGAAATTGACGCTTTCGTTCAAGGCGTGAACGATTGGTCCGTTTCCGACGGTCAAATCGCCGCCATGATGATGGCTTTGTTGATAAACGGCGTGGACGTTGATGAACTGACCGCTTTCATCAGGGCGATCGTCGGCACGGGGCTTGTCATCGACTGGTCGCAAACGGCATTGAACGGACCGGTCGTCAATCTGTCCGCCATGGCGGGCGTGGGAGACAAATTGGAGATTATCGCCGCTCCCTTGCTGGCGGCGTGCGGCGCGTACGTCCCGATGATTTCTGACAGGATGCAGTATCACGCGGGCGGCACGCTTGACAAATTGGAAGGCATCAAAGGCTTTTCGTCGCGCCCGTCGGTCAACCGCTTCAAACGCGTTTTGCAGGAAGCCGGATGCGCGTTCATGACGCCGAGCGAAGAAATCGTCCCCGCCGATTCGCGTATTCAAAGCATCCGCGACGTGTCCGCGACGGTCAACAGCATCCCGCTGATGATCATGTCCCTGTTAAGCAAGAAAATCGCGGGCGGCGCGGACAATCTGACGCTTGACATCAAAGTCGGCAACGGCGCGTTTACGCAGGATCGGGCGGCGGCGGACGCTTGCGCGGATTTGTTTGAAAAAGCGGCGGCGGCGTTCAACGTCAAAACGTCCGTCACTTTTTCGCAAATGGATTACGTCACCGGCACGACGGTCGGCAACGCGCTGGAAGTGTGGGAAGCGACGAACTATCTGACGGCTTCGGCGCAAAACCGCAACCCCGACATTCATCAGTTGGTCATGCGCGTGTGCGCGACCGCCCTGTTGCACAACAATCTGGCGGCAAACGAGCGCGACGCGGTGACAAAACTGGAAGACGCGCTGAATTCCGGCAGAGCGGCGGAACAATTCGGCAGAATGTTGACGGCGCAAGGCGTTTCGGCGGCGTTTTTAACAAATCCCGAAGCGTTTTTGCCCTCCGCGTCCGTCATCCGCCCGATTTACCCCGAAACAGAGGGATACGTCGAAAGCATCAATCTGCGCTGGCTGGGCTTGTCGCTGATTGAAATGGGCGGCGGGCATCTGTATTTGGAACACAAGATAGATTACGCGGCGGGATACTCCAATTTGTGCCGTCCGGGGATGTTCGTTTCCCCGCGCACGCCGCTGGCTTTCGTCCATGCGAACGACGTCGCCGCCGCCGAAGAAGCCGCCGTCCACCTGCGCGGCGCCGTTAAAATTTCCGAAACGTCCCTGCCGAAAACATGGGCGTTTTAACAGACTGAATATAAAGGATTGCACTATGACTGAAACTCGCACCTACCCTGCCCACACGGATCAAATCGCCCGCATGAACCGCATTGCCGGTCAAATGGAGGGGGTCAAGAAAATGATCGAGCAGAATCGCGCCTGTCCCGACATCCTCATTCAGCTGAAAGCGATTCGCGCCGCCGTCAAAGCCGTCGAATCCAAAATCCTGCAAAAGCATCTGCAATGCTGCATCGGCGAATCTCTGTCCGGCGAGGACAAAGAAGAAAAAATCAAGGAATTGCAGGAACTTTACGACCGCTTTACCGACTAACGCGGTTACAGGCGCGTCATTTTCAAAAATTTGTCCTGTCTGTCCCGATAAACCATTTCGGGCGACAGCGTGCGCAATTCGTTCAGATGATTCAGAACGGCGCGCCCGACCGCCGTCACCGTTTCGGCGCGGAAACGGTGCGCTCCGCCCGCTTTTTCCGGTATGATTTCGTCAATCACGCCGAATTGCTTCAAATCCTGCGCCGTCAGCCGCAAAGCCTCCGCCGCTTTTTGCGCCTGCGTGCCGTCGCGCCACAAAATCGACGCGCACCCCTCCGGCGAAATGACGGAATAAACGGAATGTTCCAACATTAAAACCCTGTTCGCCGCCGCCAGAGCCAAAGCCCCGCCGGAGCCGCCCTCGCCGATGACGACGCTGACGAACGGCACGCGCAAATTCAGCCCCGCGTCAATCGAGCGCGCAATGGCTTCCGCCTGTCCGCGTTCTTCGGCGTCCACTCCCGGAAACGCGCCCGCCGTGTCGACGAACGCCAGAACGGGCATACCGAATCTGTCCGCCAGTTTCATCAGCCGCGCGGCTTTGCGGTATCCCTCCGGACGCGCCATGCCGAAATTGTGCTTCATGCGGGTCGTGATGTCGTGTCCCTTTTCCAATCCCAGAACAACGACGGGAATATCGTAAAAACGCCCCATGCCGCCGATGACGGCTTCGTCGTCGCCGAACGATTTGTCGCCCGCGAACGCCACGAAATCCGTAATCAGCAGACTGATGTAATCCGCCGCGTGCGGACGCATCGGATGACGCGCGACCTGCGTTTTCTGCCACGGAGTGAGTTTCGCGTAAATCTGCGTCAGATTCTTGTCGAGTTTCTTTTCAAGGCGCGCGAGTTCTTCGACGACGTTAAACCCCTGCGGATTTTCAACGTGCCGCACCGCTTCGATTTTCGTATCGATTTCGGCAATGATTTTTTCAAAATCCAAATAATCTTCCTGTTTCATCGTTCGCCTTTTCGCGCCAAAAGAAATAAACGTCCCGCAAAGTAATTTAGTAGCAAAATTTTAAAAAAACGCTACAATGACGTTATAAAGCATATAGACTGTCGGCGAAAGGTTAAAAAGAGTGCTTGGTACCATTTTTCTGTTCAGTTCCGCGGTAACCGTATCTTTGCTGTGGATTATCGGCGTGGCGTTCTACATTTACGCGCAAATCGGCTTTTCGGCGCTGTTCGGATTGCCGCTTGCGGACGTTTCCGTTCTGGCGGGCGTCGCGTTTCTGCCGGTTTTTGCTTTTTGGCTGGTCATCGCGCTGGTTCACAACGTTTTCGTTCTGAAAAGTCAGGGACGCGCGCTTGATATGCTCCTGATTCAAAACAGGCGCTCCGCCGATCACGCGGAAGCCATGGTGCGCACGCTTTTGGAAACGCAGGTGCAGACGAAAAGCGCGCTGGTGCTGGACAACATCCCGCTGTTCATCGACGAATTGAACGACCTTTTGTGCGACATTGAAATCCGATTCGGGCTGCTTCCCGCCGCGCACGCGGAAAAAGTCTGGTTCCGCATCGGCGACGGCGACCGCTGGGCTTTTTGCAAAATTGTGCTTCAAAACGCCGAAAACACGCCGATGTTCGATCCCAACCTGAAAGCGCAGTTGATGCGCGACGAAGTGCTGATGCAGTATGTGCGCCAGTTCTGCTACCGTTTTGAACAGATGTTTTCCATGTTGGAACATCACGACGAAGACAAATTCCTGACGAATTTGTTTCAAGAGTGCGCCATGGGACGCGTGTACGCCCGCTTTTTGAACGCGGCGCGCGATTTTGAAGATTTCAACCGCCCCGCGCCCGCCGCTCCCGTCGTCAGAGCGCCCGCCGCGCAAGAAACGCCGGAAGACGTCGAGGTAATGGAAGACTCTTTTGACGCGGACGATTTTTACGCGCAGTCCGCCGCGCGCGACGATGCGCCGGAGGAAACGCCCGAAGCGGATGAAACGGATGAAGCGCAAGACGACGGACAGACGCAGGAAGAATCGCCTGACGAATCCGACGCGCAACCCGCGCCCGTCCGCGCTCCGTTCGGATTTTTGCGTCCGACGCGTTAAGATTTAACGAAAGGAAAGAAAATGCTGGTCTTTGATTTCGACATCCCGACAAAGATTGTTTTCGGTTCGGGCAAAATCGACGAATTGAAAAAGGCGAAACTCCCCGGAAAAATGGCGATGATCGTCATTGAACAGGATACGGTTCTGAAAGAAAACGGCACGCTGAACAAAGTGCTGGACAGTCTGAAACGTCAGGAAATCGAGTATCTGATTTACGACAAAATCACGCAGAATCCGACGAAAAGCATGATTATGGAAGCCTCGCAAATCGCACGCGACAATTTTTGCAATTTCGTGCTGGGCGTCGGCGGCGGCAGCGTGATCGACGCATCGAAAGCCATTGCGCTGATGACGCGCAATCCGGGGGATTTATGGGATTACATGATGACCGGTTCGGGCAAGGGATTGCCGCTGAAAAACCGCGCCCTGCCCGTCATCGCCGTTCCGACGACCGCCGGTTCGGGATCGGAGGCGAATCCGTGGATTGTCATCACGAACGAACAACTGCACGAAAAAATCGCGTTCGGCAAAACGTCGACTTTCCCGATGATTTCCTTTGTCGACCCCGATTTGACAAAAAGCGTCCCGCCGTTTTTGACCGCAATTCAGGGCTTGGATTCGTTTTACCGCGCTGTTCAGGGATACATCGCCAAAAAAGCGACGCCCGTCAGCGACGTTTTCGCGCTGAAAACCATTTCGCTGATTGCGGACAATCTGCGCAGTACGGTGGAAGACGGCAGTAATTCCGATTTGCGCGCGAACATTTCGCTGGCAAGTATGCTGTCGGGGTTCGTCAGTTCGCTGTCCGGCGTAACGTCGCTGTGCGCCATGGCGGACGCGATGTGCGCGTATCATCCGGAACTGCCGCACGGCGCGGCGCAGGTGATGCTCGCCGTTCCGTATTTCACTTTCTTTGCGAAAATCGTTCCGGAAAAATTGTGCGCAATGTGCGACGCAATGGGCGTGCCGTCGGAAAGCGATCCGATGCGCTTTGTGGAAACGATTGCCCGCCTGCATGAAAAATGCAATCTGACGGGACTGAAAATGACGGAATACGGCATACAGGCGGACGATATGGAATTGCTGGCGCGCAACGCGTACCGCACCATGAGCAACCTGTTCGCCATGGACAGATATCCGCTGTCGCTGAAAGAAACCGTCGGCATTTTTGAAAAGGCGTTCATGTAAGAAAAAGCCGCAAAAAGCAAAACCCCGCCATTAAAAGCGGGGTTTGTTTTTTAAAGGAAGCGGCAAACACGAGGCTCTCATGCGACTGTGACACTTCTTGTTTGCCGCCCCGCACGCTTTTTTCAAGCGTGTTTCGTTCGCTATTTCGGACTGACGCGCACGCAGGGCGAAAAATTGTTGTCCTTATAGTAGTTGGTGGTGTGCATACAGCAAAACAGGTTTCCTTGCGGAATGTTAAAGTTGACGTAGATGCGGTTGCCGTTTTCGTCAAAAGCGTATGTGTGCCCCGCTTGTTGCGGCGCGTAGACCAACCCCATCAGTTTGGAATAACCGTAAATGTAGTATTTTTTCGGATCTTCATCTGGCGGACTTTGAAGACGCGGCGTCATTCCCAACGTCATGCAGAAATCCGTTTCCCCCAAGCCGATCAACTTCGGTTTCGTGCTTGAAGGCTTGACCTTTGCGAATTCGTCTTCAATCAACTGCGTGTTAATGCTTTCGCTGACGGCAAGCGGTATTCTGTGCGACAACTGATAGGCGACATTCGGCGTGCTTTTCAAAACCATCGCCACGGCGACCGTATCGCCGCATCCGCGCGGATAGTACGCCACTCTGGCGTACCCGCCGTATTTCATAATATCAATCAGTTTGCCGTCCTGAACGTCCTTTAGCCGCTCCAAGTTAATCGTATAAAACGGATACGCGCCTTGTTTGTTCGTGTCTTCTTCGCCGTTTACGCCCCAAGTCCCGCCGGTTGCAATGGAACACGGCATACACGGCGAATCAATGTAATCGTAAAAAGTGGCGCCAGAGCCTCTTTGATCCAAGTGAATGTACGGACACTTTTGCACTTTTCCTTTGTAACAGGTCATCATGTTGATATCGTCGCGCTTGAACAGTTTTGTCAACTGCGCTTCCGTAAAGCCGCTTAAAAAAGCCGCCGCGTTTGCCTGATCCGTCCAAAGTTTGTATTCAAACTGAATACGTTTGTACAAATCTTCCTGCTTGAACCCCTGCGACGTGTCTTCTTTAACATCGTCCCAAGTGCAAGTGACCCGACATTCGTAACGATCCCTCACATCGTTTTTGACGCACGAACGCATCGGCGAATACGAACACGACAGCGTGTCGGTGATGCCGGTACATTCCTGATATTCACATTGATTGCGCCGGCAGATGTGATGCTTGTTGTCGCCGCAGTCGCTGTCCGTTTGACATTGACGCACATTCTTGCATCCGGAATTGGAAAGCGTCGCGCCGGCGTGTCCCTCCAAACAAGTCGAACTTGTCGTTTCAGACGCGTAAGAACCGCCCAACTTGTACGCAGGCGTCACCGCCGCGGCGACCGCGCCGCCGGTTGTCCATAAGGTGCAAATGAATGTCAAAACAATTTTTCGCATGGGACACCCGCCTGACAGAATCAATCCTCTGTTC